>CAWFID010000001.1:0-86903 GCA_963815765.1 uncultured Bacillaceae bacterium
TAAATTGGCCGTTGTCATTTTGAATAAATGTCATAATAGCAAAACCGTTTCAGCTATTCTCATTTTATTATGCTTTATTAGCTCGATGTTCGTAACGAACGATGTCGCTTTACTTACTTTTGTACCCTTGACCCTTGTTCTTAGTAAAAAGACAAAAATGAACATGATGGATACCATTATCCTTCAAACCATTGCAGCAAATATTGGAAGCAGCCTAACTCCAATGGGAAATCCGCAAAATTTGTTCATCTATTCTTTTTACGGAATTAAGCCTATGTCATTTTTTACGACCATCCTGTTAATGGCCGTACTTGGAATTAGTTCGCTATATATTTTCATTCAAAGACTTCATGAAAAAGAACTAAAAATAGAGCTTACTTCTATTCCAATCGGCGATCGAAATAAAGCAATGGTCTGGGGAATGTTATTAGCGATCATCATCGCTTCTATTTTTGGAATCATAAGTTACCAGATTGCGTTCATCATCACATTGATGACCACATGTATCTTGAATGGGAAATTATTGATCAAGATTGATTATTTGCTGTTACTAACCTTTATTTGTTTTTTTATTTTTATCGGAAATATTTCTAGCACGACTACAGTACACACCCTTGCCAGTGCTAGCCTGAAAGACTCTAGCTCCGTCTATTTTAGTTCGATTTTATTAAGTCAATTGATCAGCAATGTCCCTGCTTCCATTCTTCTCTCAACATTCACCACCGATTGGAAACCTTTATTATTGGGAGTCAATGTTGGAGGACTTGGGACGATTATTGCCTCTTTGGCCAGTGTGATCTCCTATAAACTATTCATTCAGGCAAACCCAAAGGAGAGTAAAAATTATTTAATTAGGTTTAGCATTTATAACTTTTCATTTTTAGCGTTTTTAACTGTGATTCAGTACTTTATCTTAAAGATTCTAAAAATCTTTTAATATAAGAACAAGAAAAGCGATGAGAGGAAAATCTCATCGTTTCTCTATTCCTATCCTGATCATTAGTTTTTATGCAAGACTTTAAACAATCAGATTTCTATAAAGATTAATCCTTCATTTTATCCATAGCTATTTGGATTGGAGATTTATAAGGAGGGCACTGTACTGTATTGTAATTACGTTGTTCATCAGGGCAAATGCTCGTTTTCGTAAATTAGTCGGTATGTAATCGTCCAAGTCTCCAGGTGCAAAGCAAAAGAGCAACTATAATCATTATGATTGATGGGGAAATTGACCAGATATCCAATTTATTACTACATAAATTCAAATAGCCCCACGTTGCAGGAAAGATGTTCCCAATAGATTGCAATGTCTTTGGCAGCATATCAGATGGAAACATAATTCCAGATAGCATAATGGACGGTAAAAATATGAGCTGTGAAACCATCGTCAATTTTGAGGTGCTTTTCACAAATAATCCAAGTACTGTCCCTATTGCAAGAGAAGTAACAATGAATATCTCAAGAGTAACAAAATATATCAAAAAATTAATAGGTACACTAGCATTAAATGCAATTTGTGCGATAATAAATAAAATTATGCTCATAATAGATAGATGTATAAGACCCGAAATAAAATTATTAACTACTCCTATCCAAAAAGGTATTCCACCAACCTTATATGCTTTTTTCATTTCGCTGTAGTAAAGCTCAACAAGTGGTGTTGGTGTACCTAGAATTGCCCCCATTGTCACACCAAAAACCGTCATAGATTGGATTAATGTTTTATAGGCAGTTGGATCAATTGAAGTAAAGATGCCACCCATAAATAAAAAGAATACTAGTGGAATGATATAATAAGTGAGTAAAATTCCTCTATTTCGAAAATCCAGCCTCCACTGAAGGACGATTCCATATAGAAACGCACTCATATATTTCCCTCCCTTGCAATATCCACAAAACGTTGTTCTAAGCTGGTGTGTTCAACTTTTAGATCCTGTATAGAATTCTTTTGCTCTCTTAAGAGCGTTGTTAATTCATAGAGACCATCTTCTAACTTACTAGTTTCAAATATTTGGTAACCTTGATGTTCTCCTTTATAAGAGCAAGATGAAAAGGTATTCGTTTCTAGGGGTGCCGATAATTTGAGTTGTATTCTATAGGTATCCTGCCTATTCTTTGTTAACTCGTATACTGTACCAATAAAACCTATATAGCCATTCTTCAGAATTGCAAGTCGGTCACATAGTTCTTCAACTTCAGCCATGTCATGACTAGACATGACAACGGTTTTCCCACTTTTTTTAAGTTCTTTTATTTCTGCATGCAACGCTACTCGACCTTCTACATCGAGTCCTGCTGTAGGCTCATCGAGAAAAATAATATCAGGATTACCGATCATAGCTATGGCTAAGTGTAATCTCCGTTTTTGCCCAGTTGACAATTCTTTATATTTTTTATTTTGAATCGTGTTCAAATGCAACCTTTGAACAAGATCCATATCAATAGTTGAAGCATTCCATTTTGCAAACAGTTTTAGTGCTTCTATTATTTTAATGTTTTTAGGCAATGATGAGGATTGAAGTTGAACACCGATTTTACCTTGAACCTCTATCGTTCCACCGCTATACTTACGAACTCCTTCTATACATTCAAGGGCTGTGGTCTTTCCCGCTCCATTAGTTCCAAGCAAGGCAAATATCTCACCACGTTTAACAGCAAAAGATATGCCTTTAAGCACCATTTTATCACCATATTGTTTTTGTAATGAGTTAATATTAATTACGGTATTCAATCTGATTCCTCCATTTTTGGAATAGATACACCCTGTCTTTGAAAATAAGCCATGATTGCTTAACCAATATAGTCAGCAATGAGCTTTGCTTTTGAGCCAGTTCTTCAACTTTTGCTTTCCTGCAATTATCTTAACTTTAATCAATAAATTTCTTCAAATTCATTGTTTCACTTTCTTTTTTTATGCTTCATCGCTTTCAACTAATGGATGCGGGTTTATTTTTTCCAAACAAATGTAAATAAAGCGAGAAATCCATGCGTACCCCCTTTCAATATCATGATAGATTTTTCTTAATCTTCTTAAACTTAACTTCTTCGATACAAATTGTAAACAAAATTCTTTTTATTGGAAAAATAGTATTTTATTCCAAAATTATACTATATAATGTTTGAATATTAAATATTTCAGGAATTCAGATAAGGGGACTTTGATCTTTTGTTTAAATAGAGAAAGGGAGGGATTATAAGGATAAGGAAAATAAGCCCGGGGAAAATCAACTAGAACAGAAAAGACATGAACATTTTAATATTTAACAAAAATAGCCCTCTAGGATAGTCCTAGAGGGTATAATACCTCTCATACATCAAAAAAATATTTTAGACATTTGCAAAGACTTGTTCGGCAATCATGAAACAGAGGTCGATATCTTCTTCCATCCACAATAGCAGCACTGCAAATATGTCTTAAAAACATTTTATATATGAAACTTTATGTTATCCTACTTTTTCGGAAGTGACGCCCATATGTTTTCAAGCCATTTATCAAAATCGGCTCCCTTATCACCTTCGTACGTATCATACACATCAAGTCTCATCTTCTGTAACTTTACTTTGAACTCTTCATAGCTATGACCTGCTGGCAAACTCTTTTTGATTCTTAACAATATTTTAGTAACATCTTTAACCAAGTCGCCTTTTTTCCTTGGCGGTAATTCAACCTCTTCACCAATTTTTTCAGCTGACGGTATGCAGCTTCTTGAACCTTATACACAGCATCATGATTCATTAATCGCATAAGGATATCGATTATTTGTTTATTCTTCCAATGTCCTAACTCTTCCACCGCATCTAAACGTTCTCGCCAATTAGACGTTCGATTTGCCTGCTTTTTTAATTCCTCATAATTTTCCGGTAATGTACTTATTTCTTCTGTTTTTTTCAATCAATCCAAACTCCTTCTATTTTAATATCCATTTGACTTAATGATAACATAATTTACATCAATCTATTATTATTTGACAAAACAGACAGTTACTATTCTTTCATCTCTACCGTTAAACAACCATTTTCCAACTTGATAAGGCTAACCAGTTTTCCCGTTGCTCATAATCAGGGTAGTATTTTACCAACAAGGCGCCAAAAGGATCGATCGTGATTCATATGTACCATATGGCACATTTCATGAACAACAACGTAATCGATTACCTCAGTGGTGCCATCGCCAGCCTCCAATTAAATGTTAACTGTCGCATTGAATCACAGGTTCCCCAGGTATTCTTACTATCAGAAATACGAATAGAACGTGGTTTTATTTTAAAGTTGCTTTGATAGAATTGAATACGCTTCTCTACTAACGCTTTACATTGCTGATAATAAAATCGTTTTAATGCTTGTTTTATTCTTTCATCTTCATGTTGTTTCACATATACGTGTAACTTATCCTCTTCAAACACAACATTGTCTTTCTTGATATCTGTATCTTGAGAAATTAGAATGGGATAAGTGTTTCCTAAATAAAGAAAGCTTTCACCCTGATCATAGACCTTCTCCTTGTGTCCAACCAGTTCTATCCTTCATTTCTTTTGTTCTTTGTTGGATGAGATCCCATTTTTCCTCTAATAATTGAAGCACGTATTCTTCAGATGTCCCTTTAGGAGCCTGCACTTCAACATTTCCATAAAGATCTATATAAATGCCCATCGTTGTACGCTTCTTGTAAATTAAATCAAAACTGATTGTCTCACCCGAAAAAGTATGTATCATTTAATCACCTAGAGTTTCCGTTATTTTATGTGTGGTGGGTACTTTTACTATCATCATACCATTTAGTATGTGGACAGTAGTAAACGAAAAAGACTAATCATATATATATTAGTAGATGATTAGTCTTTTTTGCTTCATTTAATTGACTTTTCACTGGTCCCGTCTCGTACGGTTCTTCTGTTTTTTCAATCCTTTGAAGCAGGAGAACTGTCTCTCTGCTTCGAATTTTCGTTGGAAAATGAAGTGATGGGAGCATTCATCCGGTTGGTAACTTCATTTTATCCATGATGGTTGAAAAATAATTTCTGACAATTCCCATTGTGTTACTTTGCTGATTAGAGGTTTCATTTGTGATTTGACCATTGGCCAACAGTTCTAGCACTCCTATTTCCCGTTCGATATCGCTGGAATCAGTCCATTAGTTCAGGGGAATATATTTGCTTTCCACCGATAATACTGCGAATGGAGCAGGCTAACTCCTCACTCGGGCTATCCTTCAATAAATAACCTCTTACATCCGCATTTAGTGCACGTTGAAAATAACCAGTCCTTGCAAAGGTTGTTAAAATAATCACTTTGCATCCAAATGGCTTTAAAGCATCGGCTGCCTCAAGTCCGCTCATTTCAGGCATCTCAATATCCATGATACATACATCCGGCTGTAATCGGTGCACAAGAGTAAGAGCCTCTTCTCCATTCCTTGCCTGCCCGACCACTTCCATATCCTCTTCTAAATTGAGTAGGGAACCAATTACCCCTAACAGCATTTCCTGATCCTCAGCAATGACAATTCGAATCATTTACGTTCTCTCCTTATCTGGACAGCTACTATATAAACAGAGACTCCCCTCAAATAAAGGGAGTCTGTCATAGTTGGTGAAGTTAAAGTTCAGGTTTTACTTGAACGGAAATACTATTTTTAGCTAAAGATTTTACGTCTTTAAAGCTCACGAAATTCTTGCTTTTCTCATCCCATAGACGGAAACGGAGTGACTTCAAACTTGTAGCAAGCGAAATCGTTGGTACGTTTTGTAATGGAGGTGTATTTTTGTGTGCCTCTTCAAGTTTATAGTTAGGTACCCTTGGACTTAAATGATGAACATGGTGAAACCCAATATTTCCAGTTAGGAATTGCATAAGTTTTGGAAGCTTATAAAATGAACTTCCTTCCACTGCTGCTTTTACATATTCCCACTCTTTATCTTCTTCAAAATAAGAATCTTCAAAAGTGTGCTGTACATAAAACAGCCAAATGCCTGCTGAACCTGAAAGCAAGAAAATAGATCCTTGTACTAAGAAGAAATGACTGCCAGCCGACTGCCCAACAAAGCAATCCAATCAAAGCAACGATCAGAACATTCGTCAAATAAGTGTTCATACGTTCCTTCTTTTTGGCACCTTTACGATTAAATCGATTTTTAAGAATGAAAACATAAATCGGTCCTAATCCAAACATAACTAATGGATTGCGATAAAAACGATAGGCTAAACGAAGTCTAAGTGGTGCTGCTAAATATTCATCCACTGTAAGTGTCCAAATATCTCCTGTTCCGCGTTTATCCAAGTTACCACTTGTTGCGTGATGAACGGAATGCTCATGCCCCCATTGATCAAAAGGGAAAATAGTTAAAACACCCATGGCTGTCCCAACTATTCGATTGGCACGGCGGTTTTTAAAAAAGGAATGATGGGTGCAATCATGAAAAATAATGAAAATTCTTGTCAAAAATCCTGCAGCTATCACAATGGGAACTAATGCTAACCAATAAGAAACGGACAGGCTTATATAGGCAAGGTACCATAATGATAATAAATGGCACGACCGTATTGATGATCTGCCAAACACTTTCTTTTGTCGTTGATTTTTCAAATGGAGCAACTTGTTTTTTCAAATTTTTCGTATTTTGTAAGGTCATTTTATTTGAATTTCCCTTCCTTGTTAGATTGTTAATTCCAATTATAAAGGAAGGAAATTGAATCTTGTTAGTACCAGGTGTCATATACTAGGACATGACAAATGTCACATATAAGTTGATCTCAAAGAGAAAACGTATAAAAAATCCTTTAATAACAAGTACTTCAAAATTCAGACTTATATTGCGCAATTAACCTCAATTCTAATGTAAACTCCAAAGTTCCAATCCACTAAAAATGACAACTGCATAATTTCATCTAATATAAAATTTAAAATAAAAGCCAATTTGTCTGGCATTTCAAGTATAATGAACCATGTTCAGATGATGCATATGATATTTCTTTGAGAGAATCCTATATATAAGTCGGATAATACAAAAAAAGAGGTTAATACATGAGTGAAAAAAGTTTTGAGGATTATCAATTTAAGCGATGAAATAACAAGAGCACTTGCTGTATTAAAATACGAAACTCCAACAGAGGTTCAGAGTGAAGTCATACCATTAGCAATGGAAAATCAGGATCTTGTAGTAAAATCTCAAACAGGCAGTGGCAAGACGGCATCCTTTGGTATCCCTATTTGCGAAATGATTGAATGGGAAGAAAAAAAGCCACAGGCATTAATTCTTACACCCACTCGAGAGCTTGCTGTTCAAGTTCGAGAAGATATAACGAATATTGGACGGTTTAAACGGATTAAAGCGATGGCCGTTTATGGAAAAGAACCTTTTGCGAAACAAAAAGAAGAATTGAAACAAAAAACACATGTTGTCGTCGGTACACCTGGCCGTGTCATGGACCATATTGAAAGAGGAACCCTAGTTTTAGACCAAATAAAGTATCTAATCATAGATGAAGCGGATGAAATGCTTAATATGGGTTTTATCGACGAAGTAGAAGCGATTATCAAAGAACTTCCTTCAAACAGAGTAACGATGGTATTTTCTGCTACATTGCCTAAAGATGTTGAAAATCTCTGCCATAAATATATGAAAAATCCGATTAATATCGAGATTGCATCTACTGGGATCACGACGGATACCATTGAACATCGTTTAATCGAAGTGAAGGAAGAAGAAAAGATTTCACTCCTTAAAGACGTTACGGTCGTTGAAAACCCAGACAGCTGTATCATTTTTTGCAGAACGAAAGAACATGTGGATACAGTGTTTACCGAATTGGAAGAAGCCAATTATTCTTGTGAAAGACTCCATGGAGGATTAGAACAAGAAGATCGGTTTGCCGTTATGGATGGTTTCAAAATGGGGAATTTCCGTTATCTTGTGGCCACCGATGTAGCTGCACGAGGAATTGATATTGATAATGTGACACTTGTCATCAACTATGACGTTCCAATGGAAAAAGAAAGCTATGTCCACCGAACAGGAAGAACCGGTCGTGCCGGCAATAAAGGAAAAGCGATTACGTTTGCGACACCTTATGAAGGAAAATTCCTAAGAGCCATTGAAAGGTACATTGGCTTTGAGATTCCTGCAATGGAAGCTCCTAACCCAGCAGGAAGTTGCTGCAGGAAAAGCCGCTTTCGAAGAAAAAATCAGCGGCCGCCGAGTCGTCAGAAATAATAAAACGGCACGAATCAACCAAGATATCACTGAAACTCCATTTCAATGGTGGAAAAAAGAAGAAGATCCGTGCTGTCGATTTCGTTGGAACGATTGCAAAAATTCCTGGAGTAACAGCAGATGATATTGGAATTATAACCATCCAGGATAATTTGTCATATGTCGATATTCTTAATGGAAAAGGCTCACTAGTCTTACAAGCCATGGAGAATACAACAATCAAAGGGAAGAAGCTAAAAGTTAGCAAGGCCATTAAGTAATGAAAACCTTAACAAGGACGATTATGACCGTCATAATCGTCCTTTTTTCTCCATTTAATAAAAATTCTCACATCTTGTTTTATGTCCTCATTAGGACTCAAGAAAGAGTAATCTCTTCCTTTTCACACCTATTTTTAATAGGACATACCTCTATTTTTACAAAAAGCGGAACATTACTGTATATAGCAAAATCCAGAGGCATTCTTATCATCGACCTTAAAAAATTTCAAAACTTTTCCCCAGCATATTCCAGCAATTTTCTAATTTTGATAATAGAATTTCTCCTATTTTCTCAATAAAGCTAGATAGCCGGCAGTTTTCAAGAGAAAATGACGATAGAAAGAAAGCCTTCAGGTAAAGGAATCCGATGATCACATCGTGAATTACTAGCTACAGGGAAAAGAACCCCCCCTGCATCTTTTCGGAAAGGTAGTGAGTTGAAAGAATGAAATTTCTTAAACTACATCGAAAGGTTCCTGTTCTAGCCAAGAAATCCAATCGTGATGAAACGAAGGCCCCTATCCGAAAGGTACCCCATCGGGTTAAGGTCATGACCATGCTAAAAACAACGGAAAAAGTGAAGAATGAATCCAAAAAGTTAGTTTTACAAAGCGGCCTTTTCGCCAAACAAGGAAGTAGAATTTCTAGTCAGATTCGAATACAAATCGAGGAAACAAAGAGAAAAGTCGGGGTTTGTTCCCCTGCCGAATTGCGATTCATAGGTCCAGGTGATTGCTAAGCAAAATGAACAGAGAGAGGAGGGATAAACAGCTGAACTTCAACAAACAAAACAGAATAATAGAATAAAAACTTAATAGAAAAAGATCCATTTTAACTATAAAGTAAATCATGCAGCCGCCTGCTGTAGAAAAAGCGCTTCCAGGTACCGGAAGCGCTTTTTGGACTAGACAAATTCCAATTAGAACCTGATTCTTAGTCCTCCATTGTTGATAAATCACCAGTTGGTAAATGAAGCTCCCATGCTTTCAAGACACGTCTCATAATTTTTCCACTTCTCGTTTTCGGAAGTTTATCACAGAACTCAATTTCTCTTGGAGCTGCATGCGCAGCCAGTCCCTCTTTTACAAAAAGACGAATTTCTTCTTTTAATCGGTCTGATGCTTCGTATCCTGCTCTTAGAGCAATAAAAGCTTTAATAATTTCCCTTTATCAAAGTTACTTTGTTCATAATTCTATTTATTTAGCTAGCAATCCATTAGATCTCTTCTATCCCAATAAAATGAATACGCTTACAAAAATTAATAGAATATATTGATATATATAATTAGTAATGTTTACATTCATGCAATAAGGACTCAGCTAATTGTTTGCTATCTGAATATCCATAAAACTTCCAACCATCTATGACGTTGCTCATCACTAGGTTGATATCTTCAATAATGATTTCCTCTGCTTGACAATACATGACATAATACATATAGAATGACCTCCCTTTGCATATTTAAACTTCATCTTAATGATTAAGCACTTTTTTCTAAACCTTGTGTATGTTTCAGTTTAAACTGACCAATAGGCAGAATATTCCTTCCGTATAAAGGATTTAAAATACCTGCTGCTGATGCGTACCAAGCGGAAAAGGCGGTTGCTAATCCGAAGTATCCGGCAATTGGACCAGAAATGATCTTGAATTCAATTAAATCCAGTAATATAAAGGTAATCAACAATAAACCAAAAACGAGATTTGAGGCGGGATTTAAACGAAAAGTCCCAATCCACATGTAGAAAGTAAAAATGGTCCAAGCAACCAAAAACAAGCCGAGAGCAATATTACTGTCTGAACCGAATTTCAAAATACCAGATAACTCTAGATATACCATAGAAGACAAAGAAATCCAGAAAGCACCATAAGATGTAAAAGCCGTTGCGCCAAACGTATTTCCTTTTTTGAATTCCCACATTCCTGCCAATAGCTGCGCCAATCCACCATAGAATAATCCCAGTGTTAGAAAGACATCGGCAACAGAGTCGGGAACAAGATTAGCATTTACACAACTTAGTACAAATGTCGTCAACGCAAAAGCGGCTAATCCTAATGGACCAGGATCTGCAATGGATATGTTCTTTTCACTCATGTTTTTCCTCTCCTTACTATTTTTATATTTTTTAAAAGAGATTTCCGGTTTTGATATTCATGATTCCTAGGCGGTTACAATATCCGAATCATTACGATCATTAATCGGTATGAATGTTTGATGCTTGGCCCCCACATACTCTGCCCGAGGACGAATCAAGCGATTATTCTCATACTGCTCTAAAATATGTGCAACCCAGCCCGACACACGGCTGATCGCAAAAATCGGTGTAAAGAGGTCATGTGGGATCCCTAAGCTGTGATAAACGGATGCTGAATAAAAGTCAACATTTGGAAACAATCTTTTTTCCTTTAGAACCATCTGCTCGATAGCAAGCGACATGTTATACCACTTGTCTTCACCTGTAAGACTAGCTAATTGTCTTGACATTTCTCGTAAATGTTTCGCACGCGGATCCCCATTTTTATATACACGATGGCCAAAGCCCATAATTTTTTCATTATTTTCAAATGCCCTCTGTAGATACGGCTCAACCTGATCGACTTCATTCATTTCATTCAGCATTTTCATCACACTCTCATTTGCACCACCATGAAGCGGTCCTTTTAACGCTCCGAGTGCGGATGCTACGCCCGAGTACATGTCCGATAATGTGGCGACGCAAACACGAGCGGTAAATGTCGATGCGTTTAATTCATGATCGGCGTGAAGAACAAGCGCTTTGTTAAAAGCTTTCTCAGAGATTTCATTTGGAATCTCCCCATTTACCATATATAAAAAATTAGCTGCAAAACTTAGGCCTGTCTTTGGCATCAGCGGTTTTTTCCCTTCGCGAATACGCGAATAAGCTGCTACAATCGAAGCCAATTTTGCCTGTAAACGTATGGCTTTGCGATAATTAGCTCCCTTCGTCCATTTGATCAGTCTCTTCGTCATACATAGATAATGTAGAAACACAAGTCATTAAAACAGACATTGGATGGGTATTCTCATGAGGAAAGTTTCCAATTATTCTTATCAATTCTTCAGGGAGGAAAGCGTTTTTAGTTAATTCATTTCGAAATTCAGCTAGTTGCTGAGAGGTGGGAAGTTTTTTGAACCAGAGCAGATAAATGACTTCTTCAAAATCCGTATAGTCTGCTAAATCATCAACATTGAATCCTCGATACGTTAAAACATCATCAATAATAGAACTGACAGAAGATGTGGTAGCAACTACTCCCTCTAAACCTTTTGCTTTCAGCATAATCATCCCTCTCTTCTACATTTTTCATTTCTATATGAATCCGGTTAGACAACAAAATGGTTTTGTATGTGTGTCTGATAAACAATAAAGATTTTACTTGTTTTGATTATATAACAGCGTGTTTTTTCTGTCCGAGATATTAGACAGAACGTTTTATTTACAGATGAAAAGGGATTATCTGGATATGAGTCAAGATTTTGAGTTATAATAATACTTAATATTCTGAAAGGAGTGAAAATTATATAAATATGAATACTCTTAAACTTGCTAAATTCATTAAGGATTGGATTCCACCAGAGGCCTCCGTAGCATTTGCAGATAAAGATCATTATTTGGATTACATTTCTGGTATTCATGATATTCAAATTCGTCCCGGACAACCTGTTCCTTCAGGGAGCATTACCGAGCGTGTTTACCAGCAAAGAGGCCGGGTAGAGTCTTTGGTGAATGAATCCGTATTCGGCATTCCATATTACGGAGTAGGGTATCCATTAGAGGAAGAAAATGGCTTTACCGGGGCTTTAACCGTGATTCTTCCCCCCTCATATTCATTAAAAAGGCAATCGTCCTTTTCTTTCATCACCGGGAAACAAGGGGAAATTTGGAGTCCAATACCTATTGATCAAATTGCCTATATTGAAAGCAACCAAAAGAAAACTTGGTTTTATACGACAGATGGCCAGTACAGCACGATTCAAACACTTAGAGCTCTCGAGCAACGGTTACCAAGTTCATTTCTCCGTATTCATCGTTCCTTTATCGTAAATATCTCGTTTATACAACAGCTGTCTCGTGATTTGTCTTCTAATTTAATACTTAAACTGAAAACCCCCGATTGCCCTGAGCTAACCGTTAGTCAAACCTATGTACCTAGTGTACGGCGAATTCTCGGGTTTTAGGGACAGGTGAAAAAATTCTGTCCCTTCCATTGATCCAATTCTGTTCATTTTAGAAGTAATAAATCTACCGCTGCATTCCTATGTCCTAAGACAGGCAAATCGAGACACTAAAAAAGACGCTGATTTCTCAGCGCCCAGTTTACCTGATCATCCATTAGCCTATCAAAAAAATAGCGTCATGAAAGGTCTAATCGCGTTCAATTATTTCAACTCGCTGATTAAGCTGGCCGAGCTGACTTTGAAGGCTTTCAAGTTGACGTTCTAAACATTCAATTCGAAGCTCAAGTTCCTCACAACAATCTTCTGGTGGACCTCCTGGTGGACGTATACCCATGGAAATCATCCCTCCTTTCACTTTTATAGTTCATAGTATTACGGTTTTAAAAAAACGATTGGACAAGCGAATATTTGGTATTCACTAGAATTAAAAAATGCGCTAATTTCTCAGCGCCTCATAGTCTTTCATTTGATAAAGTCTTTTTATTAACTTCATGAACGGTTTCTGATAGAGAATATTCTAGTACATATTTTTTGAAACTAATAAAGTATCCTGCTAGTATGAAGGAATGAAAGGATCTGTCTCTTTGTTCCTATTCAAATGAAACATTAACTTAGCTGATCCCGTGTACAAAATACAACAGTTAGCGACTAGACTTTAGGCGAAGAGTTTTTTTTAATATTATTGTGTATTTAGCACATAGTGTTGCTTTATAAATCTAACTAGAATTGCTCGCTGCTATAGTCAATGTGTCCCTTTTTGTTCCAGACTCATCTTTGTGAAGGACAAAATGGGATTCCTTGCTTCTCTTCAGGGATAGAGTGTCTACCATAGATTGACACTTTTAGCTATTTTGTCTTTTTGTGGTGCCTGACACCGTATTTACGATCGTAAAAAAAGCCGCCAAGAATTTTAGCAGCTTCAAACTTTCTATGTAATGTTATTAACTATCTGAGGAGCGCATAAAAAATTTTCAGTGTTCAGCGAATATCAAGATTTCATTTTACAAAACCCTTAAATTCATTGACTAGTTGCTTTACTCCGGTATATAGAATAGCACCATCAATACCACCTAAAAGAAATTTGAACCCCATATTTACATGTTGCTCAATTCCGTCTGTCCACGTCATGATACCTGGTATCACATTGTATTTCTCACAGGCTTCTATCACCTTTTTACAGCTCCTTTGAACTTCTGGATGATTCAGTTGTCCTTGAAGCCCCATGGACGTACTTAAATCATAAGGACCTACAAAGGCAATATCGATATGAGAAGTAGAAAGAATTTCCTCAATGTTTTCAACCGCAGTATAATGTTCTATTTGAATAATGACCAGCACTTCATCGTTGGCTTGTGCATAATAATCCTCATAATCGGCGTCGTTTGCCCCAAACAAAACTGCTCTGCCAGCCCCAATTCCTCGATCTCCAATAGGTGGATATTTACTATAGCGAACTGCCCGCTCTGCTTCCTCCTTTGTGTTAACCATTGGAATCATCACACCATCAGCACCTGTATCGAGTCCTTTTTTAATGAGGGACTTTTCATTGCCAGCAACCCTAAGAAGGGGGGTAGCTTGTGTACCTCTAATAACGGATACCATTCTTCCCGCTGTTTCGATATCCATTGAACCATGCTCGACGTCAATCATAATAAAATCTACCCCGGTATGACCAAGAATTTCTGCATTATCCAGACTGTTGGTCATAATCCATGTTCCAAAGACCGTTTCTTTCTGATCCAATTTTTCTCTTAAAGTATTTTTTCTCATGGCAATCACCTCTATTATTATTTATCTTTCATATATACAGGGTATTCTGGTAAAATACGGTGTCTCATAGGTAAACAGGAGGTCTCCTATAAGTGGGACAGGAGCGGGGTCTGCCTCCATTTTTCTACATTTTTCTCATCGTCCCCCCTCCCATCTTATCTTACATCGAGTATATCACGTTATTTACATCAGTTGTAAGTGAGGGAACGGTTCAAGGATGTAGAAAAAGGGTCCTTTAAGAAAAGGGTATTTTATCAATAGATTCAACATTTTGACCACCCTTTCACTTTTTTTATATGGTAAAAAAGGAGTAAAAAGGCCTTATGAATTTATGACAATTTTGTGAAGGTAAACAAGAAATGAGTAGCTCTTTTGCTACTTTTTTGGAATAGAGTGTCAACCACAGATGGACACATTAAGCTTTTTTGTACTTTTTCGGTGCCTGACACCGTATGAAAACGTAAAAGGAGTTCCAAGTTTTGGGACCCCCTCTTTAACATGTGGTTAGTGATCACTCATTCCTTCTTTAAATTTTTCCAATTTATCCATGATGGTTGTTCGAGCATTTGCAGCCGGATGATAAGAGAGGCCAAAATTATATCCGTACGCATCCCCATTTTTGGCACGATATACATAAGAAGGAGCTTCTCTAAATCTTGGAATATCGTCAATCTCGTTATCAACTGCCTTCTGATTAGCTGGTATTGTAAAAGGAAGTTTCCCAACAGGATTAAATTTTCCCCGAATGACATCTACTAACGCTTCCGCCTTTACGCCAAACGTGGCAATAACGGCAGCTTCGTTTGGTTCAATGTCATTGATTAACCATGGGCTTCTCATATTGATGGCGGTAATCTTTTCTTGTGTTAGATTTTAAAAAATGTAATTACGTCAGTTTGGTTTTCCCCTGAAATTTATTGTGTTGTTTCACTGCGTTGATCGTTTCTTTAATTTCTCTTATGTAGTGATCAAATAATTGATTATTCCCTGAAGCGCTGAAGTTTTGATTATCTATAGAATTCAGCAAAGCGATTACCGCTTTTAATTTTAGATCATCAAAAAAAGGAATTTCAGCTTCCCCTGTGATTTCTCCTTTTACGACAAGTTCACCTTTATCATTCTCCATGGTGAATGTACATTTTTGCATATGATCAATGTCCATGTTTGGTCACTCCTTATTTTCAATATGAGCAACATGATAACAAAAAAACAACTGTTATTTTTATAGCGTTTCTGCTTTATGATCGATGGGCAGTTATGTCTCGATAAGGCATAATCCGCTTTTTCACTTCTGAATAATCCAGTTCCTCAGCATCTTGCATAAAGTGTTGGATTGCTTTCTTAGGATAACCATACTCGTGCAGTAATTGTTCAAGGTTTTCTTTATTGTTCATGTTATTTACCTCCATATATTAAAGTAGTGCAGCTAGTAGCAGATATTAATCTTTACTCCTTGATTTAATTTCTTCACCTTTTTCACAGATCCGTACCCATATTTAGTTTTACTAATGACTAATACTTCTTGTTCTTTTGCTTCCAGTTCTTTACCATGATTCATATCTTTGTTCACATTTAATTACCTTTATTTTTCTTAGCCTTCCACCAAATAAACTATTTCACTTCTTAGTAAAAAATGGCTGACAGTGTTCAGCCATTTCATTAGACATCCTAAATCATTCATTTTCTTTAGAATCATCTTGATAATGTTCATTTAAAAATGGATTCTCAGTTGTAGCAAAATTAACAGATAGTAAACTCATTTCCGGATCAAGTCCGTATAACCCTTTTAACCGCTTATTGACCTTCTCTCCACTTTGAAATTGAGGTTCTACATCTTTCTCTTTCATTAGCATCACCCCTTTCCTATTCATTTAAAGTTTGCTTCTTTCAGCATAGTATCTATTTACCTAATGGATACTATGTAATAGACAGAAGGATTTTTGACGACTGGATTTGTGCCTGTTCAAACTGTGATCTAACTTTGTAAATATCAGAACCTTTTTTAAAGCGCTCTTAATGATAATTATCTTCATAAACTGAATATTTTTTCGATATCGCAGACAATATAACTATGTAAATAAATACTTGGAGGTATAAACAATGTCTGATTATGATCAACAGCCAAAGAAGGTTATTGAAGACAAAACGAAGATCTTTAAAAACGGTGCTCAATCAGCAACGAATTATGTACAGAATGCTATTGAAAATGTGGCGGTGTCAACCCAAGATGCCACGCAAAACTTGGTGAATAACATAATGAAAAAACGACTGAAATGAAAATAACAATGAATTCTAGCTTTGGACAATCGTATTTGACTTCCTTTATATGGATTTCGTATACGATTGGTTGTACAAGTAAAGTTTTTGTTAACAAACCCAGGCAATGCCTGGGGTTAACATGAATGATTTCTATGATACGCAAGATGCGTTCCTATTCAATCACCTATCACATTACTTTCTCTCGAAACGCAAATGAACAAACTTCATCATCTTGAATAAATCTACAACCCTCACCATTACACGAGTTCCACTTTCCCACTTCTTACTTGCGGGTATACCTTTGAAGTACGATTCGCAAGATAATACGTTGATTTTTGACGACCAGCCTTCAAGTACTTTTGGCTGGTTGACATAGAAATACATTTTTGCGCCCTTGTTTCCCGTTTTTTCTACCGTACGATTTGAAATCTTTATCGCAGATTTTGATTCCGCATCGAAATACAACTCTCCCCCCGGAAAACGAAGCACCATTGCCTGAAATATTCTTTTAAGTTGACTTTCCTGAAAATAGTAGAAAACTCCCGCAGACACAAAAAGGATTCCGTCTTCCTCATTAAAGATCACCTCATCAAACCACGAAACATCAAAAAATGATTTGGCAATGCTAAGGTTCCTCGGAGAGTCTCCGATAAGAGTTTTGCGAAAAGCTATCGCATCTGGTAAATCAAGGTTGTACCAGTTAATTGTGCCGTTATCAATTCTTGAAAATGTCGTATCAAGTCCCGCGCCGATGTTAACAATAGTAGCACGAGGATGCTTTTCTATAAAAGCTCGGACGGTATCGTCAACTTTTCGTGCTCGTACGATATAGCTTATACCTCCGTATTCTCCAAAGGTCTTGGCAATTTCGGAAAAATCAAAATCACAACCTGCAATAAGCTCTATTGCTTCCTTATCGTACAAAATTTCCGGATTCTTCTCACTGGCAGTGGCGCGTCCCCAAAGAGGTATGAGCATGGTTGCTTGAACGGATTGTAAATTTAATGACATACTATCTTTTCTCCTTATATTTAAGCTTCTAAAATTAATCCGATAATACTCCTAAACTTAAGATGGAAGAACATTCACGTTGAATCATAAATACATATCTCCTTTTTTGGTATTGTCATTGATTCCCTCTAACATAGTAATGTATTATATACTAAATTTATTGATTAACAAGATTTATTTTCTTATTTAGTAAAAAATAATTTACTAAATGCGATTCCATTGTTTATTTTTAAAAATTTTATAAATAAATGTTTAATTTGTTAAATCGACATTAGAAACGGTCGGTCGGCCTGCTTGGACAAGCCTTTATTACGTCAGGAAAACATAAGCAGGGAAAGTAGGTCACCGGCCATTTATGTTTATGTTGAAAAATTAAGATGGAGATATATAAAATGGAGAAGTTATTTGATATAACTCCTAATTAGTAAAGATATAATGACTATTATCAAGTAAAGTAATTGATTTTACTTGAAAACAGTAATATTCTTATTACTAAGATGAAGGAGGATTGTTAATGAACGAAGAAATTGCTAAAGAATACATTTCTTTGATACCAAATCTGTTTAGTAGTTTTAGTGAATTGAACAAGGATCCAATAGGATTATCACATATGCAAAATCATGTAATTGAGTTCATGTATATGCAACAAAGAGCTTTAAATCTTAAAGAAATCAGCACTGGTTTAGATATAGCAAAACAACAATTAACGAATATCATTAGGGATTTAGAAGTTAGTGGGTATTTGGTTAAAGTACCTGACACTAAGGATAAGCGTGCTGTCTTAGTGTCATTGACAGCAGCAGGCAAGAAAATTGAAGATAAAAAGTGGATGAAGATCTATCAAAAGTTTAGCGAACAACTAACTAAATTAAGTGATGAAGAACAACTAGATTTACACTTTGCTCTTCATAAAGTGAATGTATTACTAAAAAAGATGGTAGTTGAAGCATAAGTCACTTTTGATGATGTTCTAACTAAAAATGAAAGAATCCCAAGTGACTAGTTACACTTGGGAAAAAGAGCATTTTGGTTCTTTGGATTAATGTTCTCCATTTACCTGTTCGACTGTAATTCCTGCCCATTCTTCATAGCACTTAATGACAGCACTCATATCTTCGTCGCCATATCCTTTCGCTTTTGCAATTTGAAAGATTTCTTTTGCCAGTGCTAGAACGGGCGTCGAAATTTCTAATTCTTGTGCTACACCAGATGCTAGTCCAAGATCTTTATGTAACAGTTGCGCCATAAAGTGCGGTGTAAAATCGCGGCTTAAAACTTTTGCTGCCTTATTATCCATCATTGCACTTCTGGCCCCGCCACCGCTGACAACCTTCACAAAAATTTCCGGGTCAATGCCAGCTTTTGCTGCCATAGTCATAGCTTCTGAGAATGCTAGAAGATTAATGGCAGCCATTGAATTATTAGCTAGCTTCGTATAGGAACCCTTGCCATTCTCTCCCATATAATAAGCGTTGTTACCCATCGCTAAAAATAAACGCATGCATTTTTCATAAATTTCTTTTTTACCGCCAACCATAAATGTTAGACTACCCTCAATAGCTTGCGGTTCACTCCCTGTTACTGGCGCATCAAGCATTTCTACATCATGCCTTGAAAGTTCTTTAGCCACTTTTTTACTTGTAGAAGGAGAAATCGTACTAGAATCAACAACGATTAAACCTGGATTAGCGCCGTAAATGATGCCATTTTCCCCCAGTACTACTTCCTCAACAGCCGCATCTGCTGTAAGCATGGTGAATACGATGTCACTTTGCGAGGCCACTTCTTTAGGAGAATTTGCTATCCTTGCCCCTTTCTTCCCTAGAAAATTTATTTTCTCTTTTGTCCGATTATAAATAATTAACTCATACCCATTTTCAAGTAAATTATGTGCCATGGGAAGACCCATGGTACCTAAACCGATAAAACCAATTCTCATCACAATTTCCCTCCTGTTAGAGTTTGTAATTAAGCTATCATTAGTATGATAAAGCAAAAAAATTTATTTGTACTCATCCAATTGGATTACTCTATGATAATCCAATGAACATTCTTGAAATCCCTGCTAACACATGAGCATGATAGAATTGCATTTTAACAATCGCGAAAAGTGTCCACTTTACATGGACACTTTTCGCTGTTTTGTCTTTTCATGGTGCCTGACACCTGTCCTTTTCTTATCTACCCACAAAATTTGGTTTTCTATTTTCAAGACGTGCAGACATACCTTCTTTGCAATCGAGTGTTGCAAAGGCACCATCATAGCAGGCTGCTTCAATCGTTAAAGCTGATTCAAGGTCAACATTCGCTCCGGTATTGACGGCTAATTTCATCTGTCTTAAGGCAATAGGTGCTTTCTGTGCCAGCTTTTCAGCCCATTCTTTTGCTACTGACAGAAGTTCATCTTGGGAGACTACTTTATTGACAATTTGTAACTGATAAGCTCTCTCTGCATCAATCGGTTCAGCAAAATACAATAATTCTTTCGCGGTGCCTTGTCCGACTACTTTTTGAATACGCTGCGTACCGCCGCCTCCCGGGATGACTCCTAAAGTGATTTCAGGAAAAGCAAATTGCGCGTTTTCAGAGGCAATACGCAAATCACAACATAAAGCAAGCTCAAAGCCGCCTCCGCGTGCCTCTCCATTAATCGCAGCAATTACTGGTTTGTTCAAGTTTTCAATCCGTGAAAAAGAAATTCTTGTGATTTGGGTTAAATTCATCATTCCAACAGTATCTAACTCTGCCAATTCATTGATATCAGCTCCAGCAACAAATGCCTCTTCACCATCTCCAGTGATCACAATGGCATTGACATTAACATCTGCTTCTAATTCCCCCATTAATTGGGTGATTTCCTGATATACTTGTGTATTTAATTTATTACCTGGTGAATGACTGATTGTCACAACCGCTACTTTATTTTCAATCTCACAAAGTAAATACTTATAATCCATTATTTGTTCCTCCAAAGAATGATTTGTTCTAGTAATCAAAACTAGCAGTTTTACACTTTACATAATACCAAAATAAGAATAAATTCGTAAGTGTATTTTTTGAATTTTGCGATCATTTTATAAATTTGTTTATTTAATGGCTCTGTTAAACGATCGTGTTGATTTCCAAGGTGGCATTAGTGCACGCGTGCACTAAGTTATTCATTCGAATAAAACACGTGCCAACACACACCAATGCCGCTTATCAACCATAAACATTAACAGAGCCTATTTAATAAAAAAGGGACTATCCATAAAGATAGCCCCTCAAATACGAAACATGTATTAAGCTAGCCTGAAAACAATCCCGTGACCGCCCTTTGGATACTCCCATTTAATATTTTGATGCGGCAGCTGCCACATTCATGACAGCCTCGTACCCCACATGCATCCGTATATCTTCCCATAGAAACCTTTATATAATGGTGTTTCTAGCACCATGAATTTTACCAATTATCCTAATTTGCCTTAGAATTGATTCTATTTTTGTAAATAGGTAATGATTCAACATGACGAAACAGGATTGCTACAAATGAACGTATAGTAAATTAACTTACATTAAACTCTATTCTAAAACTACCACTACGAATCGAATTTCCATTGTTTGCTGAACTAGGCGTTGTTGTTTGACTAGGCATAGAGTTAGTTACAACTAAAGCACCTGTATTTTCAGAGCCAGAACCTGACATACTTTTAGATGATGACGTAGACGTATCAGCTGTATGTCCAAATTGAATATTAGCAGATCCACTTACATTTTTAATTGTTAAACAACCAATATATACCATGTACGTTACTCCTTTCTTTAATATGAATTGTAATACTTTTATTTAATGTCTAATTATTATTTTGGAAACGGACAAGTATCACGCTGATAATTATTTTTAGCATAGTTCGAAGATATTGTGCTTATTCAAGTAAAGCCGTATTACTTGAATAAGCCTCCCAAACTGTTATTTTATTCCAAAAAAACATTAAACTTAGTCGCTCAAAAAAGGATAAGGATTAATCTCCCTGTCCGCTAATATATTACTCAATATCTATTTGCGTGATTTCAGGCAGAAAAAAGATGATGCTACTAAAGCGCCATCTTTTGATTAATTAATGAATATAAATTGCATTATACAAACAGCTGGGAAAGTAATTTTTTGTGGCCACATTTTGGTCACTATTTTCCCTCAAATACGAAACATGTATTAACCTAACCTGAAAACAATCCCGTGCCCGCCCTTTGGATACTCCCATTTAATATTTTGATGTGGGCAGCCAATGCGGCAGCTTCCACATTCATGACAGCCCTCATATCCAACATGCATCCGGATCTCTTCCCATTTATAAATCTCTGCTGGACAAAAGATCGTACATATTTTATCAGGACATTGCGTTAAACAAATATCCGTATCTTTCACATGAAGATGAGATTTTGTATCAGCGTTAAAGCGAACAAGATATTGTTTTTCCTCGATCGTCTGATATTTTTTCTGTTCACTCATTATTTCATCACCTTCCAAGCTCGATACACATCTCGAGCGATTTTCATTTTTTCCTTGGCTGATCCTAGACTCACTCCATATTTTCTTTTGTTTTTCCCATTTGGACGATCCATCAACCGTAAACATTTGACTGGCTGCTTTATTCACCATTGGAATATATTCATCAAAATATTGTGGGAATTTATCAAAATGATGGGTAGAATCTTTATATTTTTTCATATCTTGGCCGACAAATCCATTGATTAATTCAATGCGATACTGGTCGAGCATCCCCTCAGAGAAATCTCCCGCTTCCTTCGCTGATAAAATGGTTTCCGCTGCTAATCTCCCGGAAGTCATCGCCAAATTAGAGCCCTCTCGATGAATGGCATTTACTAATTGGGAGGCATCCCCAATCACGATTACTCCGTTCCCGACAATTTTCCCCATTGATTTATAGCCGCCTTCAGGAATAAGGTGGGCTAAATACTCTTGTGGCTCGCTCCCTTGAATAATGGGGCGAATCATCGGATGGTTTTTTACATATTCAAGTAATTCATATGGCTTAATTTTATGCTTGATTAAACCAGAAAGAAGGGTACCGACGCCAATGCTTAAGGAATCTTTATTTGTATAAAGAAACCCTGTACCTAGAATCCCTTTTGTCGCATCGCCGAACAATTCAATCGTACAACCTTGATTTTCTTCTAAATTAAAGCGATCCTCAATGATTTTTCTATCAAGCTTTAAAATTTCCATTGTAGCTAAAGCCACTTCATCCGGTCTGTATTCTTTATGAAACCCAAGTGATTGGGCCAAAAGTGAGTTTACACCATCGGCTAACACGACAACATCTGCATAAACCTCGCCGTCTGGACGGTCTGTTCGGACACCGACAACTTTCCCATTTTCTACAATACATTCTAAAACGACGGTCTCGTTTACTAATATCGCCCCTTGTTCTACCGCTTTTTCCGCAAACCACTGATCAAAATTTGCTCTTAATACAGTAAAGTTGTTGTATGGCTCCTGACTCCACTCCATTCCTTTATAACCAAAGGTTACTGCAGACTCCTTATCCATCATCATAAATCTTTGTTCAACAATAGGACGTTCTAGGGGAGCCTCTTTATAAAATTCCGGGATGACATCCTCCATCATTTTTCGATAAAGAACACCGCCCATCACATTTTTCGAACCTGGATATTCCCCTCTTTCAAGAAGGAGCACATTTGCCCCGCCCTTTGCTAACTCATAGGCACAAGAAATTCCAGCTGGACCTGCTCCGACAACAATACAATCAAACTTCTCTGCATGAATTAGCTCCTCTCTTTTTAAAGCGCTTTTAAACTGGTCAATTAATAAAGGGATAATCTCAAATGCATCCCCCACAATTCCATAATGACAGGCCTCAAAAATGGGAGCTTCACGGTCTTTATTAATGGCAATGATTAAACTAGAATTTTTCATCCCCACTAAATGTTGAATAGCTCCAGAAATCCCAATCGCAAAATAAATTTTTGGTGTTACCGTCACACCTGTTTGACCCACTTGATGAGGATGTTCAATCCATCCAGCTTCTACAACATCACGACTGGCTCCAACTGCTCCGCCAAGTGTATCTGCTAATTGGTGTACCAACTGGAAGCCTTCGGCACTTCCTAATCCTTTCCCACCGGCAACAATAATGTCTGCTTCGTCAATCCGTACTTTCTTTGTGGTTTCCCGAACAATCTCTAATACTTTCGTACGGATATCTTCTTCTTTTAAGAAATAAGTTTCCTCGACAACCTTACCTGTTTTGTCCGGTTGCGGAGTTAACGCCTTCATCACTTTTGTACGTACTGTTGCCATTTGCGGCCGATACTTTTTACACAATATCGTTGCCATAATATTTCCACCAAATGCGGGTCTGCTTGCTAGTAATAGACCTGTTTCCTCGTCTACATCTAACTCCGTTGTATCGGCTGTTAATCCTGTCGGCAGATCTGTTGCAACTGCACTTGCTAAGTCTTTCCCGGTTGATGTAGCTCCGAAAAGGATAATTTCCGGTTTATATTTCTTGGCACATTCAAGCATTGCCTTCATATAGGATTCCGTTCGGTAATGTTTAAAAATTGGCTGATCATACACATATGCCGTATCTGCTCCATACTCAAACACCGTTTTCGTCAAGTGTTTGATATTTTCTCCTATTAAAATTCCAGCCAATTCAACCCCTCGTTTATCTGCAAGTTTTCTTCCAGCCCCTAACAGTTCAAGAGATACCGGAGCAATGCCCCCCTCCTTTTCTTCAATGAATACCCAAACATCCTTATAATCTTGGAAATTCATCAATTTCCCTCCTTTACAGCAAACAATTCTTTCTTTTCGAGGATGACTGAAAGTAGTTGTTCGACTTGCTCCAGTGGTTGCCTTCAATGATCGTTCCCCCTTCTGGTTTAGGAGGAGCCCATACTTTGGAGACAATGGTTGGTGATCCCTTCAAACCAAGCTGCTTAATATCTACATCCTCCAAGTCATCAACAGACCATATCTGAGGTTGATATTTTGCTGCTTTTAACATGTTTGAAAATGGAGAATACGGTACTTCATTGATTGTTTTTTCAACTGAAAATAAGCATGGCAAAGCGGATTGAACCACTTCATATCCATCTTCTAGCTTGCGATGGATAATGGCATATCCCTCGTCTTGATTAATTTCAACTACTTTATTAACCGAAGTAAGTGGCGGAATATTGAGCCGTCTCGCAATTCCAGGACCGACTTGTCCAGTATCTCCATCGATGGACATTTTCCCGCAAATGATCAGATCAACAGGCTTAATTTTTGAGATTTTATCCAGTGCTTTCGTTAGAGCGTAGCTGGTTGCTAATGTATCGGCCCCTGCAAACCTGCGATCTGTGATCAAATAACCCTCATCAGCACCAATTTCAATACACTTTTTAATGGCTTTAACAGCTGGAGGCGGACCCATCGTTAAAACCGATACAATCCCTCCATACCTTTTCTTTAGACGTACCGCTTCTTCTACCGCATGGGCATCATAGGGATTTAAGATAGCAGGTGCCGTCCTGCGATCCATTGTGTTTGTTTTTGGATTCATCTTAATTATTTTGGTGTCTGGTACTTGCTTAATACAAGCTACAATATGCAGCAATTAAACCCCTCCTTATGATCAGAAAAGCACAAGGCGCCTTGTTCAAACGTAATAAAGAGAACTCTCCGACTTGCAAGCAGTTGGGGGAAGACAAAGGAGTAGTTGCCTTTATGAGTGTCAGAATTCATGTAATTCATGACAATAGCTGCTAATTAGCCAAGCTTAACTGGGACTTTAGAGAAGGTTGTGCTTTACCTTCTCATCGAAACAGTTAATGCCTAGAGCCGCTAGGTGCCTGGCGCTAGAGCATTTTCTCACCTGAAAAGTTTATCCTGTCTATCTAAGTAGAAACTTGTACCCATTAAGTCTAAAAGATGGATGCAGATGTTTTATTATGCATTTGACAAAAACAAAACAGCAGAAACGTCTTTCTTTTGTATTAGAAGTAAGAAACCTTAAGTTTTCACAAGCTGCATTGTAAGCCTAATTACATTTACTATATTAAAGGAGCTAAACATAAATTCGAATTTTCTGATAAATTTCTTAAAAATAGTTAAAAACAAAATGTTAGGATAATGGAATAAAAATAGGAGATCATTTAAGGGAGCTAAAGAAAGCAAGATGCTTAAGTTGTCCCTTTACAGTTACAAGAAGGCATCCCAGGTACGTTTCCACTAGATGGTGATAATCTTTTTTGGCGACATTGCTCCTCAAAGCAGAAATTAGTAGCTTTTCAACTGTAATCGTTTCAGGGGATCTAAAAGATGAATAAGCTAAATTTTTTTCTTCAAGTGGATCACGCTTAAGTTATATAGCTCATATTGGTCAGGAACTGGAGATTTTTTAGTGTTTGTTATACATAGAGAACATTGTGTATCGGAAATTGTATTTGTTTCAGAACTTTGGCTAGTCGTTACATCCTCACATCCTGGGTCACTCCAGAATTGAGGGTTATCGAAATAACGTGTTAATTTCCAAATCTCACTTTTCCCCTCTTTTCCTGTAGCAAGACTAGTAATAATAGCTTCAGTATGATTTGGTTGAACAACTGAATTGTAGGGTCTTCCGGTTACGCTCACTTGGTTCAAACCTCTTGTAAAGTCGTCATCACTCATAAAATAGATTGGCTCATTTTCACGAAAAAAGTGCTTTTTACCAATATAACAATGGTGAAAGATTACGTCCAACTAAAGGATGTACTTCAGTATGATCTCCACGTAATTTTTCTTGAATTTTCTCTTGATTAATATGAGCTATCCCTAGCATAGTTGGCAATACATCAACATGACTTGTTAGCATATCTGTGCCCTGTCTTCCCGAAAAAAGCATAGGACTATGCATAATACAAGGAACATGGATTGACTCTTCATACGTGTTATACCATTTTTGAAATAATCCACCATGAGCTCCTAATAACTCACCATGATCTGATAGAAATATAACTATTGTATCTTCATAAAATATTGAGTTTTGCAAAGCTTGAAAAACTTTCTTCATTTCTTGATCAGCTTGCTTTTGCAGTGAATAGTATAATTGGCGATAAAATAAACTGTCTCTTAAGGGTTGTAATGCCTGTTGGTAGACAATCCGATAGCTTTCTTGTGCAGCTGGTTTTGTATTTAACGATTCATTTGCAGTTGGAGCTTTAGGAATAAATGGAACTGTTGGATCAACTTCAAAATTAAACAGTGGACTAAGCTCAGTAAAAGCACCAAATAAAGCAATATCATGTGGATTTACGAATGAGCACATGATGAACCAAGGATCGGATTTTGATGTTTTAGGCTTCCTTCTCAAGAGAATGAATTAATTCACTGTTTCGTTAGCATACACAACATCACGACCACTTACTCCAATTGCTGCTGAAGATCCAGAGTTTCTTGCTGCTGAACCATGAGGCTCTGGACCAACCCAACCATAAAACCCAAAGTTATTCAAACGGTTTGCGTTAAGATACAATTGAACACTTTCTATATTCGGTACACCTGTTGAAGTATAGCTAGGAAATGCATTGTTTGTTCCAGGAATAATGATATCTGCATCAGAGGCATGCCATTTACCTTTCCAATAGGTACGATACCCCGCTGTACGGAAATAATCCCCCATTGTTGGAACACTATCAGGATCAAGCCAAAACATGTCAGGATCAAAAGCAGTTTTTGCTGCTCCACTTGTTTGAGTGACACCGTGAAGTGATGGATATTGTCCTGTATAAAGAGTCGCTCTACTAGGGGAACATGCTGTACTTGCCAGCATAATGTTTCTTAAACTCAAAACCATTTTCACGTAAGAAGTTTTGTGTTATTAAGTTATCATTGTCGCCATTTTTTAAGCTCCTCATTTTCATAAACAGATGGATACCTTTCTTGGTCAACCATTAGAATGAGAAAGTTTGGTCTTTTATCCTTTGTTCGCTTTGATTGTTTAGACTTAGCACCATGCTCTTTCAATTTTCACATCCCTCCTTAACCTTAAGAAGTTAACATAAAAAGTTTATTTTACTGTTAATATATATGTTAATTTTGATTAATGAAGTACTTTTTTTATTATGGCTACAGGTAATCACATCACCTATTAGGTCATCTCTTTCAAAATTATCCTTAAAGATAAGAATTTTTAAAAAACAAGAACCAATTGTTCCTGCTTTTTAAGAATGTAACAGTCATTAATAACCTCATTTACTTATGCCAGTTGGATTGTACACTGCTTTGTTAATCGGTAGAGGAATATAAAAAACGAGAGAATTTATATCTCTCGTTTTTATTCACCTATCTGAATTATCATTAAATTCTTGGTTTGGTATTTCCCCTTGCAAGAGTTTAATACCAGCAGGCTGATCCACCAATCCTTAATAGGCTAAACAATACAACGATTAAGCAAAGCCACCACCATAGTCATATCCGTCAAAGGTATCAGATTATACCCCAATTGAATTAGAACTTTACTTAATACTTTCCCGCCTCCATCTCATGCGCCATCAACCGTTCACACGATACGTGGGTTCAGCTTTGTCCGACTTGATCGGGAGCAGGTCTCCTTTCGCTTTGATCCTGAAAATTTCCCTTTAAAGAGATTCATAGATAACGGAATAAATTTACAATTTTTTACACCTGTTATCTTATGATTTTAATTAACATAATAAAATTATAGTATATTTAATGAAGCGTTTATAAATATTAAATTACTTGTTACTATGTGATTCTACCACTAAAGAAAGTCATTTTATTTACTTCTTGAACGGTTTCCAAAGAGAATATTCTAGGGTGCAGTTAAACCCTCAGTCCCCTATGTCTCCTCTCTAATATTCAGTTATTTTACTTCACCCATGCCTCTTGAGAATATCCTCGTTTTTCCCAATATCCAATATGTTCATAATCAATTACCTCAACTCGATTCAACCACTTAACAGACTTGTAAGCATACATTTCCGGAACAATCAGGCGAACGGGTCCACCATTCTTTTCGGTGATTAATTCGCCATCTATTAAAACGGCTACCATTACATCCTCAAGCATAGCTTGATCTAGTGATAATGTATCTGTGTAAACACCATCTGCTGAATAAAATTTAACGTATTTTGCTTCTTTTTTTACACCCGCTTGTCTTAACAAAGTTTTTAAAGGAATTCCTTCCCAAGTTGCAGAATAAACACTCCAGCCAGTCACACAATGAAAATCACTTACTTGGACATCTCTTTTAAGCTTGAACAAATTGATCCCATTTATAAGTACGCTGTTTTTCTACAAGGCCATCAATTGTAAAACTCCAATTCTCATTGTTTAATTCGGGAATCTCCGTTACTGTATAGTAACGGAATTGCCCTTTCCTGCCACCTCCAATTGGTGGGGCTGACTTTGCATTTGGTTTTGGAATTGGAGAAAATGGGTTCCCATTTGGAATAAAAGCTTTCTCGTTAACAGATCCGAAATTCAGCTGAAACCATTTCGTTATAACTGGCAAGAACATCAGTACAATAACGCCCCCACTTAACTTACGTAAGAACGTTCTTCGGTTATAGATTGGATTCCCATCTTCTATTATCGTAGGCCCTTCTTTAATTTCTACTTTAATCATGCATTTTTCTAGTTTTTTAAACCAATTACTTACTGCGTGATACTATGGTAAATGACATATGGTAGCCCTACCCAAGTAGCTACATCATGAATGATTAAGCCCATGAACTAACGATGGGTGGAGTTATCGATGAAAAGTCAATAAAAGCCCAGATATAATGAGGATCAATAAAATTGATAATACTAGCCTAAAATTGAACCGATTATTCTTTTTTTTACTTAATGTTTTTACATGATTTTTCATTTTAGGAATATAAAATAACAAGGGTATACAGCTACTAACACCTATCCAAATATGAAAATCCTTCATTAAAACACGTATAGATGGAAAAGTAAAACAAAGGAAGAAGAAAACAGCAGCAAACCGGTCAAACTTAATAAGAAAAACAAAATCGCGTTGGAGTGATGTAATCGAATAAGCTTTTTTCCAAAGTTACCATTACGTTGAAATAAAATCTTCAAATTCACTCTTCTCTCCCACCTCACTTCTATTGCTTAGCAAAACGATTGAAAATTCACTCCCATTTCCAACTTCACTACTGGCTGTAATGACGCCATTATGTCTTTCTACTATAGTCTTAGCAATGGCTAGACCCAGTCCAGCTCCACCAAATTTTTTATTTCGGGATTTTTCAATTCGGTATGTTCTTTCAAAAATATAAGGGAGCTCCTCTAGAGCTAATCCCCTCACCCTCATCTCGAATGGAGATTTTAATTTTTTGATTTGGCGAGTTCATAACTGTCAGTGTAATGAATCCACCTTCTTCCGAGAAACGAATGGCATTGTCTAATAAATTAAATAAGACTTTTTGAAAATAAAAGCGATCAACATGAATGGCAGGTATTTGATAAGGGAGTTTGACATCAATTTTAATATTTTTTTGCTCTATTAGTATTTGCTCATGCCCAAGGACTGTAAGTAAAAGTTCATCTACCCGTATCGGTTCGCGAGTAAGTTCAATTCCACCTGAATCTAGTAATGATAGCTGAAAAAGTTGCTGAACAAGTTGATCAAGTCTTTCTGTTTCAAGACCAATCGTACATAAATATCTCTGAAAGGTCGCATCATCTTCCACAACTCCGTCTTGAATAGCAGACACAAATGCTTTTATAGATGACATCGGTGTTCGTAAATCATGAGAAATATTTGCTACCAATTCCTTCCGCGATGTCTCCGCCAGTTTTATTTGGTTAAATGCCTCATTTAACCTGACATTCATTTGGTTAAAACGGATCGTTAGTTCTTTAATTTCCGCAGGGCCTTCAATCAGGTAGTGAATGATCAAATTTTCTTTTTTCCATTTGGTGAGTCTGTTTAACGAGTAAAAGAATGGATCGTTCAACTGGTTTTGTCAGTAAATAATGAACAAAACTTGATAAAAGAGATGAAAAAACCGTGATGAAAGATAACCAAACAATTATATGATTTGGTAATACCATGTACACATAGCTTACAAATAAGAATGTAAACATGATTAAAGCACTTACACTATTAGCAATGAAAAATATCCATCTAATTTTCATTCCTCTTCACCGGGTAAGAATTTGTATCCAATTCCCCATACTGTTTGAATATATTTTGGTTTTGAAGAATTCTTCTCAATTTTTTCACGCAACCGCCTTATATGGACCGTAACAGTTGTCGTATCCCCATCAAAATCTGTTTTCCATACTTTATATAGCAGCTGAGAACGAGAGAATACTTGCTTCGGATGTGAAGCTAGCAGATAGAGCAAATCAAACTCCTTCATGGTTAATTCGATTCTTTTCCCTAGTAGAAACACTTCTCTATTTGTAGCATGAATGGTTAATGAATCTGTTTTAAGGATATGTTCTTCATCCTTCTCATGTTTAGGCCTTTTACTGTAATCTAATAGTCGGCAAATAGCATTTATCCTTAAAACTAATTCTCTCGGATTGAATGGTTTTGTTATATAATCATTCGCCCCGATCGTCAACCCGAGTATCCGATCATATTCTTCACCTTTAGCTGTTAAAAACACAACAGGAATATCATCACTTTGGCGAATTTCTTCACACACCTTCCAACCATCTACATAAGGCATCATTAAATCTAATATAATCACGTGAAACTCATTTTCTCTCCAAAGCTTGAGAGCCTCTTCTCCATGACTAGCAGTTACAACCAAATAGCCTTCCCTTTCTAAATAACGCCTGCATACATCTAGAATGGCAGGTTCATCATCTACAAGTAAGATACGTTTATTCAAGTATGTTTCATTCCTTTATACTTTTTACCTTTATTGTATCACTGCCTTCTATTAAATTAATAATTTTCAGATTACATTCCACCTTCCATTTTCTCATCTTTTTCCATCATATCTTTATTTTCCATATCACGTTTCGCTTTTATATCCTCTTCACTTTCCATGTCATCGTTTACTTTCATTCCATTACTATCTTCCATCTTTTTTCGTTACTCATGTCCCCAGTCTCTACTTTTTCCATATCGTCGGTCATTTGTTCTTCGTTCATATTACCTGTATTTGACGTATCTTCGTCCTTATTTCCACAAGCAGCTAAGAATAATACTCCTGCCATCATCATCATCATCAATAACAACTTACCATTTTTCATGTTTACTCTCTCCTTTGTTCTATAATTTAGATTCTCTATTTATCGTACTAAGTAAAGCTTTCTTTAAAATAAACAAAGTATTAAATAAGTCTTACAAATTAATAAATAAATTCTACAATCACTTCCAAAAGGGTAAATATTCCACTGAAGTAACTATCTGTTCAGGGAAACTCACCTGGTGAAAATGCCAGTGTGAGTATGAGTTTGTAAAATGCAGGAGAAATGTAGTAATTGTAGAAGAGAAATGAGAAAATATAGCTAACCTGCTTCTTTATCCTCTTGTTAATTGTCAGGATCGTTATTGTTTTAGTTTTAATGTGGTTCGGCCGAATATTTGATACGGATAGCTTTACTAAAAAAAAGACACCCTAACCTGGGTGGCTGGGGCATCTATGTATTTATTTCTTTTTTACTCCTGAACCATTACACACTTCACAATTCCAAAAATCATCTCGATAAGAACTCGAACCCATTGTTTGAAGGATCGCCTCATTTAAATTTAGTCCTTGATTATCCACACCAGCTCTAACTCTTTATCAAAATCATCGTTCCAATGTTATCCCCCAGCCATTACAACTTGGACATGGCTCCATTTCAGAGATGTTAGATATATCCATTATTAATCGTCTCCTTACTTACATAAATCATTCTTTGCCATAAATACACAGAAATAAGATTGATATTCCTTTTCTAAATTATTTCCCTTTTTTTCACACCGAATACTTTTTTACTTGTAGCTATATATTCAATTTGTTAAATCGACATGAGAAATGGCCGGTCAGCCTGCTTGAACAAGCCTTTAGTTATAATAAGAATAACATTGAAGTGAAAGCAGGGAGATTTCTTTCGAAAATATATTAAAAAGGATAAAATAGAATAGAAAAAGCAAAATGAAAGGAAGATGGTTCTATTATGGAAAAAATAATGTTTATTGAAACCGGAATGGGGATTGATGTGCATGGCCAAAACATTACGACTGCAGCCATTCGAGCCGTAAAAAATGCTATTCATTATAATTCGATGCCGGGTATTCGCTCTGTACTCCCTGCAAACAGTATAGATAATATGAAAGTTAATGTAAAATTGGCAGTTCCTTGCGATAAAGAAAAACTAAATATAGAGGCTGTAAAAGAAGTCTTGCCATTTGGGAAAATAACAGTGGAAGTGATGGATGGGGGAATGCTGACAACAAGTGGGATTATCCTCGAGGATAAAGGAGATCAAAATGATATGATGTACATTGTTGTAGCATCGATCGAAGTTGGCTATTAACAGTTATGCAAATGACAAGTAACTTCTTTATTAGATTAGCTCCCTTAAAAAAACTTTCAGCAGTCTCTATAAAAGACTTGGTTTTCCGGTTTTCAAAAGCAGAAACTTTTGGGTAAAAGTAATGGTAAGCCATGGCTTCTTAAATAGTTGCTTTGAAGCCACAATATTCGATTTTGACAACAAACCAGAGCAAAACAAAGAGGCTCAAATCCTTGATATAGAAGGATTTGAGCCTTTTGCTTGTCATAAACCTACTTGGAGCTTGAAGCCCCAGCTTCCACATCTGTCCAATCGTTATTTAACCACTCCAGAATGGAAAATTACACAAGATGCTTTGACTGGTTCGTCCTTGATGAACAAAAGTGACACCGGCGATTTCAAATCATGCCATTATCGTACATCATCAAGAGATTTCACCACTGTGTGAGCAATTGGTTTCCATTCAACGTTCTTAAACAGGGCTACGACAGAAATAGGTATATAGGTAAACATAAAAAATGGAAAAGTAATGGTATAAGCGATTTTTTTCCAGCCAGAACAATGAATTTTTCTCCACTCCGTCAAGGTTGTAATGAAACCAAGTATAAACAGTATCCCATAATACCAGCCAATGGATTTTAATATTGCCATAGTGGTTGCATGAATAATCATCTTTCCCATCAATTAATTCAAAAAAACCAGCTAAATAGAATAATCCATTCACCATAATGCTGATACTGGAAACGAGCATGGCTGGCATGATCGTCATGGTCATATCGTAGCATGAAAACCTGTTACGCTTTCCTTGAAAAATACCGCTAATCAAATCCCTTCCATATTTAGCAAATACCTGGTAAAACCCCTTCGCCCAACGTAATCTCTGATGCCAAGACTGGTCGAAGGTGACTGGTTGCTCGTCATAGAACATGGCGCTTCTGCAGTATCCGATCTTTTCCCCTTTAATGATCTGAGAAACGGAAAACTCGATGTCTTCTGTAAGGAGATGGTGGATCCACCCTCCATTGTCTTTGATCAAATCAGCATGTACCAGAAATCCTGTTCCAGAAATGGCACAACTGGAGTTAAGGACCATTCTTGGTAGGTTGAGATATTCAGCTTCATGCAGGAACCAGAGTGCATAACCTGCAGAAATCCAATTCTGGTCATAGTTCTTGGAGTTTCTATAACTGGTGATTACCCTGTATCCTTGATTGAAGGTTTTGTTCATCTCCGCTATATAATTCTCATCAAGGAGATTGTCGGCATCAAACACAAAATATCCTTCATACTTTCTGGATGAATATTCCCTTTCGATGATTTTTATCATATAGTCGAGGGCATACCCCTTTCCAACCTGAGCCTTATTGAAGCGCTCCCTGACAATAGCCCCCGCTTGCTCTGCAACCTGGGCTGTATTGTCGGTACAGTTGTCTGCTACAACGAAAATATCAATCAATTCCTCGGGATACTTCTGGTTTTTTATGCTTTTGATCAGTTGTCCGATGACAAGTTCTTCATTTCGAGCTGCGATGATCACTGCGTATTTGTTGGGATGAACATTCTGTATCACAGGATTCTTGTCCTGTTTGGCCTTAAATGCAACAAACATGTAAACAATCTGATACGAATACATCAATGCAAATAATAGGAACATGAGAAAATTAAAATCATTAATAAAAGTTGATATAGTCGAGTCCAAGCTGATACCCCCACGATATTATCATTTTATTTTTTAACATTCGTCTGCTGCTTTCCCAATGACCTGCATGATCATGGAAGCTATGCGAATAAAGGATCTAAACGTCAAAGTCATGCAGCTAGGTCTAGCGGATTCCAAAGAAATTAAACTTCGTAAAGTAAATCCTCTTTTCCCGCTTTCACTAATATAATGCCCCAGTCAAATGGCATCAAACATCTGTTATTATCCCTTAAAAAACAAAATATAACATAACACATTCAAATCATAAATTAAAATTATGTTAAGCCTAAGTAAATTTTTAAATATTCAACAAAAACACTCCAACCTGTTGTATTAAAATTCAACTCTCGATAGCAACATCAAAAAAGCATCCACTCTATTTGGCTGCCCCTTTCACAAAGTCTGCTACCTGAGAAAATTAAAATGAATTTAAACCGTCCATACTTATTCTACGGTTGGAAAAGGAATGCGGACTAGTTTGGTGCATCAGAGCCTATCCGTTAGTCTCACTCCAACGACCACTGCGCATCTACGAATTATGGCTCTCTTACGGGAAGAATTCATGGTAGAATATAGCAAGCGGTTTGATATTCTACATTGATTTCTATTACAAAAGAACTCATTTAAAATTTAGCTGATGCTGATCGTTTATCAATAGCTTCCGTTTACTGGATTCACTCCTGCTATTTTATGTGATAACTAAAGGATACTTTCTTCTTTAAAAGATGATACCCAATGATGATGAATATTTTTTTAAAACTATTATAATATATTTATTGTGTTCTTGTGTGAAAGGAGAAAAATATGAAAAAAATTGCTCATAACCATCTAGTTTTTTTTTTCATTGCTGTAGTGTTGTTCTGGATGAAAACATATATCGCTTATCAACTTGATTTTAGACTGGGAACCGATAATAATCTTCAAAAGTTTTTATTATTTATCAATCCTTTGAGCTCCGCTCTTTTCTTTTTAGGGTTAGCTCTCCTTTCCAAAAAGTATGTGAAACGTGTATTGATTGGAATCCAATTTTTCTTGTCTTTTTTATTGTATGCAAATATCGTTTATTACCGCTTCTTCAACGATTTTATTACTGTCCCTGTTTTGCTTCAGGCAAAATCCAATGCCGGACAATTAGGGGATAGTGCTGCAGGTTTGATGTCATTTTCTGATATTTTTTATTTTACCGACACGATCCTCTTGATTGTTCTTGCCTGTACCTTATTTAAACAGGCGAAAGTCAAAACCCGGAAAACCTACAAATCGTTTTTTTGTTTTCGGTCATCGTTTTTTTACTTAATTTAGGTCTCGCAGAAAAAGACCGGCCTAATCTTTTATCTCTCTCTTTTGACCGGAATTATATTGTTAAATATTTGGGCACGTACAATTATACTATCTTTGACATCATTCAAAATATTCAAACATCAAGTCAGCGTGTTTTCGCGTCCAGCAGCAATCTTACAAATGTGGAGAATTACCGAAAAGCAACCTATACCCCTCCTAATCCCGCTCTTTTTGGAAAAGCGAAGGGGATGAATGTCATATTTGTATCAATGGAATCATTCCAAAATTTCATGATTGATTACAAAATGCCAAACGGACAACCTGTTACACCTTTTTTGGATTCATTGGCTCATGATGGCAATACCTTTTATTTTGATCATTTTTATCATCAAACTGGACAAGGAAAAACGTCCGACGCCGAGTTTTTAATGGAAAATTCGCTTTATCCTTTGAATCAAGGTCTGCGTTTATCAGTAAAGCGCAGAACACCTATCAAGCGACTCCTGCCATTTTAAAAGGATACGGATACAATTCTGCGGTTTTCCACGGAAACTATAAGACTTTCTGGAACCGGAATATGATGTATAAGGCATTAGGATACGACCAGTTTTTTGACGCCTCTTATTACAGCATGGCGCCGCAAAATATAAAGAATTTCGGAATGAAGGATAAGCCGTTTTTTGCTGAAAGCATGCCGATGCTCGAGAGTTTAAAACAACCTTTTTATACGAAATTCATCACCCTATCGAACCATTTTCCATATGAGATTGATCCAGGTGATACCGATTTTCCAAAAGGAGATTTTGGGGACTGGGCTGTGGATCAATACGTCCAATCTGCGAACTATATGGACCAGGCACTGCAGCAATTCTTTGATGCCCTTAAAAAAGATGGATTGTACGATAAGACGGTGATTATTCTTTATGGAGACCATTACGGACTTTCCAGTAACAATTATACTGCCCTGGCAAAAGCCCTGGGAGTGGACGAAATTACACCGGTAATGGACTCTAATCTTCAGCAGGTTCCATTGTTCATCCATGTTCCAGGCGTTAAAGGCGGAGTGGAACATCAAGTGGGCGGGGAAGTTGACGTTCGTCCAACTCTTCTTCATCTTCTTGGAATTGATACAAAAGATTATATAGAATTTGGTTCCGATCTATTATCGCCACAGCACCGGAATTGGGTTGCATTTAGGAATGGAGATTTCGTTTCAACTGATTTGATTAAATCCGGTGACAAATGCTATCGCACGGATACAAGTGTTCTTGCGACTGATCAAAAAGCATGCAATAGCTTCAGCGACAAAGTGAAAAATGAACTGCAGATGTCTGATATGGTTGTGAATCAAGATTTGCTTCGTTTTTATCATCCGTATGGTTTTAAACCGATCAATCCAAGCGATTATCAATATTTAGGACCAATAAAGAAATAAGGAGCTAAGCTCCCTTAGGCTGTCGAGAAACCTCGACAGCCTTTTATTTTGACTATATTTTAATGACTCACCTCGTTAATTTAGGATAATATAAGGAAGAACGTAGGGGCCGAGGTGTCCCCTAAACACAACGCACTCCACATGTGTATATTAATAGAAAGATAATACCGCTGCGCGGGATTATTATTTTGCGTAAAGGTTTCCACCTGGTTTTGGTAACCATATCTAAGGATTAGGTTATTCCCTATATTTTATAGCTAATCCTTTTAAGAAATTCCTAGCGTATCTATCACCGCACTCTTTATAATTCTTATGTCCTTCTTTTCTTAATAAAGCGCTTAATTCTCCTTTTGTTACCATGACTCCTGCTTCTTCTAATATATCAAGCATATCCTCACTTGTTAATGATAGTGCTATTTTCAATTTCTTTAGCAAAACATTATTAACACTTCCATGATCCTTTATAGACATTGCTGGTCTTTCAGGTTGTCCTGGTTTTGGATCTTGTTTTCCTCTTTTAAATATAATAAGGCCATTTAAAAATGACTCTAACATGAAATTATTGCATTTTATATTCTCTTCATTTTCATCTACATCATCATTGCTAACTTCATCATGGTAACTGTCCTTTGATTTTATGAGCATCTTTAGCACTTCTTCTTTTGTTACTTCAATGCCACCAAGTTTAAATATCTCTACCATATCTGTATTTTTTATATCTAGAGCATATCTTAATCGAATTAATATATCATTATTATTCATACTCATTTTTAAACCTCCTAAAATATTGACTATTTGCACAGCAGTCAAAGCATATTCTCCAAAATGCTCTAAATTTCAACCCTTATCATGTTAAATATAGGATCGCCAAGAAAAGTCCTTAATATTGTCTCTCCAACACTCGCCAACAATACAAAAACCTACTACTTTTAAGCTACTACTAATGCCCGTTAAATTAATAGTTTAACACTTTAAAAACATGTTACATAGTTTTACCTGAATTCATATTTGTAAAATTTACGCCAAACCCCCCCCAAACCTTTAGTCTAAGGGAACATTGAAATAATTTTTTGATTCATTCTTATATTCTATGCTTAAGGACACTGATATTCTAAGTCAGTGTCTTTTCCATTGTTGTTAGAAAAATTCTCGAAAATTATTTTCATCAATTCGCCTACATATATACCTCCATATTCTCTTTTTTTATAGTACAATAGTCTTAGTTATATTAGAATGTTTGTAAAATTCACAATTGGGCTTCAGCCCTTAGAAAAGCTAGTCAGGCTCTGGGCGACGTCTATCGTATATTTGACACTTTATGTCATTGATGTTGCATAAAACTATTTTTTCTTTTACACACTTAAATTTTCTGTGCATTCAATAGAATGATAGTGATTGTTATTCACCAATATCCTGATAAATAAAAATTAATTTATTGCAAGGTTAATGTCCTCATATATAAAGGAGTTATTCATATGAAATTAACAATTGGTAAAAAACTTCTCGCTGGATTTTTGCTTGTCCTTATATTATTAATAATTGAAAGCATTGTCTCTAATAGCGTCATAAGTTCCACAGAAGAATCTTATCAACAGCTAATTGATGAAAACATAAAAAATGTGGTATTGGCAAAAGAGTTAGAAAATGAGTATTTAAAACAATCTGGTGCTGTTAGAGGTTATTTATTAACAGGTGATCACGTATATCTTTCTCAATACGAAGCGTATGCACAAAAAGTAACTAAGACGATTGATCACATGTTAAAAACCTATACAGACAGAGGAAGATCAAGAAGACATTCACCAATTGGCAGCATTCCAATGGCGCTTTGAGGAATTAGTTGATAAGGCAGCTAGATTTAAAAAAGAAGGGAATGAAGTTGGCTATAACAATTTGCTTCGTACTTCAGCCAAGACTATCTCGAATGTTTTTCAAGGAAAAATAGATGCTTTAGTTAAAGGACAAGAACAGTTAGTGCAAAAAGACCGTGACGAGGTAGCAGATTCTGTAGAAAAAACAAAGGAAACTGTGATTTATTTAGGTATTTTTAGCATCTTAATTGGTACTGCTTTAGCAATTATATTAGTCGTTCCATTTCTAGACCATTACATATATTAGCCAAATACACGGAACAAATTATCACGATAAATGGGGAAATGAATTCAGAATTTCCAAAGATAAAATCAAACATTTATGAAGTGAAGCAACTTTATCAAAGTATCGATTTAGCTTTTCAAAAAATTAAACATCATATCAATCAATTAGATATTGAGATTCAAACGGATGCTCTCACTGGATTAGCGAATCGGAGAACATTTGATCTTGTCATCAATGACCAAATTCATAATGGTACCTCCTTTTCATTAATCATGTTGGATATTGATTTTTTCAAAAAGGTAAACGATACATTTGGGCATTTGCTAGGTGATGATGTTTTAAGATTCTTAGCTCGTACGATGCAAGAACTTTCTCGTGAAAGTGACTTATGTTTCCGATACGGAGGAGAGGAGTTTGCTATTATTGTTCCTTACGGTGATTGCGAAACAGCGATAGACATTGCTGAGCGATTGCGAATGAACATAGAAAGCACTGCAAGCCCTACAGGGGAGGCTATTACCATTTCATTAGGGATATCTATCTATCCGAAACATGGACAGGATGTAAAAGAGATTATATCAGCGGCCGATGAAGCCTTGTATATATCTAAATCAACGGGCAGGAATAAAACAACTTTTTACTCTGAAGAAAAACTAAAAAAAACAAACTAACCTATTTTATGCATTACGAACCGTCAAAGACACTGTTCGTAATGCATAAATTTTACAAATTTCGGAACCTGATAACGCTATTTTTCTTTCAGAGGGAAAAAGACTTCTTAATAGTATACCACCGAATTCAGTACCTCTTTCTTCTTAACCAACGCTACTTTTGTTATTGTTAAGATAATATTCTTCCAAATACATTTGATATCGCATTTCCTCGAGCTTGTTATCTAAAACATCCTGTAAGACGAATAATTCTTCAGTAGTCATGTTAGACTGGCTTCTGAGGGTATCGATTCTTTCGAACGGAATCTCTTCCCATCCGCCTAATTCTTTAATATTCATCACTTGTACGTGATTAATAATGTCGTTAATCACTCGATCTCTTATGTTTGATTCTCCATTCTGAAGTTCCCCAAACATATTTTCCCCTAGATCGATCTCGTTTTTATGTAAAGCTGCTCTGTCTTTTTGAACACGGCCCATAGTTATCATTACTCACATGTCTCCTTCTTAACACATGAAAAGCAAGTGTCATTATTCAAATTTTTTTGTTGGATTATCTAATGAAACCTCAAGATCTTATTGAGAATCACTACCAACTTCTTTCTTTTTGAAATAATAATTAGCCATGACTATTATGGCAATCATTCTCTCTTGAACTTAATTTTCCACTGCTATACAAATTATTAAACCACCATAGTAATTATTTTACAATATAAGTTCATTGTTTGTTTTTGAATTTTTAATGAACATAGGACAAAGAGATGCGTTTACTGACCCAGTTTGCAATTCATTCGAGTTACAAATTAAGAATCCTGTTAACCAACAATGGGATAGACAACCTGTGACTTTCACACCTACTTCAATCCTTAAAAATGTATGGCATTCTCATCCTGTTTTAATGAAAAATTACTGTTACAACCCAAAAACAAACAACAAAAAGAAGTTGATTAAATAAATAACCAACTTCTTTTCAAAACAGGATATTGATCTAGATGACAATCCCAACTTCAGAACATTTCTTATTTAGCAGATGAAACGTTTTTTTCCTTGTTCGCTTTTTGTTGCTGTAACTTTAGAAGATCTAGGAAATTATCGTCACGTGTATGGATAGCTTTTGCTCCATTATCATCATATTCGTAGAAACCTTTATTTGAACGGATACCAAGCTGCTCGTTTTCCACCATTTCTTTTAAGAATGCAGGAACTTCTCTTGTATTAGATAGATCTTGTTCGATGTTGTGAACCATCGCTTGTGTTGTTTGCAGACCGGCTAAATCTTGGCTTTCCATTGGTCCGCAGAAAGCCCATTTAAAGCCCATGCTTCCTCTCACAGCGATATCAATATCTTCTGCAGTACATACTCCCAATTCAATTAAGTTGAAGCATTCACGCAGAAAAGCTACTTGAACACGGTTAACGATAAAGCCTGTAATCTCTTTTTTCAGTACTACTGGAGATTTTCCGATTTCTTTCATTAAGTCATAAGTTATTTGAACTATGTTTTCATCTGTCTTTTCAAATTTAGCAATTTCCACAATTGGTACAAGTTGTGGCGGGTTAAAGAAGTGTGTAATGACAAATCTTTCAGGATGTTTCGCTTTTTGAGTTAATTCTTTTAATGGGAAAGTGGAAGTATTAGATGAAATAATCGTTTTCTCAGAGACAACGCTTTCAATAATTTCATAAGTATCCAATTTTAACTCAAGATTTTCCGGAATTGATTCAAGAATGAAGTCAGTGTCTTGTATTGCTTCACGCAAATCTGTTGTATAGGTGAGATTAGCTAATGTTTGATCCATAGCAGTTTTGAGCCAGCATTTCTTTTTCAACCATAATCTGTAAGCTGTTCGTAATTAATTCTCTTGCTTTTTCCAATGATGTCTCGCGTCTTGCTTGAATACGTACATTATATCCTGCTTGTGCGAATAATTGAGCGGCACCATGCCCCATAATACCTGCTCCAAGTACTGTGATGTTCTTCATTTCAATACCCCGTTTCGTATTATTTATTTTTCTATAACTTGACTCTATGCTCTATTAAAATAACAAGCATCTTGCCATTTATTATTTGTTATTTCCATAATAACATTTATACTTTGAAAAGATTGTAATCTAGGTTACAATCTTATTAAGGAGATGAGAAAAATGAATCAAGTTAATATACTGGAAATCGTATCAAAAGAATCAAATTTATATAGTGTAATCGAAAAGATCGGTACCATACAACGATACAAAAAAAACGAAATCATCTATTTACAGGATGATGATGCACACACCTTTTATCTGCTTAAATCTGGACAGGTGCGGCTGTTTTTTACTTCGATAAATGGGAATGAATTAACCGTGAAGATTTTGGGAGCCAATAAAATTTTTGGGGATGCATCTTATTTTAGCCGAACTCCAAGAGTAACATCCGCAAGTGCGCTAACCGATGTAGAACTGCTTTCGGTCGATTTACATAGCCTGCTTCCGTTCTTAACAGAGCATCCAAGCTTAATTGCTGAACTGTTGGACTTAATGTCCCAAACAATACGTCTTTTCTCCATTCAGGTGTATAGTATGGCTTTTTTATCAGCAGATAAGAAAGTAGCTCATATACTAGTTCAACTTGGAACCTATTTTAAAAACAAGGAAACAGATATATATTATTCAATTGATTATACACATCAAGATTTAGCTGAATTGATTGGTATTGCCAGAGTAACCACAACAAAAGAATTAAAAAAGTTTGAAAAACGAGGATGGATTTCATTAGCCTATCGAAATATCCAAATACTCGATGAAGCAGCTTTAAAAGAATATTTATTATCTTAGGATAAAGGAGCGGCATGGTTAAGTATGGACAAGGCAGAGGGCCAAGTTGAAATCACTGAAAAAGTCCGTTTATAGAGAAAAAGACGTTCATGGCCTACTAAATATAGGTTACAGGCGTCTTTTCTTATCTGTATATTAACAAAAATCCTCGGTGCTTTCAAAAATCATTCCCTTTTCAGCAGTCTAGGACAAGTTTGTTGACCCGGTTTAAAATTAAGTCAAATGACAAACTAAGAATCCTGTTAACCAACAATGGGATATATAACCTGTTATTTCCATTCCTACTTCAATACTTGAAAATATATTGCATCTTCATACTGTTTTCATATTAAGTCCACCGTAACAATCCGAAAATAACCAAAAAACCGCACAAGTGAACATTCACCGTGCGGCATAACGTCTAATTATATGTCTATCTAACTATCCCCCTCCGTGATGACACAATTAATACATACACACGATTTATTTCATCATTTCATCTGTTAAGCGAATAAATTCTTCCGCATCTTTTTCCATCAACTGGATTCCAGATTCCCAAAAAGCGGGTTTCGTCAGATCTACCCCTAAATGTTTCATGGCTAATTCTTCTACTTTCATCGAACCCGTGTCGCGCAATAAAGCAATATATTTGTCCTCAAAGCCATTTGGATTCTTTAGGAATTCAGCATAGATGCCTAGGCTGAATAAAAAGCCAAATGTATACGGGAAATTGTAGAATGGCACATCATCAATAAAGAAGTGTAGTTTACTGCACCAGAAATGGGGATGGTAACTGGATAAGCTGTCGCCATATGCTTCTTTTTGGGCATTGACCATTAATTCATTCACCCTTTGTTCAGACACAATCCCTTTTGAGCGTTCTTCATAGAAAGATTTTTCAAATAGGAAACGAGCATGAATGTTTAAAAACATAGCAATTGCATTTTCCATTTTGCCATTTAAAAGGGTAATTTTTTCTTCTTTCGTTTTTGCATTGGCTACGGTTGCATTGCCGATAATAGTCTCGGCAAAGGTACTGGCCGTTTCAGCCACATTCATAGCATAACTGCGGTTTAAAGTTGGCAAATCTCTCATGACATAACTATGAAAGGCATGGCCTAATTCATGGGCTATGGTGCTGGCATCCGACGGTGAACCCGTAAATGTCATAAAAATCCGTGATTCTTCAAATTCCGGAAGTTCCTTACAATAACCGCCCGGCCGTTTATTTGGACGATCCTCAGCCTCTACCCAGCGATTTTCTAAAGCATATTTGGCAAAGGCCGAAATTTTAGGCCCAAAGGTAGCAAAGTTTTCGATCACAAAATCACAGGCTTCATCATAGGTAAAGCGAGGAGGTTCCCCGCCGCCTATAGCAACAGGAGCGTCTATATCCTGCCATCCTAATTTTTCCATACCATATATTTTTGCCTTTTGATTTAAAAATGCAATGAAAGGTTGTTTATGATTAGCGACAGCCGTCCACATCGCATCGAGTGTTTCTTTGGACATACGATTATATTCTAATGGCTCATCCAGGTAGTTTGCACGGCTGTGGGCTTTTTGCAGAGTAATCCGGTAACCATCTAAATGATTCAACGTATCGGCAAAGATGGGCGCGAATTTTGTCCATGCCGCTTCCCAATTCTCAAAAAGCTGTTTGCGCACCTTCTGGGTCTGGATCAGCATACATCCGGTTCATCGCCTGACCAACTGAAAATTCCGTTGTTTTCCCTTCTTTATCTGTGAAGGGGATGGTCATGATCGAAACGGCGGTATCATATAATTGACTCCAAGCCGTTATACCATCTTTATTTAAATCTGTAATAATTTTTTCTTCTTCCTCTGATAACAGACGTTTGCCTTGATCGCGAATCTCATTGAGAGCAAAGGAAACTTCTTTTAACTCTGAATCCTGCAGAAGATTTTGCCAATCTTCATCTTGAATGGCGACAAGTTTTTTCGTAAATGCAGTCGAAAGATTTTCTACCTCACTGGATAAGTCCATCACTTGTCCCATCACAACATTTGCGTATTCATCATTCATGTATGCATCATGCCACATTTGCACAAAAGTACCAGCTTGACCTAAACCTTTCCCAATGGATTCCTGCTTTTTTAATATCGCTTTTAATGGATCAGCAGATTTATCTTCTGTCAAAGTTCCATTCCTGGATTAGCTTTTGATATTCTTGAATTTCCGTCTTAATAGTATGTAGTTTCGTTTGCAATTCTGGCGATTTCGTTCCGCCTGGAAAAATGGCCTCTAAATCCCAAGTATCTGCATATTTCATTTAGCTCACTCCTTTTCTTATTACCATTTTAAACTTTTATTTTATGAAGACAAAATGATATGTAGTGATCCTAACAAAAGATGCCCAAATTCTACATTTAAAGTTCTGAATCTCAAGAAAACATGTTATCCTTTAAATAGAAAGATTATGACAAAATTCTGACAAAAATTTGTCGTTTCTTTTTATTGATACAGTAGTTTTTCAAACAAAGACGAATAAAAAGATTGTCTCCAGTACGATTTCATTAAAGAAAGGATTTTGAAAATGGGAAATTTTTTCAAAGAACTATTTAAAACCAATAATGTATCTACTAAAGACCAATACGGAATTGTTTTAATTACAGAAGACCCCTTAAATGACGCTGGTTTCTACGCAAAAGAATTGGAAGCTGTAATGCGGTATCCACAAGTTGCTAAATCTTATTCAATTAGTATTGAACAAGCAAAAGAATTTGCCCCTGAACTCCTAATGGATATTGATAAATACCCCGCATACGCACTCATACAAGAAGGTATTTATCGCACCCAATCATTGGGGCATCGATTACAAAGCGCCTTCATTTGTTACACAAAATGCACTGAAGTTATTCTTTTTATTGAGATGTTGGAAAAGCATCTTCAAAAAACGGCAGGAAAATAGATTTGTTGGATTAAGTTAATTGCTTGCAGAATGCAAACTACATAACATCAAGCCATACCAAGAAATTAAGTGAAGGCATGAAAACACGAACAGCATCTTAGAGATGATACGAAAAGAATAAGACAAACAAAAAAAGAGTGACTCCTTATGACCGCTAATGGCGGAATAAAGTAGTCACTCTTTTAAAATTAATTCGACAGTGTCACTGACACCTCATTAATTATTAATACACATCACGTTGATAACGACCTTGCTTTTGCATATCATTTAGATACGCTTCAGCTGCTTCATGAGTCATTTTACCTTCTTTTTCAATCACGTCAATAAGCGCGTTGTGGACGTCTTTCGCCATTCTTTGCTTATCTCCACAAACGTAGAAGGATGCTCCATTTTCCAGCCATTCAAATAATTCTTTGCCGTTTTCAAGCATTTTATTCTGTACGTATACTTTTTTATCCGTGTCGCGGGAGAACGCAGTATGATAATTTTGTTAGTACTCCATCTTTTTGATATTGTTCTAATTCGTCTTGATAAAGGAAATCGCATGCTGCATGTTGGTCTCCAAAGAATAACCATGATCTGCCTGCTGCTTTCGTTACTGCACGTTCTTGGATAAAAGAACGGAATGGTGCAATGCCTGTTCCTGGACCAACCATAATAATATCTTTATCGGTATTCCGGCAGATGGAAGTGTTTATTTGGTTGAACAAACACTGGAAGCGTATCGCCTTCTTGCGCACGTTCCGCAACTTGAACAGAACAAACACCTTTCCGATCACGTCCATGAGCATGATAGCGCACAGCTCCGATCGTTAAATGCACTTCTTCAGGATTAGCAGCAATGCTGCTTGCAATCGAATAAAGACGCGGTGTCATTTTTCTTAATAAAGACACAATTTCTTGGGCAGTAGCTTTCCATGGACCGAAATCACGTAACATATCAAGCAAATCACGTCCATAGCAATATTCTTTCAGTTGGTCTGCATTTTCTACCAACACAAGTTTTTGTAACTCTTCATTTTCTGTGAATTCTGCTGCCTGCTGTAAGATCTTTTTTGACAATAACGTAATTTCGAAGTATGTTGTCAACGCTTCCTTTAATGGCAGTGTATCACCTTGCTTATTAATGGTAACCTCTATTTCTGATCCCATTTCATTTCCTCAAGAAGGGAAGCCACTAGTTCTGGATCATTACTAGGGATCACACCAAGGGCATCACCTGGGATATAGGAAAGGTCAGAGCCTTCTAACGATAACTCGATATGTCTCGTTTCCTTACTAGAGCCAGCTCCATTTATATTTACATTTTTGAGAACTTTCGCTTGAAATGGATTTGTCCTTGAAAATGTTGTTGGCACTTTTGTGTTTTCTTTTGTACTTTCAGAGTTTACTACTTTAACTTGCATTATCTTCACCTCAAAAAAATTGTATAATCCTAGGATAACATTAGATAAGAAAATCAGACATCCTTTTTAGCATATTCTTAACATATTTTCCAATAATTGATATTAATTAAACTGGTAAGTTAATAGTCTCGTTACACTAACGTGCATATTATACTTTAATAATCTCTCCTTTTCAACAAGTCTGTTTCTCTATTTGATTCACAGGAACAAGTTCACTGCCCCGCTTGCAATTCATTTAAAATGGAAACAATGATGATTGAAGAAAGGGAAGTTGTTATATCTAAGCTTCCCTTTAACCTGAATTTTATCAATTTCTTTTTCTCCCATTTATCTTCCATCTATGCTCTGTTTCACGATTGAGGCAGAAGAACTTTTCCCTACTCTTATTCAAATAAAGGACTTACTGCTTTTTCATTATGGATACGATCAATAGCATCTGCAAGTAACGGTGCAACGGATATAATTTTTATTTTTGGCATGACCTTCTCCTTCGGTACCTTAATGGTATTCGTCACCACTAATTCTTTTATTGGCGAAGATTCAATTTTTTCTATGGCCTGCCCAGTGAGAATTGGATGAGTGCAACAGGCATAGATAGACTCTGCCCCATTTTCTGCCAATGCTCTTGCTGCTAAAGAAATGGTTGTCCCTGTATCAATTAAATCATCGATAATAATAGCATTTTTGCCTCTCGCATTCCCGATAACACTGAAGGTTTCAGCATCGTTTTCTTCAAGTTTTCTTTTATCGACAAGGGCAAGCGGAGCATGTAAGAACTCGGCCATTTTTCTTGCTCTTCCAATACTCCCATTATGTGGGGCTACAACGACGATATCTTCTAATCCTTTGTTCTCAAAGTACTGTGTGAGAACGGGAACACCAGTGAGATGTTCAACAGGTATATCAAAAAAACCTTGAGTTTGAGCAGTATGGAGGTCCAATGTGAGAACTCTCGTTGCTCCAGCCCTTTCTAAAAGATTGGCCACTAATTTTGCTGTAATCGGCTCCCGAGAACGTGCCTTTCGGTCTTGTCGTGCATACCCAAAGTAAGGGATGACAACATTGATTTTACGTGCAGAGGCTCTTTTCAAGGCATCAATCATGATCAAGAGCTCCAAAATATGTTCATTGACAGGATCAGAAGTAGATTGAATGACATATACCTCACAGCCCCGTACGTTTTCTTCTATGTTGATGTGAATTTCCCCATCGCTGAATCGAGATACAGAGCATTTCCCTAACTCACATCCCAATAGCTCTGCCATCTCTGTTGCCAGCTTTCGATTTGAATTCAATGCAAACATTTTAAATCTAGTTTTTAATTGATATGTCACCACTTATGATTTCCTCCACACGGTATGTATTTCTGCTTTCACTGCAATTTGCCATTTATCTCATTTTATTATAACCATCGTAAACAAGATAGAAAATAAACTTCGGTAAGTGCCTAATATAGGAAAATTCTCCTCTTAATCATGCAGTATGAGCTGCAAGATACCAGCCAAATTCAAATAGATCGAAACTCGATTTAATATTTTATGCTCGCTGTTTATTTGTTAAATTAATCATACCCTTTTTTTTCGTTATTCGCATAATTCACATAATAAAATCTTACATGATTTTCTGCATAACTGGCCCAGTTTATCACTCATTCAAGTTAGAAATAATATATCCTGTTTTCCTTATTTCCTGATTTCCATATTTCTTGAATATCCTTAAAGGAATCTTCAAAATATTTCAATATAACAGTATTTTTCGCAAATGATACTATTCGTGTTAAACTAACAAATATTGCTGTGTTAACACAGTGAAGCAGCAGTGCTCTTTGTTGTTATGCTTCTATTATAAAAACTGGAGGGTTATAAATGAAAAATTTGATTCACAAGTGGAACCAAGTGAGCCTAGTAAAACGAATACTTGTGGGTATGATTATTGGTATTATCCTAGCTTTAACGATACCTCATGCCACAAAATGGGTCTCTATTTTCGGTACTTTATTTGTAGGTGCCTTAAAGGCGGTTGCCCCAATATTAGTCTTGTTCTTAGTTATGCATGCCATCTCTAACCATAGAAAAGGACAAAAAACGAATATGAAATCTATTCTGGTCCTTTATGCTATAGGTACATTATTAGCCGGATTTGTAGGCGTTATGGCAAGCTTTATATTTCCGGTTACCTTATCTCTTGCAGCAGGTGCCAAAGACGTGACTCCTCCTGGAGGGATTGTAGAAGTCATTCAGACGTTACTCTTTAACATCGTGGACAACCCAGTAGATGCTCTATTAAAGGCCAACTATATCGGCATACTAACTTGGGCTATCCTTCTTGGCCTTGCGTTAAGAAGTGCTGCTGATTCTACAAAAAGCATGCTTGGTAATTTTTCAGATGCCGTATCTAAATTAGTGAAATGGGTTATAGATTTCGCGCCGCTTGGCATCATGGGGCTTGTCTTTGAAGCTATTGCAACAAATGGGCTTTCAGCCTTGCTTGACTACGGAAAATTACTCATCGTTCTAGTGGGATGTATGTTTTTTGTTGCCCTTGTCATGAATCCAATTATCGTATTCGCAAATATTCGTAAAAATCCATATCCACTTGTTTTTAAATGCTTAAAGGAAAGTGCTATTACAGCATTCTTTACTCGCAGCTCAGCTGCAAACATTCCCGTAAATATGAGTTTATGTGAAAAACTAGGTTTGGATGAGGATACTTATTCGGTATCGATCCCATTAGGCGCTACCATCAATATGGCTGGTGCTGCTGTTACTATTTCAGTCTTAAGCCTTGCAGCAGTTCATACGCTTGGCATTCAAGTGGATATTGCTACTGCGCTTATTCTTACCGTCCTATCAGCTGTATCTGCTGCAGGTGCCTCAGGTGTTGCCGGTGGGTCACTCTTACTCATTCCTTTAGCGTGTAGCTTATTCGGAATTTCAAATGATATTGCCATGCAGGTCGTTGGTGTTGGTTTCATTATAGGTGTGTTACAGGATTCTTGTGAAACTGCACTTAATTCTTCTTCTGACGTACTTTTTACAGCAACAGCTGAATATGCTAAAAAGCGTAAAGAAGGTAAGGAAATTACGCTTAGTGCCTAGAAACTAATTTTTATAGAGATCGCACATTGATTCATTAAAGTTGGGTCAGAGGGACAGGTTTAGACCACTGAAAAAGCCTATTTAAAGAAAAAAAGAAGTGAATTACCTACTATATGTGGATAATTCACTTCTTTTTTTACTGTATATTGATGGAAGTACCGGTTGATTATTCAAAGGATACACTTTTTTTAGTGGCTTCGGACAGGTTCACTGACCCATTTCATAACAATTTCAATTACACAAAAAGCTGCCCTTTCATTGGAGCAGCTCGTTAAATGGTATTTTGTTAATGTAAAAAATACCGATGCTTTTTACAAATTCACCCTTTAGCTTTCAGATAAAGACCGCATCTTCCTAATCGAAGGAAATAAATACATCCACAAACCAGCGACTACTATGGTTCCCATTCCACCAATGAATGCAGCAGGAGCAGCACCAATAAAACCAGCCAACATGCCAGATTCAAATTCTCCTAGTTGATTGGATGTCCCAATAAACAGCGAGTTCACCGCATTTACACGGCCCCGCAATTCATCGGGTGTTTGTAATTGCACAAGTGAAGATCTGATCACCATGCTGATGACGTCGGAACCGCCAATGAGAAGCAAAGCGAATAACGAGACAATCAGGTTCGTCGATACGGCGAAAAGCATAGTAGCCAACCCAAAAACAGCCAGTGCTCCAAATAGTGTTATGCCAACCGATTTTGTAAGAGGAAAATAGGCCAAAACCATTGATACAATCAAAGCACCAATGGCTGGTGCAGTCCTCATTAATCCCAAGCCCAAAGGACCTGTGTGCAGAATATCTTGCGCAAATATCGGCAATAATGCTGTTGCTCCGCCAAGCAGGACAGCGAAGAGATCAAGCGAAATGGTCCCTAAGATAACTGGATGACGAATGACAAATTCTAAGCCGCTGAAGATGGAGCGCATGGTTACGGGTTCCGACCTTCTGATGTTTGTCTGCTCCACACTGATCAAAAATGTAAGGAGTGCAGAAACACATAATGCTACGGTTGCTGTACTATAAACGGAAGCGGCTCCTAACGAGAATAGCAGTCCGCCAAGGGTTGGACCTAGAATTTGCGCCGTTTGCCCTGCAGTGGTGCTCATTGATATGGCTTGCTGCAAGATTTTCTTAGACACAAGCTGTGGTAATAGCGCAGAAGATGTAGGGCCTTCGAAAGCACGACAAGCTCCTAAAATGGCAGCCGCAAGCAAAATTTGTTCACGCCCAAGCCAGCCGCCAAGATTTCCAAATAGAAGAAGACCAGCAGTCAGACCTTCAATGATTAGACTTAAGAAAACAATCTTTCGGCGGTCAAAACGGTCTGCGGTATGACCGACCACTAATGTCAGCAGTACCATGGGGATAAACTGAGCAAGCCCCACTAAACCGAGACTAAAAGCATCATGGGTTAACGCATACATTTGCCATCCGATTGCAACGGACAGCATTTGAAAGGATGTTGAAGATAAAATTCGCGAAACCCAAAATTTCGCGAAAGACGGTTGTTTAAGTATAGAATCCTCTGATTGATGCAAGATAAAATTCACGCCCTTACGAATGAAGCATTAAAATGAACTAGAAGATGGATCACCCATACTCCATAGACACAAGATATATTATACTATCGGAATTAGTCCCTCACAACTGTGATGCATTTCAAAAAGAGAGGTTGAAAGCAGCTAAAGAAATGCTACATAATTTTAGGGAAAACTGCAGATTATTTCTGCAGTTTTTTGTTATTGTGGACTTTAGTCTGTTTCCGCTTCTTCAGGATCAACAGACTAAAGTCCACAACAAAAAAACGCACGAGTGAAAAAATCACTGTGCGGTTGATTATTTAATCGTATCAAGAATTGGCGAGACCCTCTTGGAATCGAACCCAGATGAGACGACACACGCCTTACAGATGGTTTTAAAGTTAGCATGTCTTAACAACTTATTAAAAATAATCCGAAAAGTAAGGTGTCTGTCGTTCAATCAAGTTTTCTAAAATTTCCACTGTTTGTTCATCACTGACAAGTCGACCGATGGTAGCCAAATAAGACGGTCTCTTGTAACCAAGTAACATGGTTGTCAGTGTCTGTACATCCAACGAACAAGTCGGTTGACCCTTACTTTGAATGAGCTCCCCTTGACCTGTAGCAGATACATGAAGTGTAAATATCCCCTGATTCCACTCCAGAATTGGATCATCAAGCATAAACGTCAGTTGGATATCTGTACCAATTGCCCTAAAAGGATATTGTGCTATAAATTGTTGGGCATCAACAATACGAGCCATGTAATAAGGAGCGATCGTTTCTTTGATATCCCCGTCCTCCAGCCAAAATGCCAATGGATCATTCGTATAAGTGCTTCCTACAACTTTTGACACCATCGAAAAATGAGCACTGATGAAATTCCAGAGTCCAATACGTGCCTCTTGATTATTATAGACCATTTCTTTCACATGAAGAACATCTTCGGAAATCCAGTACAACAGATACCCTTGTGGCTGGTGTAACTATCATAATAAACAGCTGCCGTTAAATCATCCAAATCCCATCTCCAGTACTCATCCCAAGCTAAATCATTTCGAATCATGGCGGCATGATGCGTACTAGAAAATTGTTTGTAAACCATTCTAATGTCTGGATGCTCTGTATTTAACCTTTCCACATATCCAGAAACTTTTTTTACCTTTGGCAATTGGTAGTCTTTAACTTCAAAGGTCATCTTATCGGAAATAATCTCCCATCCTCTGCGACGGTAATAAGGAAATGAATATGGAAATAAATAAGAAATGGATTGCTTTTTTTCCTTCATATCCGCCAGTGCTTGCCTCATTAACTGATTCATCAGTCCCATATTGGCATATTCCGGATAGGTACCGACGCCTGTCAACCCTCCCATCTCAAATGTTCGTCCAAAAATATTTACTTGAAAAGGATAAACAGCTAGCTGGGAAATCAGTTTTTCACCATCAAACCAGCCCAATACATCCGCCTTTTCCAAAACAGGTAATTTGGCTAATGCTATTTCACGTTCCTCCCATCCCACCTTTTGCAAGTCTTTTTTTGTCACTTGAAACACATAACGCAATAACTGATTAAACTGTTGAAAATGTCTTTGTTTCCACTTTCCCCATTTTGAGTCTATCTAGTCGACTCATACGATTACCTCCAAAATATATAAATTCTTTTCAATTATATCAAAATTATATCCTACTTCTTTTTCATTCGCTTTATTTTGATCATATTATTAAGTATTTATATGCTTAAGGGACCGTCTTCTCAAAGAAACAAATAGGCATGTAAATCAGGATAATAGGCTATAATAATAGGTAAAGCTTTATTTTGGAGTGAAAACAAATGCCTCATTTTGATAGAACCCATGACCCAAGAAAAAACGCTGAGCTATTAGCACAAATTACACAAAATCGACTATCGATCAAACAGAAGGTACTAGAGGCAGAGAAGCTGTTCGAGCAAGCATGTCAGAATACCATTCCTGTTTTGCCTGACAAACTTTCTAAACAGCCTCGTTCCTTCTCAGAAAAAATGATGGAGGGGTTTTTTCGCCTCTTTTCTACACCTTCTACTCTTTTAAATCCCAGTAGGATGATTGTAGATAAGGAAGGAGATGTGTTTCCAGATTGGAAGGAAAAGCTGGATCGAGAATTAGATCAACTTTTGAATCATATCACACGTGAGGTCAACGTCATTGATTTCGGTGCAATAGGAGATGGAAAAACAGATTGCACCGCTGCTTTTCAAAAAGCAATTGGAAATGGACGGGTAAAAGTCATGGTTCCAGAGGGGGTTTTCATCACAAAAGGAATCCGGCTTCCTTCATGGACATACTTGAAAGGTGCTGGAAAAGGTGCAACCATGCTTAAATTACATCCTCAAGCGCCTAAAGGAACCAGATTGGTCACAAATGCGAACCATTGGAAAGGCAATCATCATCTTTTTGTTCAAAGCCTTAGTTTAGATTGGAATATCCAAAGGCTTGGGAACACAACAAAAACAAGCACAGGGGGAAATCATTCAAGCTGTTTAACCTATGCAAATGTTACATATGGCTGGGTAAAAGAGGTAGAAGGAATCAATCCAGGCCTTCATTGTTTTGATATTTCTTCCACATTATATAACTACGTCGGCGATGGGTACAGAGCCCGAGGCGGTAGTAAGTATGTATGGCTTGATCAATTAAATGGCTATGGGTTTGGAGATGACGGCATTACGACCCATCACAGTGATTATATCTTTATTTCCCATTCCCATATGTGTGACCCAAGCGGGCGCTCTCATCAAAAGGGCTATTCAAATTCCAATGGAATTGAAGTCGATGACGGTTCAAGAAATATTTTGCTGGTCCATAACTCGTCAGCAAGATGTTTTGGCGGAGTTGAAATTAAGGCTCACCAAAATTCTTCAGCTGCCTCCAATGTCCAAATTGTTGGACATATTTCTGTCAACGATAACCGTTCCTATAATTTTCGTCATATTGGACATCACAAAATTACTGATGCAAAGTCGAAAACAGCTTTCAATATCGTGGCTTGCGACCTCGTTTCGATTGAACCCGTCTTTTCAGATTTATACAAGGATTCTACGCCCCGCAGCTTAGTTGTTTCAGGTTATCAAAATGTCGTCATTAATCACTTTTGGTCCATTGGTGATCCCGATTATGACTATAAACATAACCCTGTTGCAGCTATTCAGTATCGGGCAAGAAATATTGTATTAAATCAGCTTTCTTTTAAACATTTTAACAAAACAGCAGGACCGGCAATAAAAGTATTCGGAGGAGAAAATCGTGCGGACATCATCAACATTCAAAACGTTACAGCAGATGATTCCTTCGCAAAGGTTTGTGAAATTGGATCCGATATAACGAAGATTAAAATTGAAAATGAAAAAAGGAAAAGCGTCAAAATTTAATTTTAACGTTTTTCCTATCGTTTGGGTCATGAGCCGTAGTTCTATTTTTTTAGGAAAGGACTAATTCTTTTTCTCTAACAATTGGAATGACCTTTTTACCAAACGCTCTTAGGTCTTCTTCATATTAATCGACGAGCCACAAGGACTTGTCGATTAACCGTACAAGTAACGAAAGAAAAACCATCTTTTGTATGTATATTTACCAATAAGATGGTTTTTCTAGAAAGTATGCTCTCTTATTTTATTTTAATGGGAGTGCATACTGCATATAAACTTTCCGAAGAATTAGATACATTCACTTCAATGACCTTGTATCCACTATCTCCATTGTTACGCTCGCTGTTATTTAAGATAATCACTTCATTCCTATTCATTGCCCATCTTCCTTCCCTATAGGTTTCTCACACAGAAGTTAATATATGTTAGAAGTAAAAAGATGTGCCTAGACAAAAAAGATGTTGCATGTTTGTTCGGACAAAAATTTAATTTCCTTCTTTTAATCCTCTATTGTCGATATAATTTTTTCCTTCTCTTATGATGAAACCGCTCAGCCCACAAAATGAATGTTACAAATGCCGCTAAAATGACTAAAGTAAACATCCAAAAATAAGAAATAATGGACTTTGAAGGGGAATCAACATTTTTCCTGTCTCCCGCATTCTCTTGATTTTTTTCAACCCCGCCCGGTTTCATAGCTTTATTTGTTTTCAGTGCAAACTTTCTTATTTCCTGCCCGTTATTTTTTACGACCAGCCAGGCAACCGTTTCCCCGGCAAGGTATTCTTTCTTTTCTGTGTTCCATTTAACAACTTGTGTCAGTGTCTTTTTTCCTTTTTCAACAAAAGATACCACCGCATTTTCTTTCAACGTTAACGGGAATTCTTTACCATTCATTTTATAAGTGCGATAAATCTCACCTTTTTGAAATAATTTCTTTGTTTTCATTTTAGAAAAAGCATATTCGCTCATGGCATTCATATCCTTGTATTGACCTTCTTTTGTTGAATGCATGGTTACAGCAATTACTTTTTTATCTCCATCTTGTAAAACTTCCAGCAGTGTATGCTGCGCTTCATCGGTAAATCCCGTTTTACCCCCAATTGCTTTAGGCGTTTTGGTTGAAATTTTATTTTTTGAAACAATCGTGATGTCACGTTGATCTGTTTGAATCCGAGCTTCTCTCAGCCCCATTTTTTCTATAATATCCGGGTATTTCAGCGCTTCTCTTCCAATTAAAGCCATGTCGTGTGCTGTTGTATAGTGATCGGCATTAGGCAGCCCATTAGGAGTCACAAAATGAGTATGAGTGACACCTAATTCTTTTGCTTTTTCATTCATCATTTTAGAAAATTCTTCAACTGAACCTCCCACAGCCTCCGCCAAAGCAAATGCAGCATCATTGGCACTGACAATCATAAGCGATTCCATCGCATCATCGACAGATACTTTTTCTCCTGCTCGATAAATAATTTGTGGATTGCTCGCTTCCTGACTTGCCGCATTTTGACTGATGGTAATCATATCGCTCTTGTTTAAATGCTCTTCGACTAAGATCGCTGTCATGATTTTCGTGATACTTGCAGGATATTCCTTTTTGTTTTCATTCTTTGTGTAGAGAAATTCCCCGGTATTTGCGTCAATGACGGCTCCCGAAGTACCTATGATAGATGGCTTCTTTACTTGAGTTTGCACTTCATTTGATTTTTCTGCGTTTACATGAGTCAAACCGAATCCGGTTTGTATAATTAATAAAGCTGATAAGACAGCCCCCATCCATTTATGCAATTTCCCTTCCTCCCTAACTTGTTGCCCTAAATCATTTTGCCATTTCCTTTTTGTCCTTATTTAAAGGATATGGAATATAGGAGGTAATGAAAAATAATAGTAATCTATTTTTTTATTGCCTCATCTTTGGGTTTTATGTATTTTTCTACGAACTTGTCCACAAGATGGCTGAAAGTTCTGTAGGAATTATACCAGAAAAATTTACGAAATGGAGGATTGATCAATATAGTAATCCCCATTTCTTTTTCGATACACACTAAATTCAATATTATGTACAATCAAGTATAAGTTATTAGAAAATTTTTAGTATAATGAAAGAAAAGGAGGGATTTAATATGTCACTAGTCTATAAAAATATCCTTGTTGCTGTAGATGGCTCTAAAGAATCCGAAAGGGCTTTTCAAAAAGCAGTCCAAATAGCGAAAAGAAATGATGCAAAACTGTTGTTAGTCCATATTATCGATACCCGTGCTTTTGCTGCAGTGGACGCTTATGCTTACGACACTGCGGTTGATGCTTATGACCCTACTAATGTGGTCGAATATGATAAGTACGCGAGAGACCTTGTAGAAGAATATAGAAAAGAAGCAGTCAAGGCTGGTTTAAAAGACGTAAACGATGTTATTGATTATGGCTCTCCTAAAGAATTAATACCAAAAGAAATTGCTATAAACAATAAGGTAGATTTAATTATATGTGGTGCATCTGGCTTGAATGCGGTCGAACGTTTCTTGATTGGGAGCGTTGCCGAAAATATTGTCCGCCATGCAAAATGTGATGTTTTAGTGGTACGATAAGAATTTGCGGTCTGACCCACGATCTCCCGAAAATAAGAAAAAAACGCACGAGTGAAAAATTCACCTTTCGGCTGGACATCCTATAATGTCAAGATATATGGGAATATACCCCAACAAACTTGATATGTAAATCAATATATTTGCTAAAATCAAAGGATTCCATTGAATTTCTGTATTCTCGTACCGCATTTCCCCATCATTAATTTAAAAAAATGGCTTTGTTAAGCAATATGGTTGTTGCTTTAAAGGCCTTTGGTGTACACGTTCAGCTAAGTTATTCATTCGAATAAAACACGCTGCCCATGTACACCAAAGGCCATTTTCAACCATCATCGTTAACATAGCCAAAAAAATAAGTTATGATTTCTTTCAAAAGAGGAGAAGTTTTATTGGAAACAACGACAAAAATCCTGCTGTTCATCGTACTTGCCATTATACTAACTAAATTGCCGATCATCGGTATATATTTTTCAATTGCGAATACACTTATTCACGAAGTTGGACACCAATTAGCTAGTATCCTAACCTTCGGAAAGGCTCATAAAATACAATTATTTGCTAATGCTGAAGGTCTAGCCTTTTCGAGCCATCGCTTTTGGATAGGAAGGTTTATTACTACCCTATCCGGTTATGTTTTCTCCTCCTGCATGGCTGCCACATTCTATTTTCTCATCTCCAAAGGAAGATATGATGTAATCATTTATATTTTATTAGCTATTTTAGGAATGAGTATGTTATTTTGGGTTCGAAACTGGTACGGATTCATCTGGGTTATTACATTTGGTGCTGGATTTGTGTGGTTACTGTTTCATTCAAATCATTCCATTATCGTATCTTTTGTGTTGCTTTTAACTTCGATTGTTTTCGTTAAATCCATTAGTTCAGCATTTGAAATTATGTATTTAAGTTTTAAAACCCCCGCACAAGCTGGGGATGCGAGCAGTCTTGCCAAAATCACTTATATTATCCCAGCACAAATATGGGGAATCTTTTTCTTTGCTCAATCTTTATATTTTGGCTGGATTGCTATGAGAAACTTTTTTCCATTATGAAAACGAAAATAAAAGGAAGCACTCTAAATACAAAAGGTTGCTTCCTTCTATTGGTTTCTATGACAGTTTCTATATGTTTATTCAATAGAAAGAACAGGCGGCTGATATTGTTTCAGCCGCCTGCATTTATTTCTGTGGTCATATTATTTTATTGCCGCTTCTACCAATGGTATCAAGGTGCCGTTGCAGATTTTGTCCGCTTTTTCTTTTCCTTCAAGTGCTTCAATAATCGCTAAAGCAAAATATGGCGCGGTGGCTGGACCACGGGAAGTAATGACATTTCCATCTTTTACAACAATATCCTCAGAAAACTCTTTAAATTGAATCTGATCTTCGAAGCCTGGATAACATGTTCCTTTAATTTTTGCCGCAAGACCCGCTGCTTCTAAAGCAAGTGGTGATGCACAAATAGACGCAACTAGCTTATCTTCTTGATAAAAAGATTGTAAATAAGAAACTACTTGTTCATTTTCAGCAAGCATGGTTGAGCCGGGAATACCTCCTGGTGTTATGACGGCATCATAATCACTAGGATTCACATCTTCTACTAATTTATCAGCTTTGATATGTACACCGTGAGCGCTGACCGTCTCCAAATCTCCCGTGATAGACACCATATCTACAGTGATCTCGGCACGACGCAAAAAGTCAACCACTGCTAAGGCTTCGATTTCTTCATATCCATTTCCTAAAAAAATTATTGCCTTTTTCATTTTTTTCAACCTCCTCATTCTTATTATAATTGGAATTAGAAAATTTTTACAAGCTATAACCTTCTTGTATTGTGCCAGCCACCTTTTTGCATGCTGATCAAACTCCATGCAAGAATAAAAATAAAGTATACCACCCCCAATTGCTCCATTATGCGCTTACTTTTACACTCATCTTTTAGCACCTCCCTTTCACTATTTCTATATGGAAAAACAGGATAAAATTCCCTTATGACTTTGTGACAGTTTTGTGAAGAAGCATAAGAACGGTTCTCCTGCCTCTCTTTTTGAAGTGCATGTCTACTGCAGATAGACATTTTGTGGTGTTTTGTCTTTTTTACGGTGCCTGACACCCATATGACTAAAACAAATAAAAAGGACAAAACTATTAATAGACACGAATTAATTTTAAATTAGGGTGATATTTTTGAGAGACTGTGAACAAATACAAATGGGTTTTTATGAAAGCGCGGATAGCGGAGCAACGGTTTTACCTGTTTCTTTTACTGAGTGGGAAGAAAGAGCGAAACAAAAATTAGCGGCAGGCCCTTTCGGTTATGTGAATGGGGCAGCTGGTGCTGGTGATACGATGAAGGCAAATGAAGAGGCCTTTAAACAATATCGAATCCTCCCAAGAGTTTGTCGAGACATTTCAAAGCGAAATTTAGAAATTTCATTATTTGGCAACAAATACCCTGTTCCTTTTTTATTTGCTCCAATTGGAGTTAATTCCATTGTTCATTCCGATGCGGAAGTTGCCCCGGCAAAAGCGGCAGCCTCATTAGGAATTCCCTATACCTTAAGTTGCGTTTCTACTACTCCAATGGAAACAATAGCTGAAGTAATGGGTGATTCTCCAAGATGGTTTCAGCTTTATCCACCAATGAATAAAGAGTTAACGAAAAGTTTATTAAAAAAGAGCTGAAAAAGCAGGTTTTTCAGCCATTATCGTGACCATTGATTCAACCCTTTTAGGATGGAGAGAAACAGATCTTAGGAATTCTTTCCTACCCTTTTTAACTGGGCAAGGCATGGGAAATTACTTTACCGATCCAGTGTTCCTCTCGATGCTTGACGAACCGCCAGATAAGGATTTAAAAGCGGCATGCAAAAAAGCCTTAGCCGAAGGAAACAATATTTGTTTTTCTTGGAAAGACCTCGAATTTATTAAAAAGGAAACAAAATTACCTGTTCTATTAAAAGGTCTCACCCACCCAGATGATGCTCTTTTAGCAGTGGAGCATGGAGCAGACGGGATTATCGTATCAAACCATGGCGGACGGCAACTAGATGGAGCTATTGCCACATTAGAAGCCCTTCCCTCTGTCTGTGAAGCAGTTGAACATAGAGTTCCTGTCCTGATGGATAGCGGAATCCGGCGAGGGGCTGATATCATCAAAGCATTAGCGTTAGGAGCGGCAGCTGTATTAGTCGGAAGACCCTATATCTATGGTCTTGCGGTTGCAGGAGAAACAGGAGTTAAAGCGGTCTTTGAAGATCTCATTGCAGAAACAGAACTACAAATGGCTATATGCGGAAGGAAATCCATATCGGAAATAGAGCAATCCCTTGTTATCAAAATTTAATTTTTATAAAAATACCGTTCACTTTCTAAGTGAATTTTCCCAAGATCCTAGTTCACTTGTTGAAACTGTTTTATTCATTTTTGCATGTACCTTTTCTTTTAACACATAACCTATATTATTTTTATAGTAATTCATTCTGTTTTTTATAATTTGGCTTTGTTAAACAATATTGTTGCTGCTTTAAAGGCCTTTGGTGTACACGTTCAGCTAAGTTATTCATTCAAATAAAACACGCTGCCCTGTACACCAAAGGCCATTTTCAACAATTATCGTTAACATAGCCTATAATTTTGTAAAAATTAACATAAGATATATTATTTCTAGTATAATGATCATGTCTAATAAGAGTACCCTAATCATAATTTTGTCATTACATATGTGAAATAAAAGTAAACAATCCTTAGCAGCAATATGATATAATTCACAAATATGTAAGATGGTAGAAAAGTTGTATTTGGGTTATTTAAAAAGTGATATCATTTTATGTTCATGATGAACCTATCAAGTTCTACATCTTAAGCATCCCGATGACTATTTTCCTTGGATTTATTTCAAGTTGATAATAAAAGAAATGACAAAAAATTAATAACGGTGAGAAAATATGGAATATAAAGGAAGAACAATCGCTGTAATCGTTATTTTAGTATATACATTAGTAATCAGAGAGTATGCTGTTGTTTATTACAACTACCCATCTTTTCATTTTCCCTTTTTTAGTTTAAGTATATTACTTATTTCTTGGTGGCTAGGAAAACAATATGACAAGGTTAAATTTCTTTCAGAACATGATGCTTTAACAAAAATCTATAATAGAAGATACGTTTTCCATTCCTTTCCTAAGCTTTCAGCTCTAATGGATAAAAAAGAGGAGAAATTAATATTATTTTTTATCGATATAAATGATTTTAAATTAATAAATGATCATTATGGACACGAAGTAGGAGATGAAGTGCTTAAACATTTTTCAAATTTACTTGTAAGAACTACAAGTAAAAAAGACATTGTTGTTCGTTTTGCAGGAGATGAATTTATTATTATTGCTCCTTTTAAAGACGAAAAGGGTAAGGAAATAATGATTACCCAAATCAATACACAATTAAAAAAGTCATTTGATGAGCTAAATATAGATATCTCTGTTTCAATTGGGACTTCTGTTTACCCGAACGATGCCAAAACATTAGATGGTTTATTGAAAATCGCTGACCAAAATATGTACAAACAAAAATCCCAAAAATTGAACATTATGAAAGAAGAATCTCATGCTTTGTTCTCTTAGGTAGAGTATTTACCATAATTCACATATGTATTTTAATCGTACACTAAATGAAAAAGCAGCTCTCTTTGCCGACTTGTTTGTTTCTTTCGTTGTATAGCCAGACGTAGTAAAGCAATGGATTAGCGTAAACTTACTAACTTCATATGATGAAGAGCCTAAAGAGAAGACAAAAACAAAAATTGGGCCCGCAACTATATTAAACCAACATAAGAAACGGCCGGTCGGCCATTTATGTCTAAAAATTATGATGGACTTATCTATTAATATCTTTGGTAATCCTTTATTCAGAACTCTAGAAATTGACTTTGGTTTTGCAGATTATTAATAAGCGTTTCCTAATTTAAATATTTTTGAAATTAGATATAGCTGTCATATGAATGAAAGGATCGGAAAGATTCCAATCCTTTTTTCTAAAATCTAAGCGTAGCATTAACATCATAAGTTTGTTTTCCAATCAACACAAAAAAACGCTTGATAATCAATCAATACGTTTAATGTTCGATAACTCATTAGTTATTATTTCTTTTATTTCTTTTGTTTCCAACCGCGCCAACATTAAAGGTATTCGTATTTACCCAGTAAACTTGTCTAAATGATACTCCATTGTTCAGTTCAATTTCTAAAAATACACATTCTCCTTCAAAACGTTTCTTTTTATATAAAGTATTATAATCTTCTAATTTTAATGGATACCATTCGTGTATAAACTTATTCGTTGATGAGGCTGAAAATTGTGTGTAATCGTCTACCATCTTCTGTACTTTCGATGTGAATGTTTTTTACTAACCCGCGCAATGGGTACATTTCACCAGCTGTCTTTGCCTTTATATTTCGATCTGCTACATATACTTTGTCATCCGCCATTACCATAAAAGTTGATGGATATCCCTTTACTTCATAAATAGGAGTACTTTTTTCTAAATATGCCGCATCACCATTTTTCATTTTGTAATCCTTGCATGCGTGATCAACCATTTTGTAAGTTACCTTACCAATCTCTTTTCCTTTATTAAGCGAAAGTGATACTTTTTCATCGGGTTGATCCGGAATAGGATGTTGATAGTGAATACCGTTAATCATCAATACATCTACCCATTCAATTATAGCCTCAGGACACCCCCTAAATTTTTCGACAACTTGATTACTACATGAAGTTAATAAGATGGTAAAAAACACAAGAATCAAAGTGTTCTTTATTAATTTCATAAAATCCCCCTAAAAGCAACTTCCATGGTCTATTTTTACCAAATTATAACATATATCTTTTAAACAAGAAAAAATAGTTTCAAAAAAATAAAAGCATAGGTCCTTCTATTGCATCATAGTTAGTAAAACAAAAAGGACTATTCCAGTAGTCTTATTTTTAACAGCTATTTCTTTTGCACAAAATATACTCGATAGGCAATTTGGGAACAATAAATAAAAAGAGCTGATAAACACGAAAAAAAGATATTAATCTTAGCGTTTTTTGTTGTAAGTGTTTTGGGAACACCCTTACCGACAAAAGCCGAAACATCAATAAATCATAGATTTTTCCGTGAATTTGCTAGAGTACTGCATGTAAAATAACCTCAGCGCTATTTCTTTGGAGGGTTTCTACACATATGAAAAGGGTTCGACTGATTACACTTTTTATGTTGCTGCTATATCCAATATCTTCATTTGCAGAGAATGAAAAAAATGTAAAAGCTGCTTTTATTAGGGAGGGGAATCTTTGGACGGTGATCAACAACGAGGAAAAGCAAATTACAAACACCGGGAAAGTATTCGGTCAACCCAAATGGTCAAAAGACGGACAATGGCTTCTTTATCAAAATGAAGCTTCCGCAGAACATAAGGATAAGGACATACAACAAGAGATCTGGGCTTATCATGTTCCAACAGGCGAAAAAAAGAAAATATTTTATGATGGCTATGCCCCATCATGGTCGCCAAAGAAAAATGTCATCGCATTCAATCAAGTAGGTACAATCAATATATCGGATTTATCAAGGTTCTTTAACATTGCAGTGGGTGTTTACGGTTATACTTGGCTGCCAGATGGGAGTGGGTATCCTTCTTTCTTCAGCTGGCACTCTTCAACCGGACGGTTGGACAAGCGCCATCCTTTTTACCAAAAAAGTAAGAAAAAATTATAAAGATGTTGTTTTATTCGGCGGAGTCGATCATTTTTTTACCCTTCCAAGAGAAATTGGAACAAATAAGGATAACAAAATCATTGCGGTTTATGCTGACGATTTTAATTATTCACCAAGTAAAAAATGGATTTCATTTATTGTCTCACCCACAGCTTCCTGGTCAATGGATAGTAACATGCTGTGTGTCATATCGAGTGAGGGCAAGAATTTTAAAATATTGGATGAAATTATTCTTCATGTTGGTAAACCCAAATGGGCGCCTTCTAATGATACCATTGCCTATATTGCCGGCGGTGGGAGAATTGTTTTAGGGTTTAAGAATAAGGATTTAAAAATAGAGGAAATGCCTGCATCTACAAAATATACACCAGAAAACTACGTCGATCTTGATTTTGATTGGATCACTGACACTGTAATTGTTTCGTCAAGAAGCAAAGAGGCAGAATGGTCTAATGATTTTAGCAAACATCCTTTACCAGCCCTTTTTTTCATTGATATTAGAGCAAATAAACAACAAAAAATAACAGTGCCGCCTAAAGGATATGGTGATTACAATCCTTTATACGTCAAGTCAATTGATAAGATTGTTTGGTTTAGAGGAACCTCGATTACAGATAACAACAGAAACCTTTGGAAAGCAAATACCAATGGGACAGAAGCAAAACTATGGATTAAAAACGTGGATACCATTGAATTTTATAAGGTGTGTTCAGAAAAGGACGATTTTTTGGAACAAATAATAGCATCTATGATTTATCAAAAGGTTGTTTTTAGCAGTATGAACTGAAATAACAGATAGCCAATGAGTGCTCTTTTAACTTTGTTCAGCAATCGGGCCCTATTTTTGATATAAAACTGAGATTTATAAACGACTTTATTGTTATATTTTTTAGTATAGTAAAGTATCTTACGTCAACAATTAAACAACTATATTTTTAACCCTGTCCTAAATTTAGAACGGGGTTATGCTTGTTTGAGCTTTTAAAATTAAATAACTTTATTGTCTTTTTACAATTTTCTCGGTATTGTAAGCGAGAAATTAGGCTTTTTCTTCAAAATGCCAGTCAGTGGTCGGTGTATTCTATAATAAATTATAGTCTAACCTTAACCTCAGTACCGTCCTTAGCTTTGACGTCTACTAGCACGATTCCCTTATAATTTTTCAGTTCCTTGACAATGGGCTTTAGCGTTTCTTTGTCTATTAGTGGAAAGGTAAAGTCCAGTTTTTTTCTTTCGAAGTACTCTTTTGTCCATTTGTTTGCATGTTGATGAAAAAATTTGGAAGACAATATGGAAATAACAATGTTTAAAATAGCATATGGAATTGGGATGGTAAACCGAACATTTTTTGCTTTCACTTTTACATACATCATAAGCAAATCACTAATCAATGATGACAGAAACGGTATCCCCGTTTGCCGATTTAATATCAACAATTTGGCCATCTAATTCGTTTTCGATTGCTTCAATAATAAGGCTTATGTCAATATCTTTAACGTATTTTTCCGATTCAGGAATACTCGCTGCGATGCTGTGTCCAGCCATTAATACTACCTTGACAAGTTTTATAGGCAAATTGACCGTGACGTTATCATTTTCGGCTGATACAACACGAATTTTTAATGTTTTATCTAAATATTTAGTTGGTTTTTCAAAAAGCTTATTACCTGTTTCTTCTTTCTCTTTTAATACTTGAATCAGTTCTGATCCCTTATCTGCATCAATTTTCCCTTCTTGAACCATTGTTAACACTCTTGTAATTTCCTCTTTCATGATAAATTCCTCCCTATTCCTCTTTTAAGAGCTTAATGGCTTCTTCTGGTGTGATTTCGCCATTTTCCAACATGGTGACAACTTTTTTCTCGTCTACTTCATTTTTCTTCTTCTGCACATATCCAAGGGATGAAATGATGTCTGTTAGCTTGCCTCGAACCGTTGGATACGAAATCCCCAGTTCCTTTTCAACTTCTTTGATATTCCCTCTACATGTTAAAAATACTTCCACAAAATGAAGCTGATCCTTTGATAAGGATGCCAGCTTAGATAATTCAAACTCATTTTCAATCGTAGTGTGACAATGAGAGCACTGCAACTTTGTAATTTTCAATGTTTTACTGCAGACAGGACAATTTGTGATTACTTTATAAGCCATAATGAAATTCCTTCCTTTTAGTTGATTCGATTATATAACAAGTAATTAAAAATATAAATAATAAAATTAAAATTTTTAATTAAAAAATAAATAATATTAATTTTTATTTAATATTATTAATTATCCGTTTTTATTATTCATTCAAGTATTATATTTACCATAATGAGCGAAAGAAAATCAAATTGACACCATTATGATGGCAAAATGAAGATTGGAAGCAACAAATCGATTTAGGAAAAGGAAATAGCCAACATTTTGTTCAGATTCCACACTTTGTACTGATTAAACTTATCATCTATAAAGCAAATGCGGAAGGCATTTGCCAACGGTATAGCGGCTGTGTGTTCCCAGCCTCAAGTGGTCAATGTGCGTTAGCATATACCCTGAAACCCGTCACTTTAGTGATAGGAGGTTCATACGTTCCCCTAGTACAAATAAAAATCCCACCTTCCATATAGAAAGTGAGATTTTTTACGTTTACATCATCGACTTCATCATTGTATTCATCTTACCTGAGCTACTTCCGCTCCTCTGGTAAATCCGAAATGCTGGAACAATCGTATCCGAAACAATTTCTTTTCCTTTTTCACGAATGAAGTCCAATTTATAATAGGCATCAAATCTTTGGCTGATTTCCGTTTTCACAAGTTCGGGCGGAGTGACGACGATGAATTGGAACTTCAGTTTTTCGGCAACTGCGAATATCGGGTCAAGGACATGTGCCGATGCAGCTTGTCCGAACGGATTATCACAGACTAAAGGAACCCAGCTTTGATCTGTTTCGCTTTTAACTGATAATAACATCATCATCATAACCATTCGGGCTGATAGCTTTTGTCCGCCACTTCCATCGGATTTCGTCTTAGAACCTTGATTAATCGTCTGCCAGGTTGAATAATGCTCTCTTTGCGGTTTTCCGTACATAAAGGCATTATCCGTTCGCATATTATAGACGAGTAGCTCAGGATATCGATTTCTAAGGGATACAAATAAAATTTGCTCATCACTAATGAGTTGTTTTATTTCTTGGTCTAAGGCTCGATTATTGATCATCAATCGGATCAAATTGTTTGGTAATTTTGTTAATGGCAGCTACAAAATGCTGCTTCAATAGTGGCTCGATATCTTCAGGCTTTTTAGGTAAGATGTCTTCTTTTAGCTGGACGAGCGGGAAGGATCCTCGTTCATTTTTCAGCTTCATTTTCGCAATCATGGAACGAATCGCCTCTGAAATGCTCATCACCTTCATGCTGGCACGGCTAGCCCAGAAGTTTTGAGCCTTTTCTGCCCTTTCTTTGTCGCGTTCTAATTGTTCCAATCCACTTTGTGAAAAGCGCTTCATATTTTTAACGACACTTTGAATATGCGAATAATGCCTCGTATCCATATGGTCTAATGTTGTTAATACTTCATTTTTAAAACGAATCTCCCAATCTTTGCCTTCAATCGTTAGCTTTAAATTTCGTAATGATTGTTCGATTTTCGCATGTTTCTCTTGGCCTTCTTCCTGAATAGCTTGATGTTCTTCACACCAGGATAAGATACATGCTTTTCCTTGACTCTTAATTTTTTCTACATCATGTATCAGTAAATGCTGCCGCTTCCTCCTTAAGGATAACGGATAAGGTTAACAAATCCCCTTCATAACCAGCAATATTCGTTTCTGTTTCTTTTTGGCGTTTTTCAGCCTGCTTTACTTCCTCTTTCGTTTTTTTCGTTTGGTCTTTTATTTCGACTGCCTTTACTTCTAAGTCAAGCTCTTCCCATTCTTCAGGCTGTTTTTCATGCTTTGCTATCTTTTTTCCTGACTTGTCACGCTGTTCGGTCGCATGCTTTAATGAAGTTTCTGCTACTGTTACAGCCGTTCCTTGTTCCCGTTCTTCTTTTTCCGCAGTCTTTGCTTCCTTCTGTGCAGTTTGCAGCATATTTTCTAATATACTAATAGGTTCATCTGGTTCCGGAGCTTCATTCCACTCCTTATTATGAGTATTAAGTTTTTTCTCTAATTTCTTTTGCTGCTTTTGTTCTGTTTCTTTTTTTGCTTGAATAACGAGTAATTCTCTAGCTTGTTCTTCTTTTGATTTTTGAAGCTGTTTTAGCTCTTCAATGCTGCCATTTATCTCTTCTAATAAATGTGGTGATAAACGTGGGACATCTTCACATTGCTTCTGCTTTTTCATCAGCAGGAAAAACCGCTGTCTTCAATAAAGAAGGCAATCTCCTTTATCGTTTGTTCGGTTGTAAGCTTCCATTCTAAATACGTTTGATTCCACTTGTTTTGCAGTTCAACGATATTTTGGTGCTCTTTTCCTATTTCTTGCTGCGCTATACCTAAGGCTTCCTTTTGTTTCTCTTTCTCTAGTTTCACCCGTTTATTTTCTTGATGAAGCAATCTTTTCACTGTCATAATCCTCTAATGTTTCCACATCTCTTGTAAGCTTTTCGATTTTTCGCTTTGTCTTTTCCAACTGTTCTTTTAGCTCAAGCTGTAATTCTTTTTCTTTTTGCTGCTTGTGTTGTGATTTCCTGTAATTGTGTTTTCTTAGAAAGAAGGGCGTTCTGTTCCTGATTCAAAGCTTTTTCAATATCACTAGAAAGCTCGCGTGATAAAAATCGATCGATTTCTTTTAAAATACGACGTAAGGAGGTTTCTGTTTTTTCAATTTCAATAAGAGTATCTTTCTTTTCTTCTATTTGTTTAGCAATCTTTATTTTCCAGTTGGTAAATTGATTTTTATCCGTTAATAGCTCTTTCTCTGTTCCGTTAATAATCACAAAGGATGGCTGGTGATTTTCGCTGTTCATTTCCTCACGTAGGAAAATCGGAACAGGACTTTTAAACATTCTTCCTGAAAGAACCTGCTGATTAATTTTTTGCCATTGATGCCCGCTTACGACTAAACCATATGGAAGGAGCGGATACGTCATAAGGTAGTTCGCCAGTTCCTCTTTACTTAATGATTGGAGAAATTGAGTTCCATAAAACACATCAATGCCAGTCTTCTCATCAATCCATTCCTTTAATTCTTTCACATCTTTATTGGCAATCCAGAAGTGCTCATCATTTAAGGAATAGTCGAGTTGTGTTTCCCAAAGTTCTTTTTTAATTTGTTCACCTTGTTCTCGATTATTGCCTAGTATTTCTTCAATCTGTATGGCATATTTCGAAAGAAGCGCGTGTGTGAACGGTGCAGTGACATCATCTAATAACCCATGAAGCTTATCTACTAGTTTTGCTTCTTTTTGCTTTTGCTCTTCATTTGCTGCCTTTAACTCTTCACATTTTTCTTCTGAAAACTGAATCGATTGGACAAGCGTACCATGTGAAGTGGCAAATTGATTTTGCCGTTCACTAGATTCTTTATCTTTTGCTTGCAACTCTTCTAACCTAGCTTTTTTGTCTTCAATTTGTTTAGAAAGAAACTGCGGTAAAGCCCTTTAAGTCATAGGTTAAGCGGTCACCAAATTCTTTAATGAGCGTTTCTTCCTTAGACTCAAATGTATGAATTTGCGTATAGAGAAAATCAATTTCCGTAGTCAAGCTTGAGCAATCTCTTTTGTCTTTTGTTTATCCTGCTGCGACAGCTCATGTTCCTTTTTTCTTTAAGAACTTTTGATACCCCAAATACTGCTTAACTGCTTCTTGTATGGATAGATAAGAATGCTCCCATTGCTTTGCTGCTTCTTTTTTAATTTCATCCATTCTTTGATTCACTTGCTCTAAGCCGCTATTTTGTTCCAATGTCGCAATCTGCTGTGAAAGAGAGCGAATACTTTGTTCGTTTTCACTCCATTCTTTCAATAATAGCTGAAAGGCTAGCTGTTCTTTTCGTTCCTGTTTTTCCTTAACGATTTCTTGTAAGGAAGTATGCTTATTCCTTTCTTCCACTAATTTCTTCTCCCAATCTAGTACCTCTCTGTGAGCTTTTGCATACTCTAAATTGTCTTTTTGATAGCGTAAATCTGCTTGCTTTAGCGTTAATTTTTCAATGTCTTTCTCTAAAGTAAGCAGCGTTTCCTCTTCCGATTGCTTCAAATGCTGTAGAGCACCAAGCAGTTGTCTTCCTACCTTTATACTGTCCTGAACAATTTCTTTATGCTCTACTCCTTTTGCTAAATTCTCTTCAAAAGGGACAATGTCTTCTAAAAATTCCTTATGTGCTTGCTCTCTTTTTAAAAGAACAGGCAGGTCCTTCGCAATACTTGCCTGACTCTTGAAAATCTCCACAAGATCGTTCTTTTGATGTTCGGTTCGATGCAAGACTTGACTAACAGTAGGAATGATTCGTTTTTGGAACAGGGAATGATCATCCTCAGCTCCCTCAAAGTATTTCCCAACGCCGCCTTCATCTTTGTTAATGTCCTTCATAATATCCCAGTCTTTACGGTTAATTCCGTATGTATCAAGAATGCGATAGATGCTTCTTCGTATCTCGGTAAACGTCATATCCATTCCATTTTAAATAGTCCTTCAAGCTTTCGGTTTCAGCAACCTCATCATTTTCATAAAGTGGAATATGATCAAGCGCTGCCTCTTCTTTCCGTTCAAATTCTCTTGTATAAAAGGTAATATTAGGGAGGATCTTTGCTTCCTGTTCCAATGTTTTGCTTTCATTTCCGCTTTCTTCACTCATCGAGATCCGCTGTTCGGCTGAGAACATTCCTCCAGTTACCAGATGCCGGCGGTCAGAACCGTCCAATTCCCATTGAATGAGAACATGAAAGGTATAGGGAATAAATTGCTCTTTATTATTAAAAAAGAACTGCTGATAATAACGATTGTTTTGTTTTCCCCACGAAGTTCCAGGTTTAAGTATTTGGAAGATGGTTTGCAGGAATACCCCTTTCCCGCCCCCATTCATCATCGCAATGAGACCATTTGTTGAGGTCTCTTCATTATGGAAGTTAAAAGTGGTATCTTTATATTGCTTTTGCATGCCATCATACTTCAGGCCAACAATTCTAATTCGATGGATTTTCGGCATGCTCATTCTCCTCCGTGGTCATTAATTTTTTAAATATTTCATAACGATCATAATCATGATACAGGTATTCAATTCGCTCAAAAAGCTCTTGTTTTGGAATCGCCTTTGGAATATCGTCCCGATCCAGAACGACGATCAGCCCCTCCGTCTCTAATAAGCGCATCGCGCTGGCAATTAAACCGATTCTCGTTCGTCGATTGCCTTTTTTAGCCCCATAATCATCCGTGTCAACCTCCATGTATTTCCACGTGGTCACAACTTCCTTCATATCGATTCGTTCTTCTTCTCCGAAGGTAGGTTTAGCTTTAAGAATGCTATCCCAATTCATGATAAGATCGTTGACATGACGCTCTAATGCGTAGTAGCTAATCCCTTCCCGCTTCGTGCGGATTTTTGCAGCCTGGTTACTGGTCAATTGCTGCTAAAAAAGACATAATCACAACGCTAATAAGATGAAAGTGTTTTTTCGTTTCGACTTGCTTATGCTTTTCTTTCAAATGGGTAAAATTCGTAGCAAAGACAGAGCCGGTTGGCTGGACAACTAAGTGGATCCGTTTAGGCGATTCAATGATATATGTACCTGATTCGTCTGCTAATAAAAGAACGGTCTGTCTCACTTCCGGATCAAAATACGTCTGGAAGTGTTCGCTATTTTCGTCGATTACTTTATCTTTTAATAGAGTAAAATAGACAGCTGATGCTTTTTTGATTGATTCTGCATTCATCTTTTTTCCTCCTGTACACATATTTTAAACGGGGTAATTTTCATTTGATACCAATGATGAGGCTCCGCTCGATGATCAAACATGGTAAAGATTTTCAAGCCTTCAAACACTTGAAATTGCGGATATTCCTTCATTAGTTTATAAAGAAGAATTTCCCTCTCGTCACTTAATGTTTCTTCCTTCCGATGCAGCACTTGAACCTTCAGCGGCTTTTTATCAAACATCATCCATAAATCAATCGTTTCAGATTCTTCAAACCATAAATCCTGCACTTCTAATGGCAGCGTCGATAAATCAGCTAATGAAAACTCTCCGTATGTTTGTAAATGTTGAAAAACATAACTCCATGCCTTAATAACAGAATCCCAGTTCGTCACTCGCAGACGAGTAATGCTTTCTTCTGGTTCCTCTTCGATTACGGCATCCGTTAGTTGTTTTTCATCAAATTCTTGTTCACCCCATATCCAATCAAGCGGCAAAATAAATTCATTCTTCGGTGAAAACAAAGGAGAAAGTACGCTTTCTATAGCCTCGAAACTGTTGAACTCCTTCCTTCATTAACCAATTTTCATAAATATGTTCTCGAAATGAAACCAGGCTGGTTTCCCAAAACAAGGAAGGATTTTCTGCTTTTAATTTCATCTCATAGGAGATATTTTGAATGACTAGCTTGGCAAAACGATCATGCAATTGCCTTGTATGGCCAATTTTTTCTTGAAGAAGAATCAATTCTTTTTGAATAGAATCATCCTCTTCATTTCTTCGTTTCGTTTTTTCGATCATCCTAGTAATCGTACGGAAATGATTTTTTTCTTCTTCAAATTGCTTTTCAATTTCCACACGATTGTCGGCCCTTTGCCATTCTTCTTCAATCAATAAGATTTTGGGATTGTTAATCATTTCCTTTTGAAAAGTGAATTCTTTTGCCATTAAGCGGTTTACGCGTGAAATGAGGTGATCGAGGTTTCGGGTAGCTTTTCTAAAATTACCGTTTTTAATCAGCTGCATACTATAGAGTTGTTCAATCGTTATTGAGAATTCCTCTGCCATTTCCCTGCTCATAAAAATCATTTCCTGAGCGACATCTGTGAGTTTATAAACAATCGATCCGCCCATCTCTAAATTCGTATATATATTCATCCATCGTGACATAACGGAAGACCTGCGTTTCCCATGATTGTCTAATTTCATCGTAATATAAGGCTTCAAACGGTTTACTATACTCTTCTTTTCCCTGATATAGGAGCCCGCTTGTAATCCGTTCAATTTGCTTCTCGTCTGCTAAAAGCTTCATTTGCTTAATCGAATCTTCTACCATATACTTGATATCTGATTTGCGCCTGTGATCATCATCATTTAATTCTCGATAAAAGATGGTGAGGAGCACTTGCATGAGAATCGTTTGGATATGAGGCTTTAGCTCTCCTACCTCCATTCCCCTGCCAAGCTCAAACAGTGGATTTAATCGTTGCATTCGCTGGGCAAATCCTTCCCATGATTCGTTCACATCCATCTCCTCCATGTTTCGATTGTTAACACTTCTTGTGGGATTCGCTTATTTTCCTGCCATAATTGCCGTAATAGTGCTTGCTCCTCTTCCGTAAACCATTGAAAGAATACATCACGGTATTTGAGGTTTTGTGTTTGGCCTGTTTTCTGGTCATTCCTTTGTTCTAGACATTCAAGCATTTTTCGATAAATTTTTAAGGCAGGCTGAATACTGCAATCCGGATATTTTTCGATCAGCCGAATGAGGATCCCGTATCCTGCAGCATCAAGATCTCCTGCGTAGTAGAAAAGATAGGATTTTAGCGGAAACATTCGAAAGAAAAAGGAAAAGCTCCGTTCAATTTTAGTCCCTTCCCCATAAATAATGAGTTCAGGTTCATAATCAAGTTGATTTGCTTCCAATAATTTAATGGAAGTATGAAAGAAAGATAGATTTTCGACAATAAGTACTCTCTGAATATCTTTCATTTCTTTCCCTTGTTTCATCCAAAATACAAAAGGCTCCCCATAGTTCACCATTTTAAGTTGGTCTTCTGATATTCCAATTCTAGCTAAAAAGCCTTTTCCATCAGGAAAGCTATCACTATCTAGTAAGAATTTTTCATGACCAAAGAGCTCCAGGCTTCTTTCTTCTAATGACACGATTTCCCGTTCCTGACTGGACTTTAGAAAAGTATATACATTCTGGATTCGATTCCATTCGTCTTTCGTTTGCCATTCGGGATGCCGTTCATAATAGGAAAAATCAAACTGATCACTTAATTTCATCATCTCAAGACGATCCCATTTGTTTGCCTGAACTTTTATATTTACCCAGTAATATAAGGCAAGTGCTGGTGTTTTTCCATTATATTGATTATTTTGAATAGGGATTAGTTGTCCTTCCGCTTGCAATGTTTCGATCGCATGATAAAACAACGAATAACCGTCCATTTCAAAATAATCATCCAATAGCTTGCGCAACTGAAATTCTAAATCGTTACATATTTATTTTCTTTTTTTGTTTAGGGTGTTGAATATCTCCAATAAAACCTCTCACCCGTGTTTCAATGATATCGATTGTACTCACCTACTTACATCTTCTTAGAGTCATAGAATAGACTCCTACTATCCCATTTGGACATCCTTATATTATAAACTAGTTGCGTTATGGTTGGTAAATGGATTTTTCTTCAAAACATAGCCGGCTGCAAATGAACAAAGAAGAATACCAGGTGCCTGGCACCTGGTATTCATTCAATCGCTTTTCGATAGGTAGTAGAGCCATCTCGTGTCATCAGCTTAATGGTCGGATGGTCTCGAATCCACTAACACCTCAAAACAAAAAGATATTTACCTCTTAAAGGTGTGCCATATCGGTCTTGGACTTTGAAGTATTCCAGCTTATTTTTACTGGATAATTTCGAATTCAATGTTATTGCTAATCTTTTCAGCCGTTTCTAAGACGAGGGGGAGGTATTCATGGATTACTTTATTAATGTCTACTCTTCCGGAATGTGTTGGGCAATTCACCGCAGCAACAATTTCTCCTCGTATATCTCTAACTGGCGCTGCAACAGAGATTAGTCCAAGTTCTAATTGGTCCTGGCATAACGCCCAACCGTTTTCACGGATCATTTTTAGCTCCTCCCGAATTTGTGCTTCGCTAGTATTTGTTTTTTCTGTAAAAGCCCTCAGTTCTGCTTGTTCAAAATAATAGTCTAATTTGTGTTCAGGAAGGTAAGCGAGAAGTAGTTTTCCGGGGGAAGTAGTGTGAGCTGGCAGACGGGTTCCTACTTCTAAGGAATATTTCATAATTTTATTCACAGATACACGCGCGACATATACAACATGTGTATGATCCAAAATGGAGAGAGAGCTGGATTCATCAATTTTTTTAGATAATTTTTCAAGATATGGTTGGGCAATTTCCCAGATGTTATGTGAAGAAAGATAGGAATACCCTAAAGAGAGAATTTTCGTTGTAAGAGAAAATCTACCATCTTTTGAATTTGCATATCCGAGATGTTCTAATGTTAGAAGCACTCTTCTGGTTACCGGACGCGATAATCCACTTAGTACAGCAGCCTCGCTAATAGTTAAACTTGGGCTATTTTGGAAAGATTTAATAACCATTAATCCTCGATCAAGTGTCTTAAGAAAATCACCAGATGTTTCAAAATTATGTTTAGATTCTTCATTAGATTTTTCTGAATTTTGATTTGACATATTAACCTCCTAATTATAATAAACGCAAATGTACGTATAATGATATTTTGTGCGAATATAGTACAATTATTTTTTAGTTTTGTCAATGAAGGCTTTTATTATATAAACGGCAGCATAAAATTCTTTGCTGGGCTTAATTTGCTATCTTTTCGATCGTTTGTCACTTTTTGCACCTATAAGTTATGAATCAACAAGTGTGCATATACATATAAATGTGACAATCTTGTTAAAATTTCTAAAAACTGGTAAAATTAAAGTTATACAAAATGTACTAAAAATAGCCCGAGTGCCATGCTGACGAGCAAGTAGGCGCTGAAGCTAGCCACCAACACGAAAAACTTTGTCATTTTGCACCTTAAAAAGGGGGGAGTCATTTTATGTTTACAATGATATCCGGTAACGTAAAGCTTCCATACAATCGTCTTGGCAGCGGTGAACCGCTATTGCTCATTCACGGTCTTGGTGAAATGAAAGAAGGCTAGTCCCGCCAACAAATATTAGCTGACCAATATGACCTGATCATTCCAGATCTGCGCGGTCATGGACAGAATGATACACTACATGGTATATCCATCGAAAACTTCGCTAAAGATATTATTACCTTGCTCGATGAACTGGAAATTGAGAACGCTCACATATGTGGATTTTCTATGGGGGGGACGGTTGCTCAAGAAATTTATCAGCAAGCTCCTGAACGATGTCGTTCGTTAATATTAGTCAGTACCTTTCACTTTGCATCGAAACGATTTGGTGAGTGGTTTGTGGCCTATCGTAAATCATGCGCAAAAATTTTGTCACCTGAAGAACAGCGAAATCTTGCCGCACGCAGAAGTCTCTATTCATGGAGTGAGGAAAATATAAAAAATTTACTGAGTTTTATAATCCTCATCCGGTAGGTTACTACAAATCAATGGAAGCATGTCTCAATATCGATAACCGGGCGTTATTATCTGTAATTTCCGTGCCCACTCTTGTAATTGGCTGCCAGTACGATGCGATCCTTCCGGTTTGGTTCCAAATTTCAATGCATAGAAATATACCAGATTCCGAGCTCGTAATCTTTAAAAGCTGCGGACATATCTCTAAACTGGAAGCGACGGATCAATTCAATCATATACTGCGTGGTTTTCTAAAGAAGTATAAGCAGGCAGGTTGACTCGAAGTATCAAATTCGCCCCGTCGAATTCCCTTTAAAAATCCGAGGCATCCGCCGGAGGCTTAACTTCATTCAGCCAGGATTTGAACCTCCATTGAATCAGTGAGCTTTTTGCATTCATCCCCCACTTACAGAAGTGGGAGATGAATGCTGAATTTACGTGGATTACATAACAATGGTTGGATTATAGCCTATTATAAAAAGGCAAGGTGAAGATGTTGTACACGGATGATAAAGTCACACCTGGTGGATCTGAGGGACAGGTTAACTGACCCAATTTGTAACTAATTCAAGTTAGAAATAAGGAATCCTATAACCAACAATAGGAAATTCAAACTGTCACATCGATTCTTAATTTATTACTCAAAAATATATTGCATTCTCATACTATTGTATTAGTAAAACACTGTAACAACTTGTAAACAAACAAACCGCATAAGTGATAAAATCACTGTGCGGCTTAATAGAATAATATGTATTATGGCGGGGGCGCCTGGGAATGTCCCCCTGTTTCGTCTGACTAACTTTCTGGGCCGATAGTAGTAGACTGTATCTTCTGATCAATATTCTGGTTACTTTGCCTCCACAAGCCTACCGCTATCCATAGACAACCTATGGCCACCAAAATTCCGTGGGCTATTCTTAACGGCTGCCCACCGAAAAATTGCGGAATATATAATCCCATCCCGAAGGCGAAAGGAATACCACTCCATTTCGGGTACCTGCCAGACCACCAAATTGCCATAGCAACTATAATCGCTGCAATGGCAAGTAGCAGGAGTCCTACTAGGAACATAACTAGACCTGCTCCAGAACGGACACCAGTTGCTAAACTAACAAGGGTGGCTGACTGTTGCCTTATAGCCTCTTGCCCTAGAGCGTGTAGACCGAACGTTTCCCCTCCGTAAAACGGCAAGGTTAGACCTATTCCTATCAAACACAGCACCCCGGCCCAATACGCAATTGAGTTTACGGCTGTACCTTGTAAAGAGTTGTGAAGCCCAAGTAAACCTAGTGGAAGTAGTGTAAAAGAGACAATGGCTAGTATATGTGCCACTAGCCACTCGGTAGAGGCGAAAGCCGTGGCACCTTGCAATGATGTTTCATCTGAAAAGGGTCGTATCGTTGGATAAAGTACAAACAAGATTCCAGAGATCATAAGAGATGAAGCACTAAGGCGCATTCGTAGCACCTGTATAGGTATTCGCATAGGATCTTCCTCCTTGGTTTGGATGTTAGGTGAATATGCATTAAAGAAACGCAAGGTTAACTAATTATTAATTTTTTATTTATGACACGCACTTCTCTCATATTTAATAATGAATAGGTTGACTTCAAAAGTATCCATGTCAAAATTATCATCTATATGAAGTAGATAATATTCCCTTATTTTATAATACTTAAACTTTTTAGATAATTAAGTGCTTCTATGTAAAAGTTTAATTAAGTTTTTCTTTTGATGGATTAATTCAGAATCAGCAATTGCTTTTGTCAAACTATTTCACCATTCTGTTCATTCGTGCAATAAAAAAAGGTTACCGCAGCAACCTCTATTTTTAAACACAAGCACCCTATAGACATGGGAGGGAAAGCCTCCAGATGCGGCGTGGAGAATACGTGCTATATATGGAAATAATTAGGGTTTCAATTATACTCCTCTATTTAAATATGAAACATGGGGACCTTGCGCCCCCTTAATTAACCCCAATTATGGATAATTTTAGGTAAACATGAGATTGTCCCCTGTTTCCTAACAGCATAATCAAGATTCATCTAAATATTTTTCAATAAGTGACAATTACACCCCGTGCCTCTAGATTTTCAATTACTTTTTGGGATTCTGAATTAAGTTCATTATCCGTTAAAGTAAGGTACCGAAGATCCGCTAGTTCGCTTAACGGAGTGATATCGCTTATTTTGTTAGCGGATAAATACAAGCCTTGCAGATTGGTTAATTCACTCAATACACTAATATCACTGATTCCGGTTAAGGCTAAATCAAGTATTGTCAGATTGGTTAAGGTGCCCAATCCACTAATATCACTTAATTCATTTACACTTAGATTAAGATCCTTAAGCTTGGTTAAGTTGCTCAAAGCACTGATACCACTTATTTTGTTGGTATTTAAATTAAGTGATGTAAGTTTGGTTAAACCACTTAGGGCGCTGATATCTTTTATTTCATTGTAGTCCAGTCTAAGAGCATAAAGATTGGTTAGTCCCTTTAGTGCACTGATATCGCTTATTTTATTGCCGGATAAAGCAAGATCCTGCAGAGTGTTTAATTTGCTTAATACGTTGATATCACTTATGTTGTTGTAGGATAAAGCAAGCAGATAAAGAGTGTTTAATTTGCTCAATGCACTGATATCGCTTATTTCATTGGAGGATAAATCAAGATCTATCAGATTGGTCAATCCACTCAAAGCGCTAATATCACTTATTTGGTTTTTAAATAGATGAAGCATTTGAAGCTTTGTTAAACCATTCAAGGCACTAACATCACTTATTTGGTTGAAGGATAAATCAAGAGTTTCAAGCTTGGTTAATCCGCTTAATGCACTGATATTGCTTATTTTATTGGAGGGTAAATGAAGAACTCTCAGCTTGGTTAACCCAGCCAATCCGCTAATATCACTTATTTCGTTTACACTTAAATCAAGATACGTTAGATTCTTCGCATATTCAATCCCTGATAAATTGTTAATAGAGTATCCAACTCCATCAATTCGATTAATGCCGTTCATATCGGCAGCTGTTATGTTTCCCGCTGGTTTGTTAAGCGTTTCTCTTACGGCTTTTTCCAAATTCTTATCGAGAAAATGGACCACTCTAAATGAAGGTTCTAGTATTCGCGCCATAAACGCAGAAAACTGTCCGCGAGTCACCGATAGATCAGGACGATAAGTACCATCCGGATATCCGCCTGCAATGCCATTTGCGGATACATTTAGAATAGATTGATAGGCTGTCATATTAGATGAAACATCTGTAAAGCTATTTGTATGACCATTTGTGAGTTCGAAAGCTCTATTTAAAAATATGGCCATTTGCCCACGGGTGACAGGTTCGTACGGACGGTAAGAACCATCCGGAAAACCGCTGATAATTCCCTTTTCAACGGCTGAAGCAATATACCCTGAGCCAGTAACATGTGCAAAAACATCCGTAAATTTCGTGTCTTTTGGTTCCCCTTTTAAATGTAACGCACGGCCTAACATGATAGCTGCCTGCGCCCGGGTGACTGAGTTATTCGGTTGGAATGTGTCATCTGGGAAACCCGAAATGATTTTCTTTGCTGAGAGATAGAGAATCTCATTATAAAAAGTATAGTTTGTTGAAACATCCTTAAATTCCCCTGCTGCTTGTCCAGTGATTGGAGCAAATAGACCAAAGACGAAGATAAAAAGAACTAAACTAATTAACTTTTTCATAAACTCCCCCTCCTCTTTATTACAGCATAACATAAATATCCAATATTTACCTTTCATCTTTATGAATATAAAAAGACAATATTATAAAAAAATTCCGGTGTCAGAAACATCTTTTTGCATCCAGAATACCTCTTTTTCAGTGGTCTAGATCCACCCCCCTGTTTCCATCAAATAATAAATAATCTTTTTTCATAAAAAAATGAACGATATGATTAAAGGGAGCGTCTTATATGTGAACGAAGAGGAAAGGGGGCATCAAAGGTGGAGTATCTTGATGACAAAGCCCTAATAACGAAAGCGATGGCAGGCAATGATGATGCCTTTACAGGGCTTTTCCAGCGCCATTATTCTTTTTTATTCAAATACCTGCTAAAGCTCACCCTAAATGAACAGATAAGCCAGGATTTAGCCCAGGAGACCATGATTAAATGCTATATGAACCTTCCCTCCTTTAAAGGGGAAGGAAAATTTTCTACCTGGATGATTTCGATCGCCTCCCGAATTTATATCGATTCTATGAGAAAAAAACAACGCGAAGGAAAAAAAATGGGCAAAATCATGCAACAACTTTCACGGCAATTAAACTGGAATTCCCAATATCATGATTTGGAATGGAGCGATTCGTTCACAGATTTCAATCAGCTTGAAGCAGATGTTAAAATCCCGATTCTTTTGCGACACTACTACGGTTATACATACGAAGAAATCGGCACTATGCTGGGCATCAAAACAGGTACGGTGAAATCACGGGTTCACACCGGAATCAACAGGCTGAAAAAGGAGTGGAAAGACGATGACTAAAAAGGAAGATTCAAAGGATAACCTTATATCGCAGCTTCATAAGGATTGGCAGCAGCTTGAACAGTTAGGTTCACATCCTGTCCCAAGCAAGGCTGCCATCAAGGAACAGCTCATGCTGGCTAAATTTGAAAAGAGAAAGGCCTTTTATAAGGAACTAACGTTTTTCATCACTATTGCCTTACTCATTCTGGTTGGCATGACAACCGTCATTTTCAAGGCCCCGCTGTTTTTTATCTGGACACAGACGTTATCTCTGGTTGCCGCTCCCCTGATTTACTTGATTTTGAGCAAAAGAAAGGCAAAGGAGGAATCCTTTTATGACAGATAAAGAGTTAGTTCTAATGTTGTTACCGATCGTGATTCCAATCCTGCTGACTCAAAGCATCCTCCTATTTATTGATGCAAAAAAGAAGGGTAGCTATCCTTGGTTTTGGGGCATTTGGGGACTGATCCAAGCACCGACACCAGCCTTGTGTTATCTCGTATTTGTTGTATGGCCTTATAAAAGAAAACAAAAAAGGAGTTGAAAAACATGCCGGATCTAAATTGGGCACTCATTGCTCCCCTTATCGTACTGCAGTTCATCTTAATCATTTTTGCTTTAGTCAGCTGTATCAGACAGGAAAAAACAAACGGGCCAAAATGGATGTGGATCCTAATCATTCTTCTCATCAATACCATCGGTCCCATTCTCTATTTTGTAATCGGGAGGAAACAAACATGAAAAGTGGAAACATACTCCTTGAAGTCGATAATTTAACGAAGACCTTCCAGCAACATCAAGCTGTAAAAGAGATTTCTTTTCAAATGGCAAAAGGAACATGCATCGCCATCATCGGTCCGAACGGCGCTGGAAAAACAACCACACTGCAAATGCTGGCTGGCCTTTTGACTCCTACGTCCGGCACCATTCATTTACAGGACAGAAAGAAAAAGGATTACCGGCAGTTAATCGGTTATTTGCCTCAACATCCTTCCTTCTTCCCCTGGATGACGGCCAAAGAATTTTTACAGTTTGCCGGAAGACTTTCCCATCTGACCAAGTCACAGCTTGCTGCCAAAATCGACGAAACATTAGCGTTTGTCAGTCTCCTTGATATAAAAAACAAAAAAATCGGCGGGTTCTCTGGAGGGATGAAACAAAGATTAGGACTTGCCCAAGCTCTAATCCATGACCCAGAGCTCTTAATTCTCGATGAACCGGTGTCAGCCCTTGACCCAAATGGCAGAAGAGATGTTTTAGAAATTTTGCAGTCCTTGAAAACAAGAATGACGATCCTATTCTCCACACATGTACTGCATGATGCCGAGCAGGTGTGTGATTCAGTCATTATGCTAAAGAATGGGATAATCAAGTGGAATGGCAGCTTAGCCAACTTAAAAAATCATCACTCATCTATCTCTTATAAAATTAGAACAGCAGAATCACTGAAAAGCTGCTTTGAAGATCTTCCAATGCTCACTCGTATCAAATACTTGGATTTCAACACTGCGGTCTTGACTGTTGAAGATGCTTTTGATACAAGCATTCTTTTAACCAGAATACTAAAGAATCATTTAACATTGATGCACTTTGAACCATTTCAGGATTCATTGGAGGATGCCTATATGGAGGTGATGAAGGATTGAGTAATTTTATGACGCTTTTTCAAAAAGAAATGAAAGAAGCTATGCACAGTGGTAAATGGATCTGGCTGCCGATTGCTATGATCATTCTCGGTATTTCACAGCCAATTTCAACCTATTACATGCCCCAGATCCTAGAAAGCGCAGGCAACCTTCCTAAAGGAGCTGTGATTGAAATTCCAACTCCTACTGGCGAAGAGGTTTTAGCATCCACCCTGAATCAATTTGGAACAATTGGCACATTACTGCTTGTCATTGCCTTCATGGGTGCCATCGCCAATGAAAGACAAAACGGGACCTTAACACTTGTAATGGTTCGCCCAGTAAGTCCATTACAGTATATTGCAAGCAAGTGGTTCGCTCAGGTTTCACTCACTCTAGTTTCCTTCCTGCTGAGCTACGGAATGACCTGGTATTATACAAATTTGCTCTTTAATACTGTTAAGTGGGAAAGAGTCCTAGCCAGTTTTCTTTACTATAGTTTATGGCTCTTCTTCACTCTGTCAGTCACGATTTTGCTGGGAACATTGCTAAAGGCAGCAAGTGGAATTGCTGGATTGAGTATTATGGTATTAGGAGGTCTTTCCGTCCTTTCTAGTCTGTTTACAAAATACATGCAGTGGAGTCCTTCTAATATAAGAGCACAGGCATCTGCATTATTGTTTCAGGGTGAATTAGCAGAAAGCGGCCTGCTCGTCATATGTACTGCTATTTGCTTATCAATATTGTTTGTGCTGCTTGCAACAATTAATTTTCGGCGTTTTGAGCAATTTTAGCAATTGAATCTGGTATCATCTGAATTCGTAGGAATAACGGACAAGTCCCTGTTTCTTGTCCGTTAATCACAGCTTCCTCAACTTCCAGATTGTAGTATGGATTTCCCTCCATCCTGTTCACCTCTTTTGATGCCTAAAATTTTTCTGATCTCTGCCAGTGAGCGCTGCACAACCTCTTCACTGGCAGGTTTTACAGGTTGATATAAAAAGGCAAGGGTTTCTTCATAATTCGGAATAGCCCGTGCACCATTCTCCGATTTGCGGATCAGTTCGGAAATCCTTGGTGCATACGGCGAGTGTGCCGCATGGCAGCGCAGATTCTGCTCGAGCCTTGTGAGTGTACTCTAAGCCAGATGATAAAGATGTGATCATAAAATGAAAAGGCTGCTTTCTTTCGTGAGGCAGCCTTTTCATTAACAATAACGAAGCAAGTATAACTAAGAAGAGGTGTTAAAGATGGAACAAATCATTCCTTTGATTAGTGAGGTAGGCTTTCCTATTGTTGTTACCCTCTATCTGCTTTACCGAATTGAAGTAAAGCTGGATTTGGTTGTACAGTCTATTCAAAGTCTGCCAGATCGAATAAGGGAATAGTTTTCTAAGACGTTGATAACACCGAGGGAGAATCAAGAGTAAATAATATGGAAAAGAGACCCATCATCTGTATCTAGTAGATGATCAGTCTCTTTTCCATATGTAATCGACTGTTTCACTGATTCAGGACGGTTTTTCCTTTTTCATTGGTTTTCCGAAAAGAACACCCGTGCAGGACGTAGCCCATCTTTAGACATGGGATGAATTTTCGGTTGGCTTTAGCCAAAGTTATTGCATAATTCGAACATTCGTGCTATTCAAATTACTATAGACACTATATAAGTAAGGGTCGTTAAGGTTTATGCTAATATGAAACAGCTATTCCTTTATAAAAGTTTTTGCGGCGTATAATTACAAATCTTGTAAATTTAACAATACTTTCCTACCGGTAAATTAGAAGTATATATATCAATATATTTACATGAGTGTTACAATTATGTAGATATTTGTAAAATACTTTTATATAAACGGAGGAAATCTATATGGCTAACGAAAAAGTAAAAGTACCTTTCTTCAAAAAATGGTGGGTGTGGTTAATTATAGGCTTTATAATTGGTGGTATTGCATTTAGTGGTGGCGGTTCTGATACTGCTTCAACTGACAATAAGATTACTGACGAAGCCACTACTGACACCACTAAGGCAGAACCAGCTAAAGAGGAAACTGCTAAAGCACCTGAACCTAAAAAAGTTGAGGAAAAAGCACCTGTTGTTGTTTATCAAGATGAAAAGGTAGTTATCAGTTTCAAAGAGGTTTCTGCTGATGGTGTTAAGTTCCTAATGGAAAACAAGACTGATAAGGAACTAACTGTACAGGCTGATAGTATCGCAGTCAATGGATTCAGTTCTAATGATATTACGATGTCTGATGCTGTTGCACCTCAATCTAAAGGGTATATTACAGCTAGAACAAGTGAGTTATCTGACGTAGGTACACCAGCAACAGTATCCGGTAAATTAAGAATAATTGACTTTGCGGGCAATTTGGAGAGTTATGACGCTACTTTCACTAATATAGCAATAAACTAGTAAATTACTAGGACGCTAGAAATAGCGTTCTTTTTTTGTCCTTTTTTGGTCACAGTGTCACTAAGGGAAGAAGTTATTACAGCTTTGCAAAAGAAGGTAAAAGATTGATTTACATACCTTCTTCAACTGTCTTAAACTCATCTACATAGTATTGAACTAGAATAGCATTTAACTTTATTTGTCTAGCTACACTAGGAACTGGTAAACCCTTGTCTAATAGCTGGTTAGGTTCTTGGGTTAGTTGACCTAGTTTCTTTTGCTTAATCTTTTTCTTATGTTTATGAACAACACTCACAACAGCTAATCTAGTTCCGTAACGATCACCATAAGGCATATGACAAAGGTGTTGTTGGTGTACATCTCCTTATTTCGTGTCTAGATTTATGAGTCCATTATAGTTATAAGAATACTCATTAAATCCACTTGGCAAACCAAGCAACATAATATGCAACTGGGATAAACAAAAGTTGAGCTACAATTGTACCCATTAATTTCGAACTAATCATCGTCAAAGAGTAACTCTTTAAGTAAATATAATCACTTTGGTTTTTCATTACTCTATCAGCTAATACGGAGGCTTTAGGGTCAATAAACAATGTTAATAAAATAGTTGCTATACCATTTATAATCCCAGATGACATTAACGTAGCCTGAGCATAATCTTTTGGAACTAACATTGATGCATATAATGATAATTTGTGCTGGCATACACCAAAGTTTTTTTTAAAACTTGGCTTTGTTAAACAATATGGTTGCTGCGTTAAAGGCCTTTGGTGTACACGTTGGGCTAAGTTATTCATTCGAATAAAACACGCTGCCCATGTACACCAAAGGCCATTTTTAATCATCATCGTTAACATAGCCTAAAACTTAAATAATATTGTCAACAAATCCCACTATTAATTAACAAACAAGAGGCTTTCCCGTAAGGTGTCTAATACCTTTGCCTACGGGAAAGCCTCCGTCAACCACTACTTTGTTTCAGCTAAATTTGCTGTATTATATTCATTTTTCCG
>CAWFID010000002.1:0-61696 GCA_963815765.1 uncultured Bacillaceae bacterium
AAAACAGAATCTGTTATGGTACGGACTTCTGAATTTCCTAGTTTTGTTTTTGTTTGACCTTCAAACTGAGGATTTGGATGCTTAATTGAAATGATGGCAACTAATCCTTCTCTGACATCTTCACCAGTAAGATTTGTCTCACTTTCCTTAATAAGCCCATTCTTTCTGGCATAGTCATTGATCGCTCGAGTTAAAGCTGTTTTAAAGCCCGATTCATGTGCTCCACCTTCATAGGTATGGATATTATTAGCAAAAGAATAGATGCTTTCTGTGTAACCGTCATTATATTGCATGGAAATTTCAACGGCAATTCCATCCTTTTCACCTTCAATATAAATAGGCTCTTCATGAAGGACTTCTTTTGTTCGATTTAAATGCTCCACATAGGATATAATTCCACCCTCATAATGGTATTGGGCTCGTTTATTTTCTACTCGCTTATCCTCAAGCGTGATCAATAATCCTTTATTCAAAAAGGCTAATTCACGAATGCGCGTTGCGAGAGTGTCATAATCATATTCAACCGTTTCAGTGAAAATTTCTGGATCTGGTGAGAAATGCGTGATTGTACCTGTTACTTCTGAATCTCCCACAACTTTTAAATCAGCAGCAGGAACTCCTCTTTCAAACTTTTGATAATGAATATGTCCTTCTCGATGAACATATACTTCTAAGTAAGAGGAAAGTGCATTTACGACAGAGGCACCTACACCATGCAACCCTCCGGATACTTTGTAGCCTCCACCACCGAATTTCCCGCCTGCATGAAGAACCGTCAAAATAACTTCAACAGCAGGTCTACCTGTTTTTTCTTGGATTCCTACTGGGATTCCGCGTCCGTTATCTTTTACTGTTATGCTATTATCCATTTCGATGGTCACATTTATTTCGGTACAATAGCCAGCGAGTGCTTCGTCAATACTGTTATCGACAATTTCCCACACTAAATGATGAAGTCCTCTACCACTTGTTGAACCAATATACATCCCTGGCCGTTTTCGAACCGCTTCAAGACCCTCTAGAACTTGAATTTGATCCGCACCATAAGCTTCTTCTGGAACTGAATTTTGATTCATTTCCACATGACTCACCTACACTTTCTTTTGGCGTTGATTATCGATCATCTATAAAAAACCTAACCTTCTAAAGAAAATTAAGCTAATCGATTAAGTAACAAATTAATTTATTTACTCATTTTTGATTTTAGTCAATTGAGGTATTCATTCTTGCTCTTTTCTTTAATGTTCCGGATGCTAGTGGAGAAAAGTAAATGTGATCGTTTGTCACAATGATTGATTTGAAGGACTTTTTCTCTAGAGAATCTGAGTCTTCTTTAAATTGGCGAAAAAATACGTCCATATTTGTTGAGGAAGCACAACTCTCTTTATCAATTATGGCGATTATATCTGTTGTTTTGATGAGTGTTTGATCTCCCAAATAAATATACACTCCTCCACCTCACTTAGGTCTTTTTCAAATTCCCTTCCCTCACAAAAAAAGTAGATGCCTCTCTTAGTGTTTGGTGGTCAATTCCCTCAACACTCGTTGTGGTTACAAACGTTTGGACTTTACCTTGTATGGTATTTAGCAAATGCGACTGGCGGAAATGATCCAATTCCGATAAAACATCGTCTAATAAAAGAATGGGATACTCCCCGATTTCATCGTGAATTAATTCAATTTCTGCTAGTTTAATCGATAGTGCGGTTGTTCTTTGTTGTCCCTGTGAACCAAAGGTTTGCACATCACGACCGTTCACAAAAAAAAGAAGGTCATCCCGTTGAGGACCGAATAATGTGATACCACGATCAATCTCTCTTTGTTTAACCTGATTATACTTATTTTCATATATATTAATTATTTTCGACAAATCTTGGTCTTCTGATACCTCTACAGACGGCTTATATCTAATTTTTAGCTCTTCAAGTTCGCGAGATATCCCCTCATGAATAGGTGTGGCACGATTTTGCAGCAAGTGAAGGAACTCAAATCTCTTTATCAAAACTTTAGTAGCTGATTGGATAAATTGCTCTGTTAAAATATCAAGCATCGTTTTATCTGTTTGTTTTTTTATTTGCAGCTGCTTCAAATAATGATTGCGTTGTTTCAGGATCTTATTCAATTGGCCAACTTCATGTAAATAGACAGGCGAAATTTGTCCAATTTCCATATCAATAAAACGACGCCTGATTTGAGGGCTTCCTTTCACAAGATTAAGGTCTTCGGGTGCAAACATGACGACATTCATATTTCCAACATATTGACTTAACTTTTTCTGTTCAATATGGTTATATTTTGCCTTTTTCCCCTTTTTTGAAATAATCAATTCCATTGGGAGAGACCCATATCTTTTTTTGATCCTACCTTCTATTTTAGCATATTCTGTATCCCAGCGAATAAGATCTTTATCATTTGTCGTACGATGTGATTTAGCCATCGCTAAAACATAAATCGACTCCATCACATTGGTTTTGCCTTGCGCATTTTCACCAATTATGACATTGACTTTATTTTCAAACTGAACTTCCAATTGTTCATAATTCCGATAATTTTTTATATGCAACTGTTCTATAAACATTCGCTTCATCCCTTTAAAGGAAAATTGATACCCTATTTTAGGATATATGTATCGAGACCCAGGATCTCTACTTTATCCCCTGAACGAAGCTTTCTTCCTCGCCTTTGGTCTATTTCTCCGTTAATCAAAATTTCATTTTCACTTAAAAACCATTTGGCCATTCCACCTGTTGAAATGATATCTGCAGCTTTCAAGAATTGACCTAATGTAATAAACTCAGTATCGATTGTAACAGTTTTCATGTCTTTTCACTCTTTCCTAAATGATCTCTAATGCTTAATTGTACTAAATAAATAACTTATATACAAAGAAAAGTAATGAATTTATAAATATATCTAATGGCAATAATGAAAAGCTACCAACCAAACGTCGGCAGCTTTTTAATTTATGATGAACAAATTAATTCACAATCTGTTTAATAGGTTCTGACAGGTAAGATTAATTGTAGGATCGTCTCGTCATTCATTGGCTGAATGATAAAGGGTCTCATAGCTCCAGTGAAACTAACTTTAATTTCCGTTCCCTCTAGCGCCTTAAGAGCATCCATCATGTATTTAGCACTAAACGAAATTTTCAATTCTTCTCCTGCAATGGATTGACTTTTTACTTCTTCCACTACTTTTCCAACTTCAGGAGTATTAGAGGAAATTTCAATCGATCCATCTTCAATGGTTGATAATTTTACGACATTATTGCGACCCTCACGAGCTAGTAAGGAGGCACGATCAATCGCTTGTAAAAATTCCTTTGCTTGTAAAACAAGATCTGTTTTACTTTCTGTTGGAATTAATCTAGAGGTATCTGGATAATTCCCCTCTAATAGCCTAGAAAAGAATAAAAGATGCGTCGCTTTAAACAAGATTTGATTTTCTGTAATGACAATATCAATCAACTCATGATTGTCCGCTAAAATTTTATTTAATTCTATCAAGCTTTTTCCCGGGATGACGACATTATAGCTTGCATTCATATTGATTTCTATTTTCGCCTTTCTTAAGGCTAACCGATGACTATCTGTTGCAATACAGATAAGTTGATCATTTTCGACACTCCAGTTTACACCTGTCAAGATGGGTCGTGTTTCTGAGGTGGACACTGCAAAGACAGTTTGTCGAATCATGGCTTTCAGAAGATCTGTTGGAATTCTAAAGACGTTTTCTGCTTCAATTTTTGGCAAATGTGGATATTCATCCGCATCAAGACCGATCAAATTAAACTCAGATGTTCCGGAACGTATAACCGTTTGAAAATGATTTTCAACTTCGATTTCTACATGATCCGTAGGAAGTTTCTTGACAATCTCACTAAAGAATTTCGCTTGTAGTACGATCGCTCCTGTTTGCTTTATTTCCACAATGGCTTTATCGCCATCTTCCCTGGGAATAAAGGATTCAATGGAGACATCGGAGTCGCTTCCTGTTAAAGAAACGCCTTCTTCAGTAGCAACAATTTTAATTCCAGTAAGGATGGGGATCGTTGTTCTGCTCGTTATGGCTTTCATTACATCCTGGACACTTTGAACTAAGTGGTCTCGTTGGATTATAAACTTCATTATTTTTAATCCTCCGTGGTTATATTTATATATATTTTTTTATAAAAGAATAGTAATAGAAGTAGTAGGGCCTGTGATTATGTGGATAACCACAAAAAACGCAAAGGGACACAATCTATTCACTTGTGGATAGATTGTGCATAAGTGAAGTCTAGTTATACACAATGCTTCATGAAATAAACACTTAAGAAAAAACTAATTCTTTAATTCCTCATGAATCTCCTTTACTTCTCTTTGCAATTGAGAGTCTGTTTGAAGGAGATTGGCTATTTTCTCATGTGCATGTATGACAGTTGTATGATCTCGCCCGCCGAACTCCTCACCAATTTTCGGTAATGAAAAATCAGTTAGTTCTCTTGATAGATACATGGCTATTTGTCTTGGAAAGGCTACTGACTTTGTTCTTTTCTTCGCCTTGAAGTCTTCCAACTTGATATTGTAATGTTCTCCGACCACTCTTTGGATCTCGGGTATGGTAATCACTTTCGGTTTTGAGCTTGGAATGATGTTTTTAAGTGCCTCAGCGGCTAGATCTGCATTGATATCTTTGTTAACGAGAGAGGAATAAGCAACAACTCGAATGAGTGCACCTTCTAATTCTCGAATATTGGTGTCAATTTGATTGGCAATATAAAGCATAACTTCATTTGGAATATCTAATCCGTCTGCTTTCGCCTTTTTCCGCAGAATGGCAATTCTTGTTTCTAGATCTGGAGGAGTAATATCTGTAATTAATCCCCACTCGAACCGAGAACGAAGCCGATCCTCCAAAGTCGGGATTTCTCTAGGTGGCCGGTCACTTGAAATGACAATTTGCTTGCTTTCCTCATGCAGTGTGTTGAACGTATGGAAAAATTCTTCTTGTGTTGATTCTTTTCCAGCTAAAAATTGAATATCATCAATTAATAGGACATCTGCGCTTCGATATTTGTTGCGAAAGGCTTCTGCCTTATTGTCACGAATCGAATTAATAAATTCATTTGTGAATTTTTCTGAGGACAAATAAACCACCTTTGCATTTGGCTTATGATCTAAAACATAATGCCCAATTGCATGCATGAGATGAGTCTTTCCAAGCCCAACCCCTCCATAAATAAATAATGGATTATAGGCTTTGGCTGGTGCCTCTGCAACAGCTAGTGAGGCTGCATGAGCAAACCGGTTTCCCGACCCGATTACAAATGTATCAAAAGTATTTTTTTGATTTAACATACTGGGTGGAAATTCGGAATGTGGCTCTTCCTTTTTGGGTTTAGAGGCCATTTTCAGTCGGGTATCCTCTTCCTTTTGACTTTGCGGAATGATGAATTTCACACTAAACTCTTCTCCTGTAATTTCATAGAGTACTCCAGAAATTAAGGGAGAATAGCGTTCTTCTAGCCAATCACGTGCAAATTCATTTGGGGCTACTACAACTAATGAATCGCCTTGAAGGGAATGAGCTTTAGTAGACTTCAACCAGGTATCAAAGCTGGGTTTACTGACTTTCTCCTGGACATTGGCTAGTATACTATTCCAAAGATCCTCGATATTTTCCAACAAGTATCCCTCCTTTACACGTTTCGTACAAAAAAACAAAAGGTTATACAATATGTACAACCTAAGATTTATAAATATACAAAACCAATTTGTGGATAAATATATTATAAGGAAATAAAGTAACATTTCGACAATATCCACTTACTGTGGATAAGCTTTATCAACGTGAGTGGACAACTTGTCCACAAGATATCCACAAATTGTGGACAAGTATTTTTAGTAGATCATTTATTAAGAGGTGAAAACAAAAATATAATATCAAATAAACGTAAGGTATGCAACGCTTTTTAAAAGTTTATCCACAAGGTTGTTAAGGTGTTGTTTAAAAATATCCACAGGTAGTGATTGTGTGAACAACCTGTCAATACATGTTGTGGATAGTAAAGAAGTCTGTCGAAAATTATCCACAGCTTAATAAATAATAGTTTTTTTAAAACGATGAAGAATGGGAAACAATAGAACAGAAATAAAAGAAGAAAAATAAAAGAACAAAAATCATTGGTTAAAATGCCTTTTTAATGTATCCAGGAGGTATGAATAAAATGTAAGGTAAAATTTGTAGATGAAATTCTACACTTTTTCTGATATACTTTCGAAAGAGAGTTGACCTTTTTGAGCACGATATATATAATTAGAATACTGTGTTTGGAAACAATTCCTCAGGGAGGTGTCATATATGAAAAGAACTTATCAACCTAAAAAGCGTAAACATAGCAAAGTTCATGGATTCCGTAGTCGCATGAGCAGCTCAAACGGACGTAATATCTTAGCCCGTCGCCGTCGTAAAGGAAGAAAAGTACTATCTGCCTAGGCCACTGAAATGTCAGTGGTCTTTTTTCTCATTAGATGAACATTGGGTGTCTTTAAACAAAGGTGTTAGATGTCACAATATAATATTTAAGTATCGATCTGTTAAATGATATTAGAACTTGTGAGCACGTGATAACCGTATAAGGGACTAGCCTGCTAATTTATTTAGAGTAAAAGGATCTATTTTCTTTAATGAAAGTAAAACTAGGAGTATCCAAAATGAGAAAAGAGTATCGAGTTAAGAAAAATAAAGATTTTCAAGAGGCTTTTAAAAAGGGAAAATCGGTTGCCAATCGACAATTTGTTATATATACACTGAAAAAGCCAGATCAGAGTCATTTTCGAATTGGTCTATCTGTGAGTAAAAAAATTGGGAATGCTGTTACGCGTAATCAAATTAAAAGATATGTCCGCCAAGTATTTCATGAATTGGATGGACAATTACATAACGATGTAGACTTCGTCATTATTGCTAGAAGACCGACAGCAACGATGGACTATTTTGAAGTTCAAAAAAGCCTATCGCATGTATTGCGACTTGCTCGGGTTATGAAAAAGTAGGAAAACAAAAAAGTCATTACGCTTTAAGGAGGAAAACGAGGTTGAAAAAGCGAATATTTTTAATAGTCGGTTTAGTTCTTGCTATTGTGTTCTTAGCTGGCTGTACGCAAACGAATGTACCGATTACAAATGAAAGTGAAGGCCTTTGGAATCAGTATATTGTATACCCGCTTTCATGGTTTATTGTACAGGTAGCCAAATGGGCTGGTGGAAACTTTGGAATAGCGATTATTGTTGTTACGATTATAATTAGACTGATCATATTACCTCTTATGATTAAACAAATAAAGAGTTCAAAAGCTATGCAAGCCGTTCAGCCAGAGTTGAAAAAGTTAAAGGAAAAATATAGCTCGAAAGACCAAAAAACTCAGGAAAAATTGCAACAAGAGACGATGCAATTATTTCAAAAACATAATATTAATCCACTTGCTGGTTGTTTACCGCTTGTCGTACAAATGCCTATTTTGATTGGTATTTACCATGCCATCATGAGAACACCGCAATTACAAGAACATGCTAATTTCTTGTGGTTTGATCTCTCTGCGGCAGACCCGTATTATATTTTGCCAATCGTTGCAGGTATTACAACGTTTATTCAACAAAAAATTACAATGGTTGGAATGGAGAATAATCCTCAAATGGCTATGATGCTCTGGATCATGCCAATCATGATTATTGTCTTTGCGATTAATTTCCCAGCTGCTCTCGCTTTATATTGGGTAGTAGGTAATATTTTCTCCATCATACAGACCTATTTCATTAAAGGGCCGGATTTAAAAGCAGCAGCGGCTGAAAAAGCAGGGGGAGCTAAAAAGTGAAACAAGTGACTGCTACTGGACAAACCGTCAAACAAGCAGTTGAATCCGCTTTAGCTCAGTTACAAACAACAGAAGATCACACTGAGATTTCCATTGTTGATGAAGGAAAAAGAGGAATATTTGGGATTTTTGGTTCACGACCTGCTGTTGTAAAGGTATCTTTAAAAATAGACCCTATTGATGTGGCGAAACAATTTTTATCAGATGTATGTGAAAAGATGGGTGCACCCATATCAATAGAGGTTGAAAAGGATGGAAAGCAAGTTAGGTATACATTATCTGGAGACCGGATTGCCTTATTAATTGGTAAAAGAGGGCAAACGTTAAATTCTCTTCAATATTTGACTCAACTTGTGGTCAACCGCTCCTCTGAACATTATTTAAATGTTCTTTTGGATGCCGAGCAATATCGTGAGAGACGAAATGAAACGTTAATTCATTTAGCAGAGCGTCTTGCACAAAAGGCAGTGAGAACGGGTAAAGAGATTTCATTGGAGCCGATGCCATCTTATGAGCGTAAAGTGATTCATACTGCATTAATTGGAAATAAAGGGATTAAGACCTATTCAAGCGGAGAGGATCCGCATCGTCATATTGTGATTACACCAAACATTAAATAGATTTTTGGCCTCTGATTTCTACAAGTCAGGGGCTTTTTTTATGCTCTTAAAAAGAGCTTTATTGTTATTCACATGTGGATAAGTTAAAATAAAACAATAATCATAAGAATTTGTGGATAAAATGATATTTTGATGCGTTCCCCTGTGTGGAGGACGCTTTGCTATTTGTCCCATCTTAACGGGCAGTAAGATCCCCAGCCTTGGGGATTCAAAGTATACGAAAGTAGATAAGTGGGGATTAACTGCCCATAAAAATCCGATAAGTGCGACTAACCATCAGTGGGGGATGAAGAGAATCCCCCACTGATGGAAGTCTTCTTTATAGAATGAGGTGAATAGATTGGAACTTGAGACCATTGCAGCTATTTCGACTCCAATGGGAGAAGGTGCGATAGCCATTGTCCGTTTAAGTGGTGAAGAGGCTTTTCCAATTGCTGAAAAGCTTTTTCAAAGCATTAGTGGTAAACAAATAAGTGCGGAACCATCGCATACGATTCATTATGGACATATCGTAGACCCAGAGACCAAGGAGATAGCTGAAGAAGTAATGCTATCTATTATGAGAGGTCCTAAAACATTTACAAAAGAGGATGTTATCGAGATTAATTGTCATGGTGGAATCGTATCGGTTAATCGAGTGTTGCAACTTTGTATCACAAATGGGGCACGGTTAGCTGAACCAGGCGAATTTACAAAGCGAGCGTTTATGAATGGACGAATTGACTTATCACAGGCTGAGGCCGTGATGGATTTAATTCGAGCTAAAACGGATCGTGCGATGAATGTTGCGTTAGGTCAAATGGAAGGAAGATTGTCGAAGCTGATTCGGAACCTTCGTCAGGAAATATTGGAAACATTGGCCCAGATCGAAGTAAATATTGATTATCCTGAGTACGATGATGTGGAGGAAATGACTTTTAAACTACTGAAGGAAAAGTCCACTTATGTAAGTCAGGAAATTGAGAAGCTTTTACAAACTTCAGGCCAAGGGAAAATTTTACGTGAGGGATTATCTACAGTGATTATTGGTCGCCCAAATGTAGGGAAATCTTCTCTTTTAAATAGTCTAGTTCATGAGAATAAAGCGATTGTGACCGATATACCAGGAACAACACGGGATGTTATTGAGGAGTATGTAAATGTCCGCGGAGTTCCGCTAAAATTATTAGATACAGCGGGTATTCGTGAAACAGAAGATATTGTCGAACGAATTGGAGTGGAAAGATCAAGACAAGTTTTAAAAGAAGCCGATCTCTTGCTTCTGATCTTAAATTACTCAGATGAACTAACAATAGAAGATGAAAACTTATTTGATGCGGTTAAGGGGATGGAAGTCATTGTCATTGTGAATAAAACAGACCTTCCGCAGAAAATTGATTTGGAGCGGGTTCGACAATTGGCCCAAAATCATAAGCTCATTACCACTTCGCTTATTGAAGAAAAGGGCATTGAAGAGTTAGAAGAAGCCATAGCGCATCTCTTTTTTAGTGGTTCCATTGAATCAAATGATATGACCTATGTGTCTAACAGTCGTCATATCGGACTTCTTTCCCAAGCTTTGAATAGCATTAAAGAAGTTCAGAATGGAATTGAAATGGGAATACCGATTGATATCCTTCAAATTGATCTAACCAGAACATGGGAGCTGCTTGGAGAGATTACAGGAGATAGCGTTCATGATGAATTAATTAACCAGCTATTCTCCCAATTTTGCTTAGGGAAGTAGAAAAGCGAAAGTGGCTTGACCAGACCCGACAGGCATAAGATGGGCCAAGGTGAAGGTTGTACTTAACCTTCTACATTGGCACATCATGACTCCGAGGGTCTAGCCACTGTAGCTGGACAAATAGAAAAGCGTATAGAGGAGGTAACACATGCAATACGAAGCAGGAAATTATGATGTAATTGTTGTTGGTGCTGGACATGCGGGTTGTGAAGCGGCTTTGGCAGCTGCACGTCTTGGTGCTAAAACATTGATGGTAACCATTAACCTAGATATGGTTGCCTTTATGCCATGTAACCCATCCATCGGGGGGCCAGCAAAAGGGATCGTTGTAAGAGAAATTGATGCTCTCGGTGGAGAAATGGGGAGAAATATTGATAAAACCCATATTCAAATGAGAATGCTCAATACAGGAAAAGGGCCGGCTGTTCGTGCTTTACGTGCACAAGCGGATAAAATTTCCTACCAGACCGAAATGAAAAAAACTTTAGAAAATGAAAAAAACCTAACCTTAATTCAAGGAATGGTTGAAAACTTGCTTGTTGAAGACAGCATATGTAAAGGGGTAATCACAAAAACAGGGGCCCTTTATCGGTCTAAAACGGTTGTGATCACAACAGGAACTTATCTTCGCGGGGAAATTATTCTTGGGGAATTAAAATACTCAAGTGGTCCGAATCATCAGCAGCCGTCAATCAAACTTTCGGAACACTTGGAGGAGCTTGGCCTTCATTTAGTTCGCTTTAAAACAGGTACGCCACCGCGAGTGAACAGCAAAACCATTGATTACAGTAAAACGGAAATCCAACCTGGCGATGAGGTAGCTCGTTCTTTCTCTCACGAAACGACAAAGTTTATTATGGACCAATTACCATGTTGGCTCACTTATACAAATGAACATACACACAAGATTATTGATGAAAACCTACATCGTGCTCCGATGTTCTCTGGCATGGTAAAGGGAACTGGTGCCCGTTATTGCCCATCTATTGAGGATAAGATTGTACGATTTAGTGATAAACCAAGACATCAAATTTTCCTGGAGCCAGAAGGTAGAGACACAGAGGAAATTTATGTTCAAGGGCTCTCAACAAGTATGCCTGAAGATGTTCAACAGAAAATATTACATTCAATCGCTGGTTTAGAAAATGTCCAAATGATGAGACCAGGCTATGCCATTGAATATGATGCAGTTGAGCCATCACAATTATGGCCAACATTAGAAACGAAAAGGGTCAAAAATCTCTATACTGCTGGGCAAATCAATGGAACATCAGGTTATGAAGAGGCAGCAGGTCAAGGAATCATGGCAGGGATTAATGCCGGTTTAAATGCTTTAGGGAAAGAGGAGTTGATTCTCAGTCGCTCAGATGCCTATATTGGCGTACTGATTGATGATCTTGTCACGAAAGGCACCAATGAACCTTATCGTCTTCTCACATCAAGAGCGGAATATCGCTTACTTCTTCGTCATGATAACGCAGACCTTCGTCTCACTGACAAGGGCCATGAAATTGGACTCATTTCAGACGAACGTTATGAACGGTTTAAAGAGAAAAAACAGGCTATTGAAGATGAGAAAAAACGTCTTAAAAATCTAATAATTAAACCAACTCAAGCGGTTCAAGAGTTGATCAAAAGTTTGGGCGGAAGCGAACTTAAGGATGGAATTAAAGCGGCTGATCTGTTAAAGCGGACGGAAATGCATTATGAACATATAGACCTTTTGGCTAAAAGCGAATTAGAGCTTCATGCAGATGTAAAAGAACAAGTAGAAATTCAAATTAAGTATGAAGGCTATATTGATAAATCACTTCAGCAAGTGGAACGTCTGAAGAAAATGGAAGACAAGAAAATACCTGAAAACATTGATTACGACGCCATCGGCAGCCTTGCAACAGAAGCAAGACAAAAGCTAAAACAGGTACGTCCACTGTCACTTGCTCAAGCCTCAAGAATATCAGGTGTTAACCCAGCCGATATTTCTATTTTGCTTGTGTACTTAGAGCATGGGAAAATTGAAAAAGTGTCGAATGAATAATTCAGGAAGCAAATAGCTAAGGAAGGTTTTGAAGATGAATACAGAGCAGTTTACCAAGATGCTAGCGGAGAGGGAGATTAACCTAACTCCCTTGCAGCTTGAACAATATGAAACTTATTATGAAACATTAGTCGAGTGGAATGAAAAAATGAATTTAACAGCTATTACGGAAAAGGGAGATGTTTATTTAAAACATTTTTTCGATTCAGTGAGTGCCGGTTTTTACTTTGACTTTGATCAACCTCTACACGTTTGTGACGTGGGCGCAGGTGCAGGGTTTCCAAGTATTCCGATTAAAATAGCATTTCCTAAAATCCATGTAACCATTGTGGACTCGCTTAATAAACGAATTAACTTTTTAGAACATTTAGCCTCGCAATTGAAACTTGAAAATGTTCGTTTTATCCATGACCGTGCCGAAACATTTGGACAAGTACCTGAGCATCGTGAGGCTTATGATGTTGTAACAGCAAGAGCGGTTGCGAGAATGTCGGTATTAAGTGAACTATGTCTTCCACTGGTTAAAACGGGTGGGACTTTTATAGCCATGAAGGGATCGAGCGGAAAAGAAGAACTACATGCTGCAGAAAAAGCCATATCCCTATTAGGCGGTTTATTAGAAGAAACGCACTCTTTTTCTTTACCTTTTGAGGAGGGTGAGCGAAATATTTTCTTAATCAAGAAAAAGAAATCAACACCAAAGAAATATCCCCGCAAACCAGGCACACCAAACAGAAGTCCTATTGAGTAGAGTTACTTTTTCCTATTAAATATGGCATAATCTATATATATATATCCCATTTATTAAATCAACATAAGAGACGGTTGGTCGGCCTGCTTGAGCGAGCCTTTATTTACGCAGGAAATAACAGCGAAGTGGAAGTAGGTCGGCCAACCATTCATGTCGGAAAATTAATTGGGACTTATATAGTATGAACGATAATAGATAAGTAATATGTAAAAAGTAATGATATTTAGAAAAGAATAGTTGAGGTTTTGTAAAATCTTTATAGATATGCAGGACTTGTTGTTTTTTTCAAGAATTAGTAATTAGGGAGTTTCATAAAGGTGGTGCAGGGTGATGAAGAATTCTTTTTCACGCCTTTTTGGCCTCGGCGAAAAGGAAGAACAAATAGCGGTCGACAAATTGAATGATTCTGATGAGCCTATAGAGATAGCAGAGAAAACAGAGAAAACAGAGAATGAAGAGATCAGGAAAATTCCAATTGACCATATTATACCGAATCGATTTCAACCAAGAACGATATTTGATGATGAAAAAATAGAGGAATTATCTCGAACCATTCACACACATGGAATCATTCAACCAATTGTCGTTCGAGAATATCAACAAAATACGTTTGAAATCATTGCGGGTGAACGTAGATGGCGGGCCATGAAGAAACTTGGCTGGGATGTGGTACCTGCCATTGTAAAAGACTTTAACGATACGGAAACAGCTTCGGTTGCTTTAATTGAAAATCTCCAGAGGGAAGAGCTCTCTCCAATTGAGGAAGCCATGGCCTATGGTAAGTTACTTGAACTTCACCATTTAACTCAGGAGGCACTGGCTCAACGTCTTGGCAAGGGACAATCAACGGTTGCGAATAAATTGCGATTGCTTAAGCTTCCACAACAAGTACAAGATGCTTTATTAAATAAATTAATAACTGAGCGTCATGCACGTTCTCTGATCCCGCTTAAAGATCCAGAAAAGCAAGTGAAATTGTTAGAGGAAATTATCGTAAAAGGTTTGAATGTTAAACAAACGGAAGATCGAGTTGTTAAAATGCTCGAGCAATTGCGGGAAAAACCGAAACCAAAGAGAAAAGCATTTAGCAAGGATATGAGAATTGCTGTAAATACCATTCGTCAATCCTTATCAATGGTTTCAGATAATGGGATTAAATTAGACTCTGAAGAAGAGGAATTTGAAGAATATTATCAATTCACCATTAAAATACCGAAAAAGAAATAAAGAAAAAAGCTCTTATCAAACATAAGACTTTGTTAATAGACTTTGTTTCATAAACATTTTTTGTGACTATACGTTAAAAATATACTTTGAACACAGCTAATTATAAAGAGAGACTGAACAAATTATTGTTGGTTTCTCTCTTTTTTTCATTTTTAAGAAAATATAAAATTGCAACGCTGGAGAAGATCAGCGTAGGTGGAAATTTTTAGGAAAGCAGTATAAGTGCAATTACGCCTCTGTCTTCGCCTTGCAGGCTCGCCAATCGGCGAGTTTTCTTTACGTTTACATATCGCTTTGAACGATTAATGAGTAAAGGTTTAAAGAAAAGCACTATTATCCTATATAATTCATGATAAAATAGAATACATATTTACGAGTTTACTAGATGGTGAATAGCATTATGACTTTTATAGAGATAAGGTAGGTGATAATGTGGGGAAAGTAATTTCAATTGCAAACCAAAAAGGAGGAGTTGGAAAGACCACTACTTCTGTGAATCTGGGTGCCTGCTTAGCTTACATAGGAAAGAAAATACTACTGATAGACATCGATCCACAAGGTAATGCGACTAGTGGTGTTGGGATTGACAAAGCGGATGTTGACCAATGTATCTATGATGTTTTAGTTGAGGATTTAGAGGCGAATAAAGTGGTAAAATCAACCCTTGTAGAGAATCTCTATTCCATCCCTGCCACCATTCAACTTGCAGGAGCAGAAATTGAGTTAGTTCCGACTATTTCAAGGGAAGTTCGTCTAAAGAGGGCATTAGAAAAGGTAAAGGACGAATTTGATTATATTATTATTGATTGTCCTCCCTCGTTAGGTCTGTTAACACTCAATGCTTTAACCGCTTCTGATTCAGTCCTTATCCCTGTCCAATGTGAGTATTATGCCTTAGAAGGATTAAGTCAGCTTTTAAATACAGTTCGACTTGTTCAAAAACATTTAAATAAGGATTTAAAAATTGAAGGTGTATTGCTGACGATGCTTGATGCACGGACAAATCTGGGGATTCAGGTTATAGAAGAAGTGAAAAAGTACTTTCAAGATAAGGTATATAAAACGATTATTCCTCGTAATGTTCGTCTTAGCGAAGCTCCTAGCCATGGTGAACCTATTATTATTTACGACCCAAAGTCGCGTGGTGCTGAGGTTTATTTAGATTTGGCAAAGGAGGTCGTGCGGAATGGCTAAAGGTGGTCTTGGAAAGGGATTGAATGCTTTTTTTTCCAATGTAGAAGTAGAGAAAGAGGAAGTTATTCGCGAAATAAACATTGCGGACTGTAGGCCAAATCCTTATCAACCTCGAAAAGTATTCGATCAAGAAGCCATTGAGGAGCTAAAGCAATCCATTGTAGAGCATGGGATTCTACAGCCGATTATTGTGAGAAAAACGATTAAGGGTTACGAAATTGTGGTGGGTGAAAGACGTTTCCGGGCAGCTAAAGAAGCAAAGCTTGAAAAGGTACCCGTTGTGATTCGAGAGTTGACAGAACAACAAATGATGGAAATAGCTGTATTAGAAAATTTGCAACGTGAAGATTTAACACCTATCGAAGAAGCTGCTGCCTATCAGATGTTGATGGAAAAATTAAAAATCACCCAAGAAGAATTATCGAAAAGACTGGGGAAAAGTAGACCGCATATTGCCAATCATGTCCGTTTATTATCTCTCCCTGCTAAAATTCAGGAGTTAATAACAGAAGGTAAGATTTCAATGGGACATGGTCGTGCACTTCTTGGCCTTCGCAAAAAGGACCTGCTTACGAAAGTGGTTGAGAAGGTTTTAAAAGATGGATTAAATGTTCGCCAACTGGAACATTTGATTCAGGAATTAAATGAGCATGTTTCACGTGAAACAAAAAAAGTTGTACCAGAAAAGGATATTTTCATTAAAGAACAAGAGTCTAGTCTTCGTGAACGATTTGGGACGAGCGTTCATATCAAGCAAACGAAGAATAAGGGGAAAATTGAAATTGAGTTTTTTTCAAAAGAGGATTTGGAACGTATTTTAGGTATGCTGGATACAAAAGAAGAGCTCTAAACCATCCTACATAGATGGTTTCTTTTTTTTTTATAATGAGTTATGTTAATAATAATAGCTTCTAGAAAATGAACATACTGGTCAAACGATATTTAATGGTCGAATAAAACTTCCGTATAAAGAGGTTTTTTCTTTACGTTTGCCTTTGTGCTAGTGTTTTCAAAGGAAAGGAAGAAAGAGATGTTTTTATTAGGTTCTATTGTAAATAGCGGGTTAATTGTTTTAGGGGCATTAATTGGAAGATTTCTTCACCGAATTCCTGAAAAAACGAAACAAACTGTTATGTATGGAATTGGATTAACGGTTACCGTATTAGGATTGCAAATGGGTTTAACAAGTGAAAACTTTTTAATTGTTATTTTAAGCATTGTGTTCGGAGCCATGATCGGAGAGTATTTTGGATGGGAGGATAAATTAAATTCTCTAGGCATATGGTTAGAGAAAAAAGTTGGTTCAGAAGGTGAAGGAAGTATTGCAAAAGGGTTTGTCACGGCTACATTAATTTTTGTTATTGGTGCGATGGCTATTCTTGGCGCATTGGATAGCGGCATTCGTGGGAATCATGACATTCTTTATACAAAAGGGATCATTGATGGTTTTACAGCCTTTATTTTAACGACAACGTTAGGCATAGGCGTTATTTTCTCTGCCATACCTGTCCTTTTATATGAGGGTCTTATTGCGCTATTTGCCACGCAAATCAACCAAATCGTCCCTGCTGAATTAATGGATCAATTTATTGTGGAAATGACAGCAACAGGTGGCGTAATGATTTTAGCTCTTGGTTTTAATTTAATAGGACTAACAAAAATCAGGGTAGCCAATCTATTACCTAGCGTCATTGTTACAGGTGTAATTGTGACCATTCTTTACTTTTACAAGCTCTATTTCTAACATTTCAAACAAGCCGCCTTCGTAGTTCAATAAAGAAAGCGGCTCGTTTGGTTAAAGAGTCTTTTCTTGATCATGGTCCAACGTCCATTGTAGCTTGGAAAAAGGATATTTTGGTTTATAGGCCATACTTGCATGATGAATTCCATTTGCGATCGCCTTGGCCATCTCCATAATGAGATGCAGTCGAGTATTCTGTAGAACAAAGTATTCCATAAAGCCGCTTACATTTACGATTCCTGTAATATGCATATCACCTACATTAGGTAAGTCCTTATTCACACCTGATCCAGGTTTAACAGGCCCCATTCCAATTTGAATAACCCCTACACTCTTCAATCGTCCTAAACAAGCATCTATTCCAATAATAAATGGGTTTTTGTGAATCGATTTGATTTCACTTAGTTTATCGGCTAAATTTAATGCATGAATGGGGTTTTCTAATGACCCATAAATATGAAAAGAATGAATATCTTTTTCTACTAGTAAAGAACCAATTAAGGGCCCTAACGAGTCACCTGTTGAGCGATCTGTTCCAATACAAACGAATACGATGGGCCTATTGTGTAAGGAGGAAGGTAAGGATGAAACTAGTTCCTTAGCGATCACCTCAGCAGCATCTTGTTCATCGTGAGCAATTCTAATCGTATCATTCTTTTTTTTATCAAAAAGGTTTGATTTAAAATTCAATGCATACTCTCCTCTCTGTTTAGTGAAGATTAGGAATATTTAAAATTTAGATACCCTTATTAAAGATCCTAGCTGCAAGTTACAACCGCTTTTCTATCAGTATACGGCCTTTTTTCGATATCTATACATACTTGGCATATTAAATATTTAGTTGGAGAAAGCGTCTGTAAGCTCGATATTATTTTATAACGAACAATAGACAAAATAATGTTTAAACATTCATTTAAGGAAGAATAATTGATAAAATAGATTTTAGCTTAATAGAAATCTTTTGAGGAAATTAGGTGATAATATGAACTATTTCGAAAAGGGTATGAAAACCATTATAACAAAGCTTTCGAATGAGGATATTTGGATCAATATAGGAGAAGGATTTATAAAAATCATTCTTATTATGATTATCAGTAGATTGGTTATACATATTGGTAAAATTACGATACAAAACATTTTTAAAGTAAGACAGCATTCATCTATGATAAGGGTATCCGAACGTCGGGAAGCTACACTCATGAAACTTCTGCAAAATGTATTGACCTATGCGATCTATTTTATTGCTATTATAATGGTATTATCCGTCCTTACCATTAACGTAAGTGCCATTCTAGCAGGTGCTGGGATTGTTGGATTGGCCGTCGGATTTGGAGCACAAAGTCTGGTAAAAGACATCATTACTGGTTTCTTTATCATTTTTGAAGATCAATTTTCTGTTGGTGATTTTATTCGAGTGGGACAATTTGAAGGAACCGTACAAGAAATTGGTTTAAGAACGACCAAAATAAAGGTTTGGACAGGTGAACTTCATATTATACCAAACGGCAATATACTGGAAGTAACGAATTTCTCCCTGAATAATAGTGTTGCTGTAATTGATATAAGTGTTGCCTATGAGGAAAATATACAACGTGTGGAACAGTTGATTCAGGATTTACTGTTAACGCTAGAGGATAAATATGAAGATATTGTACAACCACCTGAATTACTTGGTGTACAAAATTTAGGTAATTCAGAAGTGCTGATTCGTGTAACGGCTGAAACATTACCCATGAGACATTTGGCTGTTGCAAGACAATTAAGAAAAGAAATTAAGTTAAGTCTGGATGAACACGGAATTGAAATACCCTTTCCTAGAATGGTTATGTATTCTCGACAGGAACGTGAAGGTGTACATAAAAGAGAAGTTGGAGCTGAATAGGAGGAAATCAAGTGGAAGAAAAAGAGTTTGCCTTAAATGATGTAGTTGAAATGAAAAAGGCCCACCCCTGTGGTACAAATCGTTGGAAGATTATCCGGTTAGGAATGGATATTCGTATCAAATGTGAGGGTTGTTCACATAGTGTTCTCATTCCAAGAAAAGAGTTTACTCGCAAAATGAAGAAGGTTCTTGTTAAACATGAAGAATAGCTCTTCCTTTGATGGAAGCAAATGACAGTACAACTTGCACTATTAAGATTAAATCACTATAATTACTTGAGGTTTGTATATTGAGAAAATGAAATAATAGTAATTAAAATATACGATTTATTTAAAGTTCATATCTATTGAGGAGTGACAAGGATGGCTTTAACAGCTGGAATAGTCGGTTTACCTAACGTAGGGAAATCTACTTTATTTAATGCAATTACACAAGCGGGTGCGGAGTCTGCTAACTATCCATTTTGTACAATCGACCCAAATGTGGGAGTCGTTGAAGTACCAGATGCCAGACTAAACAAATTGACTGAACTGGTTCAACCGAAAAAAACAGTTCCAACGACATTTGAATTTACGGATATTGCCGGGATTGTTAAGGGTGCAAGTAAAGGTGAAGGATTAGGAAATAAATTTCTTTCCCATATTCGTGAAGTGGATGCTATTTGTCAGGTTGTTCGTTGTTTTGCCGATGATAATATCACCCACGTCTCAGGAAAGGTTGATCCTATAGATGATATTGAAACGATTAATCTTGAATTAATTTTAGCGGATCTTGAATCTGTTGAAAAGCGTATTGGTCGTGTTGAAAAACTAGCCAAACAGAAGGATAAAGATGCAGTCGTTGAATTTGAAGTACTACAAAAATTAAAAGCGGCTTTTGAAGCAGATAAGCCGGCAAGAACAGTTGAATTTACGGAAGAGGAATTAAAAGTTGCTAAGGGGCTTCACCTCCTAACAATCAAACCTGTATTGTATGTAGCTAATGTCGGTGAAGATGATGTGGCTGATCCTTCCGAAAATGAATATGTTCAGAAGGTAAAAGAATTTGCTGCACAGGAACAAGCAGAAGTCATCGTAATCTGTGCCAAAATTGAAGAAGAAATTGCAGAGCTTGAAGGCGAAGAAAAGGAAATGTTCCTATCTGAACTAGGCATTGCAGAATCTGGTCTTGATCAGTTAATTAGAGCTGCCTATAGTTTACTTGGACTAGCTACTTATTTTACTGCTGGTGTTCAAGAAGTTCGTGCATGGACATTCCGAAATGGCATGAAAGCACCACAATGTGCAGGAGTTATTCATTCGGACTTTGAAAAGGGCTTTATTCGTGCCGAAACAGTTGCATATGAAGACCTATTAGCTGCAGGTAACATGGTCGCAGCGAAAGAGGCTGGAAAAGTTCGCCTTGAAGGAAAAGAGTATGTGGTAAGAGACGGAGACGTTATGCATTTCCGCTTTAATGTATAAGATCAATGAAATGATGGGAAGATCTTCTGTTCGCCGTAACAGAAGATCTTTTTTTTATAAGTCTTAAATAACTTGTGTTTTTTAATTTATTATGATATAATTTCATCTTGTGAGTAATGAATAATTGCTCCTTGCCCTTTTAAGGGCCGTTTAGACCAAAAGGAGGTGAACGTGATGAGAAAGTACGAAATTATGTACATCATCCGCCCAAATATTGAAGATGAAGCTAAAAAAGCTCTAGTTGAGCGTTTTAACGGGATCTTAACAGATAATGGTGCGGAGTTAATTGACTCAAAAGAGTGGGGTAAACGTCGTCTTGCATATGAAATCAATGATTTCCGTGATGGTTACTACCAATTAATGCATGTTAATGCTGAAACAGTTGCTGTTGATGAATTCACTCGTCTAGCAAAAATCAGCGAAGACATCATTCGTCATATCGTTGTTAGAGATGAAAAATAAGACTGATATAAATTATTTTCGATTTTTTTGTTTTAACTAAAAACAAAAATTTGGAGGAAGGAGTTGATTCTGATGATGAATCGTGTTGTTCTTGTTGGTCGTTTAACAAAAGACCCTGAACTACGATATACACCAAATGGGGTTGCAGTTGCCTCTTTTACATTAGCTGTGAACCGCAGTTTCACTAATCAACAAGGTGAGCGGGAAACAGACTTTATTAATTGTGTGGTTTGGCGTAAACCAGCTGAAAACGTAGCAAACTTCCTGAAAAAGGGTAGTCTTGCCGGTGTTGATGGTCGAATTCAAACACGTAACTATGAAGGACAAGATGGTAAACGTGTCTATGTCACAGAAGTATTAGCTGAAAGTGTACAGTTTCTTGAACCGAAAGGCAGTTCTGGAAGAGGTAGAAGCGATCAGGATAACTTCGGTGGTGGATCCAATGATAACCCGTATGGAAACAGTAATCAGAATCAACCACGTCCACAAAGTAATAATCGAAGCAACCAAGGATATACTCGTTTAGATGAAGATCCATTTGCTCAAGATGGTCAAATTGATATCTCGGACGACGATCTTCCATTCTAAGGAGCAGTTCTAAAACTATAATATAAAGGAGTGACTATAATGGCAATGGGTGGCGGAGGACGCAGAGGCGGACGTGCAAAACGTCGTAAAGTTTGTTACTTTACTGCAAACGGTATTACACATATCGACTATAAAGACACTGACCTTCTAAAAAAATTCATTTCTGAACGTGGTAAAATTTTACCTCGTCGTGTAACAGGAACTAGCGCTAAATACCAACGCAAATTAACAATTGCAATCAAACGTTCACGTACGGTGGCATTACTTCCATACGTAACTGGTGAATAATAAATAAAAGTGTAAGCGGCTTGCGACCTCAAGGGGTAGCCGCTGAAACTAAATAATAAAAAAGGACATCATTCGTGGTGTCCTTTTTTATTTCTAGCCAGAATCAAGTCCCCTTTATCCTCCTTTAGAGGTACGATAGTTGAACATAGTTGTAAAAGCCGTTAAAATAGTTTGAAGAGTCTTTTTCGTTAGGTGGGGTGAAATTGAAAAGTGTACATAAGCTGACAGAAGGAGCTATTTTATTAGCGATCTTTGCTGTCTTGCTGCTTCTCACACTGTATGTGCCTATTCTAGGTGCTGTAGTGAATTTGTTTTTATCTTTGCCATTTATCTTATTTGCAGCAAAAAATAATCGTAAAGGATCCATTGTATTTTTAGTTGCTTCGATCATAATCTCCCTCATTGTTGGTACATTTTTAGCCATACCGATAACGATTTCCTATGGATTAACAGGGCTTGTAATAGGTGATTTTATTCGTCACAAAAAAAGCAGGGGGATCAGTTTTATCGCTGCTTCCATCACCTACCTCCTACTTTTCGTGGTACAATATGCGATTGCTGTTGCGTTTTTTAATGTCAATTTCATCGAACAAACGATGGACTTACTTAGGCAATCGATTGAGCAATCAGTGAGTATATCAAGTGCACTAGGTCAAGAGCCAAGTGATATGTTGCTTAATAGGTTAAATGCCGGGATTGATCTGCTGCAAACTCTAACTCCTAGTTTGTTTGTTGTGGGCTCTTTTGTGGCTGTTTTTTTCATACAGTTGGTAACATTTCCTATTATAAAGAGATTTGGCATCGAAATAGATGGGTGGAAATCGTTTAAAGATCTTATCTTACCGAAACATTTACTTATTTATTTCATTATTGCTCTGGCAGCGTCTCAGTTTATTCATTTTGAAAATGGAAGTTATCTCTCTGTAGCCTTAACAAATATTGTATTTATACTTCAATTATTGATACTGGTGCAAGGAATCTCTCTTGTATATTTTGTTAGTCATTTAAAAGGTTGGCCAAGGGCTTTTCCGATTATTGTGACGATTGCTTTATTCATGGTTCCATTTCTACTTTATATTGTTTTGATATTAGGTATAATGGATTTAGGACTCGATTTTAGAAACAAAATAATCAAGTAATTTAACACAACTGTTCAGGAGCTGAAAATATGCCTTCATACTTAAATAAGCGATCCATTAACTATTATATTTTTGGTTTAATGGGTGTAACAGTGGTGTTTCTCGGAATATTAGCCTACTATAACTGGCTAATTAGTGTTGCTGGACTTTTTTTGTCAGCGCCAGCTTTTTATTTTATTTTGACACTCGAAAGTCGCCAAACGAAGGAAATAGAAGAGTACATTTCCACTCTCTCCTACCGGGTGAAAAAGGTCGGAGAAGAGGCCTTAATGGAAATGCCAATCGGAATCATGCTTATTAATGATGATTACTATATAGAGTGGACAAATCCATTTTTAGCTTCATGTTTCTCTGAAGATTCATTAATAGGAAGATCCTTATATGATGTGGCTGAATCGATTGTTCCCTTAATTAAGCAGGAGGTTGAGACAGAGGTTATCACCCTGCATGAGCGGAAATTCCGCGTGATTCTTAGACGTGAAGAGAAGCTTCTTTACTTTTTAGATGTAACAGAGCAAGCTGAGATTGAAAAGCTGTACGAGAATGAGCGTACTGTTATTTCTGTTATTTTTCTTGATAATTATGACGATCTTACTCAGGGAATGGATGATTCAACGAAAAGCAACTTAAATAATCTAGTCGCCTCTATTTTGAATAAGTGGGCACAGGATAATGGGGTCTTTTTAAAAAGAGTATCTTCAGATCGTTATATTGGCATCTTTAATGAGCATATCCTGCAACATCTCGAAAAGGGAAAATTTACTATTTTAGACGAAGTCCGTGAGTTAACAGCTAAGCAAAATGTGTCTTTAACATTAAGTATCGGAGTGGGTATGGGTGTTTCCTCGTTGCCAGAACTGGGTGCGCTGGCCCAATCTAGCCTGGATCTTGCCTTAGGAAGAGGTGGCGACCAAGTTGCGATTAAACAATCGAACGGCAAGGTGAAATTCTTTGGCGGGAAAACCAATCCAGTTGAAAAAAGGACTAGAGTTCGTGCTCGTGTCATTTCTCACGCTTTGAAGGAATTAGTGCTTGAAAGTAAGAAAGTCATCATTATGGGGCATAAGAATCCGGATATGGACGCGATAGGTGCCTCCATTGGAATCTTGAAGGTGGCACAATTGAATCAACGTGAAGGATATATTGTTGTGAACTTCCAAGAATTCGATACAGGTGTTAGACGACTAATGGAGGAAATACAGAAGAATGAGAAGTTATTTTCCCGGTTTATTACTCCTGAGCAAGCATTAGAAATAGCAACGGAAGGTACATTGCTTGTCGTTGTGGATACACATAAGCCATCCATGGTGATTGAGGAAAAATTGCTATCGAAAATTGATCATGTAGTCGTCATTGACCACCATCGCCGTGGTGAGGAATTTATTAATCATCCATTGCTTGTTTATATGGAGCCATATGCTTCTTCGACTTCTGAGCTTGTAACGGAACTTCTTGAATATCAGCCAAAAGGCGGTAAAATAGAAATGTTAGAGGCGACTGCGTTATTGGCAGGTATTATTGTGGACACCAAGAGCTTTACATTAAGAACAGGGGCAAGAACCTTTGATGCCGCCTCTTATTTACGAGCACATGGTGCCGATACCGTTCTTGTTCAAAGGTTTTTAAAAGAAGATGTGGAGACTTATATCAGACGGGCAAAGCTCATTGAAAAGGTTGCATTTTACCATGATGGAATTGCCATTGCAAAGGGCAATGATGAAGAGATCCATGATCAGGTTCTGCTTGCTCAAACAGCTGATACGCTGCTCGCTATGGATGGAGTTAGTGCCTCCTTTGTACTTTCCCATCGTTCAGAAAATATAATTGGCATTAGTGCTCGTTCTCTAGGTGAAATCAATGTACAAATCATTATGGAAGCACTTAATGGTGGTGGGCATTTAACAAATGCTGCCACACAATTATCTGGAGTCTCCATTGAAGAATCGGAAGAAATGTTGAAGGAAGCACTTAATGATTATTTTGAAGGGAGAAAAAAAGAATGAAAGTTATATTTTTAAAAGACGTTAAAGGTAAAGGTAAAAAAGGGGAAGTAAAAAATGTAGCAGATGGCTATGCACATAACTTTTTACTGAAACAAGGATTGGCTGTAGAAGCAAACGCAGCTAATGAAAGCTCCTTAAATGCTCAAAAGAAAAAAGAAGAAAAACTGGCTGCCGAAGAGCTTGAAGAGTCAAAACAACTGAAGGCAAAGATTGATGAAATCACGGTGGAACTAACGGCTAAATCTGGTGAAGGCGGCAGATTATTTGGCTCTATCACGAGTAAACAAATCGCAGAGGAACTGCACAAGAAACATAATATCAAAATTGATAAGCGTAAAATCGAATTGGATGATGCGATCCGTGCATTGGGAGTTACAAAGGTACCTGTGAAACTCCATACAGAAGTAACGGCTACTTTAAGCGTTCATGTTAAAGAAGCGTAATGAAGGAAACCCTTTCCCCTTCTCCTGGCTTTTGAAAGCCACGTGCGGTGGATAGATGTCTTCTTAATTCTAATACCTTATTTTGGAAGTCCTATTTTTAAAAAAACGTGTTAGAATATAGAAGTGTTAAGAATGTGATCAGTCAGCTGGTCACATTCTTTTAAAGAACGGATACGTGATTGCACCTTTAGCACTTAATATTTAGCCAGATCACAGTAAGGATGTATGATGGTGATGTGTCTTAATAGTGAAAAGGTGTTTTTTGTTGTTTAATTTTATATCAGAGTTATGATAGTTTTATATATAAGGAGAATTAGAGGTTTATACTGGGCAAGCCACATCCACATTTCCTAAAGGGGGTTAATAGATGAGTGAATTAATGGCGGACCGTCTCCCTCCACAAAATATGGAAGCAGAACAAGCTGTATTGGGAGCTATTTTTCTTGAACCGTCATCGCTTACGTTGGCATCCGAAGTGTTAATGCCGGAGGACTTTTACCGCGGGGCACATCAACGTATTTTTAATGCTATGTTGAGGCTGAATGATAAAGGTGAAGCTGTTGATTTAATTACGGTTACGGAGGAACTTGCGGCAACAAAGTTATTAGAGGATGTTGGAGGAATCAGCTACTTAAGTGAAATAGCGGGATCTGTTCCAACAGCAGCTAATATTGAATACTATGCAAAAATTGTTGAAGAAAAGTCATTGCTTCGTCGATTAATTAGAACAGCAACGAATATTGCTCAAGACAGCTATACTCGTGAGGATGAAGTAGATGCTCTGTTAGGTGAAGCAGAAAAAAGTATATTAGAGGTTTCACAAAAGAAAAGTGCGGGTTCATTTCACCATATTAAGGATGTTTTAGTTCGTACGTACGATAATATTGAGGTTATGCATAATCGAGTTGGCGATATTACAGGAATTGCGACTGGTTTTGCTGAGCTTGATAAAATGACTGCTGGTTTCCAACGAAATGACTTGATTATTGTAGGTGCGCGTCCATCTGTAGGTAAAACGGCATTTGCTTTAAATATTGCTCAAAATGTAGCAACTAAAACAGATGAAAATGTAGCAATTTTCAGTTTGGAGATGGGTGCAGAGCAGCTTGTCATGCGTATGCTCTGTGCGGAAGGAAATATCGATGCTCAGAGACTGCGTACTGGTTCTCTAACAGATGAGGATTGGGGTAAGTTGACCATGGCAATGGGGAGTCTATCAAATGCGGGTATCTTTATCGATGATACACCTGGTGTAAGGGTTCAGGATATTCGGGCAAAGTGCCGCCGTTTAAAGCAGGAACAAGGCGGTCTTGGCATGATTCTTATCGACTATTTACAATTGGTGCTTGGAAGCGGGCGTTCTGGTGAAAACCGTCAACAAGAGGTTTCTGAAATTTCTCGTTCATTAAAGGCGCTTGCTCGTGAGTTACAGGTTCCTGTTATTGCACTTTCTCAGCTTTCCCGTGGTGTTGAGCAGCGACAAGACAAGCGTCCAATGATGTCAGATATTCGTGAATCAGGGAGTATTGAGCAGGATGCTGATATTGTTGCCTTTTTATACCGTGATGATTATTATGACAAGGAATCTGAGAATAAGAATATTATTGAAATTATTATTGCAAAACAGCGTAACGGTCCTACAGGTACGGTCTCTCTTGCTTTTGTGAAAGAATATAATAAATTCGTCAATTTAGAACGGCGATTTGACGATTCCTTTGCGCCACCTGGTGCTTAAAGACTTGTAGAGTTTGTTTTCTACAGGTCTTTTTTTTGTATGAATATTTCCTGGAAAATGTTTCGTATTCCCTTTCACTAAGAACTGGATATGTGTTAACACGTTGTTTAAGTGTTTAAATGGGTACTACGATAAAAATATATTCATATTTTACGAACATACTAAACTATTTTTCAGTAAAATGTTCGGGTTTATTGATTTTATTGAAATTAATTGGTAAACTATTATTGGTTTGATGTGTAAATACAAAGATCTTGTTGAATAATCTAACTAAAAAAAGTTATACTGTGTTGATTAGTTTTTTAAAAAGTTTAACTTTTAGAAAAATGACTTAAATCTATGGAGGTGCTTTTTTAGATGTCATCAGTAGTGGTCGTTGGTACGCAATGGGGAGACGAAGGAAAAGGGAAAATTACCGATTTTCTCTCAGAAAATGCAGAAGTCATTGCTCGTTATCAAGGTGGAAATAATGCCGGGCATACCATTAAATTTAATGGCGAGACATATAAGCTTCATTTAATTCCATCAGGAATATTCTATAATGAAAAAATTAGTGTGATTGGTAATGGAATGGTAGTAGATCCAAAAGCATTAGTTGAAGAATTAGCTTATTTACATGAAAAAGGTGTAGCTACAGACAGTCTTCGTATTAGCAATCGTGCACATGTTATTTTACCGTACCATATCCGTTTGGATGAGGTTGAGGAAGAACGTAAAGGTGCGAATAAAATTGGGACGACGAAAAAAGGGATCGGACCTGCTTACATGGATAAAGCAGCTCGTATCGGAATTCGTATTGCTGATCTATTAGATCGTGAAGTATTTGAAGAAAAGCTTACACAAAATTTAAAAGAGAAAAATCGTATGCTAGAAAAGTTTTATGAAACAGAAGGATTTAAAATTGAGGATATTTTAGACGAGTATTATGAATATGGCCAACAGGTTAAAAAGTACGTATGTGATACTTCTGTTGTGTTAAATGATGCACTTGATGAGGGTCGTCGTGTATTATTTGAAGGTGCACAAGGGGTCATGTTGGATATCGACCAAGGTACATACCCATTTGTTACGTCATCCAATCCAGTTGCTGGTGGTGTTACGATTGGTTCTGGTGTGGGCCCTTCAAAAATCACTCATGTTGTAGGAGTATGTAAAGCGTATACAACTCGTGTGGGTGATGGTCCATTCCCTACTGAATTAGAAAATGAAATTGGACACCAAATTCGTGAAGTAGGTCGTGAGTATGGTACAACAACAGGGCGCCCACGTCGCGTAGGATGGTTTGATAGTGTTGTTGTTCGTCATGCCCGCCGTGTTAGTGGACTTACCGATCTATCTCTTAATTCAATTGACGTTTTAACGGGCATTGAGACACTGAAAATTTGTGTAGCATACCGTTATAATGGAGAGGTAATCGAGGAATTCCCAGCAAGCTTAAAAGTCCTAGGAGAATGTGAACCTGTTTATGAGGAACTTCCAGGTTGGACAGAGGACATTACGGGTTGTCGCTCTCTTGATGAACTTCCTGCTAATGCTCGTCATTACTTAGAACGTGTTTCTCAATTAACAGGAATTCCACTTTCTATTTTCTCTGTAGGTCCTGACCGTACACAAACAAATGTGATTCGGAGCCCATGGCGCCAAAATTAAAGATAAGGAAGAGAAGCGAATAAGTGCTTCTCTTCTCTTTCTACTTAACCCTGAATGATGGTGATTAAAAATAAAACACTTTTTTATTAAAAAGCAGTTGCAATTTATTAATTATCTATGATAATATAAAAAGCGTCGTCACAGTACAAGTATGATTATTATAAGTTGGAGTTAAAGACTGCTACAATCACAGACAAAATGCTATTATTAATGAGTTATTAGCTCAGTTGGTAGAGCATCTGACTTTTAATCAGAGGGTCGCAGGTTCGAATCCTGCATAACTCACCATTTAGTTGGCCCCTTGGTCAAGCGGTTAAGACACCGCCCTTTCACGGCGGTAACACGGGTTCGAATCCCGTAGGGGTCATTTATTAGGTCCGGTAGTTCAGTTGGTTAGAATGCCTGCCTGTCACGCAGGAGGTCGCGGGTTCGAGTCCCGTCCGGACCGCCATTAATACTTAAGATAACATATGCTCATAGTACGTAATATGGCTGAAAGCAAGGCTTTAAGCCGATAAAGTTAGGCAAAATACCAAATATGGCTCAGTAGCTCAGTCGGTAGAGCAATGGACTGAAAATCCATGTGTCGGCGGTTCGATTCCGTCCTGAGCCATCCATAGTAACAAAAAAGAAGCATGAAGCAATCATGCTTCTTTTTTGCACTCTTAAGAAAGTATAAAATTGCAGCACTGGAGAAGTTCGACGTAGTGGCAATTTTTAGGAAAACGGTATAAGTGCAACTACGCCTCTTCCTTCGCCTTGCAGGCTTGCCAATTGGCGAGTTTTCTTTATTACTATAAGCTTCTCTTTCTAATGGAACCCTCTCCTACTTAATCAAAATGGCCCCAATTGTTTTGCTAACCGTATTACGAAAACCCCCTGCGCTACTTTTGAAAAACCTTGTTAAATTTTTATCACTTCTACTGCTCATAAACCAACACATCTTAAACAACCTCTGTGAAATAATTGTCATCTTACTGTAATTGGGAGAAGACTCCATTATGAAAGGGGTGAATTTTAATAGATAAAATGATAAAGTAAATTAGGATATGTACGGCTTGGTATTGAATAAACCCTTATTCGAGGGTTTACATTAATAGACTCACTGTTATTAACTATGAAGTAACGGGAAGGAATGAAAGTATGGATAAAAAAATTCTAGTAGTAGACGATGAAAAACCAATTGCAGATATATTACAATTCAATTTAAAAAAAGAGGGCTATGATGTTACGTGTGCCTATGATGGAAATGAAGCATTGGAGATGGTCGAAGAGATCAAACCTGATTTGATTTTACTTGATATCATGCTGCCACAGCGCGATGGAATGGAAGTTTGCCGTGAAGTTCGCAAAAAGTATGATATGCCCATTATTATGTTAACGGCAAAAGACTCAGAAATTGATAAAGTACTTGGGCTTGAATTAGGTGCGGATGATTATATCACAAAGCCTTTCAGTACAAGAGAATTAATTGCTCGTGTAAAGGCAAATCTAAGACGTCACCAGTTGGTTGCTGTAGTAGATGAAGAAGAAGTCCGAAATGAGATAGAAGTAGGTTATTTGACCATTCATCCGGATGCATATGTTGCCTCAAAACGAGGAACGACGATTGAATTAACACATCGGGAATTTGAATTGCTTCACTACTTAGCCAATCATATTGGACAAGTTATGACGAGGGAACATCTACTTCAAACCGTCTGGGGCTATGATTATTTTGGCGATGTTCGAACAGTGGATGTAACGGTCCGACGTCTAAGAGAAAAAATTGAAGATAACCCGAGTCATCCAGAGTGGATTGTAACACGCAGGGGAGTCGGCTACTACCTTCGAAATCCCGAGCAGGAGTCTTGATGATTCATGAGAAAAGTTGGTTTTTTTCGATCAATCCATCATAAAACAGTCTTAATCTATATGTTGCTGATTCTAATTGCGATGCAGGTAATTGGAGTTTATTTTGTCCGACAATTAGAGACCACTTTAAAGGACAACTTTAAAACCTCCATTCAAGATAAGGTAAGTATTCTTACTTATTATTTAGAGGAACAACTTACAATGGATCGACTGCCACTAGAAGATGGGCCCACCTTGGAAAGTAATATTCGAGATCTATTACGTGACTATCGTTCACCAGATATTTTAGAGGTAAGAGTCATCGACGGGCAAACACTGAAAATTCTCGGTACTTCAGATCCCGATAATCAAGGGATTGTTGGACAAAAGTCGACCGAAACACGAATCCGGAGAATTATTGCTACAGGACAACCGGACAATGAGGAAATGCTTGATCGAGAAACTGGAAAAAGAATCTGGGTATTGGCAAGTCCAGTTAAAAATGATGATGAAGATGTTATTGGTGCTATTTACTTTGTATCAAAAATAGAAAATGTATTTGGCCAAATGAAACAAATCAATCAGATCTTTGCCACAGGTACAGGGATCGCTCTGACCATTACAGCCATTATTGGAATTTTTCTGGCGCGTGCCATCACAAGACCGATTACCGATATGAGAAAGCAGGCTTTGGCTTTAGCTAGAGGAAACTTCTCTCGAAAGGTTAAAATATATGGCCATGATGAAATTGGTCAATTAGCAGTAACGTTTAATAGTTTAACGAAAAAACTGCAAGAGGCTCAAAGTTCGACAGAGGGTGAAAGAAAGAAATTATCGTCTGTCCTTTCCTATATGACAGACGGTGTGATTGCAACCGATCGAAGAGGCCGCGTGATTTTAATCAATGAACCTGCAACCGTAATGCTGAATGTTTCACGTGAAACAGTTCTATCCACATCGATTGTTTCACTTCTTGATCTGGAAGAAGAGTATACCTTTGATGATTTGATAACGGAGAAGGATTCTGTGATTCTTGATTACAGCACACATTCAGATCCATATATTTTGCGTGCCAATTTTTCTGTGATCCAGAAAGAAACGGGTTTTGTCAATGGATTGATTACCGTTCTTCATGACATAACTGAGCAGGAAAAAATTGAAATGGAACGCCGTGAGTTTGTTGCCAATGTATCACACGAACTGCGGACACCTTTAACCACGATGAGAAGCTATTTGGAGGCTCTATCGGATGGAGCCTGGATGGACAAAGAGATCGCTCCTAACTTCTTGAATGTCGCACAAAATGAAACGGAGCGAATGATCAGACTTGTGAATGATCTTTTACAGTTATCGAAACTGGATAGTAAAGATTATCAATTGAAGAAAGAATGGGTTGATTTTGTTGTTTTTTATAATCAAATTATTGACCGATTTGAACTAACTAAAAATCAAGATGTGACTTTTGAAAGAAAGCTGCCTGATAAATCCATTCTCATTGAGATTGACCCGGATAAACTCACTCAGGTGATTGATAATATCATATCCAATGCCTTAAAGTATTCTCCTGAGGGCGGTAAGGTCACCTTTAGAGTGAACGAGCATGAGGATAAAATTGTTGTGGGTGTGACCGACCAAGGAGTGGGCATTCCAAAGGGCAGTATCGATAAAATATTTGGACGCTTTTATCGGGTAGATAAAGCGAGAACGAGAAAACTAGGTGGAACAGGGCTTGGATTAGCCATTGCAAAGGAAATGGTTGAGGCTCATGATGGTCACATTTGGGTAAGAAGTGTCGAAGGAAAAGGAACAACCTTTTTCTTCAGCCTTCCATATGAAAAGTTTGAGGGGGATGAGTGGGATTGAAATATGAAAATATAAAGTCCATGATCCTAACCATCCTTGTAGGAATCAGTCTTTTAGTGACTTGGAACTTATGGAACTTATCAACCTAGTTACGAGGAATTGGAAAATGCCGATACGGTTCAAGAAGTGGCCATTTAATGCTAAAAAGGAAATAAAGGAGATTGTAAAACCAGACCAAGTCATCTTCCATAAGAGAAATGCCTATTATGGAACATCAGAAGAGCATGAACTAGATAAGTATCATAAATGAATTAAGTCGTTGGCATTTCGATCAATTCAAAAATATTTCTGCTGAAATAGAGAACGTGTCTGAAATAGTGGAAAATAATGAAGTGGTGAATATTCTTTACTCAGGATCGATTCCAATCAGTTTATATAAAAAGGTATTAAGCATAAGAGATAATAATCTTCCTAATTTTAATTTTAATTTCGATCAGATTGTTATTAATATGGAAGTTGAACAAAATGGATTGGGCATGATTTATTTTATTTCACATGATGATCAGCAAATTTACCAGAGTATGGTTCCGGTAGCCTCTCTTTCAAGTGTGAAGGAAAAGTATTTTAATCAAGCAGAACAATACAATAGGTATTTTTCGTTTAAAACGCGATCTAATAAAATCATTTATTTGCCTGAAAATGAAACGCAGTTAGTGGGCTACCAATATGTAACCAAACTATTAGATGCTGAAAAATTAAAAGATGCATTATTTAGTGACCCAAGTCTTGTGCAAAAAAACGGAGAAGAATATACAGATGCATCCAATTTAATGAGAGTGGATAATGAATCCAATCTGATCCTATATGTAGACCCTGCAGAGGAAGAGACTCAGGCCATCAATCCGGATGATATTCTTCAAAGGAGTATTAACTTTGTAAATGGACATGGTGGTTGGACGGATGATTATCGCTACGAGGGATTGGACAATGCTCAGAAGGCAGTTCTCTTTCGCCTGTACTTAGCTGGATACCCGATTTTTAGTGCGAATAGCGTGGTTTCTGAAATGCGCTTAGAATGGGGAAAAACAGTTATAAGCCGTTATGAACGAAGTAATTTTTTTCGTAACAGTCTATTGCAAACCGCTAGTCTATTCAAAATGCCATCCGGACACGAAGCACTCGAAAGGATTCAGCAAATGGACTCCTTTAACTCTAATCTCCTCGAAGATATCACCATTGGCTATCAGATGAAAAAGGGTTCTCAGTCCCTATTGGTAGATTTAGAACCATGTTGGTATTACCTATACGATGGTAACTGGAAGCTGCTTACCTTTGAGGGCTTGGGAGGGAAATCGATTGGATTGGAGTAGAATAAAAACAATCTTCATCATTTGTTTTCTGATTTTGGATCTTTATTTGATATATGAATTTTTAAAAATACAAGATTCAAATCAGATTGAAGTACAAACCCAAATAGAAACGCCTTTCGAAAAGAAATTGAAGGAGGCAGAAATAGAGTATGAGGCGTTACCGAAGGAATATTTAGTTGACTATTATTTAAAGGCAAAACCCAAAGTCTTTACTTCTGAAGATATACAAAAAACAACCTTTTCGGATCAAATCACGAATATTATTAACGGGAATGTTTTGGAATCCTATCTTGATGAACCGTTTGAAGTAAAGGATCAATCGGATTCAGTTGAACTGAATAATTATCTTAAAAATCATGTGTTATATGGCGATCAGTATGCGTTCTGGGAAAAGGATGCGGAAGGTCATACGATTACGTATTATCAACAGTATGATGGAAAAACTCTTTTTGAAAATGCAAATGGAAAACTTACCTTTTATTTAAACGATGATAACGAAGTTTATTTCTATCGGCAAACCTATCTTGAAGGGATTGATGAATTTTCCAAATCAGAGAAGTTGATTCAGCCGATTAAGGCACTAGAAACACTTTCTAAAAACAACGTTTTACAACCTAAGAGCAGAATCACGAATGTAGAGCTTGGTTATTATACTCTTGTGCCATTATTGGATTCAACCCAAGTTTTAAATCCTGCTTGGAGGTTTGTCATCAATGGTGAGGATAGTTTATATGTAAGTGCATTTGAGGGGAAAATTATAGAGTTAAAAAGTGAAGAGAAAAAAGTAGTGGAGTGAGGAGAAAATGCCCTTTCATTTTAGTGTGCTCGCGAGTGGGAGTACTGGAAATGCGACTTTTGTAGAAACAGAGGATCATTCCTTTCTGGTTGATGCTGGTTTTAGCGGGAAACAAATGGAAGCCCTGTTTCAACAAATAGGTCGCGATATCAAAAAACTTTCTGGAATTTTTGTGACACATGAACATAGCGATCATATTAAAGGTGTCGGCATACTTGCACGTAAATATAACATACCGATTTATGCCAATGAAAAGACATGGAAAGCAATGGATAAATCAGTTGGTGAAATACCTACAGAACAGAAATTCATATTTGGGATGGAAACGGTCAAAAGTTTTGGTGCGCTGGATATTGAGTCGTTTGGTGTGTCCCATGATGCTGCGGAGCCTATGTTTTATATCTTTCATCATGAAGGAAAAAAGCTTGTCCTTATTACAGATACAGGTTATGTGAGTGAACGTATGAAAGGAACGATTTCCAATGCGGATGCTTATTTATTTGAGAGCAATCATGATGTAAGTATGCTTCGAATGGGACGTTATCCCTGGAATACAAAACGGAGAATTCTAAGTGATGTTGGTCATGTATCAAATGAGGATGCCGCTCTTGCCATGTGCGACGTAATCGGAGATCAAACAAAGCGTATCTATCTGGCTCATTTAAGTTTAGATAATAATATGAAGGATTTAGCAAGGATGACCGTAACACAAACACTTGAAAGTAAAGGAATGGCCGTTGGTGAACAATTTTCCCTATATGATACAGATCCTAAAACCCCTACCCCATTAACATCTATTTAATTCTTTAAAAGTTGGTTAGGACAAGCTGCTCAGAAAAGGTCCTTTATTTAGAATTCTATAAATGAGTTGGAGTATAATAATGGATAGATAGGTAAAATAAATGTAGAGAAAACAGGGAAAGGATGAAGATGAACTTTGGGATACTATGATGAAGATGAAAATCAATTTAGACAACCGAAAGAGAAAAAAGGTCGTTTTTTTCTAACAAGTCTGATAGGAGCCATTATTGGGGCTCTGCTTGTCATTTTAGCTGTGCCAACTCTTTCTAGTTACGGACTTCTCCCCTATTCTGTACAGCCAACGAACCAGGCTCAAGTGCCGGAAACCAAGGGTAATACTACAACCACACAAAATGTTTCTCTGAAAGTAAATACAGATGTCACAAATGCGGTTGAAAAGGCGGGCGATGCCGTTGTTGGAATTACCAATATTCAAACGACCAGCTTCTGGTCACAAGATGGTGGCAGTCAGGAAGCAGGTACAGGATCGGGTGTTATTTACAAAAAGAGTGATGGGAAAGCCTTTATTGTGACGAATAATCACGTGATTGAAGGGGCAAATCAACTAGAAGTAACGTTAGCAGATGGTACGAAGATACCTGCAACGTTAAAAGGAAGTGACCCTTGGACAGATTTAGCCGTTCTTGAAGTGGATGGAAATTCAATTAATACGATTGCTGAATTTGGCAACTCAGACACTTTAAAATCAGGCGAACCTGTCATTGCGATCGGGAACCCCTTAGGTTTAGGTTTTTCGGGTTCTGTTACAAGTGGGATTATTTCTGGAGTAGAAAGAACCATTCCAGTTGATTTAAATAAAGATGGAATAGAGGATTGGCAAGTCGAAGTTCTCCAAACAGATGCTGCTATTAATCCTGGAAATAGTGGTGGAGCACTCATCAATATCGCTGGTCAAGTGATTGGCATTAATTCCATGAAGATTGCTCAAGAAGCAGTGGAAGGAATTGGACTCTCCATTCCTATCAATACTGCCATTCCGATTATCGAGAGTCTTGAGCAGTATGGTGAGATGAAACGGCCAGTAATGGGGGTTGAACTTCGGAATCTAACCGAAATCTCCGCCTATCATCAGCAGGAAACATTAAGGATGCCAAATGATGTAACAGAAGGGGTTATGATTGAAGCAGTTGTATCTAATTCCCCTGCAGGTCGTGCAGGCTTAAAGGAATTAGATGTTATTGTTGAAATGGACGGAGAAGCCATTTCAGATGTGATTTCTTTACGGAAACATTTGTATAATGAAAAGAAAATTGGCGATAAAATGACAGTGAAATTTTATCGTGAGGGTAAGTTAGACGAAGTAACGTTAACATTAAGTGATGTAACGTCTTAACTATGAATATTAATTACGGTTGAATCTTTTATGATGGGCGGGAAGGCATAATTGCTTTCCTGCCTTTTTATTTTTTGTTATGATGAGCTGTGGATAAAAGAGTCTTTAAATGTCCAATTTAAGTGGATAAGGCCGTTGATTCATTTCTCTACATTATTAAATATTGTGAAATCAAGTATTTTAGGAAAAATAGGCATAAAAAAGTTATCAACAAGCTGTGTATAATGCCGAAAGTTGGCAACAGATATAGTAGGGAACGGACGATCCTATACAATATGTGGATAGAAATTGTGGATATGTGGATAACTTTTGTGGATAAGTTGTTTATAAGATGGGGGTAAAATGTGAATATCTCAATTATTGTGGTAGGTAAATTAAAGGAAAAGTATCTAAAAACGGGAATTGATGAATACTTAAAGCGATTGTCTAGCTATGCAAAGATTGAAGTAGTGGAAATTCCGGATGAAAAGGCTCCTGAGGAGTTGAGTTCAGCAGAGATGGAGCAAGTGAAACAAAAGGAAGGTGAAAAGCTTCTAGCTAAATTATCGCAGGATTCATATGTCATTGCACTAGCAATTGATGGGAAAATGAAATCCTCTGAAGAATTGGCAGATACGCTTGATAAGCTGGCAACGTACGGGAAAAGCAAAATAGCCTTTGTGATCGGCGGATCGCTAGGATTAAGTGAGGGTGTATTAAAGAGAGCCGATGAAAAGCTATCCTTTTCTAAGATGACCTTTCCTCACCAACTCATGCGGCTCATATTATTGGAGCAGGTGTATCGAGCCTATCGAATCAACCGGAATGAACCGTATCATAAATAGAGGCGGTTAAAAGAGTATATAGAGTGTGTCAGGTACCATAATGAAGGCTTGACACACCCTTCTACTAATTAAAATATTTAAAAAAGGAATAAGCTGCTGGCTGAGTTTTAGGTCCAATTATTTCTCCTTTAAAAGAACTTAGTCACTCCAAGAATTACATTTACTAACACACCCAAATGCATGATATCGAATAATAACACGATTCGGTTAATGGAGGAACGCATCTCATCATTTATTCCATCCTTCTGCTCCATTTGTACTTGTAATTGCTTCCCTAAAAGCCCCATTTGTGGAGCTACATAGAATATAAAGACAAGTAAAATAGCAACCATGATATACTGCTTTAATCCAATCCAGGACCATTGAAAAAATCCATAATTCCCTATAATTGTCATAATAATACCCGTAATCAGAACAGTAATCACAGCTGTTAGAAAAAATGGAGCAGTACTAAGCAATATTTTTAAAAATGATGTTTCTGATTCACGGTCCTTCGCTTTCCTTATGCCCCCTACAATATAGTACCTTTCGTACATCGCTCCTCCAAGCCAGCAGCAAACAGCAGTTATATGGAGAATTAATAACAAATTAAACATTACATCCCTCCGATTTTCAATAAAGAGTATTCTTCATTGCATATGATTTCTCTAATAAAAGCGTATGGATAATATTGGGCTTTTAGAACGTTTTAGGGATAAAGTGGATTTTGGACTTTTCAACAATACTGATCCAAAATTGAAACAATCTATTCGAAAGTGCTTGCTCATATCACATATTCCATTCATTAAAGGATTGCCACTTAAACAGGTGTGGTGAACCATATCATAAGAAAATCAAAGATACAATTTTGAGGCTATATTTTGGAAAATATAGATTATAAATTCTGCCCAAATTTAATGTTATATTAATAAAATAATAAAATATAAGATTGGGGAGCAGTTATGAAAAAGGAATGGATTCTACGCTGGTCTTTTTTTATTTTTGGATTAATGGTGTTAGCATTTGGCATATCTTTAACAATTGAAGGAAAGTATTTAGGGATTGGACCATGGGATGTTTTTCATTATGGTTTATTTACTAAATTTGGCTTTACGATTGGAGCGTGGTCGATAATAAGTGGATTTTTACTTTTGTTGATCAGTTCAATTTTCAATAAGGCATGGCCCAAAATAGGGGCTTTTCTGAATATGTTGTTTCTAGGATTATTTATTGATCTTTTTAATTTGATTTTACCTAGTATTGCTAGTTTAGCAGGAGCAACAATTGCCTTTATCATAGGTGTTGTTTTAATTGGGTACGGTATTGGATTATATGTTTCTGCTGATTTTGGAGCAGGTCCTAGAGACAGCTTTATGTTATTAATTGTTGAAAGAACGGGTTGGAGTATCCCGTTGGTTAGAAATGGAATCGAAGTACTCATTTTTCTTCTTGGTTGGATGTTAGGGGGGCCTGTTGGAATTGGAACAGTGCTTATTGCGTTTGGATTAGGTCCAATTTTAGGATTTTCTATTCCTCAATGTAAGAAACTGATGGCATATTTCCTTGACCAAAAGGATCGCCTGTTAACGCATATGTAGATAATTAAAAATAAATAAACACGATGTATGGGGATTCCTTCATGGAGGGAGTCCCTTTCATTTCAAAAGTATTTGCTAGGCCCTGCCTTTTTGAGAAACCTCATTTAGATAGGCTATGGAGAACCGTATCATAAGTAAATGAGGTTTTTAGAATAAAAAGGAAGAGACCGTCTCATAACATAGAGACGGCTTTTTAATTATATTCTTTAATTGTAGGACAAATAGATAATATAAATAATACATGAAATGTAAATTCTATTCTACAAATTCAGATATATTTCAGCGAGTCACTTTGGCTTATAAGCCCCCTCGAAATAAACACCAAACCCACCCCAGGCTTCGCAACCTGCACTTTGGTTGATGTTGATGGTATCTCCATCAAGTGAGAATTGTAATTCACAGCCATACTCACTTTCTGAAAAAGATGCCGAATCATCTTGGACGGAAGCTGTTCCTGTGATTTCACCAAAATTTTGTTGGCTGTTTTCTACAAAAATATCAAAATCAAAAGCTGCATCCGTGGCATTGGATATGGTTAGCTTTCCTTCTGCGATGCCAACCGATTTGTCCAAAGTCCAAATTCCATCGAGAAAACTATTACTCGGCATTGCCGCTTGTTCTTCCTTTGGTAACAATTCTTCCGGTACTTCATACATAATCTCTGTACTATCTGCATATTTTCCTTGGATGACATCATTCTCAGGATACTTGATTACATAAAGTTTCCGACCGTTATATTGAGTCTCGTTCAGAAGTTCTACTGGTGTTTTATATTCCGCTTCGTACGCTTTGATCTCTTCCCATGTAACATTCATTGGTTCTTTTGTATATGGCACCCATTTTATATCGTCCATAACCCATTTTCCATCTTTTCTTATCACTGTCAAATGGACCGTATTTCCGCCATTACCCATATCATTAAAAAATTCTATTCCGGAGGCCACAATTTTCTTTCTTGTGTTTTCATGAACGGTAAACCGGACATCCAAGTTTATATCAGGGAAAAATCGCTGGTCACATTGGCAATAATAGTCATCCGCTGTGTCTTTTAAAAATCCATTGGTAAAATTCTTTGAAGCATATTTTAATAATTCAGGTCGTAATACGCTAAAATCAACTGGATTGTCATATTCATTCCAGTTGTGCACCTCTCCTGAGTTTACAAAGGTGTTGACAATACCAGACATTAATTCGTTCACAATCTTTTTGGCTTCTTCATTTGACACCTTTTTAGCTACATCCTTAAGTTCGACCGGAATTTCTTTTGTAAACGTGTCCTTGCCTCCATCGAATTCAACTTTTATGGTTGTTTGATCTTCTAACGGTTCTTTTGGTATTTTTACTAACACTTTATAATACTTTTCTGGGTATAATTTAAGTTTTATTCCTTCTTTGCTAACTTCTTCTCCAATTTCTGAAGCAGGTACTGCATCTTTATCCACTCGAATTTTAATATCAGCGGTATCCTGATCTTCTGTGGTAACCTCTAATTTTTTTAAATTCTCCTTTGTTAACAGGTTTTCACTAGTAGTTTGACTGTTAGATTCATCGAAATACTTTCCGTTAATCTTAAGTTCGATCGTCTCACCAGGTTTGGCCTCTACTTTTTTCGGCAATATCTCAATACCTGTCATACTTAAGCATGTGTTCTTTTCTCCGATTGGTATTTTCAATTCATTTAATTTAAAACCCAACAGCTCCTCTTTTAGTAAAGCTTCTAGTACGATCCCCCCGCCAAGCACGGCTCCATAATCAAATTTGTAACAGGAAGTTGAATTCTTTACGCTGCTTCCTAAAAAACCTTCTCCTGCAGCATATCCTCCACCTTCTGCTTCTAGTCCTAATCCCATGATTTCAAGGGCGGTGATTCCAAACTGTAATTCCCCGGTTAATTTTGCTTCGCCCGATCCATTGATATGGATACCGGCATCCATATCTATGTCCGGATTAAAAACAGGTTTGTATTTGTCTTTCTTTTTCATGACCCCAACATTAGTTTCGGTACTTCCAGATATAAAGTGAGTTTCTTTTAATGTGGCCTCACCTGTTAAAGGATTGATACCAAAGACACCGGAAATATTTCCCTCCAAAAATACACCTGGGAAAATAGGAAGATAGACAGCCCCTAAGCGAACCTCTTTATCGAAAAGCCATTTATCATTGTTCCATTTCTTCCCTTTTACTTCTTTTTTGAATTTCTTAAAGAACTTTTTATCAAACTCTTTAATTTCCAATGATTGTTGTATATTAAACTGATTAGAAGTGGTCAACTGAGCATTTAACTTCTTGACCCCCGTAAGGTCTAAATCAACATCCCAAACCGTTTTAGGCTCCAAGATATTATATGTACCTGACAATGTTGTTTCTTGACCCTCAACTTTTACCGCTAAATCCTTTAGGGTAAACTCGATTCCATCCGCAAATTTAAGACCAGCAGTTGCCTTTTCTTTATCTAACTGGTATTCCCCACCTTTGGCAGCCTTTTTGCTTTTAGAAGATGCAAGCAGTGTGTTAGGTTGGCCTAATGCCAGCTTGTTCATTTCAACTCCTTCTGCAGGTTTGAAAATAACATCCTCTCCTGTTAAATCAAAGGATTCATAAAGATTGAACTTCTCAAATAATTCCTGGAATGACGGCTCGGTATATTGGATGGTGATGTTCTTAATGTTTTCGTCGATTTCCGTAATTTTAACGGCTTTTTCCTCGAATACCTCATGGTCACTCGGGATTTTTAAAATATCCCCTTTTTCTAATTCAACTGGGGCATTTTCTTTGTTTAAAACAAGCACTGGTTTTTCATCGGATTCGATTGCTTCTTTTTTCACAGCAATGATCTCTTTGTTAAACACAATGTCCGTCACTTTATCCCTGGCGATTAAGAAACCCATTTTAAAAGATTTTGAGACAGTTCCGCCAGCCGCATAGCCAACCTTGTCCGTCATATGTAATTCATAATAACCACCCTTCGAGTATCCTCCCTCCGGCGCTTCAATGAACACTGAATCGTTCTCATTATTAAGAGAAACCTTGACGGCAGCCGTTTTCCCATCTTCATCGTTAACAAAAACGTTTTGTTCTGTAATCGTATTTGGATCTAATGGCTCATCAAATGAAATCGTCCAACTCTTGTCGGTAGGTACATCATAGTGAACAGGAAATACATCATCTTCCGTAATACCTTGTGTTTTTTCCTTCTTCATAGCTTCAGTAGCAGCTGGTTTTTCTCCTTTCATAAATATTTGATAACCAGCAAAGCCAACTACTCCAATTGTGATAATTAATAGAATCAATCTTGGCAGTTTCCTAAACACTTTCGCAACTCTCCCCCAAAATATTTAACAACTAGGTATCTTGTTCCCTTTTCTATATCCCTATTTCCAGCCTAATCGCCGCCACTCACCGAAAAAATACCTCCAGTAATAATTAGCGATTGCTCCACTTTACAAATGAACTTTACAATTCTACCAATCTCCATATATACCGTGATTTTTTCTGAGCGTTATAGTGACCATTTTACCATTATATACTAATTTACAGAAAAATATTTTAAAAATAGTTAACGATATTGTAAAAATGCCAATAGTAGAAAAGGATCAGCCATATTCAGGGCGTTCGTTCCAAAATTGGGGGATAGGTGTCATTCAGGGAGGGACGAGGTTTCAAAACTGATGAGGTTGGGAAGTCTATAAAAACGAGGGATGAATGGACAACCGAGGAACAAGTTAAGAAAGACTTGGGAGTATAATTTTTTTGCATAAATTAAAATCAATTTCCTAGCGAAAGAAGACTAGTAGGGGGGATTAAAGAATATATTACCAAAGAGCTTGAACATTCTAGTGTTTAGTCTTGTCATTATTTATATATTTACTAATTTTATTTAATAAGCTGATGATTCTAGGGAAAGGCCGTTATGACCTTTCCTTTTATTTAAAAGCCATGCATTTCACTGCAAAAGCTCATCTTTTACTATATCGTCACTTTTGTATTGCTTGTAAATACGAAATGATTCGCTAGTTTGTCCCTCCATTATCTCTACTGAAGCGTCTAGTAATTCTGTTCCGTTTGTGCCGGATATTAGTAGAGACATCCTGTCATGTGTCCCTTTAGCGTCCTCGAAATTTTTTTGAAAGACATCTCTACATATCTCTGCTAATTCAGTTTCAGAAAGAGTTTCAGTTTCTGCTTTGAAGTATAATATTTTAACAATATTATGACTCGGACCTTCTTCTCCTTCTATACTTCCTTTTTCTGTTATTACGTAATCAGGCACAGTTGATTCATCCTGATTAGTTTGATTAGAAGAGGAAGTTTCCGTCGGTGATTCTGATGTAGCAGTTTCCTTTGATTGACATGCTGATAAAATCAAACTTAAAAATATAACAGAAATAACATGAAAATAGCGACTTTTTTTCATTTTTTGTCTCCTAATATTAATTTTAATTCCATATTTATAGTACAAAGGTTTTAGGTTATACGCAAGAACTAAACCGTATTTTTACAGTAAAATTATAGCAATCTCCCTATGAACTTGTAGCATAATATTGGCTAGTTTAATAGTCTTACTTGCTAATAGTCATTCCAACTGCTAGTGGTCAATATACATTTTAGCGCTAAAAATATACATAAAAACCACATTTTCAATATTTGCTTCTAGTTCACCCATTGTCCAACTATTGGAAAAATGTCAGTGACAAATAGATAAATGTTACCTATAATAAGATAGGAAAAAAATAACATATAGAGGGTTTTAAAAGTGCTAAATTTCTTAAGTATGAGAGAGAAGAAAAGAATGCGGAAGTTTAATAATGCTATTTATAGTTCTAAGATTGAGGGTGTAATAACAGAAAATTTATTTAATCGATGTTATCCCCTGATTCCTATTCTTTTCTTTGTCATTATTGCACCCTTGAATTTTTCTAAAGGTTATATTCCAGTAGGGGAAGATACCATATCATGGATCATTTTCGGATTCATACTTAGTTTATTTTATACAGAGACCTGGTATATGACTCTTGAATATTGGAATCGTGCACCGAGGTTTTTATCTTATATGTTATTCTTTTTAATACTCACCCACGCTATATTAGGTACATTTTCTATCGAAAATATAGTCGGGTTAACAGTAGTGATGGTGCCTTATCTTATTGCAGCACATCTTCTTAAATTTCGATCCATTGCAATATGGATGACTATGAATCTGCTTTGGATCATTATGGTTGTTCAGGCATTCCTTGACCAATCTACGGAAGTATTTACTAACTGGGATAAAATAACTTGGATTTCCCTAGATGTTTTGGTCTTTTTTTATTTAATTATGGAAATAGTTACCCGAATTTCATTTAGAGGAAAAATATGGGATACTATACCTCCCGTAGGAGTGAAAGATAATACAGGTGTGATTGTATCTACTATGCTAGAAGATGCAGTCAAGGCTGCTTCTCGTACAGAACGATATCCATCATATGTGACCGATTATTGTGATACCTGTGGTTCAAGAAGGCCATGTTATGACTGTGATACAGTGTGTAAAGTATGTCGGCATAATGAATCTATGTGTCAATGTAATTAATATAAAAAATGTAAAGCTATTATTCTATTTTTATTTGAGCAAAAGAACACAAAGAATGATTAAAATACAGGAGGAAATGTCATGGTGAAAAAATTGATGTGGTTGTTAGTGATTTTTCTAACGATAATCCTTGCAGCCTGCAATGGAGAAAGTGAAAAGGAAGAAGTAAAGAAAACGAAAGAAACAACGGACAAGGTAGAATCTGCTAAGGAACTGAAGGATGAAGAAACTGCAACGAAAGAAGAAGTGCACTATTTATATCCTAAGACAAAATTTGACGAGTTAGATAGTGTCATATACGAGGACGGAAATGGAAAAGTTAGAGCAATTGGATTTGGTACATTAAATGAAGACTCTTTATTAGCTTTAAGGTTTGAAGGTGATTTGGTAAATGATTGGAGAAGTCAAACTATGGAAGATTCTCTCCTTATTACAACCGTTATTTTTGACGATGGAAGCTATTTGGAAACTGATTTAAATTATCAAGATATCCTATACAACTACAAAGACAAAGATCATAACACCATTGTTATTTTTAAAATAGGGGCGGCAAAACAAGGTGGTGTGAAAGTGGCAAGAATAGATTATAAGTTTGAGTTAAATGGAGAAACTAAATCAGTTGAAATTAAAAATACTAATAAAATAATCGAATTACTTGGAGTACAAGAAGGCAGTTTCGCAAATGGAACTACAAATATAGTAATAGAAGATGAAACAAAAAAAGTCGTCATAGATAGTTATTCTTATCTATTAGGCAGCGTTAGTCTTACTGGTAGTGTTGAATTTAAAAATGATGCGAAAGAATATGAAAATATTAGTGCATTATATGTACCAACTACAAATACTACTTATACTAGCGATTATTCAAAGGAAGATTACTATAAAGGAATTCCAACAAGATTTAGTATGTATTTTAAAACAGAGCCGAAGTTGACAGTGGAAGATACATATGCAGAATTATACTTATTTGGATTAGCCACTACCCTAAATTTTACAGACAAAAAAGCTTATATTCCTAAATCCAAGGACTTGCTTCTACATCCATTGGATCGCTTATCGAGTGAAAATAAAAACCTGATTCCATCTCCGGTCCGAGGGTTTATGGATCTTAGTAACACTAATAATCATAATGCTTTATCCATAAAGATGATGACTGAAGCATCTACCTATAATTTAACAACTATTGATAATTACGTTCAGTCAGATAATTACTTGGATCTTGGCACATTGTTTGAAAAAGTAGAGTTTGATGTAAAAGTAGCAAATAGTTTATCTAAATATCCGGATGTGACTGCTCCTGATTTACAAAATATGGACACACATATCTATTTTTATGCTTTAGTTGAACCAACAGATTTAGAAGCGAAAAGACAATACGAACGTGAGACAAGTAATGGCGACGAGGGAAATCCTGAAACCAAAGCCAAAGCAGATAGAGTTAAATTAATTAAAGAAATTGCTGTACCGCATAATGGGGAAAGTGTAGAAGTTGAACTAAATACTAGTGATATCAACTATCTCGGTATACGTGTAAATGGTCCAATGTATACAGTTGGAAATTTCATGAATGACTTTGGTCAGGATATTCTCTTAACAAATGGAAAGCTCTATTATAAATAATGAAACGAGGGAGGGACAAGGGACAGGAATGTCCCTTTGTCCTACTCTCTTCAAGACAAAATTCAGCTGTCCCCACGTTGTACTAGAGAGTGAAACGCGAGAATCCATCCTCGTGTTTCATTAAATATGATGTGACATTAACGGAGGATGAGATTCACATTTGGATATCAGGAGAATTCTAAAGAAAACCAATACTTCGTCTATTAAAAGTAGCAAGATGTGAATAAACAAAGGGAACGTCCCAAAAGTAAAGGCGCCAGGTACTGTAATACAATATCCAGAGCCACTTAGCTTGAATTAGCACTGGATATAGATGGATTGTGGATACGTGACACCTTATCCCTTTTATCAGTGAAAGGAGGAAACCTATGGTGAAAAAGTTAATGAAAATTGATCTATTCCTTCTGCTTTTAGGAATAATTTTTCTGGTAGGTGCTTTAATAGGGAAAATTGATTTTAAAATAGCTTCACTGGTATTTATTTTACATACAGGAACTCTCCTATTTGCGATGTTAGCAAAGGTAAAGACCAGCCGCATTAATAGCGGACTTTCTTATTTCCTTTTTGGTACAGGTTTTGCCGCTTTAAAAATGTACGCTGATGGAGAAGTTTTTCTGTACATTGATTATTTGTTTGTCGGACTAATAGTAGCAATCGTTCCATTCATTTTCCGTTTTAGAGCATTTGCAATAACGGGTAGTATGCTTGGTTATTGGCTAGCTTTGTTCTATTCGATAGTATCCTCATGGAGCAAAATTGGAGTTGAAGAATTAACTACGGCAGCTTCTGAAAATTTTTTATTTGGATTAGGGGAGAATCTATCTTTTGCTACATTTGTATTTGGTTTTCTTATGTTCGGATTTCTTTCTTTGGCTTCATCTAAAAATAAAAAATCAAAGAGAGCAACAATAGGAAAACTGCGACCAAGTCTTTCAGCAGGAACTTACAGTTCCAATAGTACAAATAATATTCAAGATTATGATTGGGATTATAATGATATACCTAGAAATAACATTATTACTTCCCATAGTGAAGAGGATGAGGATGATTATTCATATTCATCTAAAGAAAGTGAATATGAATATGAATATGAAACAAATTATCCGGAAGAAATCAGAACTAATTCAAATTACTATGACGATAGAGAAGATGAGAAGACTAATCATTATGGATGGACGCAGTCATCTATTGATTTAGATAATGAAAAAGAATATTATGGAACTCCAAGTTGGTATGAGGAAAAACAAATCGAGGAAAAAGATTATGGGCTTCCTTGGTATGCCAGGGACGAAGATGATGGATTCGGCAGACCTGCATGGGCAAGAAACGATGAAGACGAGGACTAATTCCTCCTTAGGCTGTCGAGAAAGGGATATTTTTTTCGGCAAGTTTTTTATAGGATGTTTGTTTCTTATTTTATTTCTAGGGAAGTTCAAATTGGGAAGAAATTTACATATCTTATCCTAGTTTTTCGAGGCCTGTGGCAATATTTACCGTATTTTGACAAGCTGCAGTAAGTAAAACCTGCTCGCTCGCCTTCTTTAAACCCCGTAACCGGCATTAGCGAAGCCCATGCAGTTCTTTTGAGTCTGCGAAGCTTCGCTCCACTTTTTCTTTTAACGGCTTTTTTTCTATGAGCTTCCCTATCTTCTTCAATCGCTTTATTTAATTCATCAAAGTGCTCTCGATTCTCAACTTCTACTTTTTCTTTTGTGAATTTATGTTTATTTGCATTCGCTTTTAACTGACAAAAAGAGACTAAAAGAACTCAGACAAAATGATATTTATATCTCTGAGGACGTTTTAAATAACCTCTTTATAAGACGTATGATGGCTCTAGAGTATGAACAAATGCAGGGCTTTCCAGACAATTGGACTACATGGAAAACAGAATTAATGTATGGTAATCCAAATCAATGGTTAGAGTACCTCGTAGAATTGCAAAGGATTTAAAGTTACATTTTAATGAGTTAAGTCCCCAATATAAAGCAAATATACAAAAGGATAGTATACATCATTCCTTTATATATGAAATTGGTGGAGAACAAGTTGAACTTCCATTTTTAGTAACATCGAAAGCATAAAAAGCCAATAATATTAAAATTTAAAATGCCTGCTTATCCTATAATAGGGTAACAGGCATTTTTAAAAAAAAACCTCATTTAGATAGGCTATGGAGAACCGTATCATAAGTAAATGAGATTTTTAATAAAAAAATGGTATATCTCTAAAAAAGGGATATACCGTTTATAGTGGTGTTGTACTACTGTATTCCTCTAAAAATTTTAGAACTTCAATGTTTATTGTTCCATTTTTGGAGAAACAAGTAGGGTTGTCATCTTAATTTACCTCAGTATCTTTGCTTTTTTAATCAAAATAGTTACTTGTGCCATTGTGATCGGCAATGACGACTTTTTTCGATAGGCAAGGTATTTAGGTACCCATGAAACATTATACTTTTCCTTAAATTTCCTCAAGCCTTGAAAGTGGTAGAAAACTTGCCCATGTAAATAAATTTGGGCAGCTACCTTCTCACTGAAAAATGAATATTTGGAAAGCCCCACATTAGAAAGTGGTGCCATACCTAAATTAAATTGGGTATACCCTTTTTCTTTTGCCCAATCAAATAATGAAAGAAAAATAAAGTCCATTGTTCCCGAGGGGGCGCTAGGTATGAAGCGCATTAAGTCCACGGAAATGGTTTGATCATGATCATAAACAGGCATTAAACTGGCAAAGCCAATCACTTTCTTATCGATGTTTTTCAAAATGGCTAGTTCAGATTTGTTCAGGTAAGCCTCATCGAAAAAGCCAAGTGAAAACCCTTTTTCCTTTCTACCTGCAAGCCACTCATTTGATACCGTTTTAAGCTCTTGAAGCAAATTATCACTAAATGGCGGTTCAAGGATGTCAAAAATAAAATTTTCTCGTTCAAATTTATTTTTGACGTTCCTTATTGTACTCATCTTTTTACCAGAGAGAGAGAAATTCTCTAAATCGACAAATGCCTCTTCTCCAAGTTTAAAAAAGTCAAAACCATTTTCGTGAAGAATGGGAAGCATATCATTACTAACCTCATAAAAAACAGGCGTGTACCCATATAAATCGGAAATGATTAGGAATTCCTCAATCGCCTTTGGAAATTCAGATTTTTCTCCAATTAGATCGCCAAGCACGACAATCTTATCCGCGTATGTTTGAAATGGGAATAAAACATTTCCCTTGCTATTCCAGAAAACATACTTATCATGCAAAAAGATTAAATGTGTGAGTACATTTCCTTTATATTTTTGAAGATGTTCGTAAATTTTTTCCTCCTGATTTTTCGATGACTCCATGAGCCATTTCTGTGATTTTCCTATAAAATTCCCAATGAGAAAAATAATAATGGCAATCATCAGTCCAATGAATGCACTATAAAACAGGTCTTGGTAATCCGTAATGATATAGGGTAAAAATTTTGCCGGGATACTGAATTTCGATGTAGGCAAATTAGAAAATCCGATCAATAGATACATCAGGGTTATGAGGATCATGATGAAAATGTCAAAGGTCATTTTCCCCCAAGTCAAAACATAGCTTACTCGATAGAAGCGAGCCTTGGATATTCGAAGCATTAAAGCGACTACAAGTAAGAAAATGGCTTCCTCATAGTCAAAACCTTTGGAAAGAGAAAATAGCACAGCTAAGAATAGTGCTACAATCGTTAGATAATAAGCACGCTTTACTTTGTATTGAATTCCCCTTGATAATCCAAGGAGAATAAAGCCAGTGGCAACGGAAAGTTGATGAGATAAACTGATGATCGGAAGAGATAAAATTTCTTCGGTCATTTTTACCCTTTCCATGATGCCAGGCAATGCGGCAGAGAGAAGCAAGATTAAACCAGAAATAAAGATCAAAATGGTTAACAACCAATGACTGATCCGTTGTATCAATAAATTTGGTAAATTACCCCAACTTTTATTCCACTTTTCCCAATATATTTTTAAAAAAAAGAAGGCTCCTACAAGGAATGGAATAAATAAGTATCCAATTCGATAAAGCAAAAGAAGCACAACAATCTTCTCATTTTGAATCCCTAAATATTCTGATCCCCATATGAAAATGAGATCAAAGGATCCAAGACCTCCTGGGATCAAGCTAACGATTCCAGCACATGCAGCAACGATAAAGATGGCAAATAAATCTCCGAAGGGAATGGAAATATTCAACATTAATGCTAAGAGCCAAATAGCTAGAAAAACAGCTGACCATTCTAGGATAGAAACAAAAATAAGAAAAAATTTAATTTTTATTGTAATAGCTGGGCTAGGTTCCTTTTCCTTTTTCCATAAGGTAACAGCCATCAAAACGGGAAGGTACAACCCAACAGCAAGAACAGCCAAATAAAGCCATTTAGTTTGTGCTAAAAGAGGAATATTTCGATATCCCACAAGGGTAATCCAGGAAAGTAAGGAAATACCAGTAAGGAAAAATATAGAAACAACAGTAATGGTTCTTAATACATTTCCTTTCTTTAATTTATCTGGCTGATAGAAATAAGATCTAAGCATTACGCCGATAATACCGCCAAAGCCAATCAAATTTGAAAAAGAATTGACAATCAGTGATTGTTTAATAAACTGTTTTGTTGGAATCTTGATCCCTAATATTTTGACGATAACGGCATCGTAGAAAAACATTGGAGAAATAGCCCCCATTGTAATAAGTAGGACAATAATTAACTTTTCCCACTGTATATGGCTTATTTCATGTTGGAGTAATTGAATGTTAAGGTCCATTGTGAATTTCCTTATTTCAGTTGCGGCAATGACTAATAATATTAGGGGGAAAATAATTTTTAAAAACTGGACTGTTTTATCCTTTAAATGGTGTTTATTCAATTTGAATGATCCTTCCCGGCAGTATATTTATCTGTTAACTGCAATTAATAATCGACCATCACTTATCTCCCTGTCTTGTCCTGAATAATGATAAGTGAATCGTACTTTTTGCTTTTTTATTTGTCAATCCTAACTTTGTATTTTTTTCAATTTGAGGCTAAAGGGAAAAAGAGTGAGTCAGGTATCGCTCATTGTGGACTTGTCAAAAATATGATTATATAAGATGAAGCGAGCTAACTAAAAAGTTTATGTACTATGTAATTTGTTCGATCGAAATCATAGACAAAATAGTCTTTAAATATGGATGGTGTATATGCAGACAAAAGGTATATTAAAGGTGAAGTCGAAATTCGAGAAATCCTATCGAGCCGGTTATCCCCTTATTCTTAAAGAAGCAATTCATAATATGGATAGCTTAACAAAAGAGGGAATGGTAGTCCAACTTGTAAATGAAAAGGGTCAATTTATCGGAAAGGGTTATTACGGGAAACAGAATAAAGGCTATGGCTGGATTCTTACTCAAAAGGAAAATGAAAAGATTGATCAATCGTTTTTTGAAAGGAAAATAAAAACGGCTTTCGAAAAAAGAAAAGAGTTATTTAACAGTACAGAAACAAATGCCTTTCGGGTCTTCAACGCGGAAGGAGATGGAATTGGCGGATTAACGATTGATTATTTTAATGGGTATTATTTAATTAATTGGTACAGCGAAGGAATCTTTACATTTTATAATGACGTAGTTAATTCACTGAAAAATTTAGTAGAATATGAAGGCATTTACCAGAAAAAGCGCTATGATACTGGTGGGAAATATATCGAAGAAGATGGATTTGTAGACGGAAATAGAGGCCAATTTCCGATCATAGTAAAAGAAAATGGTGTTCACTTAGCCGTATACTTAAATGAGGGGGCAATGGTTGGCGTATTCCTTGATCAGCGCGATGTGAGAAAGACCATTCTTGATAAGTATGCAAAAGGTAAAACAGTATTGAACACATTTTCATATACAGGAGTATTTTCCGTTTTCGCTGCATTAGGTGGAGCCACTAAGACAACGAGTGTGGATCTCGCGAACCGTAGTCTGGACAAAACAATAGAGCAGTTTAGTATCAATGGAATTGATCATGAGGCACATGAAATTATTGTAGAGGATGTATTTCAATATTTTAAATATGCTGTAAGGAAAAGGAAAATGTTTGACCTAGTTATTCTTGATCCCCCTAGTTTTGCTAGGTCTAAAAAGTACACTTTTAGTGCGGCTAAAGACTATAAAAACTTACTAAAAGAGGCTATTCTCATCACTGAAAAAAGTGGGGTGATTGTCGCTTCGACCAATTGCGCGAATTTTGATATGAAAAAATTCAAAGTATTTATTGACCAGGCATTTGAGGAATCAAACGTAAAATATAGTATAAAAGAGGAATTTTCCCTTCCTTCTGACTTTGCGACAATAAAGCCATATAAAGAGGGAAACTATTTAAAAGTAGTGTTTATCCAAAAGCATTAAAGTTAGAGTGGTTAGAAAGCAAAAACAAAATGTTTTGACGGTTAGAATGGAAACCGCATATTAACGCGTTACGGTGAACCGGATCATAAGTAAATGAGGTTCGGTAGTTTCAAGTAAACAATCGTACTAATTGGTTAAAAAAATAGAGGTACTGAGTGCAACAATTTTTAAAATCGTTATTTATGAACTAAACCCACTCTTTAAAGAGTGGGTTCTTTAGCAGTCATTACCAAAAACGATTTATGAAATCGCTATTGCCCTTAATTTTCTGCTCTATAGGCATCTAGGAATAGTTGTCCAAGATTGCCCTTTCCTTTGAAACCTAAATCACGTAGGCCATTATCGATCACTGTTAATACAGATAGAACTTTTTCAATGAAGGCATTTTCACCCATATGACCAATACGCAAGATGACATCTTCATATTGCGCCAAAGAAGTAGCGATGAATAGATTGTATGTTTCTTTGATGTGTTCTTGTAATCGTAATGCACCTATTTCTTCTGGAATGATGATGGCAGTTACTGTATTAGAGCATCCGGATTCTAGGAATAAAGTTAGTCCATATTCTTGTATAGATTTTCTTACTGCATTTGCAATTTTCGTATGTCGCCCATAAACCGCCAATTGACCTTCTTTTAAAATATTGTCTAAGGCAACATCTAAAGCTTCAATATTGCCAGCGGGCATCGTATAAGGCAAGGTTCCTTTTTCTATATATCCCTCGAAAATTTGTAGGTTTGCATAATACGAAGCGATTGGTGTTTTACGGTTATTCATCGCTTTTTTAGCGTCCTCACTAATGGAAACAATCGCTAAGCCAGCAGGTGCTGAGATCGCCTTTTGAGTACCTCCACAGCAAATATCAATTTGATTTTGGTCGACATCGATTGGTTCACCAACCATACCAGCTACTGAATCAACCACTGTTAGAATGCCATATTCTTTTAGTAAGGGAGAGAGCTGGCTAACATCGTTTAAGATGGACGTTGGTGTATCACAATGAACAAATGTTGCATATTTGAAGTCATGATCTTTTTCTAAATAGTTCCGTACTTCTTCAACAGGGATGTCTTTATGATAGTCAAAACTTAAGACAACAGGCTCTCCTCCGTACATTCTGACGAAATATTGAAAACCTTCACCATATATACCGTTATCGAGTACAAGGACACGGTCACCAGGTTCAGTTAAGCTCGCACAGGCGGCCTCCAAGGCTAGAATCCCTTCTCCGGCAAGCAGCAGTACTTCATTTGTAGTACCCATGACTTGGCCCATCTTTTGGCATATCTCATGGTAATAGTGGATGAATTCTTTATCAAAATCAGTGTTATTTGTTTTTTTAGCTAACGCCAAGCGTACATTCTCACGTACGTCTGTTGGTCCTGGTGCATAGTTTGGTTTAAATCTCATCTAAATCATTCCTTTTTAAATCAGTTTATTTTTTGGATAATATTAGCATAGATTAAATATTGATAAGATTGCAATAGAAAATTAATGACGATAAGTTTATGGGATAAATTGTTCCCAAACATTATTGTTTTAGTCATAGCTTTCTATTTTAATCGACTTCAAGTTTAAAACCCCCTCGTTTTCATTTTACGAGGGGGTTTTCCGAGATTTTCGCATTTTGATAGACAATTTTACTTTTCAACTGGATGGAATGATTTCGTTAATCATTTCTGAGTTTGTCTACAGTTTGAGATTTCTTTTTATAGAGATACGCTAATCATTATTAGGCGATGAAAATGTGAATAAATCCGATAAGAAGTGCAAAGACTGTTAAAGTTATATGTGCGGTTCGAAGACTTTTCACCTTTTTGTTTTTGTATAAGACCGATCCAACGATGCCGGCAATCACCATTAAAATGACTGCTCCTAATCCAATAATCCCTTGACCTTCCAATCCTCCTTCACTTAGATACATGGTAACTCCATGAAATATACCTAAAGTTAAGGCAATAACTCCAATTAATATATGATATTTTCCAAAAAACTTAGAAATCGATATAAAAATGTTTTTCGATTCTGGATAATTCTTTATGACCCATTTCGCTGATCTTCTAATCGGGAATATTACCCCAGCAGCACCCATTGCAACGACCGTACCCCAGCCAACCATTCCACCTATCTCTTTAAAGGCTCCTTCTTCTCTGTCGCTCTCCTCATGGTTTTCATATTTTTCATCAAAATCATCATCTGCCGAAACGAGGTTGCTTCCCAACGTTACATAGCTAAGTGTAAAAATAAATAAAAATGACATGAGTAAAATTTTCAAATACCTCATAAAAAATCTCCTTTTAAGTAGCAATTTATTATTTAGTATAGAACTTGAAAATGAAAAATATCTGAAAAAAACAGTCTGACTGCCTTTTCTTAGCTTAGAGTCTCTCAATTAAAACCCATTTATGGGTTCTAAGAACGATTTTACTCTTACAAATCATATGATATCGTCCATTTTTCAATTTAGTACTAATGCTTATTTGAATAAAATAATAGGCTTATTCATTCCACCTTTCATTTTTTTTTCAGAAATGGTGATTAATATGTTTGATAAGGAGGCTAAAAAAGTGAAAACAAGGATATTTAAGTGGTTCCTATCGGTGTTTATTGTTCTTTTGCCTTTTCAATTAGTTCATATTGTGAAAGCTGATGATGAAGATTACGGTCGTGACGAATATGAGGATCATGAAAGATACGAGAGGAATGACGATGAGTGGGAAGAGGAAGACGAAGATCATTGGGAAAATGAAAATGGGCCAGATGAAGTTGAAAATCAAACCCTCTATCAAGAAAATCAAGTTCAACCATCCTATTGGAATATCTGGACAAGAGACACTACCACTTCCTTAACGGAAGATCTGCCTTTTCAAGAGGCTAAAGAAGTGGCAGTTGAAATGAGTGGAAAAAGTGAAACCCTTTATGTCGTACCGCTAAACGGACAATTATTCGTTTCAGGTGAAAAAATGGCACAACTTTTTGGTATAAAGTACAAGTTTTATAAGGAAAGTAAAATTCTTGAGGTTTCAAATGATAAGGAAGAACTGATCGTCCGTGCAGGATCCAATGCAGCTTATGAGAATATGGTTAAAACGTCGATGCCTGCAGATGCTCTCTACTTTGAGAAGTCCGTCTTTCTGCCGATTTCAGTAATAGCAAATACTTTCAGTTATAGAGTGAATTGGGATGAAACAAAAGGAACCATTACACTAACAGAAATTTTTTAGAGGTGAACCATGTATGAAAGCAAACAATAAAGCAAAATGGATAGTCGGTATCACAGGGGCAGCATTTTCTGCTTTTGTAATCGGTCAATTAAATAATAACCCCAATCCTGCTGATCAAACGAATACGATGGCAACGGAAGTAGAAATAAATGATTCCATGAGTGAACGGGAAAAAGAGCTTGTGCAGCTTGATTGGAGCAACTTTTCCACTCAAACCAATGATTACCAAGGGGCAGATAAAAGTGATCGTTCGACCAGAAGAACATAATGAAAAAGAGCTAGATTCTGTTCAATTAAATATCATGAATACTTCCTTTTACATGGCAGTTTCTAATGATAACCGCACTGAATGGAAAAAATCAGTTCTATCCTTTCTCCAATATATTGAACAGGACTTTTCAAGATTTCACAGCAATAATGAATTAAGCCGATTTAATGAAGCAAAAAGGGATTCAACCATCCGTGTTTCGCCCGTTCTTTATGATCTTTTAAAAAAGGCTGAGGAATATCGGTTGAAAACGGGGGGACGATTTTCGCCGTATATGCTGACACAGTTGGAAGCACATGGATATAATCAATCATTTCCTTTTATAACGGCCAATAATGAAGGTACAACTATATATTGCCAAAGTGAAAGGGAGCCTCTCATTTTTAAAGAAGACGGTCAGATCATCAAAAAGACGGATCAAAAAATGGACCTTGGCGGGATTGCTAAAGGCTATGCAGTGGAAGCTGTCTCTAAATGGCTGCAAAATCACACTCACTGTAAGTATGGAATTATCGACGGCGGTGGTGATATGGCTATGTGGTCAAATGGAGATAAAACTTGGAAGATTGGGGTTAGGGACCCTTTTAACCAAGAGAATGAAGTAGGATCTTTCTCTATCCAAAATGGAGGAATTGCAACCTCAAATATCATTTATAGAAACTGGATACAGGGAGATACAAAAAAACATCATCTATTGGATGGAAGAACCGGAATGCCAACAGCCACAGATGTAGTCCAGGCAACTGTTGTGACAGAACATTGCCTGGATGCTGAAATCAGTGCAAAAATATGTTTTATGGACAATAGTAGGACTGTAAAAAAAGTCCTTTCCAACATCAGTCCTAAATTTAGTTATGTTCTTGTGAAATCCAATGGTGAAGTAGAAAGTGGGGGAAGTAAAAATGAGCTTTGATTTGCTTTCTAACTGGAACTTAATCCGTACATCCGGCTTTTTGGCCTACTTTCTTTTTACCTTTTCGATCGCTTCCGGTTTGATGAGCCGATTATTTATTTTCCAAAAACAAAAGCAATTGATGCTTGAGCTGCATAAAATAAGTGGATGGACAGGAATGCTGACCGTTGTTTTTCATGCAACATTGCTTTTGGTGGATCCGTATGTTTCCTATCAAATCTGGGGAATATTGATCCCATTTTCAGCTGAATATGCTCCGGTCTTTTCTGCACTCGGCACGATATCCTTTTATTTATTTTTGCTGACATTAGCCACATCAGATTTTTTCATAAAAACATTAGGACGTTCTTTATGGAAAAAGATTCACTTTCTTGTGATACCTGCATGGATTCTAATGATCCTCCACGGCATCCTCATTGGAACGGATTCTGCTAAAACCTGGGCTGCCTTCATATATGGAGGAGGGATCATTCTAGTTATAATCTTACTGGCTTTTCGGTATTTAGAAAGCCGTCTTGAAATAACGAATAACAAAAAAAGAGAGTTGTTGAAAAAAACGCCGTAAAGTATACGGCGTTTTAATTTTTATTGAAGATTATGGAAAATTCAGTTCCTCTCCCCATCTCGCTTTTTACCTCAATTTTTCCTCCATGGGCATCTACGATGGTTTTCGCAATCGATAGACCAAGACCTGCACCATCCCTTTTTCTCGATGAATCCCCTCGATAAAAACGATTAAAAATATGGCTTATATCATCCTGGGAAATACCGGGTCCTGTGTCTTTAATGCTCATTACGATTTCCTGTCCCTGTAATGTTAATGAACAAGTTATCGTCCCTTCCTTTGTATACCGAACAGCATTATCTAATAATATATAAACCAGCTGTTGGATTCTGACCTTGTCTCCCTTCATCATGATCCCGTTTTGAATATTCTCTTCGAGAGACAAGTGGAATGGAACAATTCTTTTAAATCGATTTAGCAAAGAGTGCAGGAGGAAGGAAAGATCGAGTTCTTTTAAATCCAATTCAAAATTCCCCTGATCATTTCTTGCTAAAAACAATAAATCATTGAGCAGTTTATTCATCATTTCAGACTCATTTTTGACATCCTCTAAAATTTCCCTTCCAAAGGGACTTAAATTCTCTCGTTCCTCTCTGGAGAGAACATCGATCGAGCTATAAAAGATGCTCAAAGGGGTCCTCAGTTCATGCGAAGCATCCGAGACAAACTTTTGTTGTGTTTGAAAGGCCTTCTGAATCGGTTTCATGGCCTGTCCTGCAAAAAAGTTGCCTGTCCAGGCAAATAGGAAACTGAACAATAAGGTTAGTAACAGGAGAATCCACATAATATTTTGGATTAGATGCTTTTCATCTGTAATATCCATACCAATGATCATGCTCCCAAAGACTTGATCATCTTCTTGGATGGAATAATTGATTAAAAGCACATGTATATTCTCCCATTTCACTTCCTTAATAAATTTAGAGGATTGAGAATGGAGACCTTTTCGGTGGATATACTGCGCTAAACCACTTATTGTCTCTTCTCCTTTTACCAAATTAAGGCTGTTATCAAACACATAGTAGAACACATTCCTCTCCGGTTTATATTCCACATGTTCATACTGATCATCATTTTCATAGCTGTGTTCTACTTGTTCATGATGATCTTCATAGATCCCCTCTGCAAACTCATGCTTTTCCGCTTCGTAAAAATGGTTTAGTTGTTCAATTTCCTGTTTTTTAATCGTTCCGGAAATAAAAATATATAGTACTGTGATAAAAATGATTAAAATAATCAGGAGCGAGCCTGTATAAATTAGGTTAAGTTTTGATTTAATTGGATCAAATTCCACGGCTGTCCCTCAATTTATAGCCAACGCCTCTAACATTCTTTATAATTGAGGGCTTGCCAGGCTGGTCCACTTTTTTCCGTACAAGCTTAACCAAAGCATCCAGAGCATTTTCTGTTATATCCACCTCAAACCCCCAAATTCTTTCAATGATAATTTCTCTTGTTAGAACTTGGTGCTTGTTACGGAGTAATAATTCCAGCAGATCATATTCTTTCTTGGAAAGTTCCATTATCTCTCCATTACGGTTTATAACATGTGTATTTAGATTCAATTGCAAATCATCTACGGATAGGATTTCTTCAAAAGGTTTCTCTTTCCTTCGCGATAGTGCCCTTATCCTTGCTGCAAGTTCCTCAAATTTAAAAGGTTTGATAAGATAATCATCAGCACCAGAGTCCAATCCCGTGACAACATCCTCCAACGAATCCTTGGCTGTAAGAAATAAGATTCCGCCTTTAAAGCCCCTTTTTCTAAGTTTTTTACACGTTTCAATTCCGCTTAGCTTAGGCATCATCCAATCAAGAATAATCACATCGTAATCAGTCAACATGGAATAGTCATAGGCACTCTGACCATCCTTTACCCAATCCACCCTGTGAAATTCTTTCTGCAGTAAATGAAATATCAGCTTTCCTAAACTTTCATCATCCTCTGCAAATAAGATATTCATAAGTCCACACCTTCTTCTTTAACAGTCCTGTTTACTTTTAGAATATCAAAAGAGTCTGAAAAAGGTAAGGTGCTTACAGAATTAAATGGTAGATTAGGAAAATAAAAAATTCTAAGACTAGGAGATAGAGAGGTTAAGAAATTACAAGAATGAAAGAAGATTATTATATTGTCCTAATTTAGATGCGATTTTTTATTTTGACGGGAGGCTTGTATTCAAATGAGAAAATCACGGAAAAGGAACTATGAATTTTGACCTATGGAACAGGGAACGATGACTCGATCAATGAGGGTACAACTTCAAATATTAATCCAAAAAAATAGCGTCTCTTTTTGTTTTATTGTCCATACTGTGTGGACAGTTTTGGGGATTTTAACTTTAAGCGGTTAGCTCCCCGAGGTAAGTTTATAGTGGCAAATATTACTTATCATATGAAGGAGAGAAGAATAAAGCAAAAGATGATAAAATAAGAATCATATAAAGTTATAAATCGAGTATAAGAGGGAGATTGAACGTGAATATACATCATCCACCTGACTATTCATCTGTCCCGCAAGATAATGCTATTTTAGAGCATTATGGGATAAATGAACTAAACTTTGAATCAATAAAAAAATATCGGGAAAAGTTTTCTGCTCTTAAACCCAATCATCCTTGGAACGGATTGGAAATGAAGGAGTTTTTGTATAAGATCGGTGCGTGGGGAAAGGTACGAAATACGAATAAGGAAGGTTTGACTCTTGCCGGTTTATTAATGTTTAGTGAAGAACGGATTATTACAGAGGTTTTGCCGCAATACTTCCTCGAATATCGGGAAAGTCTGGAGGAAACATTGCTTGAAGATTGGTCCAAGCGTTTTACTTCACAGGATGGAACTTGGTCGGGCAATGTATTTGACTTTTACTTTAAAACAAGAACGGATTTAAGTGATGATTTTCACGCTTTATATCCCAATGACCGTTTGAATCAAGCTGATGAGACTGCTGCTCTATCGTGCTTACATGAATCCTTAATCAATGCATTAGTTCATGCTGATTATTACGGAGAAGGTGGAATTGTCATTGAAAAGGAAACGGATTTATTACGTTTTTCAAATCCAGGCCTCCTCCGTGTACCTGTAGAACAGGCTCTCGAAGGCAATATAAGCAATCTACGTAACCCTAATCTCTTTAAAATGTTTATTTTAATTGGACTTTGTAAAAGAACTGGTTCCGGATTAAAAGGCATTAAAACAACTTGGGAAAGTTATGGAGATGATGCTTTTGATTTAATCCAAGATCCAACGTCAGAACGTACGATCCTCACTTTATGTGCTAGACAAAATGTACTGGATACAGAACATCCAGAAGAAGTGATAGAAAACGACCTTTCATTATTTCCCGAAGAAGACGAGTCATTTCTGGCGAATTTTGACGATATAGAGAGCTCCTATAATAACGAAATGAACTCCGTGAATAACATGGAACACTCCTATAATAACGAAATGAGCTCCTATAACAAGGATGATAACTCCATAAATAAAGAGTTTAACTCCTATAATAACGCCGATAACTCCTATAATAGAGAAGATAACTCCGTGAATAATGAAGCTAACTCCAGTAATAACGAAGTTGAAAATATGAACTCCTATAATAACGTACAACAGGCAGATATTGATGAAAAAACAGATATTATCGTAAATGATTCAGAAAGTGAAGATCACGAAGGAGAAGTGATCCAACCATCATCACAACTATCACCAAAGGAAATAGAAGAAAAATTATGGGAAATATCGGAGCTTGCGAGAAGAAAAAAACGATTAGCCCCAGCTGTCATGGAAGAAATTATTGTGAGTCTTTGTACCCAAAAAACATTAATGTTAAGAGAACTAGCACACTTATTAGATCGAACTCCTGACGGATTAAGAAATAATTATCTAGCAAAGTTACTGGATAAAGGAAGACTAAGACTAAAGTATCCCGAGCAAGTGAACCATCCGAAGCAGGCCTATATCATTGTTAAGCAGAAGGAAA
>CAWFID010000003.1:0-18475 GCA_963815765.1 uncultured Bacillaceae bacterium
TTTTCCACTAGATCAGATCGTAACATCACATTGGCCATCATTTGTGCTGGTCCATCGTGTATCTCTCTAGAAATTCGTTTGCGTTCTTCTTCCTGTGCTTCAATAATTTTCAATCCGAAGTCTTGTTTCTGCTTGGCATCAGCCAAAACTTCACTCACTTGTTTCAAATCACTTGATAAGTATTGAAGAACAACGGTAATTTGTGAAACAAGACGATCTGCACGATCAATCGTTTCAGACAAGCCACACAATCTGCGCTCCAATTCATCACGCCGCGCTCGTAATTGCTTTTCTCGATGCCGATTCAAATTAAGTTCGCTTTGAATCTGGTGGGCGGTTTCATACACTTGTCGAACTTCCTCTTCGGCAAAATCACTGAAATGCTTACTAACCTCTGCAAGTCTTTTTCGGGAAAATCTCGCTCGTCTATCAAGCTCATCTCCGTCATCAATAGCTTTAAGAACTTCTTTTTTAATTTGTTTTAGTTCATCGGTGAGTTGAGTAAAATCTTTACGGCAAAGTTCCCCAATCTCAAATATTTCATCTTTGCTATTCCCTACGGTGTCCATCATTTTTTCAATAATCTCGTCAAGTGCTTTTGTATCAAACTGTTTAATCTTCACTTTCAATTCCTCCAGATACAAAAACATTCAATCATTTTCCACTATTTTTCCATTAAACAATTATTATACACATGTTACCCTTTTAATATCAGAAAAAATAATGAGAAAGATATACATTAAATCGAATCGATTTCCTCTTGATAAGAAAAAAGTCTCCTACTATTAAAGGTATTCGGTCGCACTCTTCGTTTTCTGTCCATCATTTTTAAATAAGTTAATCATTTTTTTGAAAATCCTAGGAAAAACGAATTCTGTGTCTGTAGTGTCTGTAGTTAAAGGATAAAATACTTACGACTCTTGTATTATACCACTTTAAAAATACAGTTTGATTAAAGTTTGATTACAATACGGTTGAAATTTAGACACGGTGAAGCTTGTCGATTTATAATGGAAAATGGACTACAATATACTAGAACCGCTAAAGATGTTACATATGTATTTTCTGACAAAATATTTGATTGATTCTTACTAATATTTCAATTATACCTCTTTTAGGAAGATTCCGACATATGTTTAGTAATATTTTTACAGTATTCCAGCTATTTATAGGAATAACCTCTAGAAAAAGTGTAAGAAAGGAGCATTTACATGTTACCCAAATACTATACGGTTAAAGGTGATGGTGAAAATGAAATTGTTATCGATAGATCAAAATTCATTGCACATGTTGCCAGAACGGAAACAGAAGTAGAAGCTCAGGAGTTCATTCAAAACATTAAGAAAGCACACTGGAATGCAACTCATAATTGCTCAGCCTATTTAATCGGAGAACATGACCAAATTCAAAAAGCAAATGACGATGGGGAACCAAGTGGCACTGCAGGAGTTCCGATACTGGAAGTACTCAAAAAGAAGCATTTAAAAGATACCGTTGTTGTCGTGACTCGATACTTTGGGGGCATTAAACTAGGCGCTGGTGGACTGATTCGCGCTTATAGCAAGGCAACATCAGAAGGAATTAATGCCACAGGAGTGGTACAACGAAAGCTCATGCGTATCATTTCAACCAAAGTCGACTACACCTGGTTAGGAAAACTTGAAAATGAACTTCGCTCGTCAGTCTATTTGATAAAAGAAATTCATTATTTGGATAATGTTGTGATTGATACATATGTTGAAGAAGAGCAAACGGAGAGCTTCACAGAGTGGATGACTGAGTTGACGAATGGACAAGGAGAAATCAGTCACGGGGAATTGGTTTATTTGGAGGAAGAAATTTAATGCTTTATAAAGCAAGTTTCCATTTACTAATATGGTAAATTTCGATAAAATATTTAAATGATGTACTCCATAAACTAATAAATAACCATACAAAAAATTTAAAGTAGGGATAGGAATGCAGCAATCAAGATTAACTAAAAAGAAACGGAAAAAACTTAGGCGAAAACGCGTATTTCGTGTATTTTTACTTTTTTTCCTAGTCTCCATTATTGGAGGTGGTACTTTTCTGGCATTTAATACCAGTAAGTTATCGAATGCCGTTTATCACGAAATTGACCAATCAAAATTCAACAACCAACGGATAGCGGATGTAGAAATTACAAAGGAACCTTTTAATGTTTTGCTTGTCGGGATTGAAGAGCAAGGTGGCGGAAAAAGATCAGACGTTCTCATGCTCCTGACAATTGATCCTTCATCCGAAAAAGCCTATTTAGTTAGTATCCCACGTGATACACGAACTTATATTGAATTGGCTGGATTTAAAACTAAAATCACAGAATCATATAGCTATGGTGGCATCGAATCAACACTAAATGCAGTAAGTAATTTATTAGATGTACCTGTAGATTATTTTATTAGTACAAATTTTCAGGGATTCGAAGATATTGTTGATACTCTTGATGGAATAACCGTTGATGTTCCATTTACTTTTAAAGCACAATTGACCGGTAGTTTAAAATGGAAAACATATTATGAAGGTGAAAATGAACTCAACGGGAATGAAGCGTTAGCCTATGTAAGAATGAGAAAATCTGATCCAAAAGGTGATGTCGGGCGTAACGAACGTCAACAGCAGGTATTAAAGGAAATTGCGAATAAAAGTGTTTCCATTAATAGCTTAACAAAACTTAACGACCTTATCGCGGATCTCGGAAATAACGTAAAAACAAATATACCTCCTTCGAAGATGAGTAGCTTTGTTAATCTTTACTTAACCATGAATGACGCCCCTTTAAACCGTCTGACCTTAAAGGGCGAAGATCAATACATTAACAGTATCTACTATTTTATTCCAGATGATGATTCGCTTGATCAAGTAAGTGACACTTTAAATGATGCATTAAATCAAACAAATACATTAGCAGCAGAAAATGAACTAGCAAGTTAATAAAGGTTAAGCCTAAAATGGAGGGTATCTCAATCAGTAGAGATACCTTTTTTGTTGGCAAGAAATAATAATACTAAGGGACTTTATTACATCAACACTAAAATTGTTACAATTACATAACAGATTCTACGAATTTCTAAAAATTCTTGGAAAATGTGACATACTCCGATAGAATGATAATATCTGAGAAAATACGACAAAATTAATAATATGGTTACGGAGTGATATTGTGAAAAAAATGTTTGCTACTTCAGTTCTTGCAACCGCTGCGCTATTTCCCTTTCTTTTACATACGGAAGCCGCAGAATTCCCTTCAGAGATGGTTGCATCACAAAATGTAACGATTCATTCGGGCGCAACGACTTCTTACAAACTAGTAGATTCCTTAACCCCTGGTGAAAAAGCAATCGTCATTGCAGAATTTGAAAATGTATCTGGAGAAAAATGGTATAATCTCGATTTAGGTCATGTAAAAGGCTGGGGATTAGCTACTTCCTTCCAATCTGATGCTGTTGTGGCACCACCTTCAACAGCAACAGAACAGCCTGTAGAAGAAAATCTGACAGATGAGCAACGCGTAGAAATACAATCTGTAGATGAACAACCTGTAGAAGAACAATCTAATAAAGTAGGAATCTACAGAAGTGCAATCTGTAACAGATCAACCTGTAGTAGAGCAAAAAAAGGTTCTAAGTTCTGGTGAGATTAGAAAAGGGGCTTCCAAGTCGTATGCTTCGGTCGGAAAAGTGACATCTGGACAAACTGTCAAAGTCATCGATACCTTTAAAAATAGCCTTGGTGAAACTTGGTACCGTCTTGATATGAACTCCTTTAAGGGCTGGGTTCAGGCAGCTGTCTTTGAAAAGAGCAGTACAACATTACCGCCTGCAAATATCCCTATAAAAGGTGATTCCATCTATACTGCAAACAACTCTGTAAAGGCTAGAAGCGGCGCCACAAATAGCTATAAAGTAGTGGCTACTTTACAAATGAACACGAAATTAACGGTTGTTGATACTTTCAACAACGCAAACGGCGAGACATGGATTAGAGTACAAATTTCATCAAAGACCTATGGATGGATTCCATTAAGTGAACTACAAAAAGAAGCATTACAAGTTAAAACTCTCTATATCAGTGTATCCACAGCTAATTTAAGAAATGGTCCTTCGTTAAGTTCAGCTGTAGTCGATAAAGCCAGTAGAGACAATCAACTAACTTCCATTCAAAAATCAGGTGAGTGGTATAAAGTCATGACTTCTGACAACAAAGTGGTGTGGGCCCATCAATCTGTTGTGACTGAAAAGCAGCCGGTCATTGAAAATGGCACAAAATATGTAGCTTCAAATACAGCAGAAGTGCGTAGAGGTGCCTCAGCGGGCTATAAGGTGGTTGAAACGGTTAAGAAAAATGCTAGATTAACAGTGATCGATCAATTTACAAACTCATTAGGTGAAAAATGGCTACGTGTGAAAACAACAAGTGGAAATGTAGGTTGGATGTTAGAATCTCAAACAACCAATGAGACACCGAATGTATTACCAACGCCACCAGTATCAGAAGGCAATACAATCGTTTGGGGTAAATCATCAAGTTCGACAGTGAACTATTCCGTTCTTTCCAACAATCGCATAAGGATTACTGGTCAATTAAATGGAGCAAATAAATCAAGTGTTCCAGGAATTAAATCCATTGAGACTGGAAGCAATACAACAACGATTACACTCGAACCTAACTATACTTTTACCCTTATCAATAACGGTACAAATGTAACTCTTGCTGTTATGCCAACTGGTATAGCAGGAAAGAGAATCATCATTGATGCCGGTCATGGAGATCATGATCCTGGTGCTGTTGGACCAAATGGTGTGAGGGAAAAAGACATTAATCTAGCAACAGCACTCAAATTACAAGCAGAACTAGAGAAAAAGGGTGCTACTGTAACATTGACTAGAGGTAACGATACATTCCTAAAGTTATCTGAAAGAACAAGTATTGCTAATAAATTGGATTATGATGCCTTTATTAGTATTCATACAAATTCTGCATCATCTTCTAGTGCTAATGGAACTGAAACTTTTTATAACAAATCAAATTTCAATAACTTAAGAAGTAAAGAAATGGCAGCCGATATTCAGAAGCATTTGGTCGCAAGTATTGGTCTCTCGAATCGTGGTGTTAAAACCGCTAACTTCCATGTTATTACAAAGAATGAAATTCCAAGTGTGCTAGTAGAGCTTGCCTTTATCGTGAATCCAAAAGAAGAAGCATTACTTAATAGCAGTTCCTTCCAACAAAAGGCAGCAGTCGGCATTCGGAAGGGATTAGAGGAATACTTTTCAAGCTTCTAATCTTTCACATCTGGTTTCTTTAAAAACTAGAATATGCTAACATAATTGATAGAAATAAAGATTCGGAACAACGTATGACTATTCCGAATCTTTTTTTTGAGTAAATCTACTTATATTTTACTATTTTTAGGAGGAACGTATGAAAAAGGCAAAGAAAATACTAGTTGCAAGTACATTAACATTTGGTATCGGAACAGGAGTATTTCTATCTACCCCACAAGGCATAGATGCAGCGAGTAACGTTGTTCTTGCAAGTGTTGATTGGGTTACGTCCCAACTAAAACCAATCAATTCTAAAATAACAAATCTTGAAAAACAAGTAGCAAATCAGCAAAAGGAAATCGACCAACTGAAAGCACAAATATCACAAACTGACCAAACACCTCCGCCTTCAAATGAGGAGCCTGGTGAGATTCCTACTACTGTTTATATTAGTAAGAGTGCTGCAACCATTCATTCAGGAGCTACAAAAGACTATAAAACAATTGAAACGAGAACAAAAGGTTCTTCTCTAAAGGTCATTGATTCATTTACCTCAGCTTCGGGCATATGGTATCGTGTTGAATTATCCTCGAGCTTAAAAGGATGGATTCACTCAGGTGATGTGTCAACAACAAAGGTTACAGCAGATACAATCCATTCTGTGACAACGACTCAATATACAAACCTACGTAAAGGGGCAACAAGTGGTTATGCTGCTTACCAAGGGATAGCGAAAGGAACTCCATTAAAATACATTAGCACCTTTATTAATGGATCTGGTGAAACTTGGTATAATGTTGAGACCTCTTCTGGAATAAAAGGATGGGTCATTAGCACTCACAGTGAGGTGAAATAGGGTGAAAAAAGGCATTTCCCTATTTCTCACTATAATGTTAGCATTCTGTTCTTTTCCGATCCTACCAAATGCAGCAACTAAGGTTACATATCCTAAACAGGTTAATATCTCCATCCTTTCATCTACTTCGAGCTCATTAACCGTAATTGGAACCTATCAGTTGCTTAATAAGGATAACAATGAGATTACAACTCTACCTACAAATACAACATTAGCTGTTAAGAAGGATTCTAATGGAGTTACAGTAACTTATGGGGATGTTGCTCAAACGGCCGTAGCAGGATTTAAGTTAGAAGAGTTGGCTGGTAAAGATACCTCTGTAGTAAAAGTAAATAATGGAACTTCTTATCGTGGCAGCTTTGATCTAAGGATGAATGGAGATAAAGTTGAACTCATTAACTATCTTGATATAGAAGATTACTTAAAAGGCGTTGTCCCAAATGAAATGCCTGCATCATGGCCAAAAGAGGCGCTAAAAGCTCAGGCCATTGCTGCAAGAAGCTATGCAGCCCATTCACTTCTGTTAACAACATCTGTTACTAGTCAAGTCTACAAAGGTTTTAGTAGCGAAGATTCTCGAACAAACGTGGCGATAGACGAAACAGCTGGAGTTTATGTGAATTATAAAGGGAAACCGATTCAAACGTTCTTCTTTTCTACAAGTGGCGGCAAAACGGCAAATGTTGGAGATGTTTGGAATTCCAATCAAAGTAACTTTCCTTATCTAGTATCTGTTGAGGATCCCTATGAAACTTCTAAATATAGTAATTGGAGTTTTACATTTACACCCCAACAAATATTAAAGTCATTTGGCGTGACAGAAACAGCAACCATTCAAAATATGACTCTTGCAAAAACAGGCGCAAATGGTGAAGTAAGAGGGGTTACTTTACAAACATCTGCGGGTGAAGTTGTGAAGACAGGCAATGAATCAGAAATTAGAGCTCTCTTCCCTCTATCAGATACGAATGTATATAATAAATTATATTCAAACTGGTTTGATATCGAATTAGAAAGAGCCAATTCTGAAAAAATATTGGTTCAAACAATAGATGGACAAACTTCTCTTGATTCCTTAAAAGGACAAGTAGTTCAAACAGCAAATGGACAAATTTCCTTTACTGAGGATAGTGCCTCGATTCAAACGACTGAAGGAATAGTGTCAAGTGGAAAAATCGGAAATGGTCATGTAACATCGATCATCGTTAATGGGAAAGGTTGGGGACACCGAATTGGAATGAGTCAATATGGTGCAAAAGGCTATGCTGAGATAGGCTGGACCGCAGAGAAAATCTTAACTCATTACTTTCAAGGTACGACTGTTTCTAAATAACGTAAAAAATAGAAAAAGCCAATTCTACTTCTATGAATTGGCTTTTTCCTTTTCTGGGGCACTTTGTATATGATTGAGGATCTCATCCACAATCCTTTCCCAAGAATATTGTTCGATTGCTAGTTTACGTCCATTTTCACGCATGACCTGATATTCTACCTCATTTAAATGGAGAAGCTCGACAATTTTTTTTGAGATTCCTTCAGGGTCTTCAGGTGGAGCAATCCTACCACAATTGTATTCCTCTAATATAGAGGCACTCTCTCCAGCTCCACAATACAAGACTGGAGTACCAGTCGATATAGCTGGAAAAATCTTTGATGGCCGCGCCCCTTTAAATAATTCAATATTTCTCAATGACACAATACTATAATCCGCGATTGAGAACATCGTTGGCATTTTACTAACCGGAACGGAACCGTAAAAAGTCACATTATCCAGCTGAAGTTCTTCTTTTAGTCCGAGCAATTTTTCCTTTTCCGCTCCATCTCCAACGAAAAGAAAGTGAATTTCAGGATAGTCCTCTTTTAATAAAGCGGCCGTTTGTAGGATCGAGTCAAGACCTTGTGCATACCCTAATGCCCCAGCATACATAAATACCATTTTCCCTTGAATACCAATTTCAGATAACAATTCTTGATTTTTTTCCATCGGATGAAAGTCATCGGTATTTACGCCATTAGGCAAAAGAAAGACATCCTCTTCCCTTTTCCCTTTTTTAATCATATAATCTTTTATACCATCTGTGGCTGTTGCAATTTTCCATGACTTTTTATAAAGAAATATTTCTAGCCGTTCTGCCATTTTAATAAACGATTTATTCTTTAAAATGCCTAGTTCCACTGCTGACTCTGGCCAAATATCTGCCACATTAAAAACGAACTTTGCTCGTTTCATTTTTGCACCAATATATCCCGTAATCCCTAAAAAAATCGGTGGTGAATTACAAATAATAACATCTGTTGGCTTTGCTTTCATGAGTGAATAAAAGGCACTGAATGTAAATGAAAAGTATGAAACAAGCCTTTTCCAAAAGCTCCCTTTTTTAGATGGATAGATCCATGAGCGATGCACAGGAATCCCATCCCATTCTTCAAACATATAAAACTGGCCTCTGTATTCCTCAGGGATAACCCCTTTTGGATGATGAGGGAAGGCCGTAACTACTTCCACCCCATGCCCTCTCCTAAGTAATTCTTTACTAACTTCATACACTCTTATTTGCGGGGCACCTGTTTCAGGGGGGAAATGCTGACATAAATAGATTACTCTCATTTTCCCAACTCCGTTATGTTTACAATTAGTTATTTACTTTTTTATCGACCTTTAGGATTGCATCCCATTCTTTAACGTTTGTTCATATAATTGAAGCATCCCGTTTGCATTATCAATCCAGTTATACTTCTTTTTAACATGTTCTATTCCGTGTAAACCCATCGTATCGCACTTATCGCGATCCTTAATCATCGAGAGAAAGGCTTGGGCTAATTGTTCAGGATTTTCCTTTTCGACAATCAAACCTGTTTTTCCATCAATGACCACTTCTGGTAGACCACCAACATTTGAAACAACAACTGGAACACCACAAGCCATTGCTTCAACAGCTGCTACGCCAAAACTTTCACTATCCTCAGTAGAGGGTACGGCAAAGATATTCATTCGGTTGATAAAGTTCGGAACTTCATGATTGGGGACACGTCCAGTGAAAGTTGTTACATCTGAAATATGAAGCTGTTCTGCTAATTGCTCGTATTCCTTTCGCTGTGGACCATCTCCAACAATCAGTAGCTTTGTATTGCTTACTTCCTGATGCACCTTAGCAAAGGCTTTAATCAAGTCAGCAATTCCATATTTATCTGATAAGGCCTTAACCGTTCCAATCGTAATAACATCACGGTCTTTTAATTTGGAATCTGGTTTAAAGATAGACAAGTCCACCCCAAAAGGCGTAATATACACATTTTTATTCGTATATTTATTCGTTTCTTCAGCCATAATATGGCTTGTCGAACAAATAACATTTGCCTTTGATAAGGTCCATTCCACTAATTTTTTATTTAAGCTAGATTGAAGTGGAAATTGGAAAATATCCCTTCCCCATACAGATACATAATAAGGTGAATAATTGCTTAAGGCTCCAACAAGACCATAGCTCGATACATAATGTGCATGCAATAAATCTGGCTGGAATTGTTTTAAGACTTTTTTCAATGCAAAAAGACTCGAAATATAGGATAATTTCCCAGGTAATAGTTTTGGTAATACAATTGTGTCGATTTCCTGCGCATTTTCTCTAGAATAATGATCAGCAAAAGTGGCAACTTTGACATCGATCCCTTTGCTCTTATAGTAAAGCGCCCACTTTTGCGTATGGATGGATCGACCTGGAGCTAATAAAAGTACTTTCATAGTTCCTCCTTCCATAAGGACTCTTTCACCTGTTCTACTCTTGATAGCCATGAATGATTTTCGATAAAGCTTGCTTGAATATTTTTCCGATATTTTTCAGCATCATTTGTCATTTGTACAATCGCTGTTGCCATATCTTCTGCAAGGTCCCGACAAACAATTCCGTATTGACCCGTTGTAATAATCTCCGCCTGTGCCTCACAATTTGTGGCAATAATCGGTAATTCATTCGATAAATATTCTACAAGCTTCACAGGAACAGAGAAATCATTGTACGTGCTTTTATATCTTGGGATAAAAGCAAAGTCCACTTCCTGATAAAGTTCATTCAAGGCTTCCCCGCTCACATGTTTAACGGTAACATCCATTGTCTGTAAGCGGTCCTTTTTATTCTCATCAAGTCCGTCATACTCGTCCTTGCGACAAACCACTGTTAATTCACAAACTTTATGTTCCTTATTTGCGATTTCAAGGGCATCAAGAAGCAAGAATAATCCGTAATCCTCATTATTAATTCCGCCGACATAAAGTCCTTGCGACATTTGCGAAGAAGATGCTTTTCTTTCTGAAAGATCTCGTTCTTTTCCACCTGGTGGCAATGCCACTTTTGGTTTTTGAATGTTAACATATCTTCCCATCGCATCGCTTGGCAAAAAGATGACATCACAGTACTTCTCATAAAATTTCTCTTCCATCCGATAGATGGACTTCATCACCGATTTCTTGATTCCCTTTAAAGGATATAATTCATCGAATTTCCAATAAACATCTCGGTAAAAAACACCTACTGGAACAGCTTTACTTTTTAGAAATTGCATCACTTTGCGGTCGATGAAAGGCTTCTTGGGAATATGTCCCTCATCCGTCAACCAAAAGGGGATTGTTTGATTCTCCATATAACAAAACAGTAAATCTTCAAGCTTCCCTTCAGCCTTCCACTTTTGAAAAGTCTGTTTTCTTTCATTTGAATCTCCAGACAGTAGCAAGACTTCAATGTCTTTTTCTTTTGCCCATACTTGAAATGCCTGGTACATTTCTTTTGGACGAAGTTTAGAACCGCTATTTGCTTCTTTTGCCAACTTGAATGGATAGTACAGTAATATTGATTTCATCTCTGACTCCTTACAATTGACTACTCGTTTTTCTATTGCGCAAATAGGTAGTCAAATCCATTCGTATTTTTATAAATAATAAAATCCCTACAAATAGGAAAGTAATAAATATCCAAATTGGGTTAAAGAGAAAGTCTGTAAACCCACCGACTAACGTTCTTGGAATATTAATCGAAAAGTAAATAAATAAACATAAAAACACTGGGTTTTTTGGTAAACGTATGAAGGCAATATACAGGATTTGGATAAGAATCCCAACATAGATGGTACCAATGATAATCCCCAAATAGCCAAAGTTTGCATAGGCCTCAGCAATAAATAAAGTATTGAGTACACCGCCTGTTCCATCTGCAATCCGATTTGGGAACGCATTTGCCATCACCAGCCTCGCAGAACGAACCTGCTCGATATCAAACCAGCTGATGATAATCGAAGGTAGACTCGCCCCTTTTAAAAATTCAATCGCGTCTCCAAAAAGATCAAGATGTAAAAAAGTAGGAGAAATCTGCGCTAGGATAATCCTGCCGATTGGGCCTGATGAATAGGAAAGAAAACTTCCAAGATCATCAACACCTTGAATATACACATACATAACAATAATGAGTGCCGCCCCTAAGATGCCATATAAATAAATTTTGCGATGATTCAATACGAGCCGTTTTCCATGATAATAAATAAACATTTTCGAATCTGGTCCCACATATAGTTGCAGGATGATAAACATTAAAATATAGAAAATGATTGGTGCCTTTGATAAATCGTACACATTGATCAAAACAGCGAACGAAAATAGAGCAAAAAATAAGAAAATCCATTTTAACTGTTTCGTTCTTTCCGCAAATACATAGGCCATCAACGATAGAATCGGTGTTAAGGCGATGGCAAAAATATTTCGGATATAAATATTTCCATTAAAATTCCTTGCTGCCTCAATTCGTAGCTTCCCTAATTCACTACTATTGCCTTTTAATAATTCTAAAAGCGGGATTGCATTCGTTTTTAACATCGTATAAACAACCGCAAGCATACAAATAATCGATAGACCAAGAAAGTAAAAATAAAACTCTTTCTTGGCTTTATCTGATTGGAATATTCCCTCAACCGGCTTTTGCATGTAGTGATTGAATTCCTGGTTTGCCTGAAATCCGACTAGTTTACTTATGATGAACATCGTTAAAGGAAGAAAAACCATCACAAATGAAACAGCTAAAAATCCGATGATTCTCGTTTCTTCATGATCTAATTTATTGATCATATAGTAATCATCGATTCCCAAAACAATTAAAAGGCTACCGATATAGCTTGAAAACAACAATGAATAATAAAAGATTAAGGAGTTTAGATTGGGCTTAAGAAGTGACAGACTTCCGGATACTTTTGAAAATAAAAGTATTGATAAAACCATCACAACAATCCAAATTACCGTAGCCAGCATCTATTTTTCCACCCACTTTTTATTGACTAATCAACTCTGTAATTTTTTCAGAAGCCTTACCATCACCAAATACAGATTGATATTCAGGCTGAACGTTCTTCTCTACTGCTGCTAAAATTTTGTCTACATCAGTTCCAGTCAAAATATTTGCTTCACCTAGTAGCGTTTCTACCCATTCAGTTTGTTCACGAATCGTCACACAAGGAACTTTCATAAAATAAGCTTCCTTCTGCACACCACCAGAGTCTGTGACAATCTTCTTCGCATTTGCTTCTAATGTAATCATGTCCAAATAACCAACAGGCTCAATTACCTTCAAATTTGGAACCGACTCTAAGCTAATTCCATAGGATTCCAGTTTATGCTTTGTACGTGGATGAATCGGCCACACTTTCAAATCTTCAATCTTCGAAAAAGCTTCTAATATATTCTTCATTTTTTGTAGATCATCGGTATTTTCAGCACGATGAATCGTAATTAAATGATAATTTTTCGCTGTTAATTCATTGGTTTCTAGGATCTTAGATTGTATTTTAGCCAATTCTTGATTGTACAACACCGCATCATACATCACATCACCAATATTAAACACATTGTGGGTGATATTTTCATTTTCTAGGTTTTGTACAGCTGTATTTGTTGGACAGAATAAAAACTCAGAAACATGGTCTGTCATAATCCGGTTGATTTCTTCAGGCATTTCTTTGTTAAAGCTTCTTAATCCAGCCTCAATATGGATCACTGGAATATGTAATTTGGCAGCAACAAGTGCCCCTGCTAACGTGGAGTTCGTATCTCCGTAAACCATAAGATAATCCGGTTTTTCTTTTAAAACGATTTCTTCTATTTTCGTTAACATTTCACCCGTTTGTTTCCCATGGTTTCCTGAACCAACACCAAGATGATAATCCGGTTTTGGAATGTGAAGCTCTTCAAAGAAAATATCAGACATATTTGCATCATAATGCTGCCCCGTATGGATGATGATTTCATCGACTTTTTCTCTTATTGCACGTGAAACAGGAGCTGCTTTAATAAATTGTGGCCTTGCACCTAATACCGTAATGACTTTCATAAGAACTCACCTTCCATTTAAATGTAGAATATAGTCTTTTGTTAAAAAAGAATTAATATTATAAGGCTCTTTGTAGGTTACATGATGATGTTGAAAAGTTAATTCTTTTAAGTATTTCGGATAGGTTGGATAAATTCCATACCATTCCATCGGTTCTTTAAAATACTGTTGATACAGCCTCTTTTGATTATATACCTTTTTTAATAAAGGATAGAGAGCTCCATATTTATTTTTCAAGGATGTTGGCTGCTGTTCTGGCTTTGTCGGTACTGGAAAATAATCTGGGTACATTTTGTTCAGCGTATAATTATAGACGTATTGCTTATAACGATACTTCACAGGTACCTTTTTGAAAAATTCCATTAACCGGTCATCCCATAAAGGAATGGCCCACTCTTTGTCAAAAAATTCATATACTCGGACTGAATTGATGATAAATTTAGCTTGTCTTTCCTTCCAGTCCCAATATTCAAATAAAGAGCTTGCTTGTTCATTCGTGGAAAAAGGTAATTGTTCAAACGAGCTTTCAATTTCTGCTAGCACATCATGACCACTACGAGAGATCCCCTTACCCATTTTCCAAAGCTTGTGATGCTTTCCAATAATAAATTGGACGATGTCTTGTTTACTAAACTCACGATCCACTGTTATTTCATAAGGTAAATGGCTACCTGCAATGAAATCACCTGAGTGACCAGGAATAAATATAAAAGGTTCATCCCGTTCGCCAATCATTTTCTTGACTGCCGGCCAATCCTGCAAATGAGCAATGGTGGATGCATTGACAGCATAATCAACATATTGATGCCATTCTTCAGACTGATAAAGTTGGCTCCAATCGTCTTTTTTATATTCTATAAAATGCCAATCAATCCCCAACCGCCTGGCAATGTCTTGACTGACTAAAGCCTCTTTATTATTTTGTTTTCCATACGTAAAAGACTGAAGTGGACCTACATCAAATTCCTTCAAAAGGATGGCAATGATTCTCGAATCATATCCACCACTTAAAGGAATAATCGGTGTTTTAGACTTTAACGATTTGGCAAAATCAGAAAATACTTGCAGGATGGTTTCTTGCAATTCTTTACTGTAGTCCTCCACTTCCATTTCGACAGGTTCATGATAGAACCAATAGTATCGATTGGAAGATAGCCCCTTGCTGTTTGAAATTCTAACATACGTCCCTGCTTCCACTTGAAAGTAATTCTGATAAAGTGTTTTATTATTGGCACTATAGCCACTAATGATAAATTCCTTCACCGCTGTTTCATTCAAAGGTTGATCGGGTTGTTTTGAAATTTTATCCGTTACAATCCATTGACCATTCTCGCTCGTATAAAAGAGTGGAATACTTCTTTTTCGATCGACAATCGCGATGACTTCTTCTTCTGTAGTAATTACGATTGCAAACTCACCAATGATTTTCTTTATATGATCGATGAAAAAATGTGGATTATCTGCTAAAATCTCATGAAGGTTATCCCATTGGTATCGTTTTGATTGATAAAGGAAGTATCCAGCAAAATAGACATTTCCATACGAAAATGTACATTTTTTCATTAAATGATCATGATGGATGACTGTTTTTTGATTCATAAAAATTAATCACCTAATTTACAATATTGTTTTCTACACTTTTTCGCCGTAAATCTTTATCAACCCGTGATAGCAATACAAGTATAATATAAGCAATCCAAACAAAGCTAATCGTAACATCAGATATCGAGGACATTTGAATATATACGACTACGATGACACTGAGTAAAGCGGTCACAAACAAATAGCTTAACTTCAAAAATGACACTGGAACATAGTACAGCTTTTGACTTTTAAAATAAATATACGTAATCGCGATCATATAGGAAAGTAAATAAGCTGCTACACTTCCCCAAATTGAAAAGAGCGGAATAAGAACGACATTCAACACGACATTGATGACGGCCGCAAACCCAAATGCGTAAGAAACAATCTTTGTCTTTTTCGAAAAGAAAATCCCAACAGAAATGATTAAATAATAGAAATTTAGGAATGTCACCGATGATAGTATCGCTACATATTGAAAGGCCTCAAAATAGTTCTCGTTTAATAGACGTATCACCCATGGCATCACAGTAGCAATCGCCAATATTCCAAACACTCCGGCAATCATTACAAGATAATAGATCTTACTAAACAAAAGCGGGCTATCCTTTTTCTCTTTTAATGACATTGAGAATGGTCTCCAAGCCATTTGCACACCACTTGTAAGCAAAGTAATGAGTGTCGCAAATTTAACGGCTGAACCATAGATCCCAACTTCTGTAAAAGAAGTAAATTCCTTAAGGAAAAAGACATTTGCATTCACGATTACCCAAAAGGCAAGGGATGCTGGAACAAGGGGTGCTGCATATGCAAGAATTTCCTTTAGGATTTGCTTATTGAAAGTCAGCTTTAAATAATGAAAAGTTGGTTTTACTAGAAACAGTAAAATGACCGCCCCTGCAACAATTCGACCATATAAAATCGAGTCAACAGATGCTGAAAAAGAAGCCAGAAACAAATAAGAAAGTAGTGCAATCAAGAGCATTTTTAAAACGGTATAAATAACAACCTTTTTCACAAAAAATTCATAACGTAAAACCGTTAGAACGAGAGCTACAATCGTGTCTAATGCTAAAACGGCCACTGATAGATAAAAGAGATAATATAAACTACGGTTTTCTAGTAATAGACTTGATAAATAAGGCCCAGCAAATGCAACAATGAGGGCAATGATTAGAACAACAGAAAGTCGAAAATACATGACTGCCCGCACATAATCGGTTTTCTTCTTTTTATCTTTTGTATCAAAATAATAGAATGCTAAACTGGAGTCTGTCCCAAATATAACCAAAAAGATCAGCATCGATGTGATCCGGTCAATATAATCAAGTACTCCGTAATCGGCAGGATCTGGAAGATAAGAAGTATAGATTGGGAACATAATAAAGGCAATAATTTTCGTACCAACATTCATAAATGCGTAAAGGAGCGAATCCGCTCCTAAACGTTTTAACTGGGATAGCACCCTATAACAACTCCCGTTCGTCAACCATCTTCATGTATTTAGCAGGAAGTCCCTTTACGACTGTTTTTGGTTCTGTATCCTTTGTTACTAATGCTCCTGCTGCAACAAAGGTTTCTTCTGCAATTGTAATGCCAGGAAGAATGATGGAGGCTCCACCAACCCTTGCCCCTTTTTTAACAGTAGCGCCTTTGATTTTATCAAAGCGTTCTTCCGTTCTTCCCATAAAATTATCGTTCGTTGTTGTGACACATGGAGCGATAAAAACATGATCCTCCAATGTGGTATAGGCAGTAATATAAGAATTCGATTGGATTTTTGTCCGAGTTCCAATCTTTACATGATTCTCAATAGTTACCCCACGACCGACAATTACATAGTCGCCGATTTCAACATTTTCTCTAACGCTGGCTAAATCAGCAATCAGTGTATTAGAGCCGATCGTTGCGCCTCGATAAACAACACAATTAGCACCGATCGTGACATCTTCACCAATTTCTAAAGCCGGAATCGTCGAAGAGAGTTTAACCGTACTCGTCTTTGCAGGCTTTGGCGCCCTCCCTAAGACGGCACCATCAGCAATGGTCGTATCGTGGCCAATCACGGTTCCTTCATGAATCGTCACACGATTGCCAATGACTACATTCTTTCCGATTTTAACTTCTTTTTTCAAAACAGAAAAATGTCCAACTTCTACTGAAGAATCTAAAACTACTGAAGGATCAATAAAATTCATATCAAGATCTCCTTAATAAAGGCTATTATTAGTTTTTATTAAAATTATAACTTAATATATCGATTTGGTTTTTCAACATCTTCCATGGCGTTTTGTATCAAAAATTAATTTACTTTCTTGTGCAATCATTTCGTAGTCGAAATCGGAGTGATCAGTCGCAATCAAGACTAAATCTGCTTCGTTTAATAATTCTTTTGTTAATCCAACGGTTTCCGTTGTTCCTCCGCAAGATTTAAAAGAGGCGATATAAGGGTCGACAACAGTATAGTCAGCTCCCGTCGATTTAAGATTTCTATAATTTTTAATACTGGCGATTCACGAACATCATCAATATCCTTTTTATACGCAACACCAAGTACAGCAATTTTTGCTCCACGTAGTGCTTTTCCTTCATCATTTAAGGCCTGCATCATACGATTAGTCACATAGTCTGGCATGCCATTGTTAATTTCACCAGATAATTCGATTAAACGAGTATGATAATTATATTCTTTTGCTTTCCATTTTAAATAAAATGGATCGAGTGGAATACAGTGACAACCTAAGCCTGGACCTGGATAAAAGGCCATAAATCCATATGGCTTGGTTTTAGCTGCGTCAATTATTTCCCATACATCAATATTCATTTTATTACATAAAATCGCCATTTCATTTGCAAGTGCTATATTTATATTTCGGAAAGTATTTTCAAGGATTTTTTCCATTTCAGCAATTGCTGGACTAGAAACTTCTAATATATCTCCTTCAAAAACATTGCTATATAGGGCACCTGCCACATTTGTACAATTAGGAGTGCATCCCCCCACTACCTTTGGAGTATTCTTTGTATTAAATTGCTTATTACCCGGATCAACACGTTCAGGAGAATAAGCGATAAATACCGTTTCACCTGTTACTAAGCCCTTAGCTTCCAAAGCAGGCTTAACAATTTCCTCTGTTGTGCCAGGGTATGTCGTTGATTCTAAAACGACAAGGATTCCCTCACTGAGCAAATTTAGCAATCTCATTCGCAGAGCTTTTTACATAAGAAGTATCTGGTTGTTGATAAACATCTAAAGGAGTTGGAACACAAATCGCAACTGCATCCACATCTTGAATACGTGCGTAATCAGTTGTTGCTGAAAGTTGGCCTTGTTTAATCATATCTGAAAGGTCTTGATCGACAACATCACCGATATAGTTAATGCC
>CAWFID010000004.1:0-185054 GCA_963815765.1 uncultured Bacillaceae bacterium
GAAAACATTACAGGCAGGGATGTTCCATCAGGTTTTCACCTTGATTTGTCAGAAGGGGAGGATTACCTACGATTGCAGAAATGGTGTATAACGAAAATACGGGAGTGATACAAGATGCCGACGATCAAAGAATTATTCGATGAATGCATTCAAAATGATTATTTATTTACAGCGCATACTCTTTACTATCTCCTTCTTGAAGGTCTCGTTTCACCGGATAGCCGACATACCATCCTTGATCAGGTAGAATTTGATGTAGATCTAGTCGGTGAATGGACAAAGCAAAATTATCTAAGGATTCAAATGGAAAAAGTGTATTCGTTAAAGATTTCGGATGATGAATTTGTATTCGTATTTGCAAGAGACGCTCAAACAGCTACAGCCTATATAAAAAATAATTGGAAGATTCATGCACGAAATTGTCATGAATATTCACTTGATTTTACGATCATACGCGGAGAAGAGTGTATAAGCTTTCGAAAGATGAAAAAGGACTATTTATCTTTTCCTGCCGTAATTGGGTTATATGAAAGAGAGGCGTTTATTCTTGAATAGAATAAATTGGATTCGTTTCATTTCATTTCATATTACATCATGTAAACTTACCTGAGAATTTCAATTGTGTTTGCAAACGTTAGAAAACCGGCCCTTTGTACATCCTTGTTGATCTCGAGAGGACTGAATTAAGAACATTTTTGACTTAAACACTCCATTTATTCATAAAATAAATAGGCCGATCAATGAAATGATAAACACGAATTTTGGTAAAGTGAGAGTGGGCATTGCTTAGCTTAAATAGACCTTTTCGGAGAAGGAACGGCCATTCCTTTTTAAGTTATATTTTCTAGGATGATCTGTGACTTGATGGGAAATTCTATTGTTACTGAAACTTTTTAATGAGGATTTGCTTGAAAGGAGAGGAGAGGAGAGGATGGAGTCAATATGGTTAGAATATGTATGGGCATTATTAATTTTAATTGGTTTAGAGGGATTATTATCTGCTGATAATGCTCTTGTTTTAGCCGTTATAGCCAAAAATTTACCTGTCGACCAGAAAAGAAAAGCGATCAATTACGGAATCATTATGGCTTTTGTTTTTCGGTTTCTTGCCCTTTTTGCGATTTCGTTTATTGCTAATGTATGGCAGATACAAGCAATTGGAGCCGCTTATCTTCTTTACTTAGGATTAAAGCATATCATACAAGCTAAGTTTGGAAGTGAGCATAAGACTCAAAAGGACGAGCAAAAGGAATCCGCAGGTAAAGGTTTCTGGCCAACAGTTGGAAAGATTGCTTTAGCGGACCTGGCCTTTGCCATTGATTCGATTCTAGCTGCAGTTGCCCTTGCCCTGGGCCTTCCAGATTCCCCGCTAGATAATTTCGGCGGTATGGATGGAGGACAATTCATTGTCGTGGTTCTTGGAGGGATTGCTGGACTGATCTTGATTAAGTTCGCTGCTACGTGGTTTGTGCAACTTCTTGCAAAACGACCTGCATTGGAAACAACCGCCTATGCCATCGTTGCCTGGGTTGGTGTCAAACTTGCTGTCATTACGCTGGCCCATGAAGATATCGGTGTCTTAGATCATGATTTTCCGCACAGTACAACTTGGAGTTTGATTTTCTACGGAGTATTAGTCGCGATCGCCTTGATTGGGTGGTTTGCACCGAAAAAAGATCTCTAAAAGATAATAAACATTTAAATGAAAAAACTTTTTTAACTAGAACGGCTGACATTCGGGTACATGATTAGACAAGTTGAATATGATTCAGGGGTCAGTTTCGTCGTTTTAACCCTTTTTCTGGACTGCCCCCTCTAAGAATTAAAAGATCAAATTGACATCTAAATCATTATAGTTATATAATGTTTTTAACAATTAAATGAACCTCGCTATAATCATTGTGAGGTAGAGGCGCGATATTTATTAGTGCATAGTGTAATCCGAGAAGATGAAGAAGCTATGCAGAAGGAAATGTCGCCGAAGTGCGTATTGGAGTTCTCGCCCTTATGTGCTGGGTCTGTAATGAATAATTACAGGACTGTCTTAATGAGTTTCCCGACTTATTAAGTTGTGCTATCAGGAAGATATTAAAGGGTGAGGGATTTGGAATGACTACAATCGTTTCCGGGTTCGATCTTGGAAAAGGTATAGTCTTTTTTTATTGTCTTTTTTAGAGATTCCTATGCACCAAAGGGAATCTCTTTTTTTATTAAAAAAGAGATTCTTCAAAATCATCAAGAAAAAACTACTATGGAGGAAATAAAAATGGAAAAACAACAAACACTTTATTACGAATTTATTCCGACGGGTGAAGATAAAATGACATTAGACCCGGCAAAAACAGCTCTTCTAATTGTTGATATGCAAAATCAATTTATTAGCCGTGATGGGTTAGATGCTCAAGTAGCACGAGAAAAAGGGATGTTTGATAAATGGGAATATTTCTTTGACCGCATTGATCATCTAGCAATACCAAACAATAAGAAACTACTAGACTTTTTCCGTGCAAATCAATTAGAAGTAACGTTTGGGCGTATTGCATGCCATCATAAGAACGGACGTGACCGTTCACCTGTACAACGCCGTCCAGGCTGGAATAATATTTTATTACCAATCGGCGATCCAGGTGCGGAAATGGTAGAGGAATTAAAACCATTAGATGATGAAATTGTGGTAAACAAAACGACAGATAGCGTATTAAGCGGTACAAACTATGAATTTTTACTTCGTAACATGGGCATTGAAACGGTTGTATGTACAGGAGTTGTAACAGACCAATGTGTTGCTTCAACCGTACGTAGCTTGGCAGATGCTGGTTTTGAAGTCATTTTAGTAGAAGATGCTTGTGCAGCGGCAACTCAAGAGTTACATGATGCTGAAATTATGATCATGAACCAAATTTATTGCCAAGTAATGAGCACCGATGAGACCATTCAATTCATTACAAAAGAAATGGAACAACGTGCAGTTGTTAATAAATAGAGAGGAACCTGTTTAAATGAGTAATCAACAAATGAATAAAAATCAAGGCAGCGAAGACTTTCATTTTAAGCGTGTCCTTACACTGAAGGATTTGGTGATTTATGGAATCGCCTTTATGACGCCAATCGCACCTGCTTATATTTATGGATATGCAGCACAGTCAACAGGCGGTATGTTGTCGTTAGCTTATTTAATCGCCATGGTAGCGATGATGTTTTCTGCGTATAGCTATGGTAGGATGGCTGCAGCGTTCCCAACTTCTGGATCAACGTACACCTATACACAACGGGCGATTAACCCTCATTTAGGATTTTTTGCTGGTTGGGCCATGTTTATGGACTATGTATTAGTACCTTTAATTGTCTTTATGGTAGGTGCATCCTATGCAAATGCTTTAATTCCATCCATTCCCTATTGGGTATGGGTACTTATTATTGCTGGGATTATTACGGTTGTAAATATTCTTGGAATTGAAATGGCAGCAAAAACCAATCAAATACTAGTATTTTTTATGGGCGTTGTTGTTGTGATCTTTGTTGTTTTTAGTATGAAGGCGATTATGGGGGCGGATGGAGCGTCGGCTTTAGTATCGATTACGCCTTTCTTTAATAGCGATACATTTGTAATGACAGCCATTATTTCTGGTGCTGCGATGGCAGCCTTTTCCTTTTTGGGATTTGACTCGATTACAACATTATCGGAAGAAGCAGTAAATCCAAAAGATGATATTTGGAAAGCAGCCATACTTGCTTGTTTAATTGGTGGGGTTATTTTTATCGTACAAGCGTATGTGGCACAGCTTGTATGGCCAGATGTGAATAGCTTTAGCTCGGCAGATACGGCTTTATTTGATATTGCGAATGTAGCAGGTGGTGCATTCCTTGCAACACTTTACACCGTTGCGATCATCGTTTCTACGCTTACAGCTGGGTTAACAGGTCAAGCAAGTGCTTCACGTTTAATGTATAGTATGGGACGTGATGAAGTCCTTTCGAAAAAATTCTTTACTCATTTACATCCTAAATTTAAAACACCTGTCTATAATATTTTATTAATGTGTTGCATTAGTATCGTTGGAGCCCTTTTCTTACCAATCGATTTTGTAGCTGAATTGATGAATTTTGGTGGTTTAACTGGCTTTATGCTTGTGAACTTATCTGTCATTGTGTATTACTATTTCCGTAAAAAAGAAAAGAAATTTGTCCGTTATTTATTAATTCCTTTTCTAGGCTTTTTAATCTGCTTCTATTTATTTATCAATTTGTCACCCATGACCTTAAAAGTAGGTTTTATATGGTTGGCCATCGGCTTTATCTATGCTCTCATCACAACAAAAGGATTTAAAAAGGTACCGAAAAGCTTTACTGAGTTGTGATAGACAAGACTTGGGTTAGAGGAATACTTGTTGGGCATGAGCTCGGATTAAAACTCTGAACTCATGCCCTTTTATAATTAGAAACAAGTAAATGATTGTATTTGACGAAGACTTATTCCGAAGAAAATCCACATAAAACCATTCCAACGCCATCCAGAGACTGACGTTCGACCAACAAAGGTTGGATAGTACCAAAATTGCTGACGATTATTTAACCATACATACGTGTATCTGAATAAACATCCTCTAATACTGCCTGGATCCACTGCAAATGCGCTTGCTTGTTGTGTTTGCATAGGAACGTAAGATGGTGGTGGAGAAGTAGGTGCGCCAGCTTGTGTTCCTTGACCTGGTGGGGGCCCCATTGGTCCAAATTGTCTATCATAAAAGGATTCATCGTAAAAATTTTCAGATTGAAATGGTGTTGAATAGAAATAAGATGTCTGCCATTGAGGATGGTTATACCATAAATGTTCTTGATTAAAATACATAGGGCTGCACTCCTTTATTTTTAGGATCACAACATCCTATTCAGAAGTCATTAGTCAATCAACTTGTACGACAAAAAGTGGCATTTACCTAGAAACAACGTTGCTAAGATAGGTATGTTACGCAAAAAGCACTTGCTTGGTTTAATAGCAAGTGCTTTCCTTTCAGATATAAATGGATATTCTTCATAGTTTTTGTATATTCACAAATGTGTCATAAAATGAAATATGATTAGAGGTAGGTGTTTGATTCTCGATATCTGCTTGCTGGATGGGGACAAGCTCGTTAATGTTCATTTCTGAATCAGGATGCCATCCTTGATAGACCATGACAATATCCTTTGGAACTTGATTACTGTAAACGGCTTTAATTTCAATACAAGCTTGATGATTGAATACTTGAATGATTTCTCCGTTCGTAATTCCTAAATCTTTGGCCGCTTTTGGATTTATTCCCACAAACGCTTCTTTCTCATCAGACAGTTTTAAAAAATGAAATTGAGAGTTAAAGGTATGTGAATGGTGAGGAGTAATGAGCCAAAAAGGATAATCCATTGGCGGCATTTTCCCCATCATAGGTTTAACATAGGCATGTTGTTTAGCAGTTTTTACGAAATGCTGAACCTTTGCTGTTTTCGAAGGAAATAGTCCATCAGACGAAAAATCTTGTGGAAGGAAGCCTGTCATACATCTTTCTTTCAAATCGGATATGTTTTTAATGGAATAACGATGAAATACTTGATCGTTCATTTGTGCATTCAGATAGTCCTCCTCCGAAGAATAAATAGGGAAACTAGATAATGATGGCACTTGCTGATTAAGTCTTTCAGCTAATTCTGTCATAATTCTCCATTCACTTCGACTCTCATAAAAAGGAGAAATGGCTTTTTCGTTTAACGCAATTTCTTTGTGCCACCAGCTTACAACAATATCCATTTCTTCAAAATGGGTTGTTGTTGGCAGGATAAGGTTTGACATTTGAGCTGTTGGAGTCATGAATTGGTCCACCGTTATAACGAATGGGATTTCCCTTAGAAATCGCTTCATATCACTCGAATTAGGCTCTTGTGTTAATGGATTTGCACATGAAACCCACAACATTTTAATAGGGGACTGAAGTAATGATGAAACCCGATCACTCATTTCATGTATTTTTAATATCCGATTTTTCTCAAATGACTTTTCGGAGGTTTGATTATTAAATATCATCGTGTCGTTACTTCGGAAGTAAATACCTCCGCCTATTTTCCCAATATCCCCATGGACTGCAGCTAATGTTTCAATGGAGGAAAAGGTTTGTTCAAAGTTGGAATGTTTTTGCATTCCGGAACCGATTACATAAGCAACCGTCTCAGAATCTGTGAGCCAAGTCGACAAGAGGGTAAATGCCTCCTGGGATAGATCACAGTTTAATAAATATTCTTTTTCATCTATTTCCTTTATGTTTTTAATATAATCATTGAGTTCAACGGAGTTGATTTCTACAAACTTCTTATCGTAGGTATTCTTTTCTAGCAAATGTTTAATTAATAGACAGGCTAAGGCTTCATCTGTACTTGGGCGTATTTGAATAAATAAATCTGCTAACTCCGCTGTTTGAGTATAAAGCGGGTCAATGACAACAATTTTTGCCCCTTTTATTTTTGCATCTAGGATATAAGGGATGAGATGAATATTGGTTGCAGCAGGGTTCGTTCCCCAGATCATAATCATAGAGGATTCTTTTAGGGCAGAAGGATCAGACCTATTCACCGCACCCGTATCATATTCAATAGAAGGAAATCCTGAATATAAAGATGAGGAGCCGAAAATCCTTGTTGTTTCTCCTATACTTGAAAAAAATTCTTCTGCTACAAAATGATGTACACCTATATTCCCAGAACCTTTAAACAATGCAACAGGGAGAAAGCTATCATAATGCTTATATATGTTCAACATTTCACTAACAATAAGCTGAAAAGCTTTTTCCCATGTTATTTGAATATATTTTCCCGATCCTTTTACTTTTTGGTAGTAAGGATATTTTAATCGTTCCCTATGATTGTTTTTTTCAGCATAAGAAAACCCTTTCGCACAAAGTTTTCCCTTTGTATAAGGGTGACTGATATCTCCTGCAATATGATGAATGGAACCATTTTCTATATGGGAAATAATTGTGCATGAACTTGGACAATTTCTGGGACAGACATTCTTATATTTTTTGGATGCATGATGATTCATACATACTCTCCTCGTCATTTGTAGTTTGAAAACATTCTAACAGAATTCCATTAACTGAGGATTGTTTGAAATCACTCTCTAGTTAGTCAGATTTTTTTAGGGTTGCTTTGATCTACTATAATAGCTAGATGGCAATACTTTTAGAGTCCTTTTGAAAATTCTTGACTCTTATATTTGTGTTTCATATCACTTTTAATAGCTTCAAAAAATGTAAAATCATAAAGAGTTCACAAGATTGTAGTATATGTTTAATAAATCTACTATAAGCATATTTTATAATTTAATTATAGAAGATAAAAGGGCTTTCAGAAATATTTTAGAAAGAAGGTATTACTCTATGACATCACGTTTAGTATTTTCCATTGATCTCAATAGGTGTATCAATTGTAAAACTTGTGAAATGGCTTGTAATGACTTTTACGGATTGATGGGGATGCATCGTAGAAATGTCGTAACGATTGAAACGGATGCAGATGAATCACCATTACATATTTCCATCTCCTGTAATCATTGCGTTAATCCTGTTTGTGTGTATAGTTGCCCAGAGAATAATTTCCAAGTACGTAAAGATGGAATTGTTGTGCATAATCCTAGCCGCTGTAAGGGATGTGAGAGATGCATACAAGCATGTCCTTTTGATGCCTTAAAGTTAAATCCTAAAACAAATCGGGTGGATAAATGTAATTTTTGTGTAGATCGAATTGAACAAGGCTTAAGGCCAGTATGTGTAGAAAACTGCATAACAAGTGCACTGAGTATCATGAAGGTGGATGAGGATGAAATTAGCGAAAATAATTTCCAAAATGCAGATGTACCCATTGTTGCTTATACAAAACCTTCTATTTATATAATAAAAAAACAAAAGAGGCATATTTTTATCAGGGAAGGATGATTGTCATCTATGAAAGCGTCATTACAGGACATTTTATTATATATCCCGTTATATCAACTTACTTTTTTAACACCATTGCCAAAGGAAAAAACTTACTTTGAAAATATTTCAAATACCATTCCTGAGCAATGGTTTGAAAGTCCGACTTTGCTTCTTTTAGAAACTTTCGAGGAATGTTTAAAGCTGAGTGATATAAAAGTCGTCAATCGATTCATTCAAGATTCGAATCTCATTGGAATTATTATTTGTCACCAACATGAAATGGACATTCAAGAAGATTGCCTTTCGCTTATGTACGAATGTAAAGTCCCAATAGTGAGAGCTGAAGAATCGATTCATTTTTCTAATCTCCTGACAAGTAAGAAGCAAGCTATCTTTAGTGTGATGAGTATGGAATTAAATGGGTTTATGAATAAAGGATTTATGACGATTGCGACTAATCTTTCTGCAGCTTTAGAAACACCTTTTCTCTTTTATGATGAAAATAATCAACTTCTTTGGCAAATCGGTGTTCAAGAAGATATTGAAAGAGCTTTACAGTGGAGGCAAAATATTCGAAGTGACGATCATATTTCGATTCCTGAACAAGCTTCTGTTATGGGGGAGGAGGAACCTTTTGAAGAATTCCTCATGAACATTGCAGGACAGGTTCACCTCACCTTAGTTACGTTCGCAAGTTTGGAAGAGTGGCAGAAGATGATCATTGATAAATTCATCGGACTGTCCGTTCTTTTTTTCCAAACAGATGAACTCATACGTGATCAACAGGAAAAAATGAAAGAGCATTTCATTTATGATCTTCTCTATCACAAGTTCGAATCGAAAAAAGTCCTAGTCCAACAAGCCAAAACGTGGGGATGGAACTTAGAAAAGCCACACCATCTCTTCATCATTGATGTTACTTTGTCTGAGGAATGGATGATGAATGTAGAGTGGATGGATGAGATGGTTGCTTATTTAGAGGAGGAGCGATCTCATTCAAATGAGGACATGATTCTATTTCCTTTTCAGGATCAGATTGTTGTTCTCTTAAAAGATGATGAAAATCGCAATCCAAGTAAAAGAAAAAATGTCGTCTTTGAAATAGCTTTAACCATTGAAAAGGGACTGACAAGTCATTGGACGGGTTGCCAATTTCATATTGGGATAGGAAGATGGTATCAAGATACCGTTAATCTTAATAAAAGTTATCAGGAAGCCAAAATGGCTTTACAATTTGGCAAAGTGTGGTTGGAAAATCATCACGTTTTTCATATTCATGATTTGGGTCTCTTTAATCTCATTATTCATTTACATAAAGAGATTTTATATGATTTTTGTGAAGAATACCTAGCAACTTTAATTGAAAGTGATGAAAAATTAGGAACCGAATATGTAAAAACTCTTAAAGCTTATTTTCAATATCAAGGAAATATTAATGAGGTATCAGAAGCATTATACATTCATTCCAATACGTTAAGAAACCGTCTGAAAAAGATTGAAGACATGACCGGTGTGTACCTACAAAATAATGTAGATTTTCTAAACTTAATGGTCGCTGTGAAAATTCATTATTCGATGTCTTTTTAAGAGGAATTTATCGAGCGAGCTCGATAAAAATCCGGGCGCAAATTCGACGGAGCGAATTTGATTTTCACATATTGATTATAAAGGATAGGAACAAATGCAATCGAAAAAGTGCCTGGCGTCCACGCTGTATAAAAATATGTAGATGAAAATGGTTATTATTTTCACTATATATTGTAACGGGTGCCGGCACTTTTGCTTTTTCATGCTTGAGAACACAAAGAGTGAATTTGTCTGTTCTGTGACAGGGATTTATAGATGCCATTCTTCATTAAAGGAGAATAACCGAAAAGTTCATCATTTGGTCACCTATTATCCAATTGTTATTCAAAATTGACCTTTTAGCGTACTTATAGACTATGAAATAAGCACAATCTAACATGCTCAAGTGTAGACAAACCCACACTCCCAAGAATGCAAGGTTCGTATTAGAATGTAAGTGTAAGAGGAAATCAAACAAATTTAGACAAAACATCTCAATTTTAACTTCCTTCAGTTGAAAGCCCTTACTTATAAAATTAAGACGTGAATGCAAGTAAGTATAGTCAAGCGAGATTTACCCCCCTTGCAGAAAGAAGTTTAAGCCTTCGGGGGATCTCACAGATTTTTAGAAGGAATGATATCGGGCTAACTCGATGAAAATCTGGGTGCCAATGTACCAGGGTGAATTTGATCATGCTCTACAAATCGTTTTTTATACGGAAATGAAATGGAGTGAGAACCAAAATGAATATATCAAGAAGGAATTTTATTAAGGCTGGTGCAGCTGGAACAACAGCACTAGGAATCTCAGGGTCTCTTTTTTCAAAACAATGGTTCCAAACAGCGGAAGCCAAAGAAGATCAAGCGACGGAAAAATTAGCCTACACATACCATACAACAAATTGTGGTGGCCGTTGTGCTTTCCAATGTACGGTAAGAGAAGGCAAACTTGTGAAAATTGTCCCAAACAATTGGACAGATAAGCGGTTTTCAACCGTTTGTCTAAAAGGGTTAAGCGAATTGGAGAGAATTTATAGTCCAGATCGTTTGCAGACCCCATTGAAGCGTGTTGGTGAAAGAGGAGAAGGAAAATTTGTTTCGATCACATGGGATGAAGCTCTTACAACTATTGCGGACAAGCTAAAAAGTTTAAAAAGTAAACATGGTGGAAAGTCGATTCTATTTAGCTGTTCATCAACTGTTGAATATGCCTATCCTAACTTGCCATCCCTTTTAGGGGCGCAATTTGCCATTGAAAGTGGAATCGATATTGGTTTAGCGAATGGGTTGGAAGAATGTATCGGTGGACAAGCGTATGGTTATGTACAAAACGAAACATCTGACTGGGTCAATTCAAGTACGATCATCCTTTTAGGCTGTAATATTCTTGAAACAACCTTAACGGATTCAAAGTTCTTCTTTAAAGCTAAAGAGGTTGGAGCCAAAATTATCTCTATTGACCCAACCTATACCACAACAGCATCGAAAGCGAATCAATGGATTGGAATCAAACCAGGTACAGATGCAGCATTGTTGCTAGGAATGATTACTCTAATTTTGGAAAACAATTGGTATGACCAAGATTACTTAGTGAAAAATACATCTTCACCATTTTTGATTAGACAAGATAATCAGCAATTATTAAAGGTAAATGATTCCAAAGAAGGTGGAGAAAACAATCCATTCCTTGTTTGGGATGAAAATAGTCAATCAGCAAAGCCTTACAACGGGGCAGGTGTGAAAGCCCAATTAGAAGGCGAGTTTACGGTTAATGGTGTTAAAGTAAAAACCGTCTTTTCTTCATTAAAAGAAAACCAAAAACCATACACCCTTAAATGGGCAGCAGAAAAAACAGAAATTGATGAAAATACGATCTATGAATTAACAAAAGATTATGCGACCCGTGGACCAGCTATTCTTGGATGGGGATTTGGCGGCGGTGATAAGTGGGCGAATGCAGATATTACGGGCCATGCTGGAGCGATACTAGGTGCCTTAACAGGTAATATTGGACGCAAAGGCGGTGCCGTTGGAAATGCACTGTACCATGGTACATCATGGGGTGCCACTCTTGGAACTTGGGAACTGCCTTCACAGTTTAAACCGACACCGCTTGAGATGACAACACCGGATATGCGTGAAAAACCAAACTCTGTAAAAGCGGTCATTAACATCGGCAATACGTTACAACAGCATTTTGCTAATTTGAGTAAAACAATCGAATGGATAAACAAATTGGACTTTGTGGTGACAATAGATCCTTTCCATAATCCAAGTGTAAATTTCTCTGATATCGTTCTTCCTGCGTGTACAAGTTTTGAGAGTGAGTATGATATCGTGAATATGCAAGTGAACCGTTCCCATGTCCTACTTTCACAGAAAGTAATCGAGCCTTTACATGAAAGTAAGTCCGATTTCCAAATTGAAAAGGAACTAGCTCAAAAGCTCGGGCTTGCCAAGTATTTACCTAAGACACCAGAGGAATATCAAAGAGCTCGATTGAATTCAGATGATCCAGTATTAAAAGGAATCACGATTGAAAGCCTTATCAAGAATAACTGCATTGAGCGATTAAAGGTACCAGAAGAGCCTTACCGTGGATTCATGGATCAGGTGTATAAGACGCCATCTAAGAAAATGGAACTTTATCATGAGAAATTAGCAGAGGACAATCAAGCACTGCCAAACTTTGAAGAAGCGGGAGAAGCTTCACTTGATAATCCTTTAAGAAAAAAATATCCGCTGCAATTTAGCCAAGCGCATACAAAATATCGTGTCCATTCTCAATTTACAAATGCAAAATGGATTAACCAAATCGATCCAGGTCCACGATTGGAATTGAATCCAAAAGATGCAAAACGCAGAGCTATAAAAAATGGAGATATCGTAGAAGTATTTAATGATCGAGGTAGCTTTAAGGCGAACTGTAAATTAACAGAATCACTTCGACCAGGGCAGATCCGATTATATGAAGGCTGGTGGACGAAACATATGGAAGGTGGAAATCTTCAAAATGTCACAAATGACAAATTGAATCCTCGTCAGTATAAGTTGCGTTACGGTCCGGTTATTCCATTTAATGATACGTTAGTTGAAGTAAAGAAAATATAGGTGGTGATTTTTTTGACTAAGCTCGGAATGGTCATTGATTTAAATAAATGTGTTGGATGTCATACGTGTGCAAATGCTTGTAAAATGCAAAATAATGTTCCAATGGGAATGTTATGGAATCGGGTACTATCGGTAGGGTCAGAAGAATTGGATGGAGTTCAAGGGGTTTATCCAAATCTTGAAAAGAAATATATACCTGTTGCTTGTCAACACTGTGAGAATGCTCCTTGTGTGAAAGTATGTCCGGTAGAAGCAACCTACAAAGCAGAAGATGGAAGAGTCTTAATTGACTATAACCGTTGTATTGGCTGCCGTTATTGTATGGCTGCATGTCCTTATAATGTTCGTGTGTTCAATTGGGAAGAAGCGATTCGGCACCCTGGGTTTAATTATGGAGACAGCAATGTTTCTGCCCGTCCAGTTGGAGTTGTTGAAAAATGTTCCATGTGTAAAGAAAGAACGGATGATGGGTTGAACCCAATGTGCGTAGTCTGCTGTCCAGCGGAAGCAAGAATATTTGGTGATTTAGATGATCCGAATAGTGAAGTGTCCACTTTGATTCGAGAAAAGAACGGGGATACCCTTTTAAAAGAAAAAGGCACGAAACCACAAGTCTATTATTTGGGATTATGATTGGGGGGAAATAAAAGATGAAACGAAACCTATACATTTGGATGGGAACCCTTGGTGCCTTAAGTTTAGTCGGGTTTGGTGCCTTAGGGTATCAACTCGTAAACGGTCTTGGTGTCACAGGGATGAACAATGCGACTTCATGGGGACTTTACATTACGATGTTTATGTTCTTTGTCGGTCTATCCGCTGGTGGATTAATTGTATCTTCATCAGCTACTGTATTCAATATTCCATCTTTCAAAGTAGTAGCAAAACCAGCTACGATTCTATCAACGGTTTGTATTATCATAGCGGGTATTTTTATCATGGTGGATATCGGAAGTCCTTTTAGGGTCCTGAATTTACTTTTACACGCTCAATTTAAATCACCATTAATGTGGGATGTTGTGGTTATAACGCTTTATTTAAGCATTAATGTCCTCTATTTATTTTTAATGACACGGAAAGAGCCGAATAAAAAGGCTTTGTCGGTCATGTCTAGAATGGCTTTACCTGTTGCTATTCTTGTTCACTCTGTTACAGCATGGATTTTTGGGCTGCAAATTGCCCGAGAAGGATGGCACAGTGCGATCTTGGCACCCTTATTTGTAGCGTCTGCTCTAGATTCAGGTCTTGCGCTTCTCATTATTGTTCTTGTGCTATTAATTAAATTTAACATATTTACTGTAGAGAAAAAATTGATTAACACTTTAACAGGACTTCTTGTTACTTGTGTTGCAGTCGATGCGTATCTAGTATTCTCAGAAATCTTGACGATGTACTATCCACAAGATGAAGCCGTCATGCTTGTTTTAAATGAAATGCTAAAAGGATCAATGGCTCCATTTTTCTGGGGAGAAGTAATCTTAGGGTTTGTCATTCCATTAGCTATTTTACTATTTAAAAAGAATCGCGAAAAAACGAGCTTGGTGATTTTCTCATCTGTGTTAATTATAATCGGAGTATTCTTTAAACGGGTATGGCTTCTGTTTACTTCATTTATTCATCCACATGTGGAAGGAGCACCAGGCATTACCCTAGGCTATTATGCACAAACTGAAAGTCCAAATGTATTTCCAAGCTTTTGGACTCTTCACGGGCAATATTCGCCAACCCTTATTGAGTTGATGATTGTCGTTGGAATGATCGCGTTTGGAGCATTGCTCTTTACGGTTCTTTCTCGCATGATTCTAATGGACAAGCAGGAAAAATCAAAGCCTACTGATTCAGTGCATTTTGAAGGTACGAAAGCAGTGCAATAGAAGGGGTGAGTTACGATGAAAGAATCTTGGGAAGACATATGGAATTTGCGAACATCCTTGTATAGCTTTTTGGCTAATAGTTTGCTAGATCCTATACAGGGCCCCTATACTGTAACCTTTACAAGGAAGTTCTGGGAAGACTTTCCTGTAGAATGTGCTAACTCGCAGATGAATTCTGGATTAGAACAATTGCTAGACTGTTCATCAAAATTAGAATCTCTTTCTGATGAAGAGGCAAAAGAATGTGTCATGGTAGAATATACGGAGCTCTTTATTGGACCTGGACTTCCAAAAGCTCCACCTTGGGAATCTTTATATCGAACAAATGAAAAGATTCACTTTGGATGGACAACTTATGAAATGAAGAAATGGTTACATGAAAATGGATTGGAAAGTAAAAGAAAGAATAGTCAGCCAGAAGATCATATCGGACTACAGCTCATGTTCCTTTCTGTCTTAACTCAACAAATCACAACACTTGAACGTGATCAACAAGTTTTCAAGATAAGAGATCAAATCTCATTTATTGATGAACATCTGCTTTCTTGGATTCATGAATTATGTAGAGATGCTAAAGAAAATGGAACAATAGGCTTTTATAGCGGCCTAATACAATTGATATGGGGAATTCTCTTATGGGATCGGGAACTTATGCAGGAGTTTATTGATAGCAGCGAGAAGACCGTTGTTCCAAGTATTTAAATAAAACAAATGAACTAAAAATAGGTGGTGGCTGAAATGGCATTATTAAGTAAGTGGGTTGAAAGTTTAGATTATGAATATGAAATATTATCTTCTTGCACACGTCATAGAAGCCATCATTCTAATTGTACAAACTGTGTAGATGCCTGTGATAAGGGAGCTATTTCAATCATAAACGGCAAGTCCGTTATGGACCATTCGAAATGTGTGCAGTGTGGCGAATGTATGGCGGCATGCCCTGTTCAAGCTGTTGCAGGCATTCTTCCAAAAAGAAAAATAAAACAAAATCACCTGATCATTACGAATCGTCAATTTCCAACGATAAAGGAACTTCTAATCCTTTATAAAAAGGGAATTCATTTCATTATCTTTGAGGATGAATCTTTTATTCAAGAATGCATGGGTCGAGTCCAACGAGTAAACCAAATGCTCATAGAACTAGGGGAATCTCCCTTTTCGATTTCGACCGATTCAGTTGAGGAAAAAGAAACCTGTTCAAGAAGAGAACTTTTCTCCCTTTGGAAAAAAGAAAGCAAATCGCTAATGAGGGAGATGTCACCTGCAAAGTGGCGTTTTAATCAGGATGCTTTAAATGTACGTCAGTATTATTCAGACTATCAATTTACCAACATAAAAGTCGACATCGATACGTGTACACTTTGTAAGGTTTGCGTGAGAATTTGTGATCAAAAATGTTTTGATATCCAAGATGAGCACTTTTCAATCTCCTTGCAGGGATGTTCATCATGCCAATTATGTGCGGATATTTGTCCTGAAAAAGCGATTATTTTCGAAGACAAAATCATAAAAACGGAGGAGACACAGCTTCCTGTTTATGAGAAAAAGTGCCAGACTTGCCATCATTCTTTTAAAACATTACGTGAACATGATGAGATATGTCCAGCCTGTATAAAACTGAATACTTTTTTGTAGAAAGGAGAGGTTCTCATGCTATCTAATATTGGTGTTCCTGGATTAATTTTGATCCTAATTCTTGCGCTAATCATTTTTGGACCTAAGAAATTGCCCGAACTCGGACGTGCAGTCGGTCAAACCTTAAGAGAATTTAAAAATTCTACCCAGGGTTTAATCGCTGATGAAGAAGAGAAAAGTGAAAAAATCGTTGAATCTACTGAAGGGACAGAACCCTCAAACAAAACACAAAAATAAATCATTTTTTGAATGAACATAACAGAAGAATAGATAGATAAATAACATAAAAAAAGGATGGAAACTACAAAGTTTTCATCCTTTTTTAGAAAGAAAATGAAAGCTTGATCTCTAACCATGCAAGCTTATGTCATAAAACCTTATAATCCTAATATTTCAGCAAATTTTGTTCGATCAAATCCTAAGATAAATTCTTCATGGTCCCCATCTTTGATAATGGTGACTGGTGTAGATGAGCACCGAGTTCAATCAGTTCTTGCAAATATTGATCGTTTTTCCGTATGTCTCTTTCTTCAAACACAATCCCATTTTCTTTTAACCATAGCTTTTCCTCATGACAAGGTGGGCAAGTCTCTTGCGAATAAATAATGACCTTTTTCATTTTCTACCTCCTGTTGTTCATATGAATTGTATAATGAATTCTGTTTCGACTATTACCATTATATACTTTAAGTTATTTTTACTTTGAAATAAAGAGAGAAGGACTTAATTCACTTCCCGCAATCCCTTTCCATCAAGAATCTCTTGAATCCCTTCCTCACAAACCCCATAGGAACGCCAGGAACAAGTTTCACATACTGTTTGAATATCGGAGGGTACGACATACTTTCGGATGTCGCGACTCAATGTCCTCCCAATGCTTAATTTGACCGATTTGAAGCCCTAGTTTTTCTAAAATAGCAGAATCTCTTTCATCAATATGTTTTTCTTGGCAATGGTAGACACCGGAGTTCGGGTACTTTTCACACAATTGGTCCGGTCCTTTTACAAGCTGAATCCACGTTTTAGGATTGTCTCTTAAGGTTTGATGCAAACGTGTCATATTATCAACGTATTCTTTGGAATAGCCCATTCCCCGATAGCCCAAAAGGCAAAAAATATGATGACCTCGCAGCTTATACATAAATACCCCCCAGTTCGACAGGTTGATGAAAATTAAATGTTAACAATAAAAAATAATAGTTAACATACTTATTTCATCATACCATATCATACCTGATCAATGGGGAACTTTTTATAGAGTTGGTCAGTAGTCATTCAATGTGTTCGAGCATAATGTCTAAGTTAAGATCGGGGTTTTGCAGACAAATATAAAGATTTGTTATAGCATAAAAGAGGGTGTGAGGGATTATAGGCTAAGTTGGAAAAACCTCCAATATGAAGGAAGTGTATATACAATAATTTACAGACAGTCATGCAGGAGCTTGAAGCTCTGGCAAGGAACGAACGAAGAAAATTTACATATCCAATGGTGCACATGAACCGCTTTTTGGTGTGGCTACAGGCGCTATGAAGCCAATCGCCAAGAAAATTAAAAAGAATCAATCGTTAGCAGATGAGCTTTATGCCACAGGAAACTACGACGCCATGTACTTTGCAGGCATTATCGCAGACCCTAAAGCCATGACGGAGTTGGATTTTGAGCGTTGGATGGAGGGGGCATACTTTTATATGCTGTCCGATTATGTCGTTGCAGTCACTTTAGCTGAAACAGACATTGCACAAGACGTTGCAGATAAATGGATCGCAAGCGGTGAAGAGTTGAGAATGTCTGCGGGATGGAGCTGCTACTGCTGGCTTTTAGGAAATCGCCCGGATGGTGAGTTTTCAGAAAGCAAGATTTCCAATATGCTTGAAATGGTGGAAAAGATGATTTGCGATTCACCAGAACGAGCTAAATCGCGATGAATCAATTTATCTATACAGTGGGAATTTCCTATTTACCACTTCATGAAAAGGCGGTTGAAACCGCAAAGACAGTGGGTCGAATTGAAGTCAAAAGGGATCAGAAAAAAAGTAGTTTTTTACACGCTTTGGAAAACATTCAAAAAGAAATAGATAGAGGAAAACTCGGTTTCAAACGCAAGTATGTAAGATGTTAAATGTATGCAAACTAGTAGGAATATCATACGCATAATCTTCTTACCTATAAATAGTGATCAGTCTCTATGACCGATCACTATTTTTCGCTTGAAAGGGATTGAAGCGCAGTATTTGTATATGTTATCTTAGGTTGTATATATTACGATAAATTAGTACCTAGTAATAATAATAACTGATAAAAGCGAAAGCTCTGAAAACAATTAAGGGGGTTTTTATGATTAAATCTAAAGCTCGTATTACTGCAATCGGTTCATATGTGCCTGAAAGAACTTTAACAAATGACGAATTGGGTAAATTGGTTGATACAAATGATGAATGGATTGTGAAACGGACGGGTATTAAGGAGCGAAGAATCGCAAACGAGGATGAGTTTACAAGCGATATCGGGTACAAAGCTGTTAGGAATTTAATGGAAAGATACCATAAATCAGTAGATGATGTCGATATGGTTATTGTTTGTACATTTTCTCCAGACTTTGAAACCCCAAGTACTGCTTCCTTAGTCCAAGCAAAGCTAGGCATTAAGAATTCCGGGGCAATGGATTTAAGCGCTGCCTGTGCAGGATTTACCTACGGGTTGCATGTCGCAAATGGATTAATTACATCTGGTTTACATAAGAAAATTTTGGTGATTGGAGCTGAAGCCCTTTCTAAAATCGTAGATTACGAAGACCGATCGACCTGTATATTATTTGGAGATGGTGGAGGAGCCGTTCTTGTAGAATATGACGAAGCGCATCCTAGTTTTCTTTCTTATCATATGGGATCTGAAGGGGAAAAGGGCAAAAACTTATATTGTTCAAACCTATCAAATCGTTTATGTGATGAAGATATTATCCAGAATGGAAAAATTGTGCAAAATGGACGTGAGGTATACAAATGGGCTGTTAAAACGGTTCCAAGAGGAATGCAAGAGGTAATGGAAAAAGCATCACTCCCATTAAATGAAGTGGATTGGTTTGTCCCACATAGCGCTAATTTAAGAATGATTGAATCGATTTGTGAAAGGGTCGATTTTCCGTTAGAGAAAACGCTGTATAGCTTAGTAGATTTCGGTAATACTTCAGCAGCTTCTATTCCGTTATCCATCGATATGGGCATACGAGAAGGAAAAGTAAAACAAGATAGCAAAATGTTATTATATGGCTTCGGAGGCGGTTTAACCCATTCCGGATGCCTTATTCAATGGACTATTTAATTTTAACATAAAATTAGTTATTAAATTAGAATAAGTATTTATCATTCTTTATCATAAAATACTTATTCTATTAAGTGGATTAAGAGTTGAGATTTAGGAGGAACATCATTGACCAGAGAAGAAACCATGCTTACTGAAATAAACGGATTGGATCGAAAAGGTTTTGGACAGGCCGTTGTTTGGCGTGAAAATGAACAAGGGATACAAAAGAAGTTAAGACTCACGATTCCCCATACACTGCCTGGTGAAAAAGTGAGGGTAACGGTAGATCAGCCTGATCGAAGAAAAAGAAAAGCAATCGCAGAAGAAATTCTGGAGTCTCATCCAGAAAGAATGGATTCTGCCTGTCAGCATTTTGGAAAATGTGGTGGATGTGTTTGGCAGCATTGGGACTACAAAGGACAGCTAAAACAAAAGACTGACCATGTGAAACAAGCCATTGAATCGCAAGGATTTGATCCAACCCTCGTACAAGATACAATTGGGATGGAGGAGCCTTGGCATTATCGTAATAAAATGGAGTTTACCTTTGCCCCAGATGGTTCGATGGGACTGCATGAACAAGGAAATTTCCGAAGAATCATCTCACTTGAAACGTGTTTAATTGCAGGAAAAGTAATGGTCGAGGCTGCGATCGAGGTAGCGGATTGGGCGAAACACCATCAATTGACAGGATATAACAAAGATGCTCATGAGGGCTTGCTTCGCCATTTAATGGTCAGACAATCTTTTGCAACCGGAGAAATGATGCTTGCTTTATTTGCAACAGAGGGACCAGGGGCACAGCTTGAAAAGGCAGCGGACGATTTGGTGAAACGTATTTCTAATAAGTTCCCACAGGTGAAAAGTTTATTATGGCTTGAAAATACGCAATGGGCCGATCGTACTCAATCAGAAAAAAGTCATATTCTAGCCGGACGAGACTTTATTTATGATGAAATGGATGGGTACCGTTTTCGACTATGGTTTGATACCTTTTTCCAAACAAATCCAACCCAAGCGCAAAAATTGGTTGATTTAGCAATTGAGATGGGACAGCCGAAGAAAACAGAAAAAATGATTGACCTTTTCTGTGGGGTCGGAACGTTTTCTCTTCCGTTTGCAAATGCAGTAGGGGAACTAGTTGGTATTGAAATAGTTGAAACATCCATTGAATCAGCGAAACGCAATGCGAAGGATAATGGCATTGAAAATACATCATTTTTGGCAAAAGATGCAAGAACAGGGATTGATCAAGTATTAGATCGAATTTGGCAGTCCTGAACTCTTACTGCTTGATCCACCGCGCTCTGGTGCAGGTGGTAAAGTGATGAGAAGAATCGGTCGTGCCAAGCCAGAGCGAATTGTCTATGTATCCTGTAATCCAGATACATTCGCAACCGATATTAAAGAATTGGAAGCATTCGGTTATGAATTAAATAGGGTTCAACCAGTGGATTTATTTCCTCATACCATCCATGTAGAATGTGTGGCACAACTAAGTTTAAAGTTGTAAACCAATAATAAACCCTTGTGCCACATAACAAACTCATAGCATAATCAAAATAAAGTTCTGGATATGCCTGTGGAAAACGTGTGGACAAAGGCAGGAAAAAAAGAAAGAACAAAGAGGGTGGGAACAGGAATCCCATCCTTTTTGCATGAATAAAAGCATGAAAAAAAATGGAGAAAAGCCTGTCCTATCAATGATTGAATGAAAAGTGTGAGGGGTTCGTAAGAACCCCGAAAGCCTGAAAAAAGAGCGAGAAAAAGCAGGAGAAAAAGCAGGAAGAAAACAGGAAATAGCAGAACTTTGTTTTAATAAAAAATAAAGTTGTGGGAGAAAAAGTTGAGAAGAAAATCGGGAAAATACGGGAGTCGTGCGGGACTTTATTTTAAATGGAAGAAATTAGGGAGCGAAGAATGCGGGTTGAGAGGGGATGGAGTAGCAGTACATTAATATTCCTGAACATAGTTAGAACAGGAAAAGAGAAACAAAAAAATAAAAATTTTTAATGAGAAATGTAATAAAGCCCTGTTTCTCTTTTTAGGGGTTAGGGAAAAGGAGGGAAAGGCAGGATAAGGATTTCTTAAATAACCAGAAAAGTGCTATAATTAATACATTCATTAAAAGTAGGAGGGAGTCCATTTGATTAGGATATGTATGGAGTGTTTTATTCGCTTCGATTCGGTAGATGTAAAAATTAAACATAATGACTTTAGGTAAGGTGTTGAGGTATAGCGATGACTATATTCAACACCTTTTTATTTTGTCGTTTATAGTCAATGGGATAAGAAAGCTATTATTTATTTGAAATATGACTAAACAGTGATAAGGGAGGATTTAAGAATGAGCAAGGGATTTGAGCAGGAAAAGGATACTGATATTAATGAACTGGCAGAGGAGATTTTATCTTTTGATGACCTTGAACTGGACAATGATATTCGTGAATGGCTACAAACACCGCCTGTTCAGTTGAAAGAGTATGGATATGAAGAAGTGGACAGCGAAGAGGAGTATTTTGCAATACTAAATGAAATATCCGACTACTATCTGACGGAGAGGTGATGATAGAAAATTATCAGTAAAGGAGAGAAGGCTTAATGGAACAAGATTGGAAGAAAAATTTGAAAGCGGATATCCTTGAAGATATGAAAAAGGAAGCAATTCGGGAATGGACAGAAGAGAAAGCCAAAATTTATTTAGAAACGACTAATTATGATGATGAAAGGATTTCTGAAAGGTTTGGAGTGCCTCTATACAGAGTACAAAAATTTAGAGAAGAACATGAGAAGTTAGAGTTCGCAAAACAATTAGAAATAACAGAAGAACCAGCTTACATTGAGGATGAGATTTGGTTTCTAAGTGTTTACCAAAAGACATGGATCAAAAAGGGGAAAACTGGATGGGGCAGAAAATATGCTGATGCTTGGTTTACACGCTGTAGGATTAAAACGATTCTTAGAACTTATCTCCGATGATACAAAGGTAAAATTACGAAAGTTGTTACAGGAACAAGATATAGATTTTAAGAGGGAGGATGAAGAGTGAATTACTATCAAATGTTAGAGAATTTGCACGTTGTTTCTAATAATAAAGAAAGGGATGATATGAACTTCTGGTCACAAGAGGTATATAGCCATTCTGATTTTGCTGAAGCCTGTTTAGATACCCAACTACTTGTAAGCAAAAGGATTTGTAAACAAGTTGAGTGGGGAAAAGAACAAAGTGAAAAATGAGCAAGAGATATCAAAAGAATATTGCCCGTATTGTGGTAAGAATTTAATAAGAGTTCTCACTGAACAAGAACAAAAGAAATATAACCTACGTTATGTAAGTGAAAAAATCGGTATTTCCAAATGGGATTCAGTTTTGCTTGGAAATGCCCTTATTGTTCAAAAACGTGGAGGAGGAAATTATGACCTTATGTTAATCCCCAAAAAAGAGGCACAGCCGATTAATTATAAGGATTACGAATGCTATACACCAGGGGAAAATAAGTTGGAATTATTGGATGGAGATTTCCTTCCATTTAACAACGAAAGAGAAAAAATGCTGATGTTATGCTTATACAATATGGGGTAGCGTCAGGAATAATGCGGATTTACAACGATAAGGAAGTTTTCAAACATAAAAAAGCCGATTTCTATTTTCAAGGAATCGCCTTTTTTAATTTGGTTTGTTTCACTAAAGCAACCGTTACTTGAATAAGAAATAATTACAAATATAAGAAATATGAAAAAGAAAGAAATAAAATCATAGATACAATAACTCTAATCCAAATCAGTTTTTTACTTATTCCTGCTTTTTTTTCTAAGTAATTGATATAGCTAATCATTAATAGAAAGCCAAGAAATATATTTATGTATCCGATATAATCATTTTCTTTAATCATATACCTCATTGCAGCTAAAACAATGAGGATGCTTCCGATTGTACCCAAAATCATATTGAAATACAGAGCCTGTTTATTTTCTTTCAAAACCATCCCTCCCTCTACTGATATTTTACCGAAATATCCCATTCATTTGTTGAACTATTCTGCCCGTTAGTCGAATAAGAAGAGCATTACCGTTGTTCCAGTAATGCACCCTTTACTTTAAGAAGACCTCTAATTGAAAAGTTCATTTTACTCCACTTCTAAAATCATACGCTTCATAAGGTAGTTCCAATTGAACCTTATTTATAATAACTGTATCATCATCTACCCAATCTATCTGTACATTCTCCGATTTTTCCCAATAAATCCTCTTTGACTTTTTATTATCCTTATTAAAATCTAATTCACCCAAAACGGTATATGGAGTTGTTGCATGAGTATTAGAAAGGTAGGCATTAATTGTATAAGTACCATTAGGGGAAGTAGACTCGGCAATTAACTCTTGTTTAAACCTACTCCAATCAAAGAAAACCCAATACACTCCATAGGCAGTAACTCCTGCAAATAACAGTCCCAAAATAAGAAACACTTTAAGTGCTTTTTTGTAAGTTTTTTTCTTTTCTACTTTATAATCAGCGTCAAAATCCATTGCTTATACCCCCAATAAATATAAGTTTTTAAGCAATGTTATTGCTAAATTGCTTCTTGTTACACAATAATTTTACCATATATAACCTAAATACTTATTAAAGTATTCTGCTTCGTTAGTACAATAATTTCAACAAAAAATGCGTTAATCCTTCTTAGAGCAACGCACCCGTTAGTGGGCTTAATGTTTTAATGTATATAATCTAATTTTCATATATCACTTGTTTCTCAACATTGAATTTTATATTAGCTCTATCAATTGCTAATTGTCTAAATTTTTCTGGTTCAACCCAATCTTGTTCAGCAAACTCGTCAAAAGGTACAACCTCCATTGTCGTACCTGGATATTCCGCCATTACCTTTTCAACAATTTCAACATATTGCTTATAGTAATCTTCTTTTTGTTCTTGAGTTAATTCTAAAGGAGCTTCCGATACAACTTCTCCTTTATCGGGGACAGGTAAAGACTCAACTTCTACCGCTTGTCCGTCACTTAAATCTTCCGTTATCTCTTCTTTTACCCGTTCTTCTGTTTTTTCATTTCCACTACACCCTGTTAAAACGATATTTCCAATTAAAATCCCCGTATATAAATATTTTTTCAACATCTTCACCTCATCTATTGGTTGTTAAATTATTCCAATATTAGTTTATATTATTTAGAGTCATACATCAATTTCTAAATTAACGCTTATTTAACTAAACTCCCGTTTAAGTGTATCACTTCACAATTCCAATAGAGTAGAGTTTGTTGAGACAAACATAAAATCGCACAAAATAAGGGTTCTTAAAGTCTCATACGACTTGTCTCAAAACCCTTACCGTTGTAAATCTGCATTTTCCTGACTGTACCCCAATATGGGCTTACAGAAGTTTATTAGTATTATTCCACAAAAATCAAAAGAGAAATTATTGCATATACTTCAACAAAATTTGAAACAATGATTTAATTTACGCAATTTTCCTGCAGTTGCTTTCTGTTTGTTTAGCAGTTTGGTAAAATATGATAGCGGAGCTTTTGGGGGTCGTGCATCGAAAGGACATTTCTTATGAGAACGGCCACCCGTTTTGCTTTTACGGAACAACCACCTCTTTTACTTTTGCAAAGTTTTAAGGTGGTTGTTTTTATTATGTATATTTATTATTCAAAGTTTAAATCTATATATCTTAATATTTACATCTTGAATCTTATGGTGTCTAATTCTTATAACATTAATTTTTTTATCCACTTCTTGAACGAAATTTTTATTTTCTGAATAGAAGATTGAACTCTAAACTCTAAACTTTTAAATTCCAAAATCTTGACACTAAATATCCCTAAAATCTACCTCTTATCTCCATTTTTGCACGACTTTCTTCACAGATAGAAAGATTTTATTTAAATATTTATTGTACTAATTATTTAGAAAGTTTATATTAATAAGAGAATATAGGTACGTTGTACTATGAATTTTGGGAGATGGGAAGCACGTGGATGCTGGATTTCAAGATATTTGTAGAGAGCTATTAATAGAAATAGACAAAACAGGAATGATAAGTAATATAAGCTCAAACTGTTATACTATTTTAGGCTATGAACAATATGAAATGATTGGTTCAAATTTAATTAATTATGTTGAGGATTCGGAGAAAATTGATGTTAAGTGTGTGCAGAACTATGAATTATCATTAAAAAGCAAGGAAGGAACAATAAGATTTTTTGACGCTTTAGTATCTCCTTATAATAGTGGTGGAGCTAAGATTTCACTTATTGATATTAGTAAATATAAAAAAATCGAAGAGTCAGAAAAAAGGTTCAAGACCATGCTTGAAAATACGCCTGATGTAGTATATCTGTATGAAATTCTTCCAGAAAAAAGGTTTGTATATATAAATCGTGCTTCAGAAGAATTTGACATAACTGTAAAGGAAGCATACGAAGATGCAATGTTTCCTTTTAAAATCGTACATCCAGATGACCTTCCTGTACAATATAAAAAAATAAAGGGTGCATCAAATTTTGAAAAGCCAATGCAAATGAGAATGAGAAATAAAAATGGGGAGTATATATGGTGTGAAGACTTTGTTGTTCCATTTTATAATAAAGAAGGTCAATTAGAGGCTATTTCAGGATTTAGCAGGAATATTCAAGAAAGAAAAGAGTTGGAGAAACAACTGGAAGAACTTAGCTTTTATGATAGCTTAACAAGGCTTTTTAGTAGAAATTATTATCATAAGCAAGAGAAAAGACTAAATGAAATGTATGATAGTTCGATTGGTTTTATCATATGTGATTTAGATAATTTAAAAATAATAAACGATTCTTTGGGACATACATATGGGGATAGATTATTAATAGATTTTGGTAATCTATTAAAAAGAGAAGTGAATATGGATTCAGTTATTGCGAGGTATGGTGGAGATGAGTTTGTGGTATTAATTGAAAATACATCTGAAGACATTGTTAAAAATACCTATTTGGGATTGCAACAGTCAATAGAAGGATTTAATAAAAGAAATCAAACGATGCCAATCCAGGTCTCAATAGGATGGGCTTATTCGCCAACTTCTTTAGGTATTGTGGAAAAAGTATTTAAGATAGCTGACGACATGATGTATGAAAATAAATTTAATAAAAGGAAAAAATAATCATAAATTTTCTGGGTAAATCTTACACGAGTGAAAAATGGAGCGTTTCTTCAGTTTTCCTCGTTTTTTTGTTTCCAAAAAGCCTGAAAAAAGCAAGAATTAACATATTGAATATGTCGATAAATAGAGAATCATGGAAACAAGCCAATTGGATTAATTACTTTTACTCAAGGGGGAACTGAAGTGTTTGCACAATTTTTACTCATGTAAAGAAATTATTAATTTTATACATATGTCGAATATTGATGGATAATGTTGTATAATGTTGTGTAATTATATTTTAATGAAAAATTCATGTGTATTTAGACTCGGTAAAAAAGATATAAAGTTTGAGAAATAACTTGACTAATAAATTGCGACTTAGGGAGAAAATTTCTTACCAAATATAGCAAACTCCTTAAAGCCAAGTAAGCAAGATTAATCTTCTAATTAAAACTATTATCAACCAGAACTCGATTGGAATATAGGGATAACTTATTGATTCGATTGGATGGTTTCAAAAGTAGGATTATCCTACTTTTTATTCTTTTTGATATAACAAATTATTCATCAAAAAGGAATTCCTAAAGGGCTTAACAGAAAAAAGTGGTTGAAAGAAGTGCGGGAAAAGTCACGTCAAAAATTACATAATGCTGTAAGAATGTAACAAGAGATAGAAACTACATAGGGAGGCAGATGGTATGAAGGGTCTGCAAAATATAAAAATGTCACATAAACTGATAGGAGGGTTTGTTGCAACATCATTAGCTGTTGGGATTGTTGGTGGAGTCGGAGTATATAGCATGAATGCGATTAATGAAAACTCCAAACGTCTTTCAGATAAAACCTTAACAGAGGTTCAAGCCTTAGGGGGACTTCGTTATACGTTCACTGAAAATAAATCCTATATTCATCAACTATTGAATGAAAACAATCAAGCTCAAACGAATGATATCATCAACAATATTAGAGAAACTTCAAAATTAACCGATGAATATATCAAACAATATGAATCTGTTGGATTTACGGGGAAGAAAAAGGAGGACTTGGAGAATTTTGAAAAGATGATACAAGATTATGCAATATCCAGAGATAAGGTTATAGATGCGGTGACACAAGGAGATTATGAAACGGCTTACAAAATTGGAGAATCAGAGTATAAAGTAAAAAGGGATATGATTTTAGAAGGAATAAATAACAAAGTGGCTCAGGCAAATAAAGATAGTCAAGAATTAAAAGAGAAGAATGAAAAAACTTATCATTCTTCCAAAACTGTAATGAACTTGGTTATGGGGATTGGATTTCTTGGTTCACTTGCATTAGGAATTATTTTATCTCAACATTTAATCAAACGTATCAGAAGGATAAAAGAATTAACGGAAAGAATGGAGCAAGGTGATTTTACTCAAAGCGTTTCAGATAATGGAACAGATGAACTTGGACAAATGATAGCTTCCTTAAACAAATCTGTTGATAATACGAAACTATTAATTTCAGAATTGATGGTAGGAACACAAGACATGTCCTCTACTACAGAAGAATTATCTGCCACAATGGAAGAGATTTCGACAAGTATGGAAATGGTCAAAGAAACAATGGCTGAAACCAATGCAGGAATTGAGGAATTAACCGCTTCTACCGAAGAAATTTCCGCTTCCTCTGAAGAAGTTGACCATTCGGCTTCTGATTTAGCAGTGAAAGTAGTAGAGACAGAACAAAAGGCACAAGAAATTATGGAACGTGCTATCGCAGTAAAAGAAAGAGCCATTACTTCATCTAATAAAGCCAATGAAATTTACAATGAAAAGCAAGTCCGAATTCAACAAGCGATTGAACAAGCAAAAGTCGTATCTAAAATTAGCCTATTAGCTGACACGATTGGAGAAATTGCGAATCAAACGAATTTGTTGTCACTTAACGCCAGTATCGAAGCTTCTCGTGCAGGAGAAGCAGGGCGTGGATTTGCAGTTGTTGCTAATGAAGTACGTAATTTAGCAGAACAATCTAATGCTTCTGTAGCCGACATTCGACAAGTTATTGCAGATGTGCAAAAGGCCTTTGAAGAGATGACTAAACTTTCAATGGAAGTTATGGAATTTATTAATAGCCAAGTAAAACCTGACTATCAACAATTAGTCGAAGTTGGGGGACAATACCAACAAGATTCTGAATATGTAAAGAATATGGCTCATGCGATTGCAGATTCTTCAAAAGCCATTACGGATTCTATTTCAGAAGTGAGTGCTTCCATTCAAAGTGTATCCGCTGTAGCCGAAGAAAACGGTGCTGGTGCAGAAGCGGTATTAAGCAATGTATCAATGGCATCTGATGCAGTAACAGAAGTTGCAGTAGCTGTTCAATCACAAGCTCAATTAGCTGAAAAATTATCTAATATGGCTCAAAAATTTAGAGTTTAATAATATTCAATCAAGAGAGTCATCTAAATAGGTGGCTTTTTTAATGATTATTAGGGAAATAAATGGAACAAAACAGGATAACAAATAAGAGTATAGTATCTTTGCATAGAGAACATAAGTTTTGTATTTCATCTATTGATTCTAATATATTTAATTAAAATTAAATTATTTAAATATACTAAATTTTTAATAAGTTAGGAGAGAAGAATGAAAATTAGAACTTGGAATTTGCATATAAATCATTACAAGTGGAAAAGGAACTTAGAATAGCACTTGAACAGAACCAATTTCAACTTAATTACCAACAAAAATTTGATTTAGAAACAGGAAAAATTGAAGGGGTGAATGCTTTACTTCGGTGGGAACATCCAAAGAAGGTGATAATCACTCCATTATAAATATATTTAAATAGTAGAGGATACAGGACTTATTATACCGAGGGGTGAATGGGCATTACGCAATGATTGTTTCAAGAAAGGAAAAGAAGGAAAGCTGTTTTATCTCTAATGGTGAAGTTAACAATGTAGGAAGTGGGAATTTAAGAGTCAATTAGGAATATAGGGTAGTGAAGTTGAAAAGTAACGGAACTTGCTCCGAAAACCATGAACTTGGGCTTACAGAAAACAGACCTACAGATGAATAAATACTTTACAGCCATTTGATACATAAGGGGATTAAAACAATTACGGATAAGATTAGTTGATAGATGTTATAAAAATTTTGAAAAGTGATATCCTTCATTTATAAACGTAGTAAATGAATTAGGAAAAGTATTTGAAAAGGTGACCCTTTCTGCGGACAAGCTTACCTTGATTACACAAACAATGGATTAACATAGGAGCTTTTTATAATGAAAACAAAGTTGCAGTTACCTTACCAGCTAAAAGGTTTTTTGGAATTAGGAGATGCTGTAGTGATTACTGACAGTAATCATATTATTTTAGAAGTAAATGAGTCATATCAATTAATAACTGGATTTGAAAAAGATGAAATAATAGGTTTGAAGGCAGGTTTTCTCAAAACTGACCTTACAAGCAAATCAACCTATATTTCAATGAAAAGTTCGCTAAAGGAACGTGCTCCCTGGTCGGGAATTTTAATTAATCAGAAGCAATCTGGGGAGCTTTGGCATTCATCTATTACGATAACTCCATTCCAGATTGAAAAGGAAATATTTTATATAGGTATTTTTCGTGAGTTAGAACAATTAAAAGAAGGATTATACCTATCTGAAGACAGAAAAAGAGAAGTACAAAGAGAATTATTGAAGGTACTGGCTATCTCATGTGAAATTAGAGACCCTGGAACGGAAGAGCATTTGATAAGAGTACAGGAATTAACCGAGTTTCTTATCAAAGCACACAATAAGAAAAATAATCTTCAATTAGAGCCAGGATATATCAATAATGTTATTTATTCCAGTATATTACATGACATAGGTAAAGCTGGAATGCCAGAAGGAATTCTATATAAACCAGGAGCTTTGACTTCCTCTGAAAGAAAAATAATTGAAATGCATCCCTTAGTAGGGACAGATATTTTAAATAAAATGTCTAAGGAGATTAATTATGATTTTATTAAGAGTATGAAGGTAGCTGAAAATATTATTTTATATCATCATGAAAAATGGGATGGAACCGGATACCCTTTTAATTTAGAAGGCGAAAAAATCCCTTTTGAAGCAAGAATAGTATCAATAGTGGATGTGTTTGATGCATTAACCAGTCGTAGACCTTATAAAGATGCGTGGTCAAAACAAAAAGCATTATCATATATTGATGAAAATAAAGGGAAACAATTTGACCCATTAATTGCTGAAACTTTTATAAACTTGTTTTAAAACTTTGACCTTATAAGTCTTAGTAACTGTTTACCTTTATCCTAAAACCTGCCTTTCTATGTTTGGAGTGTGTGGCGCAACTTAGTTTAAATGTGTAAACCCATAAATAAACATTCCTGATTTCGGGATCCATTACGAGAATTTCTCGGGTTTTTCTTAGTGAAAATCCGAGATTTTTTTATTTCTCATTTAATCCAATAAAAAATCAACAGTTATTCACTGTTTGTTCAAGTTCCTTTGGTTGGACAAAAGATTAAATTCATTGGTGATCGTATAGTATTCTTTATCACGAAAATAGCGTTCAGCAAACCAATCTCCAAAACCATAGCTGTTATTAATACCAGGTCCATTCCACTCAAGCATAAAAGAGGGGACAATGGATGAGTTTCGTTTCTTCCATTTTAGGAGCAATTCTTTCTCAAAAGGTAAAGTGAGTTTTTCTATTATCATTGTTGGCATAAGCAGCACCCTCTTTTACAAATGTTTCTAAAAAAAGCTCCATTCACCTGCAAATCGGCTATATATATTTTTAAATGGTCTAGGAACTATGAAGAATATATTGTTATGAATATTATACCAATATTCATAATTTAATAGTCATATCCGGTATAATATTCCTATATTGGGATTACCAAGTGTGAGGTTGGTAAAGAGCTGAAGGGGGCGTCTAAATGAAAAAATGGTTTTTGCCTTTTATCATTTTGATAGCGGCAACGATTACAGGGTGTTCAAAAGATGAGGGTTCAACTAGTGAGATGACGGGAAGCAAACCACCTACAGCCATGATTAAGATTGGTGAGGAAACCTTTTCAACAAAACTCGGTTCATATTGTTGGACAGTGCGAAACAAAAGCACCTGTGTCGATAAAGCTGGACCAGTCGAATTGTTAAAGAATGAGAAGCCGATCCAAGTAAATGCAGCTGAAGAAGTGACGTTCGAGATGGATTATGAACCAAAACCCAATGAATTCCATGTTATACAAATAAACGAGGGCAAGGAAACTGAGGTAATCGTAAATGATCATCATTTTACCACGCCAACGAATAAGGGGATCTATTTCTATTCATATGCTGTATGGTGGATGGATGAAAAAGAAGTCCATGTATCAAATGGTGATGCTTCCTATGTATTCGCTTTGGAAGTGAGATGAATGTCTGCAAACGAAACTCAGGTAGTGAAGGTAGAACAATAGTAGGAATGGAAATAATGTAGGGGAGATTGTAGCATGAAAATAAAATAATTAGCTTATTGAGAATATACTCGTATGCTTTAAATTGATAACAAAAAAGGAGATTCTAATGGAGATACGATACAGTCTAACAGAAGAAGATTATTTAAACTTTAATATGTTTCACATTAAAAATTCAAAAACTGCAAAAAGAGCATTGAATATGCAAAGATTCCTAACGCCAATCCTCTTTATTGTGGCATCTTTTGTACTTTCAAAAGTTGGGAACATATCTTTCTTAGGGTTATTTATTGCCTTTTTTATGGTAAGTATTCTCTGGATTATTTTCTATCCAAGATATTTCTATTCTTACGTTATTCGAAATACGAAGAAAATGATAAAAGAGGGAAAAAACGACGGTCTATTAGGTGAACATTGTATGATTTTTTCAGAGGAAGGAATAGTCGATTCGACTACTACTAGTGAAACGAAAGTAACTTGGTCCGGTATTAAAAATATCAAAGAGGATACACATAACAACGATCTCTATAACAGCTCAGTAAGTGCATACATCCTTCCTAAAAGAGAGTTGAATAATGTTGATGAAATGAAAACTTATCTTAAATCAAAATTAAGATAAACCGATTCATTATCTTGTATTGTTCATATGGATTATTCGCTTTACAGTCGTCATGTTATGTAAGGATGGCGTTTCTACTAGGAGTGGAGACGCCTTTTGTTAATATTCAAAATAAGGTGAAACTAAAATAGTTGCTGTTCCGTAGATCAGTAGTGAAGCAGCTTTTTAAGGGGAGAGAACAATGAAAGTTTTATATTCTTTACTTTTGCTTGTAGGGTTTTCTTTTATGTTCGGTTTCGACTTTTTCAAATGGTATCCATCATTGCCTTTAGGTGGTTTATACATTTCAGGCTTTATTTACATATTTGCGATACTTGAATATATTAACTATTTTCATATTCAACTCTCATACGATAATCTTTCTGATATTAATTACCTAATAAAGTCAAAGAGATTAAAACAAGCATGTCTAAGTAAAGATTTTGAGCGAATAGTTTAGGCGATTTTCTATATCAATGTTATTAATTATTTTTGTAAGGCATAGGGCGATAGATAACGAATAACATCAGTTAGAAAGGTGAAAAAAATGGAATCAACAGAGTTAAGTAATATGAGATTAAAGCAAGTTGCTGTAACAAATGGCCTTATATTAACAGCTATAATAATCTTTTTCATTGTTACTAACGTTTTTACGATTAAATTTGCACAGTTCTTCTTCGTTCTTGGGGTTATCATCCTCATTCAAAGTATTTTTGGCTTTATAAAGGGCGACTCTACGAAATCATTTATTCCAATTTTTGAAAAAGTGGCAATCTATGAAAAGCAGAAAATGGGAAGCGAATGGTATAAACAACGAAAAGTAAGTTATATTTGGAACTTAATATTAAGTGGCATAATGTTTTTACAATCTTATTGGTATCGTGATTCAACAGATAATACTTTTCAAATAGAGCCTGTTTTAATGTTTATCATGGTCTTTTTTCTTTTAATTATGGTAAATATTAGTTTGGTTATTCACTTCAGAAAGGTCGATCGTTCTACTTCCGAATCAGATATGAAAGGGTTCACCTGGCAATCAAATCTTATAGGGGTTGCTATTGGAATTGTATTTGTCTTGATCATGTTCGTCATCACTCTTTTTTATATATTTTCAGGAATCTAAAGAACAAAGGGGAATATGCAAGTGGAGAGAAGAATACAAGAATTAATTGAGCTTACGAAGACAAAGTTTGGATTGAATAACTACTATTTACAAAGACATAGTTTTAGCCGATACGTTAATATTTTCAATGAAACGGTCTATAGATTTGGGATGGAGTGGTTTCCTAATCATGTCACAGAACAAGAGGATGATGGTTCAAATCCAGAAGGTACAGCAAGTATTGAAATAAACGTGAAAAGTCAAAAGTTTGAAAGTGCTATTTTTGTAATGGGTAAGTCATATGCAGAAGATGGGATTATGTTTGCCAATCGTAATACGGAAGACATTATAAAATGGGTTGAAGATGAAACAGGATTAAAGTATGGGAAGCAATTTCAGCTACATAAAGAAGAGGAAGGGGAAGTTCATTTTAAGGAATGCATCGATGGTGTTTCCGTTTCACCTTCTGGATCTATTGAAGTTCAATTTGATCAAGAAGGGAAACTTACCTTTTTTGCTGTACATGGTCAATTTCCTTCTAAAGAATTAGTAAAGGTAGAGACGTATTTACTTTCCTTTGAAAAGTTAAAGCATCTGACAAAGGAGCAATTGAAGTTGGTTGAATACCCTTCATTTGATCAAGCAAAATTATTTCCTGTTTATGCGGTGGAAGAGGTTTATATAACAAATGACCAAATGGGGATGATTCCATTTGAAATCTTTGTAGATGAAAGGTCGTATTTGCAAATAGACAAAACAATTTATTGGGATAAACCTATTAGGGGATCGTTTGATCGAAAAGAGCTAAGTTGGATTGAAGACGTATCAGCGGAACAAGCATTTTCGTGTGAGCCATCTCCTAATTTATTCCCAATCTCAAAGATCGAGCAAGAGAAATGTGTGATAGCAGTCAATGATCTTTTACGTCAGGACTATCCGAAAGATAGTGGAAACTGGATTTTAAAAACACTTCATCGTGATAAAGGATACATTCATGCCATATTAAGAGCAAACAAGCAAGACAATCGTGTTTTTCAAAGAAAACTGGTGATCATGATTGATGCGGAGAGTCTTCAAGTTGTAAATTATATGGATAACAAACCAATGTTAGAGGTTTTTGACCAATTTCAAGCACCTGAAAAAGTAACAGTTAATAAAGAAGAGGCGTTTGAAAAAATGAAAGAATTGTTTGAGCTTAAACCTTACTATGTATATGACTTTAAACAAAAACAATATGTTCTATGCGGAAAATTAGATTGTGATTATGGGGTGAAAGCATCAAGCGGTGAAGTTATTGCGTTAGATGATTTGTAGTTTGATTGATTTAGAATGAGAGTGGATCATGCTCATTGAATTTTGAATAAGAATAGTGGATTCAAATGGTAAATTGGTAGAGGTAGGAGGAATGATCATTGAATGTAAATGCCGATTCTCTTATACCTTTTATTATCATGTGGGGAATACCTACTTTTATGGTGGTTAGAGCGTATCTAAAAATGAATCCTGATGATCAAAGGTCAGCAATTAATGATTTTAAATCACGCCATTTCATTTTGACCATTGGATTTCTTTTAATGGGTGCTTTCGTTGCACATTTAGGAATTCTATTTTCCATTAGCATTATTGAGATAATTGGAATTGTTTTCTTTGCTTTAGGTGGAATCTTTTCAACAATTGATATATGGGAGAGAAGTAAAATCCGAAGTGTATTTACGCTTGTTTTAGTGTTCGTTGCAATTTTTGCGAGTGTCATTTAACTCAAATCTATTGTACTAACAGTTTTTATCTGGAAAGGTCTAAGAACTTTTTTTAGGGGGAGATTCTTCTTGATTAATCTCTTAGAAAACATATATGAAGCATCTATAGCAGTCTTGCTCTTATGCTCTATCTTTTATGTTAGACAGTTGAAAAAAACGAGGCGAGAAAGAAAATTATCACCCTTTGAATTTTCCATGTATCTAATAACTCAATCTGCCATTCTTCTGTGGATAGGCAGTTTTGTTCTTCTTAGATATGGGATGTAAATGAATCTACGCAACTCTTCTGGATAGCAGAATCGAATTGCACATATATCCTTTCTTTTTCTGGTAATAAATGGATTTGTAAATGAACAGGATGTATATGTGGTAGATAAGGGATTTAGTTGGACTTATGTCAGAACGCACGAAACGGGTTGGTGTGGGCCATATTTTTGCCGAATAAGAATGTCTTACTAATAGATTTATATTTTTCATGTTAGAGGTGGAAAAATTGTTAATTGTAATGAGGATTATTTTAGCAATAATTGTATTAGTATTGTCAGTTTATGCCATGGTAACTGATAATCAAGAACTATCTCCATATATGCTGTTCTTTTTAGGGTTAATGATGTTGGTAATGGGGATTTCTGAAATACGAGCAAAACGAAAGTCATATGCTATTATAGCTATTCTTGCATCTATATTTGTCCTTTATGTTGCTGTATATACTTTTTAAATTAAATAAGTTTAGCTTCTTTACAAAAGAGTAATACCCCTTGTGGTAAAATTGGGGACAAATTCTTTTTGATAACATTATATACAGCTTGGGTTAGTTAGAACATTTTGCCGATGAAAATAATGTTTCAGTAAATAAAACAAGAGACTACAAGATTTTAGAAAGATAGAGGGGAGTGAGATAAATAATGAGTAATTGGTGGTACAATTTGTATTTTCTCATATTAGGCGTTGTTGCATTTTTTACAGGTGAGATTGTTACGTTTGTTATGCTGGGTTTTATTCTACTAAGTTTAAATAATATTAACACAACACTAAAGAAAATCCTCAAAGCTAACAGTGAAAAATGAGGTTGATCAATGAAAAGGAGTGATCATAAAGGTAAAGAAGAGTGGAAATTATGGGATGCTGTATTTTATAGTTGATAAATTCGTTAGATTGCTAAATAGTGAAGGAGCAGGGGAGTCTAACTTCCCCTGCTCTTTAAACGATTAAAATTCCCCTTCGCTAAAATATTCAGAAGGTTGGCTATTCAATTGTTCAAGTTGGACAGATACCTTGTTCCTAAATTAATTCTAGTAACTTATTCAAAATAAATTCAACACTTGAATTTCGAACGTCATTACGCGATTGATTTTGAAAGTATTCGGTAAACGTATAGCTATTATTGTTTATTTGTATCCCAAAGCAAACCATGCCTATTGGTTTTTCTTTTGAGCCACCTGAAGGACCTGCAATTCCAGAGATTCCAACGCCAATTTCTGAATTGGCTGCTTTTGCAACACCACTTGCCATCTCTTTAACGACTTCTTCACTTACTGCTCCATAACGGTCTAATGTGTCAGGGTTGACATCTACCATATTAATTTTTGCGTCATTTGAATAAGTTATAAAACTACAGTTCAATACTTTTGAAGCGTTTGCAACATTTACAATACGAGCTGATGCTAAGCCGCCTGTACATGACTCAGCAAATGCAATATGGAAGCCTTTATTAATGAGTTTATCTACAAGTTTGTCTTCTACGTTCATAGCGTTAAATCATACTCCTTACAGTTTATCTATTTGTTCTTTCATATTAATATCATACCTTATTAAATATTTTTCTCCGATTAAATGCTCTAATGATTTTAGACCTGTTTTATGATATTCAATACCGCCAGTGAAGCCGTAATATTTGGTTAAAACATACGGTGCTATTCCGGTTTCGAAAAGATCTAATACCGTAGCTAAAACACAACATTCCGTATCTACACCAACTAAAAAGACACGTTCAATGGATCATTAGCCAAGATCACCCTCTGTTTGTTTCTATAGATACTTTGATAGCATTCAAACTTGTAATGGAGTTGATATCAGAAATTATGTTTTTAGATTATTTTAATATAACGAAATAGTCCTTTGTATTTGGTATAATAGTCATAAAAAAGTGTTTTTTCTTAATGTACTTGATGGAAATTTACAAATATAGAAAACATAAGGTGGAGGAATGTTAGCAGGTGATATATGTACACTTTGCTTTAGGATTTTTAACAGCCATTTCAATTTTAATATTTTGTATTCCTTTTTTATATAGTAGGTGGCAGAAGGAGAAATCTGAGCTAATTGAAAATCATACACGCTTCGTTAATTTAGTAGAAAATACTAAGGATTCAATTTACTATTACCAAGTTTACCCAACTGAAAAGTTTTTGTATCTTAGTCCCTCAACAGATAACGTTTTGGGTGAAGGTTCTGTTGAAGATGGATACATAAACCCTGATGTTTGTTATGCAAATGTTCATCCAGACGACTATGAAATTCTCCGTAAAAAGGTAATGGGAGAAATTGATTACAGTAAAAGTATTATTCAGCGATGGAAAGATAAAGAGGGGAAGTATAGATGGTTTGAGGAATATGCAACACCTATCTATAAAAATGGAGTGTTAGTTGCTATTCAAGGAGTAATGCGGAATATTGATGAAAAGGTAGAGTTACAGGAAAAATTACTGTATCGGTTACATCATGATATCTTAACAGATATCTATAACCGAGAATATTTTGAATTAGTCGTTGCTAAATTTAATGAACAAATAAATACTTCTGTGGCAGTCATTTTATGTGACTTAGATGATTTGAAATATACAAATGATAACTACGGTCATAAAATGGGAGATGTATTAATTCAAGAGACAGCAAGGATATTAAATAAATTCACTTCTGAAAATGTAACTGTCTCAAGAATAGGTGGAGATGAGTTTGTTATAATTGTAGCTGATAAGACAGAAAGTCATATAAAACAATTGATCATTGATATAGAAAAAGAGATTGAGAATTACAATATTAATCATGCAAAAGTGATCATTAAAATGTCCGTTGGATATAGTTATGCTCTATCTTCAATAGGGAAAATGGCAGAATTGTTTTCTCAAGCTGATAAGAATATGTACATAGATAAAACAAAAAGAAAAAGATCGTTAGTGGGAATTTTATAATTAAGGGAGAATGATAAGAATTAGGCTAAGATTTGTTTCTCCTTTTATGACGAATAAGGCGTTATTGTGATTCTGATTTAGAACGAGTTTGTGCGTATAGTTTTACTCCAAAAGGGTTTAAAAACGGTTCTTGACTTTTCACTTTGAAGAAAAGAGAGGATATAAAGGTTGGGGAATGGAAGAACAGGCTTTAGGGGGTAGGGTATGGAACGTAAAGATATTATCAATTGGTTACTTGAAGGTGACGTATCAATACAATATCAGACACATCGAGATTTATTGAAATCAGAATCTGAAGTATTAATCACTTTAAAGAAAAGGATAGCGACAGAAGGCTGGGGATATGAGTTCATAAAAAGGCAACATCCAGAAGGCCATTGGGGTCGCGCCTTTTATCAGCCTAAATGGACATCAACCAATTATACACTTCTGGATTTGAGAAATTTATGTGCTCCGTGTACACCGGAAATTACGAAAGCCCTTAATGTTATAGTTGACACCTGTAAAGGTAGGGATGGTAGTATAAACGGTTTTGTAAGTATACCGCAAAGTGATATGTGCATTAATGGAATGTTTATGAACTATGCATGCTATTTTGGCATTGAGGAAGAAAAAATTAAGTCAGTTGTGGATTTTGTAATAAGCCAACAAATGAAAGATGGTGCTTTTAATTGTCTGCTTAATCGAATTGGGGCTAAGCACAGTTCCATGCATACCACGATCAATACACTTGAGGGAATACGGGAGTATATCATTCAAGGGTATGGCTATAGACAGGAAGAGCTTATTAAAATTGAAATGGAAGCACGTGAGTTCCTTCTTCAACATCATTTATTCCGATCAGATAGAACCAACGAGATTATTAATCCTAAAATGCTACATATATCATATCCTACACGTTGGAAATATGATATTCTGCGTGCACTTGAGTATTTCCGTAAAGCTGAAGCTTCATACGACGAAAGAATTCAAGAAGCAATCGATGTAGTGAATAAGAAACGTTCAAGCGATGGCCGGTGGAAAGTTCCAGCACATTATCCAGGTACAGCAGTGCATTTTGAAATGGAACAGGCTGGAAAGGTCAGCCGCTGGAATACGCTCAGAGCTATGAGGGTTTTAGATTATTTTAATGAGGGTGCAGCTTGTCACCTCTGCCATTTAAGTTAATTAGGTATAAAAATACCTCATTTCATCTAACAAAGGATAAGAGGTGATAAGATAGATTTAAATAAAATAAATTTTTCAGTATTACTCAGCAGTACTTCAGGTGTTGCCACATACATTCCGGATATGTGTAGTGTTTGGCACAATTAAGGTTAAAAGTGTAAAACAATATCTGTAAAGAGGTACCATAGAATTCGGGTTAGAAAAGGTGAAAAATGATTTATACAATCGTTTTATTTATTATTGCAGGAATTGCTGAAATTGGCGGGGGATATTTAGTTTGGCTATGGTTACGCGAAGGGAAACCATACTGGTATGGGATAATCGGAGGTCTTATTTTAGTTGTATATGGAATCATTCCAACCCTTCAAAAATTCCCTACTTTTGGAAGAGTATATGCGGCTTATGGTGGGGTGTTTATTATTCTTTCCATCCTATGGGGATGGGGAGTTGATAAGAAAGCTCCTGATACGTACGATTGGATTGGGGCTGTTATTTGTTTAGTTGGGGTTTCTATTATACTTTGGGGTCCTCGTCATTAGACCATGTCATGAGAAGAGACTTTGTTTATTATTGATCCGATTTCTAATTGAAATTCAGGGGATTCAAAGGTATAATATTTTAAAATTGAAAAAATAGTGATATAAGTAATGATAGGAATCAGTAGTTTCTTATTTCCCTATAGTAGAGAGCTGATGGTTGGTGAAAATCAGTATATAGATAAGAGCGAATTACCTCCTTGAACTTTCCTTGCGAACATACAGTAGCAAAGAACGGACGAACCGTTATTCGATTTGAGTGGAAGAGAAATCTTCAGGTAAGGGTGGTACCGCGTTAACCACGTCCCTTTTTTAGGGGCGTGGTGTTTTTGTTTTATGGGAGAGAGAGTTGTGGCAGCATTTATTGTTTAGTAATTTTTATGTGCATAAATTAATAATGAGGAGATGAAATGAGTGAGTACAGCAAAGAGTCAAGCAGTTGATTACTCGAAAAGAAAAACAAAAACAACTAAATTATGGATCGCAATTATTTTGGGATTTTTAGCTTCCATACCACCATTTGCAACCGATTTTTATTTGCCTGCGTTACCACAAATGGCCACGGATCTAAGTACAAATGCCTCTTTAGTTCAACTTAGTTTAACAGCATGCCTATTAGGAATGGCTCTCGGTCAATTTGTTATTGGGCCTTATAGTGATGTATTAGGACGAAAAATACCTTTGATCGTTTCACTAATCATCTTTGTTGCATCAACCATTTTATGTGTATATAGTCCATCCATTTGGGTATTAGTCCTTTTACGTTTTATTCAGGGTTTTTCTGGCGCTGGGGGTGTCGTCTTATCTCGTGCTATTGTTCGTGATCTTTATTCCGGTTACGAGGTAACCAAATTCATGGCCATCCTAACGCTAATCAATGGGGTTATTACCATATTAGCACCCGTAGCAGGTGGACAACTGTTGAAAATAACGGATTGGAGAGGGATCTTTCTCATTCTGGGTGTCATTAGTTTCCTGATATTTTTAAGTGTTCTATTTGGAATAAAAGAATCATTACCAAATGATCAACGTACAGAAAGTGGACTGCAAAACACCATCCTTAATTTCGGAAATCTAGTTAAAGATAAAATCTTTATCGGATATACCTTGACGCAAGGTCTGATATTTGGTGGCTTTTTTGGATATATGTCCGCTTCTCCTTTTGTTCTTCAGGATATTTACGGATTATCTGCCCAAGAGTATAGTTTTTCATTCGCCATAAACGCAACAGGTGTTATTTTGGCAACCTTCTGTGCAGAAAGATTAGTAGGAAAGTACGGCGAAAGTAATATCCTAAGATTTTTCTTGAATTTATCGCTATTTGCCAGTTTCCTCTTATTTATATCGATTCTGTTAAAAGGAAATATTATGTTTATCTTAACCTCGTTCTTTTTGATTTTTTCATGTATGGGAGTCGTTAGTATGTTATGTAATTCCTTGGCCATGCAAAGTCAGGATAACCATGCGGGAAGTGCTTCAGCGCTATTGGGATTGGTACCCTTTATTTTAGGTGCGATTGCAGCTCCGTTAGTTGGAATAGGTGGAAGCAATACCGCCATACCGATGGCCATCGTAATAGCTATTTGCAATATAGGTGCATTGGTTTGTTTTAAAAAATTAGTGAGGTAAATGATGTATCACTTTCGATGGGATGATTTTAAGTTGATCAAAAGAGAGAAGTGGATAAAATGTTTAAAATAAATTTTCGCAATGAAAGTTTCCTTTGTCCTGATCATATGTCAGTCATAGAGGCAGCCAAGATACAAAATGCAAAAGTTCCTTATGGTTGTATTGGTGGGGGTTGCGGCATTTGTAAAATGAAAGTTGTGGATGGTCAATATAGAATAGACCATGAAGTGAAAAATGCTCTGACAGATGAAGAACAAAAAAATGGATATGTCTTCCTGTGTAGAACGTACCCTTTAAGTGACCTTCAACTGGAACTGATCGGGAAATAACTGTGGGCGTACCAGGTAATTCGTGGGCTTTTTTTACTAAACTGAAAAAATTTCTTTTCGATTCATAAGCAGGAAAAATGCATGCAGGCGGGAAAAGAGTAGGGATACATGGATTTCATCAAAATGAAGGATGAAAGGAGCCTGCAATGCGAAAAAGACATGTACCTCATGAAAAAGAAGTCCCTATGAGTACACGAAAACGAAATCGATCTAAAAGGAAGAATAAGAGGGGCAAGAAGAATTTGGTGTTCGAATGGTTCAGAGTTTTGAGAGTGTCGTTTCTCCTTTTTTTGGTAGGCGTGATTGTATTTCATTATTATTTAATAACAGAAAACAAGCTAGGCAGTTATTATGTGGCGTTCTGGAAGAGTAATAAGAATGTCCTAACCCCAATAATCCTATTTTTTAGTGGCAGCTTAACCCTATTTCTAACTGGATTTTGGTTTGGTAAAAGAAGTTGAGACACAGCCAACATAGATAGATGAGAAGAACAAAATAAATAGCCTTATAAAAAAAGAAAGGACTGTCTCTGACCTTATCAGAAACAGTCCTTTCTTTTTTTACACTCTTAGGAAAGCATAAAATTGCAGCACTGGAGAAGTTCGACGTAGTGGCAATTTCTAGGAAAACAGTATAAGTGCAACTACGCCTCTGTCTTCGCCCTGCAGGCTCGCCAATCGGCGAGTTTTCTTTATGTATGACCTTACCCAGTGAGGTTTCACGAAAGGTAATGAATCGACAGACCAGAAGAAGAAAATGATTGGTAAGGGGCTCTTTTAGTTATCGATATTATTATTATGTAAACTAAAAAACAAAATTGGAGCCTTTCATATAAGTGGGATGTCAGTAGATTATTTAACTAACAGTACTATGTGCTAATTACACATATATAAATTTTATAGTTTTCGCACCTTATATATCCCTATACCAAAGAAATCGTCACGTAAGAACGATTAAACAAAAAGATAAAACTCTTGTTAATAGGTTGATAGAAAAGGTTGTCCTATTTAGTAGTAATACCCATTTAGACAGCTCTTTCGAATTCCTATATACTAAGCTATTGATGTATCAATTATTTATTAATAGAATGGATACATCGTCATGATATTGGGATTTCAAACCCTGTTTGCATGACAAGGATAGGTAGATTCCTATTCGTTACGTATAACTTCATGAGGTGAGCAAATGGATGAACCATTAACGGATTTTCAAATTTCATTAAATAGTATTCAATTTTTATCACATAGAGTGAATAAAGGGTTACAGTTTATTCTTGTCATTAGCGGAACATTAACCGTTGAGATTGACAGCCGTTTTTTTGTTTTAAAGGAACAAGATCTGCTTCTCATTAATCGAAACCAACTTTTTCAAGCAAAAGGAGATCAATCAAATTGCGTGTTACTGTTAACGATCTCAGACTCCTTTATGGATCAACACTACTCAGAATATCGAAACAGCAGGTTTGAGTGCTTCTCTCAAGAAATTGACATGGGGAGAGAAGAATTGCTCGATAAAATGAGGAAATTACTTGTTGAATTAATGATTGCTTATAGCAGAAGAGATGAGAGCTATCAAATTGAAATGCAGGGATACTTATGTGAACTATTATTAATCCTGATTCGTCGGTTTAAGCAAAAAGGAAGTGCCGTTGAAAAATGGGATACGGATGATTATCGACTCACAAAAATGATTGAGTATATGGAAAGAAATTATCATCAAGTGATTACATTAGAGGATATGGCAAAAAAATCCTATCTATCAACCGGTTATTTATCGCGGTATTTTAAACAAAAAATGGGAATGGGATTTAGTCGTTTTTTAATGAATATAAGGTTAAAGCATAGTGTGAAAGATTTACTGTATACAAATGAAACCATTTCACAAATCTCAATGAAAAATGGATTTGCAAACACAAAATCGTTTACGAGTCTTTTTAAAGAAATGTACGGAGTTACACCTCATGTGTACCGTGAAACTCATTCTAAAGAACAAATGGATTCATTTCAGAGCTACCATATTGAAGATGTTGAAACATTAATCCATTCACCAGAAGTTTTAGCACAATTGGGAACGGTATTAACCAATCATGATCAAAGCTACAGCAATTCAGAATCGCGTTTTGAAGAGTTGCTTCTAGATGTTTCAAAACCAATCAATACGAAAATATCTCGCCCTAATCATGTATTAATTATTGGAGAATTAAAAGAGCTGCTAAAGGAAGATGTCAGGTCGCAGGTGCTAATGGTAAAAGAGGAAATGGATCTTGATTATGTAGGAATTCGCCGTTTATTAAGTGGGAATTCCATTACAGCAGATGTTGAAACAGATGAAGTCATTGCAACAAGTTCACCTTATTTTAAATTAGATGTGACCTTGAATTTTATGAAAAAAAATGGACTTTCTCTTTTTATCAGGATCGATTATCAAGAAATTACTGCGAATGAAGAAAAACAATTTCAAAAGCTATATGAATTTATGAAGCATTGCTTACAAGTCTATGGTGCATCTTACTTAAGTTCATGGCACATTCTCTTCTATGAACCTTATTTCAGCGCTGTTGAAGCAATGGAATTAAAACGCGTTTATTTAAAAATGTATTATTTACTAAAAAGTCTTATTCCAAACATTCAAGTGGGTGTGTTTTTTCCATTTTCTTATGAGGGTGAGAAAACAAGTGAACCTCACAAATGGTTGTTAACAGAAGGGGATCAGATCGATTTTATCGGCTATCATTCCAACCAGAATGACATCATTAACTTTCAGGAATTGAGTAATGATCGCTTTCATTTGGCTAAAGATTATCTGAAAGAAAAAACAACCCAAATTAAATCGTATCTTAAAAAGCACCAGATTGAGAAGCCGCTTCATCTGATCACATGGAACACGCTGTCTGGAAACACACGCTTTACGAACGGAACTTTTTTTCGTGCAGCATTAGTATTGAAAAGTGTTTTGGATGTAGTGAACGAAGTAGAATCTCTCGGTTTTTGGATTAACACCGAATTACATGAACGCGCGGGCAAAGGCCAGAATATTCGTATTGAAGGCTTAGAATTATTTCATTATTTTAGCGGGAAACGGCCTGCCTATTTTGCCATGGTCTTTGCTAAAAGACTGAATGGAGATGTCATTGTTCAAGGATCCGATTACGTGATGACTTCCAATGAGCGAGGCTATCAATTAGTGCTTATGAACTGTACGACGATAAATCCTTACTATTCAATTGAGGAAGCCTTCCTTCAAAAGCTAAATAAGGAGATTCTCGTCAAGATTGTTGGACTAGAAGCAGGAGAGTATCAGATTCGGAAACATATTTTTGATAAAGATCATGGTGCTTTGTATACGAAATGGTGGGATTTAAACAGCAAACATGGGTTGGATGAGGAGATTATTGATTCCATCAATCGATCCAGCCATCCGGACTTAGAGATATTTGATGAGACAATTGATGGGGAATGGTCTTTTTATTCCTATTTAACCATTAATGCTATTCATTTTTTTGATATTAGAAAAGCGATTATATAAAAAAGTCCTTGTTGCGATAAGTCTTCAAGGGCTTTTTGCATTTTTGGATTGGATAAATGATTCCAGATGAAAAATTTACCTATTAGGTTAATTTTTCACCTTCCTTTTTTGATGTTAATCTCTGATAGTGAAAAAAAACACTTTTATACTAGTGTATTACCACAAATAATGACTCGTTATTAGTGGTTAACTTACTTATAATGTACTTGTAGGACGAAATAAGGAGGTTAAAAAATCCCGTGTTAACGATTAATAAACCTACATTATCACTCCACTTTTTGTAAGCGCAATTTTATATTTCTTAACTTTTTTTATCAGTCGTAAATTTTTAAACGGGAATCAGTCAATATTAATAGTAAGGTTTGCATCATTTGAATGAAGAATTAATTAGGAGGTTTTTTATCATGGAGACGGGTTATAAAGGCACAAATAAAATGATCACAGGAATTGTGTTTGGTGTTATTACATTCTGGCTATTTGCACAAGCAATGGTCAATGTGGTTCCAGCTGTTCAAGAAGATTTAGGTATTTCACTTGGAACCTTGAACATTGCGATTAGTTTAACGGCTTTGTTCTCAGGAATGTTTATCGTTGCGGCTGGTGGTCTTGCCGATAAAGTAGGACGTAAAAAGATTGCCACTATTGGTTTTGTTTTAAGTATAATTGGTTCACTTTGCTTAGTTTTCGCTCAAGGAGCAGGATTACTAATTACTGGACGTATTATTCAAGGACTTTCAGGTGCGTGTATTATGCCTTCAACCATTGCCTTAATGAAAGCTTACTTTGAAGGAAAAGATCGTCAACGTGCTTTAAGTTTCTGGTCTATCGGTTCTTGGGGAGGATCAGGGATTGCCTCTTTTGCCGGCGGTGCTATTGCAACATCTTTAGGCTGGAGATGGATTTTTATTTTCTCTATCGTCTTTGCTGTTATTGGGTTGCTTCTATTGAAAATCTACACCAGAAAGCAAGCAAGAATCTGAAGGTTCTTTTAAATTTGATTACACGGGCTTAGGTATTTTTATTGTTACAATGCTTGCTTTGAACATCTTTATTAATTACGGAGCAGATTTTGGCTGGACAAGTGCACGTTCACTAGGTTTATTAGCTGTTGTCATTATCGGTTTGATTGTATTTGTTAAAGTTGAAAAAAGTAAAGAAATCGTACTAATTGACTTTTCTGTATTTAAAAACAAGCCATATTCTGGTGCGACTGCTTCTAACTTCTTGCTAAATGGGATTGCAGGTACACTTGTTGTAGCTAATACGTATGTACAAGTTGGTCGTGGATTTAATTCATTACAAGCAGGTATGTTATCACTTGGTTATTTAGTAGCAGTTCTTGCAATGATTCGTGTCGGAGAGAAAATTTTACAAAAAGTCGGCGCTAAAAAACCAATGATTTGGGGTGCTCGTAATTACGACAGTCGGTGTTGCAATTATGGGATTAACTTTCTTACCTGACTTTGCTTATACAGTTGTTGTCTTCATTGGATTTGCTCTATTTGGATTAGGACTTGGAATTTATGCTACACCATCAACAGATACATCTGTATCAAACGCACCTTCTGACAAAGTAGGACAAGCTGCTGGTGTTTATAAAATGGCAAGCTCACTTGGTGGTGCATTCGGAGTTGCGATTTCTGCAACAGTATACGGTGCAGTCGCAGCAAATGGAAATCTTGAAACAGCAGCAACAATTGGTATTATCGTAAACGTTATATTCGGTATCCTTTCAATCATCTCTATCGTGATGTTGGTACCAAACAATGCTGGTAAAACAAATCCTGCTGTAGAAAAATCACCAAAAACAGCTGTTGCAAAATAATTTAACAGCTTAGAAAAGGAAAACGCCACATCTAGTGGCGTTTTCAATAAATAAGGAAGGGATGAAAAAATCATGAGAACGAAATTAATGGAAATGCTACAATCCCGTAAAGATGAAATTATTGAAATTCGTAGACATCTACATGAAAATCCAGAGCTTTCTTTTAAAGAAGAAAAAACAGCTCAATACATTGTTGATTTTTATAAAGGAAAAGACGTTGAAGTTCAATCAAATGTAGGGAATGGATATGGAATTGTTGTCACAATTAAAGGTGGAAAACCTGGTAAAACAATCGGTATTCGTGCTGATTTTGACGCTCTTCCAATCGTTGAAGAAACAGGTCTTCCATTCTCATCTAAAAACGAAGGTGTCAGCCATATGTGTGGTCATGATGGTCACACGGCTTATATGCTTGTATTAGCGGATTGTTTGATTCAATTGAAAGATGAAATTCCTGGAACGATTAAAGTTATTCATCAACATGCAGAAGAAGTTCCACCAGGTGGAGCTAAAAGTATTGTAGAATCTGGTGCAATCGATGATTTAGATAATGTATTCGGTCTTCATTTACTACCAATCGGTCCAGCTGGTTTTGTTGGGTATCACTCAGGTTTTACTTTTAACGGAAGAGCGTATATGAAACTGAAGATTCAAGGTACAGGTGGACATGGGTCTTCTCCTCATTTAGCTAATGATGCTATTGTAGCGGGTGCTCATTTTGTTACAGCAGTTCAAACCATTGTGAGCCGTCGATTAAATCCTTTTGAAGTCGGTGTAATCACAATCGGTTCTTTTGACGGAGCAGGTACCTTTAATGTCATTAAGGACAGTGTAGAACTTGAAGGAGATATCCGCTATTTGTCAGTTGAAACAAAAGAAAAAATTGAAAGCGAAATTAAACGACTTGTAAAAGGTCTTGAGGAAGAGTTTGGCGTAACTTGTGAACTTACATATACACCAGATTACCCGCCTTTATATAATGACCCTGAACTTACAGCAAAAGTTGCGGAATGGCTGAAAAATGCGAATGATGAAGATATTAAAGCAGTGAAAGAATCTCCTGCAATGTCTCCATCAGAGGACTTTGCTTACTATGCTGAAAAATTCCCTGGTAGCTACTTTTTTGTAGGTTGTACACCAAAGGGAGTAGAAAAACCATATTTCAATCATCATCCTAAATTCGATATTGACGAAGATGCCCTTCTCGTTGCTGCAAAAGCACTAGGTCATGTGGTTTGTGGTTATTATGGGTTAGAAAACTAATCTAAATTAGACTTTCATGATTAAAATTCAGTAAAAAGAGCCTTTCTATAAGTGAAAAGGCTCTTTTTAGTTTTACAATCGATTTTACATAAAGAATTTACCCGAGTGTCTACACTTGTAAAGTGTCCAAACAGGAATGGTAAGCCCTCCTGAAAGGAATTTCCTTTTTAAATAGGATCACATAGTCATTTCAAAAAAAGGTTAAAATAGTAAATGATAGGACATCACCAAGAAATTTAGCAGCTTAGTGGAGGTAATTTAGCTTGAATCAAACAAAGGTCAAATTATGGACAGGTCAATATATTGCCATCATTAGTTCTACATTAATTATGTTTGTCGCTTTTTATATGATTACAGCGGGATTTCCACTCTATGTATCAACCATTAGTAATAATCCCGCTTTGGCTGGGACAATGACGACAACTTTAATGATTGCTTCTCTCATCACACGATTCTTTGCTAGTGTGATTATCCAAAAGATCAATATGAAAGTATTGCTCATTGTTTCGCTTATCTATTTTATTGCAACCATTGTCCTCTCCTTATTTAATGATTCTATTGGATTTTTAATATTTATCCGCGCACTCCAAGGGATTGGATTCTGTATGTTAACAAATTTACTATATACGATGTCAAGCACGATGGTTCCAACTTCCCGTTTAGGTGAGGGACTCGTTTTCTTTGCCATGTCTTCTAGCGTTGGAACGTCGCTTGGACCCATGATTGCGATTGCTTATCTCGCAAATAATTCGTTTAAATCGATGCTCATCATCACGATCTTCCTCATGGTTTTTGCTTTTGTCTGTAGTTTATTTTTGAAAAGAGAACAGGAAACCATCAAAAAACCGACAAAACAACAAGCATCAAATAAGGAACCATTTTATAAATACATGTATGATCGTCGAGTTCTGGTTCCAAGTCTTCTGGTCGCATTACATTATTTCGCCGTTGCTGGAACAGTAAGTTTTCTGGGTGCTTTCGGGAAGGAAATAAATCTAGGTGGGAGTATTTCACAGTTTTTCATTGCACAGTTGATCGCTATGCTAGTCGTTAGAAGCTTCTCAGGAAAAATATTTGATAAATTCGGTCATAAAATTCTAATCATTCCTGGAGCCATTTTCGGGGTTTTGGGATTGATACTATTAGGTTTTTCCAATAGCCTTATGATGATTCTCATCTCTGGATGTTTATTCGGGATTGCCTACGCTATCATACAACCTATTGTCCAGGCCTGGGCTTTAACGCTTGTACCACCAGAGAAAAAGGTGACTGCTAATTCAATGCTCTTAATCTTTATGGATCTTGGAATGGCTATTGGTTCCATTGTACTTGGCATTCTGGCAAAGTACTTTGATTATGGAATGACATATGGAATTTCATCCATTGTTTATGTTGTTATATTATTCATTTATATCTTTGCATCAAGAAGGAAAGGAAGTATCAAGTAACCCTAACAAAAGTTCAAAGTTGAAAGAAGACTCTAATTCAATATTTTTCCATATGCTTGAATTCGCAGAACTTATAATGTCTTATATTAACTAAATCAACTATGTGCTAAATATACATAGTTGATTTTATTATTTTCGTTCCATATATTCCCCTTATTCCATATATTCAGCTCGAAAAAGCTGCTTAATATGAATGTACAAAACGGCCTTTACTCACAATTTACAGGTATTTTTAAAAATTGGTAAATATTTTCCACTAATTGTTCTGGAGTTTCTCCCGTTACAATTTCATCATTTACAAGAGAATATAAGGTATTGTTTTTTTTACTACAATAGGTTCCACAATAGGTTAAACATCCATATCGTTTAATTCTAAATTAGGATCTTTATCTAGTATTTCTTTAGCCTTTCGTGCGCCTTTTGCTAAATTTAACTCACAAAATTCAATGATTGGTTTCGTCATTATGATTCACCTCGTATCGATTCACTGTTTTTTGGGCTTTATCATTATAATTTCTTACTGATTCCTTTTTTGAGACTATTATTAATATTAATTTATTTAGAGATTTTGCTCAAGTGATAGGTCTTTTTCCTTGAAACTCCATTCAATTTGATTGAATATTTAATTAATGATATGATTTTTATCATAACATCACATAGTTGGTTTGTATTTATAAATTGGAACATCAAAGTGAACAAGGGAGTGTGTCATGAAGTTAAGTATATTGGATCAGTCCATCATTTCATCCAACCAAACGGCCCAAGACGCCTTACATAACTCAATGATCTTAGCAAAAATGGGGGAGAAATTCGGATATTCTCGTTATTGGATTGCTGAACATCACGATATACCAGGATTAGCATGTCCAGCACCTGAAATTATGTTAAGCTATATTGGTGCCAACACAAAAACCATTCGGATTGGTTCAGGAGCCGTTTTGTTGCCACATTACAAACCCTACAAAGTTGCAGAAGTTTATAATATGCTTGCCACTTTGTTTCCTGATCGGATCGATATTGGCATTGGACGATCACCTGGGGGATCCGCTCAAGCAACGAATGCACTATCGGATAACTTTCTACAACAAATAGGGAAGATGCCAGAATTGGTAGAGGAACTTCTTCATTTTATTGAAAATGATTTCCCTTCTGAACACGAGTATGCCAATCTATCAGCTTCCCCGATCCCACCCATCGCACCAATGCCTTGGCTGCTTGGCACAAGTAAAAAAAGCGCCTTGCTTGCGGCTGAAAAAGGGGTAGCTTACGCGTTTGGTCAGTTTATGAGTGGGAACGACGGAGTAGAAATCATTGAGCAGTATCGAGAGCAATTTCAATCTAGGAAAGAGGAGCAAAAACCTCACGTATTGCTTACGACTTCTGTTATTTGTGCGGAAACAACCCAAAAAGCGGAAGAAATTGCACAGCGTTCACTCATATGGACTCTGAAGAAAAACAATGGCACTGAACAAAGAAATGTTCGTTCCATTGAGGAAGTCATGAACGTTCCCCTAGATGAAAAAGAGCTAAAAACGATCGAAAAAATGAAACGGAAAATTATCATTGGCAATCCGCTTGAAGTGAAAGCCAAACTAGTTGAACTCCAACAAACATATCAAGTAGATGAAATGATGCTCTTAACGAATACCTATTCCCCAATGGATCGAATAGATTCCTATCAATTGATAGCTGAACTATTTGATTTAGCAAGTGGGAATAAGGATACAGCAACTGAATATTTTCCGACAGTATGAGCATTTTAAAATCGTAATGTACAAAATAGCTGTTGCTGATTCAAAATTAAAATTAAAGCGAGGAATTTAAAAATGATTAGAGTCGTTTGTAAAGCAAAACTAAAACAAGATGTAAAGAGAGAAGATTATTTAATACTCGCTCAAGAAGTGGTTGCAGAAACTAGAAAAGAAGAGGGATGTATCATGTACACACTTCATGAAGATATCCATGATCCATCCATCCTTACTACAATTGAGGAATGGGTGGATGAAGAGGCTATAAATCGACACAATAAAAGTGAACATATTGTCAAATTGGTTCCAGGTCTAAGAAAACTTCGCGAAAGTACGGAAATTAACATTTATCGAGAAGTATAATGACATTTTAGATCCATTTATACTTCGTAAGCGTTTTCCTCTAAGAAAATTGAGGGGACGTTACTCTGTACAGATGAAACAGAAGAACGCCCCCTTGTTTATATGAAAAAATTTTGGCTGTTCATTTGTTTGTATGCTAGATATAAATAGTTTAGATATTGATTACTTGAAATGGAACTTTCGTTGTGATGAATGACAATTGGTTGAATTTTAGAAACAGTAAACCTTTGATGTAACATCGCTAAGCTCGCCAAATGGGTAAAATCAGGCCTTGTCACTTGGTCCGTTAAATAGGCGGATTGTTCACTATTTGGGATTCTTCTCTTATTAAGAGCTTGAATTATTTTGTCACGAGTCATAATCCCGATCCCATGCCCAAAATACGAATCATCTTCAAGAACAACTGCATTTTCTCCTCTCCACCAAGAAGTTTTTGGATCCACATCTGGATTTTTAAAATAAACCACATCTCCCGGCAAAAACTGCTGTGCAGGCATGGATGTTATTCCGAGATCAGAATCAAAATGCCAACTGTATAAATATAGATTATTAAAAAATTGATTAAATACCTCTTCACCCATACTATTTAATACGGCATGATAATAGATCATGACCATTGCGGTGGCACATTCAAAGGCATATAGTGAACCATTCTTAAATATATCCTGTATAGCATGGGATGGAAGGACGTCGAACCTGAGCTGAAATCCACCCGTATTTGTTAAGTTCCAGTATTTAGGATTGCAACGGGCATTGGAAAAAACCTCAAAATCCGCATTACTTTGGTTCATGGCTCTTGCGGACATAATAATATTTTTGCGTAACTTTAGTTCAAAAGCTAATTCATAAATAGAGGAATAAGCATAATCAATTGGAGATTCGTGCATTTTCTGAATGATTATTCGTTCAATATTATCCGACGGTATTGAACTAATTAAGGTAAAAGGTCTTCCTAATAGTTTTATCATACACTCCCTCATTTACAATTGTGTAATGGTTATACTATTAGCTAACGTATTCAGGCTGTGTATGATCTATGCCTGTAAATAATCCACGTGTTTTTGTCATCCAAATTGGAATTTAGGTAACTCAAAAAGCGCTTCCTGGCCAAGGAAAGCGCTTTTTCTACAGCAAGCAGCTGTATGTATGATTTGAATAAATAGTAGGCTATTTAGTTTTTAATTAAATGTTGATCGATAGAGCTTTAAATAGATGATATCACTCCTCTCTGAATTGTATTTACATTGTAATCACCTGGACCTATAAATTGTAAAGCGGCAGGGGAATATACCACAACTGTTCTCTTAATTTCCTCTATTTGTGTTCGGATCAGTTTAGAAATGAGGCTAACTTCTTTTGCATTCTCCTTGGATCGTAAAGCAAATATGCGAGAAAGCTTCATCACTTTTTCAGTTGCTTTCAACATGGTCATGATTTTAGCTCGGGGGAAACCTTGACGAACGGGGGCCTTTCCATCACCTTTGGATATGCGACTTAGGGTTAGAACCTTTCGACGTAGTTTAAGAAATATCATACTTCCATTTCACTACCTTTCCGAAAAGATGTAAGGGGGGCTTCTTTTTCCCTTAGCTACTAATTCCCGATTTGACCCTTAGATTCCTTTTCCGAAAGCGCTCTTTTCCATCGTCAAATTCCCTTGAAATATACAAAATATCTAGTTTTGCTGAGTTGAAAGGAGAAAATCTATTATCAAAATGAAAAGATATTTAGAATATATTGGGGAAAAGTAATAACTTTTTGTGTGATTATTATTAAGAATTTATTTAGATAAAAGAGTAAGTAGGAAAGGAGACCATTTTCTTGTTTCATTTAGCTTGGTCTGCTTTTTTATGTTTTTATCGCTAAATTAACAGAAAATCTGAATTTAACCACAACTTCTTAAATATAGTAAATGTAATAGGCTTAAAAAGAAAAGAAATTTTGATCTTTTCAAATGCTAAGGAGGGGGTTAAATGTTACATATTGTGGCTTGTATTAAGCAAGTACCGGACACCAAAATCATTAAGATGAACCCTAAAACAAACACAATGGACCGTAGAACTGCACCAGCGATATTAAATCCTTATGATGCCCATGCGGTAGAAGAGGCAGTGCGCCTTAAAAATAGATATGGAGGGAGTGTATCGGTTTTAACGATGGGACCACCGCCAGCTGTTCAAGCGATTAAAAAGTGTATTGAAATAGGTGCAGATGAGGGATATTTGATCACGGATCGTAGGTTTGCCGGTGCAGATACATTAGCAACCAGCTACGCTTTGACAAAGGCATTGGATAAAATTTCAAAAATCAAGTCCGTAGATCTAATCATATGTGGAAAAATGTCCATTGACGGTGATACAGGACAAGTTGGTCCTGGCATTGCAAGACGTCTCGATATCCCACCTCTTACTTCGGTTAATAAGGTCGTTGAAATCAATCAAGAAGAGGGTTATGCGATTATTCACCGCAAATTAGAAGACGGCTACGAAATCGTAAAATCTACCTTACCATGTTTATTTTCAGTTGAAAAAACCATCAATGAAGTGCCCTATTCTTCATTTCCAAACATGTTAAAAGCAGCAAAATATCAACCTCATATTTGGTCTGTAGATGATTTGGAGGATGTAGATATTTTGCAACTGGGTTTAAAGGGATCACCCACGATTGTCTCGAAGGTATGGGCACCGCCAAAACCAGAAGGGGGAACCATCATTGAAGGGGATCCACAGGAACAAGTAGGACAAATTCTTTCAGTTTTGCTAGAGAAAAAGGAATTATTTCAAGCGAAGGAGGGAATTTAATGGATTTCCAAGATTATAAGGGGGTTTGGGTATTTATTGAAGAAAAGGATGGCGTTATTCCTTCCGTTTCTCTTGAATTGTTAGGTGCTGGAAGAATACTCGCAGACAAACGGGGCGTTGAACTGGCGGGTATTTTAATAGGAGAAAATATTAAACATTTGGCTAAAACCGTGTTTGAATATGGAGCAGATCTCACCTATGTTTATGATCAACCCATTTTCAATCATTATCGAACGGAATCTTTTATGAAGGCCCTTCTTGAATGTGCCAATAAATATAAACCTGAAATCATCCTATTTGGGGCAACATCAACTGGAAAGGATTTGGCTAGTGCTGTAGCTACGGATCTCCCGACAGGATTAACTGCCGATACGACGGAGTTAGATGTAGAAGAGGAAACAGGTTTATTGTTAGCGAGTAGACCCGCATTTGGTGGAAATATTATGGCCACGATTCTGTGTAAAAAGTATCGTCCACAAATGGCAACAGTAAGGGCAAAAGTGATGAAAGCATTAACTCCAGTGCAAGGGAAAACAGGTAAAATAGTGGAGGAAACGTGTTTCTTAAAAGAAGAAGATATACGGACAAAAGTATTAGAATTTGTTCAGGAAACCACAAAGAAAATACGAATAGACGAAGCTGATATTATCGTAGCTGGAGGAAAAGGCTTAGGAAGCAGAGATGGCTTTCAGCTCATCCACCAATTAGCGGAAACGCTTGGAGGTGCAGTTGGGGCCAGTCGCGATGTTGTGGAAGCAGGTTGGGTCGAGCACCCTCACCAAGTAGGGCAAACCGGTGTGACGGTCACACCCAAAATTTACTTTGCTATTGGAATTTCCGGCGCGATTCAGCATTTAGTAGGGATGAAAAACTCTAGTTTAATCATTGCCATTAATAAGGATCGTAATGCGCCTATTTTTGATGCCTGTCATTATGGAATGGTAGGAGATGCCTTTGAGATTGTCCCTTTACTAATCGAGCAGTTTAATAAGGTGATGAAGAAAGAGGAGGTAGGATATGTCAGAGAAGTTTGATTGTATCGTTGTTGGGGCAGGTCCTGCTGGCATTTCCTGTGCCTATGAATTAGCAAAAGGCGGTGCACAGGTACTACTTCTTGAACGAGGGGAATATCCAGGTTCGAAAAATGTGATGGGGGGAGTCCTTTATCGAAAAATGATGGAGGATATTATTCCTGAGTTTTACAATGAGGCTCCTTTAGAACGTCCAATCGTAGAACAAAGATTTATGATGATGGATAAAGAGTCCGCCTTAACCTTTGGTTATAAAGGAATGGAGTGGGGTCAAGAGCCTTACAATAACTTTACTGTATTACGAGCCAAATTTGATCAGTGGTTTGCTGAAAAAGCGGTGGAACAAGGAGCGATTTTAGTAAATGAAACGGTCGTTCTAGAATGTATTATAGAAGATGGAAAGGTTGTCGGAGTCCGAACAGACCGTCCTGACGGAGAGGTTTATGCCGATGTAGTTATTTTAGCAGATGGTGTAAACTCTCTTTTGGCGCAATCCCTTGGGTTTCATAAAGAATACAGATCGGATGAAGTAGCGCTAGCCACAATGGAAGTGTTAAAGCTTGATACAAAGGTCATTGAAGATCGATTTAATTTAGAGCCAAACCAGGGCTGTACCATTGAATTGTTTGGCGATGCGACAAAGGGAATTCTTGGTACAGGGTTTCTTTATACCAATAAAGATTCCTTAAGTATTGGAGTTGGTACCCTCCTATCTGGTTTAATCAAGCATAAAATTAAGCCTTATGAATTACTAGAATATGTAAAAAACCATCCGATGATTCGCCCCTATATTCAAGGAAGTGAATCCCAAGAATATTTAGCCCACTTGATTCCTGAAGGAGGCTATAAATCGATGGGAAGAATTGTCGGGAACGGGGTTATCGTGATTGGGGATGCTTCTCAATTAGTCAATGCCATCCACCGAGAGGGCTCTAACCTGGCGATGACTTCTGGAAGATTAGCTGCCGAAACGGTGCTATTAGCAAAAGAAATGGGAGATTTCTCTGAAGGGATGCTGGACCGTTATCGTGTAAAATTAATGAATGGGTTTGTGGGTCAAGACATGAAAAAATACAAAAATTCAACCCATCATTTTGATAAATTTCCGCAATATTTTGATCAATATATTCCGATGATGAACAAAGCGGCTAGTCAAATGTTTACCGTTGATGGATCGTCTAAATGGGAGAAGCAAAAGAAAATTTGGAGCGATCTAGGCACAGCCAAAGAAAAAATAAAACTCGCTAAAGATATGGTATCAAGCATGGAGGGTGATGAAATAATGAGTGAGCAGAAAAAAGGTCAGACCATCGAAGAAAAGCAATACCTTGTTCGCTTTAATGCAGATACCAAATCGCATCTTCATGTAAAGGATACAGAAATTTGTTTAACACAATGTCCGGATAAAATATGTACAATCTTTTGCCCGGCAGAAATATATAAATGGGAAGACATTCGAATGCATATTGGTTATGAGGGGTGTCATGAATGTGGCAGTTGCCGAATCGGTTGCCCACATCAAAATATTAAATGGGAATATCCAAAGGGCGGTCACGGGATCGTGTTTAGGTTAGGATAATCTAGGGGAATTGGGTCATATATTAGTGGAAAATAGCGATCAATGTGACCATAAATAATTACACTCTTAGCTGTTTGTATAAGACAATTTATATTTATTCATTATTAAAAAAGATGGTGCTTAGAGGGCATCGTCTTTTTCTTTTATTACAAAAGAAACGTTTGTTCTATCGAAAATATTTACTGATAATTAATAAAATAGTCACAATTTATGCAACTTGAAACGCTACTTATGAACTATAATTTATTTATAGATACTACGGAGGTGCAGATTTGTACAAAATTCAGATAGTGGATGTCTTCAATGAAGAGATACTTCTTGAAGAAGATCATAATGATTTAAATTATATTTCAGAGTTATTTAATACTAGTCAGAATCCTAATGTGATTGATTGCTTGATTACAGATAGCATGAATAGGACTCGTAGATGTAAATTTGTTACTTGTTCAATGATTAATGATGGAAGAGATACTATTTGCAAGATGTTTTTTAAAACTAAACCAATGAATATTCAAGTGTAGATTGAAACAAAGGACGTTGCTCACGTTATTTTTGAAGTATGCCGTGAGCAACGTCCTCATTTTCCCCAGTTATAACGTTGGCAAAACCTTTCTCGCTCCTAAGAAAAGCCAAGTACTAAGGACAAAAGGCATCGTTAGAGCTGGGAGTCCATAGGGTAAAAGCCAGGTACTGACACTTGCCGTAAGTGGAACAGTTAAACAAGCAGCAAGTATACCTGAAATAATTCGATAACGATTCTCTTCAGTACTAAACACACTGGCTACAGCCATACAGGCTAATATCGCATTGTAGCCATATAGTCCCAATATAATTAATGAGTGTTCTCCTCCAAGTCCGTAAGCGATCAGTAAAGCAGCCGCATTTCCCACTACAGCATAAAGACCGAGTTTCCATCCTGCCCAAAATACAGCAACAAATAGCAACAATCCAGATAAGTTATTATCCAGGAAAAATATTTGCCCAATTCCATTAAAAATTCCTTCCGTCAAATTCACTTCACCTGCAATATTTAACTCCCAGCGCGATAAACTTTGGGGTACCAAGGTGTTACTTAATTGGAATGCTTCTAATCGATAAGAAACGAGAAGCATAAACCAAGTCAAGATGATAAAAGGAAAAGTAAGAATCGGAAGGGCCGTATTTTTCATAAAATGGACCATTGCAGCTGAAAAAATAGCCGCAATTACCGCCCCAGCCAATGCAATCATCCACCTAGTAGGTCCAGTTAAAAATAACATAAGTGCAATGCCTGTTAACACAGAATTATACCCGTATAAACCTGTACTCACACTTTTTTCATTTGCTCTTCCAATTTTTCCGATTACTGTACCGATAAAGGAAGAACAAAGAGAAATAATCCCTAATTCATAAGAAGCAATCGTAATGGCAATTAAAATAAGGACACCAGATACGATATTCTCAATAAAGATGACTTGTGAGATGCCTTTTAGCGACGCCGAAATAATGGAGGTAAACCCTCCCTTGGATAAGGGGGCATCCTCTGGTAGATGAACTTGATTGTCTTTTAGCATAAATATTACCTCTCCTAAAAAAAATATTTAAAAAAGTTTAAATCCAATTTAAATGGAAAAGATAGTTATGTTTGTTTTTATAAAAACATCACTACAACTTAGTATTTGCTTAATGAAGAAAAATCTATTTGGTAATTACATGAAAAAAGGGAGGCTTACCATGCAATTATTACCACGTGAGATCGATAAGCTTATGATTGTTGTAGCAGCAGATCTTGCTAAAAGGCGAAAAGAAAGAGGCTTAAAATTAAATTACCCAGAAGCAGTAGCATTGATTACGTATGAAGTGCTTGAAGGGGCAAGGGATGGAAAAACGGTTGCTGAATTAATGGAATTTGGTGCAACGATTTTGTCCCGTGAAGATGTCATGAGCGGAATTCCCGAAATCATTGACGATATTCAAGTAGAAGCTACATTTCCTGATGGAACCAAACTTGTTACGGTACATGATCCAATTCGATAAGAATAAACTGGAGGCTTAAACGTTATGGAACACATTGAAATGGAACCAGGACAGCTATTTTTAAAAGAAGAAGAAATTATTTGTAATGAGGGAAGAACGACTTCAAAGATTTCCGTGACCAATATCGGGGATCGTCCCATCCAAATCGGTTCTCATTTTCACTTTTATGAAGTGAATGAATCTCTTCAATTTAAGAGAGAAGAAGGCTATGGAAAACGTTTAAACATTCCATCTGGTGCTGCCGTTCGTTTTGAACCAGGCGATGAAAAAGAAGTAGAATTGGTTCCTTACGGTGGGGAACGTCGGGTATATGGATTCAACAATAAAGTAGATGGTTCCTTAGAAGGAGGGTCTCATCAATGAGTTTTAAAATGTCGAGAAAACAATATGCTGAAATGTACGGACCAACAACAGGTGATTCCATACGCTTGGCAGATACGGATTTAATCATTCAAATTGAAAAAGACCTGACAACCTATGGTGAGGAAGTTGTTTTTGGCGGCGGGAAAGTCATACGTGATGGAATGGGGCAGCATCCACTTGTCACTCGTGGAGATGGGATACCGGATGTAGTGATTACAAATGTCGTCATTTTGGATTATACCGGAATTTATAAAGCCGATCTTGGGATTCGTGACGGGAAAATTTCTGCAATTGGAAAAGCAGGGAATCCTTTAGTCATGGATGGTGTGGATATTGTCATCGGGGCCTCCACAGAGATTATTGCTGGCGAAGGAATGATATTAACGGCCGGTGGAATTGATACGCATGTTCATTTTATTAATCCTGCTCAAGTCGATACAGCACTGACTTCTGGTGTTACGACTTTAATTGGAGGGGGGACGGGTCCAGCTGCAGGTTCAAAAGCAACTACTGTTACTCCTGGTGAATGGAATATTCATCGGATGCTTGAAGCGGCTGAAGGGCTGCCCATTAATGTAGGTTTTACCGGGAAAGGACAGGCTGCAGCAGAAGAACCGTTAGCTGAACAGGTACGTGCCGGTGCCATTGGGCTAAAAGTCCACGAAGATTGGGGAGCTACCCCTTCTGCTCTTGACCATGCACTTAGAGTGGCTGACCAATTTGATGTACAAGTAGCCCTTCATGCCGATACCTTGAATGAATCGGGATTTGTGGAAAATACAATGGCAGCCATTAAAGATCGCGTGATTCATATGTACCATACAGAAGGTGCAGGAGGCGGACATGCTCCTGATTTAATTAAATCAGCTGGATACATGAATGTTCTTCCATCTTCTACAAATCCAACATTGCCTTATACCGTGAATACGATTGATGAGCATCTAGATATGCTGATGGTTTGCCACCATTTAAACCCTGCTGTACCAGAGGATATCGCTTTTGCTGATTCTCGAATTAGAAAGGAAACGATTGCAGCAGAAGATATCCTTCAAGACATGGGCGTATTTAGTATGACCAGCTCAGATGCACAAGCAATGGGACGGGTTGGAGAAGTGGTTTTACGCACATGGCAAACCGCAGATAAAATGAAAAAACAACGCGGAAGCATGCAGGGAGACAGTGAGTTTTCCGACAATAACCGTGTAAAACGTTTTGTTGCTAAATTCACCATTAATCCAGCGATTACACATGGAATTTCTGAACATGTCGGTTCTATTGAAGTAGGAAAAATCGCTGATCTTGTGCTCTGGAATCCAGCCTTTTTCGGTGTGAAGCCTGAACTAGTGTTAAAAAATGGTTTTGTTGTGCAAGGCTTAATGGGTGATGCCAATGCATCCATTCCAACACCACAGCCAGTTATTTATCGACCTATGTATGCCACATTAGGGAAAGCCTTGTCTAAGAGCTCGATCACTTTTATCTCTCAAGCAGCCTTTGATGGAAAGGTACATGAGAAATTAGGCTTAGAAAAAATCATTCTGCCTGTTCGTGGAATTCGCAAATTAACGAAAAAAGATATGAAGCTTAATTCAGAAACTCCTGAAATTACAGTCGATCCTCAAACCTATGAGGTAAAAGTAAACGGAGAACTAATTACTTGTGATCCTGTCGACGTAGTACCGATGGGGCAACGCTATTTCTTATTTTGAGGTGAAACGATGATTGTTGAGAGTATTGTAGCGAACATAGAAGAAATGGAAAAAGAAGAGCTTTTAAAACGACATAAGGAAAAGGTATTTCTAGATAGTGCGGATTTAGTGAAACGAGTTCAGCGAGTCACAACCGATCACGGTAAAGAAATTGGGATTCGTCTGAAAAATCCTCGTGACCTTATGGCTGGTGATGTTTTATATATGGATGACAAAAATATGATTATTGTCGATGTCCTGTCCGATGATTTACTCGTTATTAGCCCACGTTCCTTGAAAGAAATGGGAACGATCGCTCATCAATTGGGAAATCGCCATCTTCCGGCGCAATTTGAAGAAGGGGATATGCTCGTTCAATATGATTATCTGGTAGAGGAATTGCTGCAAGAGTTGCAAATCCCATTTAAACGAGAAAATCGGAAAGTGAAACAAGCCTTCCGACATATTGGTCATAGCCATGGATAAAATGCTATCACTGTTCCAGCTTTGTGATTCTAACTTTCCAACTGGTGCTTTTAGTCATTCATATGGACTAGAAAGTTATATTCAAGAAAATCTTGTACATGATCAAGCAACTTTTTCTCAGTGGCTTCAAGTTTATTTAAATGAACAGCTCGTCTACTCAGACGGGCTGGCAACTCGTTTGGTATATCAAGCTTTGGAAAATGGCGAGATGGAAAAAGTGTGGAAAATCGATCGGATGTTAATGGTCCAAAATTTGCCACGCGAAACACGGGATGGGTCTCAGAGAATGGGAGAAAGCATGTTAAATCTGGTGCAATCTCTCTATCAGAATCCAATACTCGCCCAATATAGAGATCGAATCAAACAAAAGCAATCCTTTGGACACCCGGCCATTGTGTTTACGATGATTGGTCATCATCTTGGGGTTCCACAGGAGAATACGACTCTCTATTATTTATACTCCACGGTTTCCAGTCTTGTTCAAAATGCCGTACGAGCCATTCCGTTAGGTCAAACGGCTGGACAAAAGGTCATTCAAGAGTGTCAAGTGGCTTTATCCGAAGCAACGAACAAAATTCAAGGGTTGGACGAAGAAGATTTTGGCATTGTTTCTCCAGGTTTGGAATTATCCCAAATGATGCATGAACGTGTAAATATTCGTATTTTTATGTCTTAAGAAAGGACGTGTTTAAATGGAACCGATCAAGATTGGTGTAGGCGGTCCTGTTGGAGCAGGAAAAACACTTTTAATCGAAAAACTGACTCGAGATTTAGAAAAAGAAATTAGCATGGCGGTTGTAACAAATGACATTTATACAAAGGAAGATGCAAAATTCCTCATGCAAAATGGAGTCCTGCCAGCCGACCGGATCATCGGTGTTGAAACAGGTGGATGCCCTCATACAGCCATCCGCGAAGATGCCTCTATGAATTTTGCCGCTATCGATGAATTAAAAGAGAAGCATCCGGATGTTGAATTGATTTTTGTGGAAAGTGGGGGGGATAATCTAGCCGCCACCTTCAGTCCGGAGTTAGTTGATTTTTCCATCTATATTATTGATGTAGCACAAGGTGAAAAGATCCCTAGAAAAGGCGGACAGGGGATGATTAAATCAGATCTATTTATCATTAATAAAACGGATTTAGCTCCATACGTTGGCGCAAGCTTGGAAGTAATGGAATCAGACACAAAAGTTTTTCGTGGAGATAAACCGTTTGTCTTTACGAATTTAAAAGATAATTCAGGACTTGATGACGTCATCAACTGGATTAAGCAGGATACCTTGTTAAAGGGATTGGCTTAAATGGCTGGTTGGACAGGGGAATTACGTTTAGATGTTGAAAATCGAAGAGGGAAGACTGTAGCAAAAAATGTATATTTCCAGGGCGCATTAAAAGTAATGCGCCCTATTTATCACAACAACTCAGGACAAGTTTGCTATTATATACTAAATCCTGGTGGTGGTTATTTAGACGGTGATCGGTACCATATGAAAATAGCCTTAGAAAATCAAGCAAGGCTCACATTAACGACACAGTCTGCTACGAAAGTGTATAGAACGCCTCATACACACGCCTACCAGGAAACCGAAATTCATTTAAAGAAAGGCAGCTTTTTGGAATATGTTCCAGACCCTTTAATTGCCTATCGACAGGCGCGCTATAAACAGAAAAATGTCATTCATATGGAAAAAGGTGCTACGTTTCTTTATTCCGATATCATAACACCTGGCTGGTCTCCAGATGGGAAAAAGTTCAGCTATGATCAGCTTCAATTAATCAATGAAATCTACATGGATCAAGAACTTGTGGCCTATGATCATATTAAGTTAAGTCCAGAGAATCAAAATGTAGAAAGCATAGGTCTGATGGAAGGATTTTCTCACTTAGGTTCCATGCTCGTTGTTGGGGAACAAACAACCCCTGAACTTCTAGACCGGTTACATCATGTCATTCAATCCCACACAGGTTCCTACAAAGTTGGGCTATCCCAATTACCTGTCAAAGGGTTTAGTATACGAATCTTAGCCAACTCAACTCAAGAAATCGAAAGAATCTTTACAAGCCTCCACCAAATGATTAGTCATGAATGGTTTGATACAACCCCAAGCTTTCTTAGAAAATATTAAAGGTTACAAAGGGACGGTTCTCTTGTCATTTGTTGAAAGGCAAACACAAGAACCGTCTCCTAGTTTGGCTTAAGAGGCTCAGTCCATTTTATTAATGGATTGAGCTTTTTCATATTAAAATATTTTTTATTTATTCTGAAAACCAATCTTGATTACCATCTAAGTTATGGCTATAATTGGATTAACAATTAACAAGGTGTTAATTAAATTAAGTATACGGTTATAAATCTAAAAGCAGGTGATACATTGTCAGAGCAAAAGTTCACACCAACAGAACATTCGAAGCATGACGAATTCAATAAATACAGAACTCCAGACGGTTATACATCCGATATTGCGGTATTCACGATTATTTCAAAGGAAGTTGGAGCTCATAGGCCACCCAAGAAAAAGCTGAAACTTCTGTTGATCAAAAGAGCTGAAATGGACCGTGAAGGGAAGCCCAATATAGAAGGTGGTAAATGGGCACTTCCTGGGGGATTCATTCAACCAAATGAAACGGCCTATGAGGCAGCAGAAAGAGAACTGGAAGAAGAAACTGGTGTGAGTAAATTAAAAATGAAACATTTCGGAGTTTATGACAAATTAGGCAGAGATAAACGAGGATGGATCATTTCCAATGCACATTATGCAATCGTACCTGAAGAATTTGTAGAGCATAGAAGAGCAGCAGATGATGCGACAGAGGTTGAATTGTTTGATATGGATGAGATTCAAAGAATTGATCTTGCATTTGATCACAAGACCATTATTAAGGATGCTCTTTGGTTTATTCGAAAAGATATGTCTATTACGACACTGGCAAAGAGTTTCTTACCAAAGGAATTCGTTTTATCGGAGCTTCAAGGTGTCCTGTTGACGGTTTTAGATGAGCCTTGGATTAGACTAGATTCTCAGTTCTTTAGAAAGGCACCTTCTTTGCCATTTATCGAAAAAGTCATGCATAACGGAGAACCAAAAAAGACCAATAAATGGTCAAAAGGAAATGCACAATTATATTCCTTTAATGATTTTGAACCCTTTGTTTCTATTTATAATGCCAAATATTAAACCATATTTTATAGCAAATTGGTTAACAATAGGATAATCGTTAAATAATTAGGGGGGGTACTTGATGAAAAGAGCTTTGATTAATATTGATTATACGGTTGATTTTGTATCGGATGAAGGATTATTAACTTCCGGTAAACCCGGTCAACAAATTGAAGAATCGATTACGAAAATAACCAACACATTTATTGAAGAAAACGATTTCGTCGTGTTCGCCATTGATGCTCATCATATAGACGATCGATACCACCCTGAAACCGAACTGTTTCCTTCACACAATATTATGGGAAGTGAGGGGCGTCAGTTATACGGTTCTTTAAAGACTATCTACCAAAGGAATCAACATAAAGAACATGTCTATTGGATGGATAAAACCCGTTATTCTGCTTTTGCTGGGACAAATTTAGAACTTAAACTGCGAGAACGCGGGATTACAGAGGTTCATTTAGTTGGGGTATGCACAGATATTTGTATCTTACACACCGCCATTGATGCCTATAACAAAGGGTTTAAAATGGTTGTATACCAAAATGCTGTAGCAAGTTTTAATCAGGCTGGACACGAGTGGGCATTGCAACACTTTACCACTTCACTAGGAGCGAATGTCATTTGATTTTAAAGAATCGTTTTACTATGAATGTTGAGGCTTTATCAATAGTAAAGGGTGAAGTCAATGACTCATACTTATTTTAAAGAGAAAGGAAGAATAACATGGGACGATTTGGTGTATTCGGTTCGGCATGTGATCCTATTACCATTGGGCATCTTGTCACAATGGATATGGTCATCGATAGACGTAATTTAGATGGGATGATCTTAGTTCCTTCTTCTAATAAAAGAAGGGATAAAGAGAGAACGTTAACTTCCAATGAACATCGTTTAAATATGATCAACCTTGCCATTGCGGATCATGATAAAATCCAAGTCAATACGATTGAAATGGATGCAGAAGGTTGGGAAATCTATACGTATGAAACAATGAAAAAGTTAAAAAGGGAATATCCAAATGATGAATTGTTCTTTGTCATGGGTGCAGATAACTTAACAAATATCACAGGCTGGCACAAAGGGATCGAGTTAATCCAATCGAATCACTTCATTGTGATGGGAAGAGAAGGGTACGATATGTCAGACATCATTGCAAAAAACTCACTTCTTATGAAGAATGAGCATCGTTTTGATTGCTTAAGTAAAGGGGTCAATATTGAAACAAGCTCAACCCTCATTCGTTCACGATTAAGAGATGGGAGAAGTGTTCGCTATCTAGTTCCACAACCAGCTTTGGAATATGCGCTTGAACATCATTTATATAAGGGAAAAAGATAAAAACACAGTTCACGAAGACTGTTAAAAACCACTTTTTCCTATTTAAAATCAGGGAAGAGTTATTACGATAGATCAAAGGCTTGTGAGTTTTATAACATTCTTTTCAAACATCCAAAATGCTCACTTCAAGATCTGCGTAAAATGGGTCATTATTGAAATTGTCTTAAAAAAATGAAAAAACTGCAGTCATCCTAAGAACAAGCAATAATTATTCGAAAAATTAAACAAATTACACTATGTGCTAAATACACATAATAAAAATTAAATCCTTCGTCCGATCAATAAACCGTTACACCTTTATTCGTGCTCGTGAGCAACAAAACATAAACAACCTATTAAGTAATAACTTCATCCGTAGAAGTCATTCCATGACTACTCCTACGGATGAGAAGAGTACTTGCTTATTAAACGGTTACTTTGATTGTCATAACTTTGGTGAGAACACGATGTTAAAAAACTATAGACTCGTAATTTGCCAATCAATTTCTTTACTCCCAATTTTGCGTAAAAAGGCATTCGTTTGTGAAAATGGCCTGCTGCCAAAGAATCCTTTACGAGCGGAAAAAGGGCTTGGGTGTGGAGACTTAATGATCAAATGCTTGGATGAGGTAATCAGTTGCTGTTTTTGTTGGGCAAAACGTCCCCAAAGGATAAATACAACAGGTGTCTCTCTTTGATCTAATGTTTCTATGACTTTGTCAGTGAACCTCTCCCAACCGAGTGATTTATGTGAATTGGGGATTCCTGCTTGAACCGTTAAGACCGCATTAAGAAGCAAAACTCCCTGTTTTGTCCATTCCATCAAGTAACCATGATTCGGAATAGAACATTCCAAATCAGTCTGCAGTTCCTTATAAATATTTTGCAAAGACGGAGGAACTTTTACCCCTGGTTGAACAGAAAAACTTAATCCATGTGCTTGTCCAACTCCGTGATAAGGATCCTGGCCTATTATAACTACTTTCGTATCTTTATAAGCAGTGAAATGTAATGCATTAAAAATATCATGTTGATCAGGATAAATAACTTTTGTTTGGTACTCTTCCCTCAAAACCCTTTTTAATTGTTGATAATATGGTTTCTCGAATTCCCCTTCCAGTAAAGGGGCCCAGTCATTTTTTAACATAATCATTGCCATACACACTCCATCCATTGTTTCTATAGTGTTTCTATTATAGGAGTGAAGCATACAAGGTTCAATAAAAAGGAAACAGGTTTATGTTTTTACATTTGCTCGTTAGCCCTATTAGAATTAATCAGAGTAAAGATTAAGAAAAATTAGTAATTAGTGAAACCAATTTGACCATTCTTTCGTATAAATAGATGAATTTGATGTATATTTCACAATTATTATTTATTGAATTGAAATCATGAATTGGGGCTTTTTTTTAGAAGCATGCTTTTTAGGATAAAATGATGGATGATTATTCAAAAAGCATCTATTAGATTTTTGAAAGGGGAGAGGGGATGTTCGATTTTACAATTGGTTTAATTGTTTTTATTCTTATTTTTGTCATTGTAATCATCTTGATCTTATCTTCTAAAGGGAAGAGATGTTCATTGAAAAATCATCCGATCCCTGATCATTTAGGGATTCAGCTAGAAGGTTTTCTACCTATTGCACAAGCAGTAGATCATTCTTTGTCAAGCGCCTATATCGAACGAGTAAAGGATCGTGTGTTAAAAGCGAATCCAAAATGGTCAGACTTTGAGTTTGAATGGACACTTTTTGAACTCAAACGATACTTTGTTATGAATAGTTTGTTAAAATCCGTTCCCATGTTTAGTACTCGAGTGGATGCTATTTGGCATGAGATGCTCATGTTTACAAGGGAATATGAAACATTTTCTAAGAGTTTCTACCATGAATTATTGCACCACATTCCAACTAGTGATCCCACACCTATTCCTTTTGAAAGAGCGTTTTTTGATTGGGTCTATTTAAGTCTTTTCGAATCAACGCCAAACAGCAGAGCCCTATGGGGAGGATTTTTAAAGAATCCCCTAAAGCGTGAAATTCTAGATGATTTTAGGAAACTTTCTGAAGAAGATCTCTTAAACAAGTATTTTAGAACAGGCGAAGATTGGCTTGACTTAAAACAAAGCTTAATTCATAAAATGAAAAAAGAAATATTTCATTCTGATGATGTTAAGCAAGGAAAGAAGAAGTTGGATGTTCCTCAAGTTCAAACAGAACAACAATTTTTTCAATTAGCAGTTGGAGCAGCCGTTTTTTATTCCATCTACGAAGAAGATCAATTTCAAGAACAAATGAGTGAGTGGTATCCAAGTGAATATTACAAAGTCGCACAGGCTGGAGGAGGGTCCTCATGCTCTGGATTTGCCTGCTCATCTGATTCCGATTCAGGAGGAGATTCGGGTGGGTCTAGTTGTTCAAGCTGTGGAAGTGGCTGTAGTAGTTAGAAAGATTCCTGATAAAAAAATCGCATTCCTCTTTAATCAGAGAATGCGATTTTTTAATGAAAACTTTTTGTTGTGAGCGTTATATCCTTTCACCCTGAGATCTATCATTCTGGATGGCCAATGATCATTCTACTTATCGGATTTTCATCTGCCGACAAACTGGATTTTTCGATTTTCAACAAACGCAGACATCGCGGCTTTTCGGTCTTCTGTAGCAAATGCGCCATCGTAGCAGGCTGCTTCAACTGTTAAGGCGGATTCAAGATCAACATTAGAGCCGGTATTAACGGCTAACTTCATCATTCTTAATGCGACAGGTGCTTTTTGTGCTAGCTTTTCCGCCCACTCTTTCGCTGTTGAAAGAAGCTCATCATGTGCAACTACTTTATTGACAATTTGCAATTCATAAGCCCGCTTGGCACCCATGACTTCTCCAAAATACAATAATTCTTTCGCGATGCCTTGTCCAACCACTTTTTGGATACGTTGCGTTCCGCCACCACCAGGAATAACGGCTAAATTGATTTCTGGGAAAGCAAACTCTGCTTTTTCTGAGGCAATTCGCAAATCGCATGATAAAGCAAGCTCAAATCCGCCACCACGGGCAACACCATTAATGGCTGCGATAACAGGTTTGTTCAATTTTTCAATTCTTGAAAAAGCAATTCTTGTAATTTGAGTTAAATCCATCATTCCTACTGTATCCAAATCAACCATTTCATTGATATCCGCTCCAGCGACAAATGCCTCATCTCCAGCCCCAGTGATCACGATGGCATGAACCTGTTCATTACCTTCCAATTCACCCATTAATTGCGCTATTTCCTGATATACTTGTGTATTTAATTTATTCCCAGGTGAATGATCGATGGTCACAACAGCAACTTTATTTTCAATATTACAAAGTAAATATGTATAGTTCATTTTCTTTTCCCCCAAAGATTTATTTTTTTATTATGAATCCGGCTATCCTTGTTTATCATAACAAGTTTTCGACAAAATTATAAGTGTTTTTAGAATATTCATTCCATATATCCTCGAAAGTTCACTTTAGCTTGTTTACTAAATGTAATTTTTAAAAAAGATAAAAGTTTTAAATAATGTATTAACATTTATAAACCTTTGCATATAATTTGCAGTAGGGAAAAACTTTTCAACGTGTCTATGTTTCTTGTTCTAATGAATATATTGCGTTTAACCATAAATAACTGTTAACAACATACTTTTGCCTATCATAATCTAGTAATTGGTTCGGTTAAAACATTTGAATAATTAAAGGAGAGAATGAGATGCAGAATTCTGCCATTTATATTTCGGATCTTCATGTTTCTTATTATGGAATTGAAGCACTCAAAGGAATTAGCTTATCCATTGAGACAGGTAATTTAGTTGGAATTATTGGACCGAATGGTGCTGGAAAATCCACTTTTTTGAAAGCCATGTTAAATCTAATCCCTACAGACAAAGGCGAAATAAAAGTGTTAGGAAATTCCATTAAAGACGTAAGGAAAAAGATTGCTTATGTACCGCAACGCTCAAATATTGATTGGGATTTTCCCATTACGGTACTTGATGCCGTTCTTATAGGAACTTATCCAAATTTAAGACTGTTTCAGCGTCCAAAGAAAAAGGAAAAAGAATGGGCACTAGAATGTCTCGAACGAGTATCGATGCAAGATTTCAAGAACAGGCAGATTAGTGAGTTGTCTGGAGGGCAGCAGCAACGTGTATTTCTTGCAAGAGCACTCGCTCAAAAAGCAGATTTATTTTTTCTTGATGAACCTTTCGTCGGCATAGATATTGCAAGTGAAGAAACGATTGTTCAAATATTGAAAGATCTTTGTATACAGGGAAAAACAGTGATTGTTGTGCATCATGACCTAAGTAAAGCAAATGATTATTTCCACCAACTAATACTGTTAAATAAAGAATTAATCGGATATGGGTCAGTTGACATGATCTTTAAACCTGAGGTCATCAAAAAAGCATACAATGGGCAATTTGCCTTTTTGAGTGAGATAGGAGTGTCCGTGTAATGGAATTTATTGAAGCGGTTATCCAATATGGTTTTTTACAAAAAGCATTATTAACATCCATTATGGTAGGAATCATTTGTGGGGTCATTGGTTGTTTCATCATTCTAAGAGGAATGGCTCTCATGGGAGATGCCATCTCACATGCTGTACTTCCAGGTGTTGCCATCTCTTATCTATTTGGAATCAATTTTTTCTTTGGAGCCGTTTTTAGCGGTGTTCTAACGGCGATTGCCATCGGGTTTGTTACGCAAAACAGTCGAATTAAGCATGACACCTCCATTGGAATCATGTTCACAGCGGCATTTGCATCAGGGATTATTATGATTACGATGCTAAAAAGCAGTACAGATTTATACCATATTTTATTTGGTAATGTTCTCGCGGTAAGAGGCTCAGATATGTGGATCACTCTTGGAATTGGCCTTATTGTAGTAGGGGCTGTCTATCTCTTTTACAAAGAATTATTGGTTACATCGTTTGATGAAACGATGGGCGCTGCCTATGGTCTTCCGGTCCGTTTGATCCACTATTTTCTCATGACTTTATTGACTATGGTAACCGTAGCCTCATTGCAAACTGTAGGAATTGTATTGGTTGTCGCGATGTTAATTACACCTGCAGCGGCTGCATACCTGTTAACGAATCGTTTATGGGTGATGATTTTTCTCTCCGCAGGAATTGGAATCACTTCGTCTATTATCGGGCTATACTTTAGCTTCACCTATAACTTAGCTTCAGGAGCGACCATCGTTTTAGCCGCAACAACTATTTTCATTCTTGCTTTCTTATTCTCACCGAAACAAGGATTAGTATGGAGAATGTTAAAAGTGAAAAGGAATAGAGCTTCATTAACATAAATAAGGCTTCATTGAGGAGGAAAAACCTATGTTTAGAAAAAGTTTATTTTTTTTGTTCATGGCCATCCTGCCCATTTTGATCCTAAGTGCATGCAGTGGTGAGAAGGGAAGCAACACAACTTCTTCAAGTAGCAAAGGAGAGAAGGTTCAGGTTGTTACAACGTATTCCATCATTTACGACATCGTAAAAAATGTCGGTGGAGACTTAGTTGAAATTCACACTTTAGCACCAGTCGGATCCAATCCACACGAATATGACCCACTTCCAATAGATGTCCAAAAAACAACCGATGCCGATGCAGTGTTTTACAATGGCTTAAATTTAGAGGCTGGAAACTCATGGTTCAATAAGTTATTGGAAACAGCCGGAAAAGATGGGGATAATGCACCTGTTTTCCTTATGAGTGAAGGGGTCAAGGCCAAATATTTAACGACAAAAGGGAAAGAAGGGGAACAAGATCCCCATGCTTGGTTAGATATTCGAAATGGGATTAAATACGCTGAAAACGCTAGAGATGGGTTAATGAAAGTAGATCCAGAACATGCAGATGTCTATAAGAAAAATGCAGAAGAATATATAGCAAAGCTTCAAAAACTTCACGACAGTGCGGTAGAACAATTTAATCAAATCCCAGAAAAGGATCGTATTCTTGTCACTAGTGAAGGAGCCTTTAAATATTTCTGTGCAGCCTATGGTTTCCAAGCAGAATACATTTGGGAAATTAACCAAGAAAATCAAGGAACTCCTGACCAAATAACAAAAATAGTAGATACGATTAATGAAAAAGGGATCAAGGGCTTATTCGTAGAAACAAGTATCGATCCTCGCAGTATGGAAGCTGTATCTAAGGAAACGAACGTTCCAATTATGGGGAAAGTATTTACGGACTCAATAGGTAAACCTGGAGAAGATGGTGACTCTTATGTGGCCATGATGGAATGGAACATCAAAACCTTTAAAGAAGGATTATCAAAATAATGGTGACAAGGGGACGGTTCTTGTGTTTTCATTTTAAAAAATGAAACACAAGAACCGTCCTCTGTTTCGAAAGGACGGGGTATAGTAATGAATGAGACCATGCTGAAAAGTTTGCTTGGTGTGATGACTTTGGATGAAAAGATCGCTCAATTCATGCAATTAGCTTCTCATTACTATGAAGGTTCCTGTGCTAAGGGTGACAATACGGGTCCAATGGCTGAATTAGGAATCACTGAAGAAATCGTTCGAAACAGCGGATCTGTCATTGGTGCAACAAGTGCTAAGGAAATTGTTCAAATTCAAGAAACACATCTAAAAAACAATCGTCTTAAAATTCCTTTATTATTTATGGCAGATATTATCCATGGATTTAAAACGATTTTTCCAATTCCACTTGCCATAGGATGTTCCTGGGATTTAGAACTCGCTGAAAAAAGTGCTGAAATTGCTGCATTGGAAGCGTCTGTTTCCGGTATCCATGTTACCTTCGCACCAATGGCTGATTTAGTCCGTGATCCACGTTGGGGAAGGGTAATGGAATCCACGGGTGAAGATCCTTACTTAAATAGCGAATTTGCAAAAGCTTTTGTTCGTGGATTCCAAGGACCAGAGCTTGAGAAGGACCCCAATCGATTAGCGGCCTGCGTAAAGCACTTTGCCGCATATGGAGCTCCTGAAGGTGGCCGTGATTATAATACAGTCGATATGTCAGAAAGACAGCTACGCGAATATTATTTGCCTGCCTATAAGTCCGCTTTGGATGAGGGTGCGCAAATGGTCATGACATCCTTTAACACCATTAACGGTATTCCGGCAACTGGGAACCAAAAGCTATTACGCGGGATCCTTCGGGAAGAGTGGAATTTTAACGGAGTCGTCATTTCCGATTGGGGATCAGTGGGTGAGCTGATTACACACGGAGTAGCCAGGGATGAGGCTGAAGCTGCCTATAAAGCTATTCGAGCAGGTGTCGATATTGAGATGATGACTGCCACCTATGTAAAGCATCTAGCATGGTTAGTGGTAACCGAAGTCGTTGATATCAAATGGATTGATGAGGCCGTCCTTCGAATTTTATCGTTAAAAGCCAAACTAGGATTGTTTGAAAACCCTTATCGAGGGGCAGATGAAGAGCTAGAGAAAAAAATCATCCTGAGCAAGGACCATCGTGAAATCTCCCGAGAGTTGGCAACTAAATCGATTGTCCTTTTACAAAATCATCAACATATCCTCCCACTTCAAAAAGAAAGGAAAATCGCCGTTATGGGCCCGTTTGCGAAAAGTAACGATATTTTGGGGCCTTGGTCTTGGTTTGGTTCAAAGGAAGAGGCTGTTACTCTTTTTGCAGCACTAACAGAAAAAGTGGGACCCCAGGCGCTTCTTTATGCAGAAGGTTGTGGAATTGATAAAGGAACTAACGAGCAGAAAAAAAGAGCCTTGAAAGTGGCTGAAGAAGCGGATGTTATTGTGCTGGCTCTTGGGGAAAGTTCCAATATGAGTGGGGAAGCAGCAAGTAGAGCCGATATTCGCTTACCACAGGTGCAACTTGATTTAATAAAGACTTTAAAAAAGGCGAATAAGCCCATAATAGTGGTTCTTTTTAATGGACGTCCACTTGACCTTCACGGTGTCTATGATCAGGTAGATGGCATACTGGAAGCTTGGTTTCCAGGCACCGAGGGAGGGAGAGCGATTGCTGATCTCTTGTTCGGTGACAAGAATCCAACTGCCAAATTAACCATGTCTTTTCCTTATTCGGTTGGTCAGATCCCTGTTTATTATAATCACTATCGAACTGGCCGACCAAAAAACGCGCTCCATGCAGAAGAATGGTATGTATCCAAGTATTTGGATATTCCAAATGAACCTCTCTTTCCATTCGGATATGGCTTGAGCTACACCACATTTTCATATAAAAATGTAAGACTCTCGAATGAAACAATGACGGTTGAAACTCCTATATCCATTTCAGTTGATATAACAAATGAAGGAGAGGTTGAGGGTGAGGAAATTGTTCAACTCTATATTCAAGATGTAGTAGGAGAAGTCGTCCGTCCATTAAAAGAATTGAAAGGCTTCATTAAAGTTAAATTACAGCCCGGTGAAACCAGAACAGTCTCTTTCATCATTACAGAGGAGCAGTTACGTTACCATCATAGTGATTTACAATATAAAAGTGATCCGGGTGCATTTGTTGCATTCATCGGTTCGAATAGCCAAGATGTTCAAGCTGCCCCTTTTCAATTAATAGACTAACATTTAAGAAATAATAATGTAATATGTTTCCTGAATGGATATAATAGATTTTGGAAATAAAATGATAATGAATCCTTTTAAACAAGGGGTATTGTCATAAATTTTTCAAAAAGGAGCGGATTCCATATGGGAAACATTGAAGTAGGCGAAATTTTTACGATTACGGATGAAAACGATGAGGAGCTAGAAGTCGAAGTTCTAGCATCACTAAATTTAGAAGGGACCGACTACGCTGCGGTCGCATTTGTGGAGGATCTACAAGAAGATGTTGAAGGCGATATTGATATTTTCTTTTTAAAAGTAGATCAGGATGGTGACTTTTCAGCCATTGATAGCGATCAAGAATTTGACAAAGTCTCCACTGCTTTTGAAGAAATAATGGATGAAGAGGAAGAAGACTAATCAATCTTCATACAAAGTTAAAAAAACCTTGCAGATGCAAGGTTTTTTTAACTTTATTCAACAGAAGTCTCCCACTGTTATAGGAGTATACCCATTCATTAAAAAGATTTTCTACATCATCGCCCACCATCCGGTAAATAATAGGGTTAATTATCATCTGAGGATGGAGTGTATCACATTGTCGATCAATGGATTAAATCATACCTATATGAGAGTCAATAATATCAACTTGTATTGTGAATACCTATTGAATGACAAACCACCGATTCTCCTTATCCATGGCTTAGCATCCTCGACGTATACGTTTCGTCGTATCATTCCTTTATTGCAAAAACACTTTTCGATCATTGCCGTCGATCTCCCTGGCTTTGGCAAAAGCGAAAAATCGACTTCGTTTGTCTATAGCTTTCAAAACTATGCGAAAGTAATGTTTGAATGTATCCACCAATTCGGAATCTCAAACCCTTATATTGTGGCTCATTCCATGGGCGGGCAAATTGCTTTAAATATGGCGATTTTAGCTCCTGAAAAAATAAATAAATTAATCCTATTAAATAGTTCAGGGTACTTAAAACGAGCCAAAAGACTTCTTATATGCAGTTCCTATTTACCCTTATTTGAAAAATGTATTCATTACTATATAGGAAGAAAAGACGTTAGGGATTACTTAAAAAACGTGTTTTTTAACCAAAATTTAATCAATGATGAAATCATAAATGAATTTGCTAAACCATTAGCTGAAAAAGAATTTTATAAAGCTTTAGTTCGTCTTCTGCGTCATCGGGAGGGGGATTTATTGCCTCATCAGCTACAGGAAATTCAAACTCCCACTTTATTAATATGGGGAGAAGAAGATCGGGTCGTTCCTGTTCAGGTAGGCCAACGCTTAGTTAAGGATTTGCCGGATGCCCGACTCATTACATATAAAAATGCGGGTCATTTAATTACAGAAGAAAGGCCTGAATATGTTTTTGAGAATATCTTAATGCATACGAGAATTAAAGAAATGGCCCATTCTATTTAAAATTCTAGGGGCTTTGCAGGCGCAAATCCATGAATTTAAAAGGACGCTTTCTCATCTAATAATCATCTTCAAAATGAGTTTTTCAATAGATCTCCATGGTAAGAATTTTTTCAAAGTTAAATTTCTCTTCACTCCTTTTCCGATGGGGTACCTAAAGCGAGGTGTTTTCGTTTGTAAGGCAATATGGGCAATTAGCTTTGCTACCTCTATCGGGTCTTCATGTTTGGGTTTCCCCATTTCTATTACATTCATAAGAGAAGATAAATACGAATGGTATGGGGAATTCGAATGGTGCTGGGCAGCGTCTATAGCATTCCAAATGTTCGTATGATAGGACCCAGGTTCCACAAGAATTACATCAATGCCAAATGGTCTGACTTCAAGTGACAAACTTTCGCTGAAACCTTCCAGTGCATGCTTGGAGGCAACATATGGAGACAGTCCTGGGAATCCCATCTGTCCACTGATGCTGCTGAGATTGATTATCCGGCCACTACCTTGGGTCCGCATAAGAGGAAGGACCGCTTGGGTAACTCTAATTACACCAAAAAAGTTCGTCTCAAATTGTAATTGATAATCTTCAATTGGAATTTCTTCACACATACCACCAGTAGCAATTCCTGCGTTATTAACGAGTACATCAATCGTTTGCCAGCCAGTCAGCACATGTTTAAACTTTTCAATCGAGTCAGCAGAAGAAACATCAAGTTCATGTATATGTATGTTGTTAACAATATTTTGTTTTTTACATTGTTCTAGTAATAGATTTTCTTTATTGGTATCTCTCATCGTTGCGATCACTTCAAAACCATTTTTTGCTAACTCTAGAACAGTGAGTAAACCAAAGCCGCTCGAACTCCCAGTAACGATTGCCGTTTTTTTCTTCATTCTTTTCCCCCTATAAAAGTTCAATTAACCCTATTTTAGACAATTAAGTCTCTCAATGGCAAAAGGATTTTATTTTCTGAAGGAAACAAGGAGGAATAGAGAAAGTATAAAAACAGTAAGCAAAAAGATTATGAAGTATCATCTTATAATGTTAAGATGACCGTGAAAGAATAATAACAAGGTAATCTGTTAAAAAGAGCTCATCTAAAGGAGGTGTCATGATGAAATTAACAATCAGTGAAAAAGCAATACATTGGTTTCAGGATGAAATGGGGTTAACAAAAGGAGATACTTTGAAGTTTTTTGCGAAAATCTATGGTTCTAGTCCCGTTCAGGAATCCTACTCACTAGGATTTGCGAAGGATTATCCAATTGATATAATCGCGAGCCATGAAGTTGATGGCATCATTTTCTATATAGAAGAATCGGATTTATGGTATTTTAATGATCATGATTTGCACGTCGACTATAATGAAAAAATAGATGAATTAGCGTTTACATACAATAAGCCAAATCGTTAATCAGAAATGGATTGATTTTAGACATATGTTGACTGCCTAAAATAGGAAATCAGCAACTAGATGGAACGAAACGAAAATAATAATAGATTAGGTATATTCTTCGTTTATAGTGCAACAATATAATTTGGGCATAGACTGGATTCTAATAACTTATTTTTTCTCTGAAAAATAAAAAAAATATATTTAAGCTTATTAGTTGAAAGTGTAAATAATATTAATTATAATATAGTTATCATTAAAAAATAAGGATTACATAGGAGGATTTACCAATGTCAAAATACGAATTACCTTCATTACCATATGCTGCAAATGCACTTGAACCACATTTCGATGAATTAACAATGACCATTCACCATGATCGTCATCATGCTACATATGTAAACAACTTAAATGCTGCTCTTGAAGGACATGATGATCTTTCAAGCAAAACGATCGAAGAATTAGTATCTAATCTTGATGCTGTTCCTGAAAACATCCGTACTGCTGTTCGTAACAATGGTGGCGGACATGCGAACCACAGCTTATTCTGGACAGTTCTTTCTCCAAACGGTGGCGGTGAACCTACAGGTGAAGTAGCAACTGCGATCAATGAAGCATTCGGAAGCTATGACAAGTTCAAAGAAGAATTTACAAAAGCAGCTACAACTCGTTTCGGTTCTGGTTGGGCTTGGCTTGTTGTTGATGGCGGTAAAGTAGCCATCACTAGCACACCAAACCAAGATACTCCACTTTCTGAAGGTAAAACACCAGTTCTTGGACTTGATGTTTGGGAGCATGCTTACTACTTAAAATATCAAAACAAACGCCCAGATTATATTTCTGCTTTCTATAACCTTATTAACTGGGATGAAGTAAACAAACGTTTTGCTGCAGCAAAATAATTAAAAATCACAATACAAACCAAAACACCCAGTATGATTTATTTTCACATAAATCATACTGGGTGTTTTTTATGTAGTTTTTGTAAATTAAGCGGTGTACCAAACAAAATGTTATATAATGTTTTAAGATGGACAATAGAGGAGGGTTTTATTGTGCAAGAACAAAGAAAAAGTGAATGGTATTCTTGGGTGTTATCGATTGCATTTGCACTACTTATCGTTATTCTTTGTCGTCAATTTTTATTTTCACCCTCAACTGTTTACGGAGAATCCATGTTACCAACCTTTGAGGAAAAAGATAAAATATTAATCAGTAAAATATCCGATATACAACGGTTTGATATGATTGTATTCGATGCACCTGATGCAGACGAAAAATATATTAAGAGGGTCATCGGGCTACCAGGTGATACGGTGGAAATGAAAAATGATGTTCTTTATATAAACGGAAAAGTAACGGAAGAGCCCTATTTAGATGAAATAAAAAATGAATTGATTTTTGACAAACTCACAGGAGATTTTACACTGACAGAAATTACTGGAGAGGCGAGAGTGCCTGAAGGTTCTATCTTTGTTATGGGGGATAACCGTTTATATAGTAAGGATAGTCGATTTTTTGGATTTGTATCAGAGGATGCTATTATGGGGGAAGTCAAACTTCGTTTATATCCTTTAAACAAAATCGGTTTATTAAAATAAAACTCAAAGATCTATTTACTTCTCAATGACAAAGATGAAAGCCGGTTTTGGAATAAACCGGCTTTCATCCTAAATATCCTAAAATTTCTTCGAGTAGAGCATTATTCTTTTGTTAAAGCAATCGGCAATACCTCTGTCTTCGATCCATCTTTTGCGGAGTACACAAAAAGTTCTAAAGTGGTTCCTGGATGGGTAAGTAAATTTTGATCAATAAAAAATTCAAACTCTCCCCAGGCAGGAGCACCTGCAGTCAGATAATGATCTTCTTTAAGAATTTTATCTTTTACAACGACCGCATATTGAAATACTCCTTCAAATACTCTCGCCTTGCCCGTCACCTGTATTCCATTTTCATTTTCCGTTAGGGTAACATCTTTAAAACTATTATTTTCATACGTTGTTGGCTCAGGATTTTCAGTTGCTGGTTCTTCATTTTCATTATCAGAAGTATTGCCATTTACAGATGGATTCGAATCTTCATTTTCTGTTATGCTGTCCGTTTTCCGATGGTGTTGGTTCTTCTGCTTCTTTAGGATTTTCCCCTTCATTTTCAGTCACCTTTGGCAATTCATTTGTATCTGGTTCTGATGTATCCTCTTTTTGACTGCAAGAAGCTACTCCGAGTAAAAGTACCACTGAAAAAAATAATAAGATTTTTTTCATTTAATCCCACCCCGCTTATTTTTATGTACCAATATATATAGGGATTTCTATATGTATAGTTAATAATCCTTTGAGCTTTTATGTTTATTTTGGAAGAATTAAGATACAATCACTGGAAGATTTCAAAGAATGAAGAGCATGAAGAGGAGAGTTGTTTTTAACTGCTTGATTTGTGTACTAGATATTTGGCTCTTCTTTTTAATAAAAGAAAAGAAGAGCCATTTTACAGATTGTAATCAATGTGACTATTTACTTCTTTAAAAATTAAGTTCTTGTGGTGGTTCACCCTGAGTATTTAGAATACGAATCGTTTCAGGTTGTATTTGTAACAGATACATAATTCGGATCCTCGGGACTATCAAACCATTGTTTAAAGGATTCATCCCAAAATTGACTTTTCAAATGCTTCAGAATCATTAATCGTTGATGTTCCAGCAAGTTCGATATAGGAATCGCTTTGTCCTTTCTTTTCATAACCTAACAAGACCGAAACATATGGATTACGATTAATTTCTTCTACTTTCTCCGTATCCTTTTGTGTAGGTGTATACAGTGTTAAATCCTCGTTATAAAACGTCATGTAGCGTGAATGCGGCTTGTTATTTTCAACAGATGATAGGACGCCTGTTCGATGATTGGAAATGACATTTAGCACCTGTTTTTTTAAATCTTGATCACTCATTTTTATTATCTCCTTTTCATGGTTTAGGTTTATTTTTCCTCTACTATTTGTAATTAAACTGTTAAAAAATAACTATAACAACTCGACTTAGCTACTTTTTTAGGCAATTCTTTATTCAAAGCATTTTAATTTAAGTTTTCAAACGACAATTACATAAAAAAACAGGGATCGGTAAGGATAAAGACGTGCTTATAAGAAAGGTCGCACTAAAGTCATGGATAAAGTTAGGGGGCTTATTATGGGCATATTAATCGTTCTGAAATTGTTAAGTACTATACAAAAGAAGTGAAAAGGGAGCAGAACCAGTCTGTTTCCTTTTCTTCTTTTTACTGATTGAACAGACCCAATATCAAACAGAAAAGGTGATGGAAATGAAAGAGAACGAGGTAGACTCTCAATTGGAAAGAAATGAGGAAATAAGGAATTCTTTTAAAAAGTTATATGGAGTGGAACCGGAAATGAGTTTGCTCTCAGTGGATTTTTCTCCACCAGAAAATCATTTACTAAATGAAAATTATTCAGTGGATGTTAAAGAAAACGAATGATTTAAAGGCAAAATATGAATAATAAACTTCAATAGATTTTCTTGAAAGAAAAAGGTGATGATATGGATTATACTAATTATTCTGCGGGAGATGTTGTTTATGTTTTTTATCGGAACCCGCATACACAGGATGTTGCAAACATTCAGGCAGCAGCAGTCGTAAATAACCCAGAAAATCCGAATGAATTGGCCTTGTTTCTATATGAAACGTACTATCCTTTATCAAATGAAATGGCTGTTTATTCCTCTGAAGAAGAGGCGAACCAAGCCTACAATTACTATTATGGGGATATTTCAGAGGGGATGTTTGAAGGATGAAGCCATTTATTCCGAAGCTCATCTACTTTGAGCCAAAAGCATTGGAGTACCCCTTAGGAAGAGAACTAAAAGAAAAATTTGAAAAGATGGATACTGAAATTCGCTATACGACTTCCCATAATCAAGTAAGAGATCTTCCAGGAGAGAATGATTTTCAAAAATATCGGGTAGCAAAGTCCACACTCGTCGTAGGAATACGAAAAACGCTTAAATTTGATACTTCCAAACCTTCAGCAGAATATGCGATTCCCTTTGCAACTGGGTGTATGGGCCATTGCCACTATTGTTATCTACAAACAACGATGGGAAGTAAACCTTATATCCGTACATATGTCAATGTGGAAGAAATCTTGGAAGCTGCTGACAAATATATGGCGGAGCGTGCCCCTGAAATTACTAGATTTGAAGCCTCCTGTACTTCCGATATCGTTGGCATAGACCATTTAACCCATACATTAAAGCGAGCAATCGAACATTTTGGGGAAACAGAACATGGTAAATTAAGGTTTGTAACAAAATTTCATCATGTCGATCATCTATTAGATGCCAAACATAACGGCAAAACAAGATTTCGATTTAGTGTAAATGCAGATTTTGTTATTAAAAATTTTGAACCAGGAACCTCTCCCTTGGAAAAAAGGATTGAGGCAGCTGGAAAAGTGGCAAGAGCAGGGTATCCACTTGGATTTATTGTCGCACCCATCTATCTACATGAAGGATGGGAGGAGGGGTATTATCATATGTTTGAGCGTCTCGACGCGGAATTACCGTCGGATGCAAAAAGTGATATCACCTTCGAGTTCATTCAACATCGCTTTACAAAACCGGCAAAACGAGTGATCGAAAAAAATTATCCAATGACCAAATTAGAGTTAGATGAAGAAAAAAGAAGATATAAATGGGGAAAATATGGAATCGGAAAATACATCTATCAAAAAGAGGAAGAAGAGGATTTAAAAAATCATCTTTATTCTTATATGGAAAAGTTCTTTCCGAATGCAAAGCTTGAATATTTTACCTAATTAATGCCGACCAAATTCTACCATAAGAATATTTCTACTTCACAAGGCGACAATATAAATGGTGCATATACACCAACTAACTTCGATGTGGGGGGAATACGAATGAATATTCGCGAAGGTCTAATACCAGCTGCATTAGGGTCTGCTGTTACAGCCACTGGATATGTCATGAAACAAAAAAAGAGATCCAATAAAATGATCGCAAACACCGTTTTTGGATTCGGTTTAGCCCATATAGTGTTAGGTGTCATTGATCTTGTTGAACATCGTCGTTAAAAATAAATAGAATTTTTAAGAAGGCTGAGCAGTAAGACATGCTCACCTTCTTATCTTTTGATAAATACTTGACGGACGAGATTAAAAATGAAAAACAAATTAGAGTCTTACCAAAAAAAGGCATAGATATTACATATATATTTTTTCAAAAGGGATAATAAAAAAGGTCTGTGAAACCAATCTTAGGGGAATGAGTTTTTGCTTATCTTTTAAGATTGTAATCAAATCAAAATGAGGTGTATGAATGGTAAATAGAAATCAGAGTCAGGATTCTCCAGAAATTGCTGGAAAAATTTATACCGTTGAGGATTATAAACAAAAAGACACCGTTTCGTCAGCTTTAGCCCAAACCCATGAACAAGTATCAGATACGTTCATGGAGGGTGAGATTGATTCCGTTATTATGGAGGGTATGGCTGAATCCGTTGCTAGTGACAAACAAGGTAAGTAATGAAAATAAATGAAGGAAATTGGATGAGGAAACAAACTAAAATCCTTCCTGAGGTACCTACTCATTATGTTCACTGAAGAAATTGTTGATAAATCTTTTACTATAAATAACTGAATGGAGTTGTATGGAAATTGGAACAACTGGAACCTAGAAATGAGTCAGAAGAAGCACTTCATGAATATAAGATCGGTTTGGGCACTTTTACAACTAAAATGCCAGAGGTCGCTCAGCATTATACCGCCTTTACAGAGGCATGTTTTAAAGAAGGAAAGTTATCGCAAAAAGAAAAACATCTCATTGCTTTAGGAATCAGTATATATTCTCAAGATGAATATTGTATTATTTATCACACAAAAGGATGCTTGGATCAAGGAGCAACTGAAGAAGAAATTCTCGAAGCTGTCGGTGTCACTGCAGCATTTGGTGGTGGTGCAGCTATGAGTATGGCTGTAACCCTCGTACTAGAATGTATCACGGATTTGAGCGAGTCTAAAGAATAATCTCTTAAAATAAAAGGGAATGAGACAGACTCTAAATCTAGTTAGATCTCCTAAACAGACTCATAAAAACACTACTAACAGTCCTAATGGTATTTAATTGGGACTGTTATTTTCATGTAGTACTCATTACTTTAATTTGAATTTAAAGTAAAAATAAAGCCCTTGAACTTCTAATTTTTGATCTCATTTTTTGGTATAGGATATTTAATCAATTAAGAGACATATTAAAAGTATTGTGATTATTAAAGAGCTTTTTCTTTGCAAAATATAAATTCAAAAAGGCGTGTCAGTGATGGAACATGTAGAAAACATTAAACCCACCAAGGTTAGAAAAGCTTCAAAAAATGTTTCGAAAAACAAACGCAGTAATCAAAAATGGGCTGTACTGTCGATCTCCTCGATTCCACTTGTCATGACACTTGGGAATTCAATGCTTATTCCCGTACTTCCCATGATGGAAAGCAAACTAGGAATATCTCCTTTTCAAGCGAGTATGATCATTACCGTCTACTCGATTGTGGCGATCTTTTTCATTCCAATTGCCGGTTTCTTATCCGATCATTTAGGTAGAAAAAAGGTGATCATTCCAAGTTTAATCATAACAGGAGTCGGTGGACTCATTTCTGCATGGGCAAGTTGGAAAATGGACAATCCCTATTGGATTATTTTGATCGGTAGAGCCTTACAAGGCTTAGGAGCTTCTGGTGCTTTCCCAATCGTTATGCCGCTTGTTGGTGATATGTTTAAGACTGATGAAGAAGTAAGTAGCTCATTGGGGCTAATTGAAACCTCTAATACCCTTGGAAAAGTGTTGAGTCCAATTTTAGGCGCTTTTTTGGCCGGATACATTTGGTTTATTCCTTTTTTCTCCATTCCAGTTTTTTGTTTAGTATCCATTATTCTAATGCTATTTTTAGTGAAGACACCTAATAAAAGAGAATCACCCATTCCTTTCAAAGAATTTATATATGATATTAAAGAAACTTTTCAAAACAACTGGAAATGGCTTTATGCTGTTTTTACGATTGGAATTATTTTTATGTTTGTGCTTTTTGCTGTTTTATTTTATTTGTCTGATACATTAGAAAAAGTGTATGAAGTAAAGGCTGTGAAAAAAGGACTTATCTTAGCCATACCATTAGGTGGACTTTGTTTGGCCTCCTATATGTCGGGGAAATTCATTAAGGAAAATAAAGTTTTGATGAAATGGATTACATTTGGAGGCAGTATTTTATTAGCCGCATCCATCGCCACACTTGGTCTTTCGAATTCTTTATGGTTTATGATCTCTTTATTTGTATTAGCTGGGATTGGAATTGGAGTGGGGCTTCCCTGTCTGGATGCCCTTATTACATCGGGCATTGAGAAACAAGAACGAGGTACCGTTTCTTCTGTATACAGCTCCATGCGTTTTATAGGGGTAGCAGCAGGACCACCTGTTATGGCCATTATGATGAAGTCTGCTGAAAACTCCCTTTTCTATATTTTAACTGGTTTAAGCGTCATTGCAGCCATTGCCACTTTTATGGCCATTAAACCGGAAAAGGAGGCAACATAATACGTACAAGAAAACGAGTAATAAAATCATGCAAGGATGATTTTATCACTCGTTTTTAAAACCCCTTTGAAAGCCGTTCTTAAATTTCAAAAATGATAGGTAAAATCATGGGTTTTCTTTTTGTTTGTGAAAACAGATATTGCCCAACCGCTTTCTTAATATTTCTTTTTATGACATTCCATTGGTGTCTATTTTCTTCTTGTAATTCGTTAACAGTTGTTTTCACAAGGGTATTTACACTTCTAAGAAGTTCTTCTGAATCTCTTGCGTATACGAATCCACGAGAAATAGTATCTGGCTCTGACAACATTCTTTTCTCCGTCTTACTAATGGTTAATACAATGACAAGCATTCCATCCTCAGAAAGCTGCTTACGGTCGCGTAATACAATATCGCCTACTTCGCCAATGCCAACTCCATCGACATAGGTATCTCCAGCCGGTATTTTCCGAGTTTGTCGAGCTACCGAGTTTTCAAAATCCACGACATCTCCATTTTTTATGACAAAGGTGTTTTCTTTCTCCACTCCAACCGATTCAGCCAGCAAACGATGCTGATACAGCATTCGATATTCACCGTGTATCGGAATAAAATATTTTGGTTTCATTAAGGTAAGCATAAGTTTTAAATCCTCTTGATATCCATGCCCCGAAACATGCATACCCGTTATGCTTGAGGAGCCATAAATCACGTTGGCCCCGAGTTGGAACAAGTTGTCCACGATACGCGAAACATCTTTTTCATTTCCTGGAATAGGCGAGGCAGCCAAAATAACCGTATCATCAGGGAGAATTTCAACATCCCGGTAGCTGGAATTAGAAAGTCGAGCAAGAGCGGCTAGTGGTTCACCCTGACTCCCTGTACAAAGAATGACGACTTTTTCAGGGGGGAATTGATGGATGTCGCGCGCATCAATGATCATCCCTTCTGGTACCTTTAAATACCCGTGTTCCATCGCAACCGCTACGACATTCACCATACTACGGCCAAGCAAAGCAAGCTTTCGATTTGTTTTTAACGAAGCATCGACTACTTGTTGAACGCGATTTACATTTGAAGCGAAGGTAGAAATGATGATTTTACGTTTTGCTCTCATAAAGGCTTCTTCAATATGACTGCCTACCTTTCTTTCGGAGGGAGTAGAGCCAGGGCGTTCGGCATTTGTACTTTCAGAAATTAAAGCCAAAACTCCTCTTGTTCCAATTTCTGCCATTTTATGTATATCTGAATATTGCTCATTGACTGGGGTTAAATCAAACTTGAAATCCCCTGTATGAACTACATTTCCTTCTGGGGTATGAAAAACAATTCCTAGACAGTCAGGAATACTATGACTTGTTTTGAAAAAGGATACTCCAATTTCTTCAAATTTCAAATTTGAATTGGAGTCAATTTGGATTAATTCAGTATCACCGAGAAGCTTATGTTCTTTTAATTTTAATTCTATTAATCCAAGTGTAAATCTTGTCGCATAAATGGGTACATTCAGTTTTTTTAAAAAGTAGGGGATACCCCCAATATGATCCTCATGTCCATGAGTAACAACTAAAGCCTTAATCTGAGCCTGATTTTCTTGTAAGTAGGAAATATCTGGAACAATGAGATCAATCCCTAGTAAACTTTCATCAGGAAATTTGGCCCCACAATCAACGATCACCATTTCGTCTTTGTATTGAATGACGTACATATTTTTTCCAATTTCATTTATGCCACCTAAGGCAAAAATAGACAACATATTCTTTTCAGTGGTCAATTTTGTATCCTCCTACACTCAAATTATTTATAGAATTCCCCATTTAAGATGCTTTTATTAATTTAGTATCAGGTTCTAATGATCTTGAGCAGCGATTAAAAAATAAATGTGAGATCGAGTACTAGAAGTCAAAAAGAAACCCTATTTTACTTGTCATGATTGCCCATGCTACTCCATAAGTTAATAAAGAGATTACTAAAAAAGGGGGAATATATATGAATAATAGCAATAATTTTAGCTTTCAAATGTATGCTCAACAATATGCTCAACAAGCTTTACAACAGTCACTGAAATTGATCGCTGAGGCCGTCCAAGGGGAAAAAGAGGATCAGATTTTTTACGATTATTTAATTGCTCATGCTCCGACACAAGATCAGAAAGAAATCATATCAAGTATTCGCAATGATGAAATACGCCATAATCAACTATATAAGAAAATGTATAAAGAATTAACGGGTCAAGAAGTTCATATAGAAGAGGAAGAAGCGTTTGTACCACCTGCCTCATTTGAACAAGGAATTAAGAAAGCTATATTAGGTGAAATGAAAGCGATGGAGAAATATCGAATCATTCGACAAGGACTTCCACATCGATATCATAGAGACATTGTCTTTAGAATATTAACAGACGAACTCAAACACGGAACCTTATATAACTTAATTTACACTGAAGTTTTATCTAGTCATCATACAAATGAAAACGCTCAAACCTTAAAAAGGACACCTGACGAGTGGCTCCATTACACAAAATTCTTAGTCAATGAAGGGTTAAAAGATGTGGAAAAAGAAATCCACTCAAGGCAAATCCTACAGGAATATATTTTAATGGGTATTCTAGTAGGGCAAGGCTATTCTCCTGAAGAAGCCTTTGAGACAGTAGAATACTGGGAACGAACAGGAGAATCGAAAGTTCTACAGCGAAGTAAAGAATCTTTGATCATTTATAGTTTTTAAAGCCTTCTTTGAAGAAGGTAAAGTTGAATATGTTATCGGGATTTCTCCTTTTTTCCTGAATATAGGTTCTCGTCTTGTTTTGACTGAAATTCAATTGTATTTAAATAGTCCCATATTCCATTCAACTGACACAAAAAGCGCTGATGTTAATGATCAACGCTTTTTGTGTTATGCTTGCGAAATTAAAATTCAACCGATGCCTGAGACTGTAATGGAGATTGAGCCTGACTAATTAACGTTTGAGCTTGCGCTATTTCAGCTGATGCCTGTTTTAAAGCTTCTTCACATTGCAATTGATCTGAAGCAGATTGCTGAATAGCCGTTGTAATCAATCCTTTTCCAATTGCCAATGCTGCCTCTGCTCTCTTCAATTGGTTTGCATCAATTTGTGGCGCCATGTCCATTCCTCCTACATAAAATATATTTTTGACACCATCCTATCTTTTCGCTTACCACATTTTCTATGTGCCTTTTTAATAATTGTTAATCAATGGTAAAGTTGGAATTCAATGCAGGAAAAACCAATTTTTAGACTTGAAAATCTTTTATCTATATGAAACTCTGCATATGCTTTTGTGATCCACTTATAATAATGTACAACTCCATAAAAAATAGAAGGAGAATGAAAAAGGGATAGGGGAGTAAAAATAGAAAAGATCATTCTTATTATTTTTAAACCATTCAAATGCCTTAAAAGCGAATAAAACAAATGATAAAATTAAAAAAGTAAGACAATTCGGAATTTTAGCGACGCTAATAATAGGAATTGTTATAATAGTCTTAAGAAACTGCCATCATAAATGGAACCAAATGAAAAAGTTTTAATTGCAGAGATAGGGAAGTGAAACGATGTCGGATACAGATATGTCGAAATATGAGAAGAAAATAGTTCTACGTAACATACAAATCAAAGATATTGATGAAATTATGAAATTATGGAGTCGTTGTTTTTTTGGAATGGAGCCGTGGAGACGAGATCAATTAGAAAGTCATATTAAAATTTTCCCTGAAGGACAGTTCTGCGTGGAATATGAAGGAAAAATTGTTGGTTCTTGTTCGAGTCTTCTAGTCAATATTGATGAATACGACGATCAGCATACTTGGAACTCCATTACAGACAACGGCTATATCACCAATCATGATCCACAAGGATTCAACCTTTATGGAATTGAAGTTATGGTGGACCCGGAATATCGTCGGATGAAAATAGGACACCGCCTATACGAAGCACGCAAAGAACTAGCCCGTCAATTGAATCTTCAAAGTATCATCATTGGTGGCCGGATTCCCAATTACCATAAATACAAAGCTGAGATGACTCCTCGTCAGTATGTAGAAGAGGTTGAAAAGCATAGCATCTATGACCCTGTATTATCCTTTCAACTACTTGAGGGTTTTATCATTAAACGGATAAACACGAAATACCTACCTGACGACAGGGCATCTGATTCATTTGCAACCCTGATGGAATGGAATAATATCGATTATCTTCCGAAGTCTCGAAAAGTCTACAGTGCTTCGTTTCCTGTCAGAATATGCGCGATCCAGTACATGATGAAAAAAATTGAAGCCTTCTCGGATTTTGCTCGCCAAATTGAGTACTATGTGGACATTGCGTCTGATTTCGATTCGGATTTTGCTGTTTTTCCTGAGTTATTTACAACCCAATTAATGTCGTTTCTTGAAGAAAAACGACCGGATCGGGCCGTTCGGCGGCTGGCAACTTATACAGATCAGTATATTGAATTGTTTACAGAACTGGCTGTACGTTACAACGTCAACATTATCGGCGGATCCCACTTCGTAGAAGTTAATGGAGATATATTCAATGTAGCCTATCTATTCCGTCGAGATGGAACGATCGAGAAACAAGCAAAGATTCATGCCACACCAAATGAGCGCAAATGGTGGGGGATTGCAGAGGGAAATGAAATTAGAGTGTTTGACACGGATTGTGGAAAAATTGCTATCCAAATCTGTTATGATATTGAATTTCCAGAACTTGCACGAATTGCCGTGGATAAAGGGGCAAATATTATTTTTGTACCATTTTGTACAGATGATCGACAAGGGTATCTTCGTGTTCGGTACTGTGCCCAGGCTCGGGCCATTGAAAATCAAGTTTATACCTGTATTGCAGGAACCGTCGGTAACTTAACCCATGTAGAGAATATGGACATTCAGTATGCACAATCTGGTATTTTCTCACCATCCGATTTTGGATTTGCGAGAGATGGAATTGTTGGCGAATGCGATGCAAATGTAGATACAGTTGTGGTCGGTGATGTGGATCTTGAAAAGTTAAGACGCTCTCGAAACACTGGTTCAGTGAGACAATTACGTGATCGACGTCGTGATTTGTATCGTATTGAATTTAAAAATATAAAAGTAGATTATTGAACTAATGTAAGGAAATTGCATTAAAATAAAAAGTTCTCAACTTCTTTATCGGTAGGGGTTGACGAACTTTCATTTTTGAACTATTATATACCCATACACGTATTAGTAAATAAACGAACAAACAAATGGAGGAACTTAATATGGCAAAAAAAGTAGCAATTATCGCTAGTAACGGTGGATTATTTGACGCATATAAAGTATTTAATATTGCAACAGCAGCAGCTTCAATGGATCAAGAAGTAGCGATCTTTTTTACATTCGAAGGATTGAACTTAATTCACAAGGAAGCCAATCAACAATTGCCAATGCCTGAGGGAAAAGAGCATTTTGCAGAAGGTTTTGCTAAAGCCAATGTTCCAGCGATTCCAGATATGCTTGCAATGGCTCAAGAATTAGGAGTTAAACTAATTGGTTGCCAAATGACGATGGATGTCATGGGACTTGAACAAGAAGTATTTGTTGATGGAATTGAAGTTGGTGGGGCCGTTACATTCCTTGAATTTGCCCAAAATGCGGATGTCACTTTAACTTTTTAATTTAGTTTAAGTAGTATTAATTGTTTTGTGAAAAATCTATGAATTGTGTCCATAGTCTGAGTGAGAGATTTTTTTTATGATATAATATTCTTACTCAGACTTTTAGAACTATATTTTTTTGCAACAAAATATACCCTTTGGGGTAAATGTGCTATCAATAGATCTTATCAACAATTAGGAGGAAATCATCGTGGGACAAAAAGTGATTATCGTAGGCGGCGTTGCCGGAGGGGCAACAGCATTAGCAAAATTAAGAAGGATCAGTGAAGATGTCGAAATCATCTTAATCGAACGTGGCGAATATATTTCATTTGCAAACTGTGGACTTCCCTATTATATTGGTGAAACCATTAAAGATCGAAGTAAATTATTAGTTCAAACCATCGAAGGGATGTCTGACCGTTTCAATGTAGATATTCGTAATTTAAGTGAAGTCACAAGTATTAATCCAGAGAATCAGTCCGTTACGATTAAAAACTTACGAACAAATGAAGAATATAATGAAACCTATGATAAGTTACTGTTATCTCCTGGAGCAAGACCATTAGTTCCACCGATTCCGGGTCTTAAAGAAAACGAAACATTGTTTACATTAAGAAACATCCCCGATACAGATAAAATTAAAAACTATGTTGATGAGCAAAAGCCGAAAAGGGCAGTTGTAGTAGGTGGGGGATTTATTGGGATTGAAATGGCCGAGAATTTAGTTGACCGTGGAATTGAAGTGACGGTTGTTGAAGCGTCTAATCAAGTCATGGCTCCAATCGATTTCGAAATGGCCAGCATTCTACATGCTCATTTAAAAGAAAAGGGCGTTCATCTTATTTTAGAAAATGGGGTTCACTCCTTTGTCGATCGTGGTAAAAAAGTGATATTATCAGATGGAACTGAAATTTCGACCGATATGACGATTCTTTCCATCGGTGTCAGACCGGAAAATGAATTAGCAAAAACGGCTGGTCTTGAACTGGGTGAACGCGGAGGAATCATCGTTAATGAATATTTACAAACCTCTAATGAACATATATATGCTGTTGGAGATGCCATTGAAGTAGTCGATTATATTAATGGAAATAAAGCAATGATTCCTCTTGCCGGTCCTGCAAACCGTCAAGGTCGTATTGCCGCTAATAATATAATGGGGAAAAAAGAAAAGTATCAAGGAACTCTTGGTACCTCAGTTGCCAAAGTATTTGATTTGGCAGTCGCATCAACAGGGAACAATGAGAAAACATTAAAACGTTTAGGCGTTCCCTATGAAGTACTTCATATTCATCCAAGTTCTCATGCAGGATACTACCCTGGTGCTTCACAGATTTCCTTGAAACTTATTTTTGATAGGGATACGGGAAAAATCTTTGGTGCACAAGCGATTGCTGGGGATGGTGCTGATAAACGAATTGATGTTATTGCGACAGCTATTAAAGGTGGATTAACGGTAGAAGACTTAACGAATTTAGAATTATCCTATGCACCTCCATTTTCATCTGCAAAAGACCCAGTCAATATGGCCGGATACGTGGCAACCAATATAATGGATGGTGAATTAGACCATATTCAATGGCATGAAGTGGATCAAATCGTGGCGGATGGGGGATTATTAATTGATGTTCGGGAACCCGTTGAACGTGAATTCGGATTTATTAAAGGTTCCATCAACATCCCTCTTAATGACTTAAGAACTCGATTGGAAGAACTTCCAAAAGATCAGACGATCTATGTCAGTTGCCAAGTAGGGTTACGCGGATACTTAGCTGCAAGAATTTTAAAAAATAATGGTTTTCAGGTTAAAAATGTGGATGGTGGATGGAAAACGTATTCCTCTGTTTTTGGAAGCAATATAGAAGGTAATTTGGAAACAACAACCAACGACCTAGGAGAAATGGTTATTGAAGATCTTCATGTTGTAAAGGAAATAGAGGATGTGAAAGTTGATTCTGTTCTGGATGTTAGTGGGTTAACTTGTCCAATGCCGATTGTGAAATTAAAAAAGGGGATTGACTCACTTGAAAGTGAACAAGTATTAGAACTTCATGCAACGGATAAAGGGACGTTAAACGATCTTCCTGCATGGTCAAAAAATGCTGGTCATACGATATTAAAAACAGAACAAGAAGGTTCGCTCATTAAATTTTGGATTAAGAAAAAATAAAATGCAAGAAAAAAGTTGTTCATATTATACCTAATAAGGTATAATATGAACATTAATTACTATGTGGGTGGTGCAAATGTCTATTTATATTTTTTTATTACTCACCATGCTTCTCAGCATCTCGATCTATAATCGCTATTTCCCTGTTAAAAAGGTTCCTTGTGTTAAAAATGGATGCAAGAATCAGAATGCTACAATATTGGATATAAGAGATTATCATATCTCAAGTAAAGATCATGCTGACGAAACCTTGAAAATTCCTTTTAGCTATTTAAGACGCTACAATACTGAGATATCAAACCATAAGATTCATTTAATTGCTTCAGACCGAGTAGAATTGAATTTAGGATTACGCTTCTTATTAAGAAAAGGGTTTGATGTGAGTAGTTACGAAATCATGGACGGTCCATGTAAAAAGGAGAGTGCATAGATATTGGAATACGATAAAAAAGTAGTAAATCGTCTTAAACGTATTGAGGGGCAAATTAAAGGGGTTTTAGGTATGATGGAACAAGGGAAGGATTGTCGAGAAATTATCACTCAATTATCTGCTGCACGTAATGCGATTGATCGTACGATGGGAGTCATTGTGAGTAGTAATTTGGAAAAATGTGTACGTGAAAATGTTGAAAAAGGCATAGAAACAGAGCACCTAGTACAAGAAGCAGTAGAATTATTAATTAAAAGTCGATAGGTAAAGTTCATCAACTACTCATCACTTGAGAGTTGGCGAACTTTTACTTTTAATCAAAAATATACCCGTATAGGTAAAATTATTTAATGATTTTTCAAAAATACCTATGAAAAATTTTGGAGGAAAAACAAATGGACTATTTAAATTATATTATTTTAGGTTTCATCACTTTATTAATGATACAGCGATTTATTCCAATTAAAGGGGTTAAACAAATTTCTACATCCGATTTAAAAAGCGAATTACAAAATAAAAACAAACAATTTATTGATGTTCGAACGCCAGGAGAGTTCAAAGCAAGAAATATTCGTGGTTTTAAAAATATACCCCTTCAACAATTAGCACATAAAACAAATCAACTTTCAAAGGAGCAAGAAGTAGTTGTGCTCTGCCAAAGCGGAATGAGAAGTAAACAAGCAAGTAAATTACTGAAAAAACAAGGGTTTAATAAAGTGACCAATGTAAAGGGCGGAATGAATGCTTGGTCCTAAATGATAAATGGAGGAGGATTTTACAATGAAAGAAATTACGGCACAAGAAATCAAAACAGCCATGATTACAGGAAAGAAATTAGATATTATAGATGTCCGGGAAGTTGATGAAGTAGCAGCTGGGAAAATACCTGGTAGTATCAATATTCCATTAAGTTTACTCGAATTTCGTATGCATGAATTAGATAAATCAAAAGAATATATTATCGTATGTCGTTCAGGGGCTAGAAGTAGTCGCGCTGTACAATTCCTTGAATATCACGGGTTTAAGACTTTAAATATGTTTGGTGGAATGATGACGTGGAATGGGGAAGTTGCCATATAATCGTACACTAGATCAAGATTTTTTGATCATCTATCAATACTGTGTTAAATAGGGCATTATTTTATTTAAACCTTTAAATAAAATAATGCCCTATTAGTATGCCGACAGTTTGTAACTTGACCATTCAACTCTGCCGTACACTACCTGAATATTTTTACAATTTATTTGCAGAATATTAAATAAATTAATAAAAAATTAATAAATATTCATTGACATGAATTTTTTAAAAGGTATAATATATTTATATAAAAATAAAAATTCAAAAGGTCTTTCCTTTACACTGTAGAGAGCTATTAGACTGTTGTTGACATTAAAACGTTTATTTACATAGGAAATGTTTTAATAAAGAATCGCTAATTAAAAATGGTGATGATCCATCTTTCGTAAGAATAAAACGTACAAAAAAAGATACAGAAATATATAACCTATCAGGAGGAATCTGAAAGATGTATAAAAATACAACTTCTAAACCAACTAACGAAAATTTTATAAATGGTTTAACCCTGTCTGAGATCGGTGTGCCCCTTAGTAATCATTCAACTGAACCATATACAGGGTTTGAAGAATTATTCCAAAACAATGGTGTTAAGATCAATGGCCTCCCTGAGGGTTCGTATTTTTCAGAATCTTCATTTGCAGAGAATATAGCCGTTCTAACACCTACATTTGTGGTCATGTCAAATTCGGAAGTACCGGCCAGAATGGAAGAGATTTTTGCGATGGAACCAATGTTAAACTCTATTTACGATAAAATCTATTATATACAGAAGCCTGGAACACTTAAAAGTGAGGATGTTTTACAAATCGATCAACACTTTTATATTGGTGTTACTGAAGGAACGAATCTGATAGGCGCTCAACAATTACAACAAATTCTACAATTTGAAAATTATAAAGCTGATATTATTTCTCACAAAGAATTATTAGATTTAAAAAAGGTATTGCATAATTAGAAGCACACTTTAAGCTGGACTACTTTCGTAAAAGGGGTCCAGCTGTTTTTTAAATAGAATAAATTATATTAATCAACAGATAAATACCTATTCTTTAAAGAAGTCCGAAGAGATAAATGGCTGTGTCAAATACAATAAGACGAACAAAAAATAGAAAATAATTAAAAAGATTCGGCATTTAAAAAAGCTTGGTAGATTAAACATATAAACGCTTTTATAAGGACAACCATTGAATTTATCCACTTTTTTTCTTGATAAGTAGTCTAATATGATTTATAATTCATAAATATCAATAGTGTCAGTTTTCTTAGATTTCTTAGAATATTATTATCATTATTTCTTTAGAAAAAAGTTCCTAGCAAAATCACAAGCTATTTTACAATATTTATAATATTCAAACTATGGATGTTTATTCTATTGCTATAATCCTAGTAAATATTCTAATTGTATAACTAAATATCGCAAGCTACGATTATTATGGGCAATCTATAATAGGAGCAGCTTCTGGAGAGATCACTACGATTAGTGACGCCGAAGGGTTCACCATCTCAGGCAAAGAGGACAGAAGAGTAACAAATATTTATTTGTTATTTCAACGTCTAAGGAGATTGGGAGGCATTCCAATCTCCTTTTTTTCTATTGATATATATGTCTCGATTTGTGAGGCAATGTATAAGTTAGTATTAATTTTTTATAATAATGAATGGGGTGTTCGATATGGAAAGAGTTTATAATTTTTCAGCAGGTCCTTCAATGTTACCACTTGCAGTACTAGAGAAAGCACAAAAAGAAATGGTTAACTATGATCAATCAGGTATGTCTGTCATGGAAATGAGCCATCGTTCGGGATTATTTACAGAAATTATTACTCAAGCCGAGCAATTACTTAGAAAGCTGATGAATATTCCGGAAAATTACAAGGTATTGTTTTTACAAGGTGGGGCTTCACAGCAATTCGCAATGGTACCATTGAATTTACTGTCAAAGAGTGGGAAGGCGGACTATATTAACACGGGGTCATGGTCTAAAAAGGCGATTAAAGAAGCCAAGAAATATGGCGAAGTTTCCGTGATTGCGTCCTCAGAAGATGCAAACTACAGTTACATCCCAGCTATAGATTCTAGTATGTTTGATCCAGAAGCAGATTATGTCCATATTACAACGAACAATACTATAGAAGGAACTGTTTTTTCTAAGATTCCAGATACAGGAGGAATTCCACTTGTAGCAGATATGTCTTCTAATATTCTATCTGAGGAGATAGATGTTTCAAAATTTGGATTGATTTATGCTGGAGCACAAAAGAACATTGGTCCTGCAGGATTAACGGTCGTAATCATTCGCGAAGATTTAATCGGGAACGCAAAGGATATTTGTCCAACGATGCTTGATTATAAAACACATAGCGACAATGATTCCTTGTATAATACTCCACCAACGTATGGAATCTATATGGCTAAGCTTGTTTTTGAATGGTTGGAAGAGCTTGGTGGCTTGAAAGAAATGGAGAAAATCAATCGAGAAAAAGCGAAAATGGTATATGATTTTCTTGAAGAGTCTAGTATGTTTAAATCTCCTGTACAAAAAGAAAGCCGTTCGATCATGAATATTCCTTTTATATCTCCATCTGCTGAATTAGATGCAGAGTTTGTGAAAAAGGCAAAATTAGCAGGGCTTGAAACATTAAAAGGTCACCGTTCTGTTGGGGGTATGCGTGCAAGTATTTATAATGGAATGCCTGTAGAAGGTGTGAAAGCACTAGTTCAATTTATGAAAGAATTCGAAATAGAACATCAGTAATCTCTGCAAAACCAGGATAAACAGTAACAGAGGGGGATTTACAACGTGGATTTTTTAGCTAAACAAGATGAGCAGGTATTTAAGGCCATTCAATTAGAATTAGGTCGCCAAAGAAGCAAGATTGAGCTGATTGCTTCAGAGAACTTTGTAAGCGAAGCTGTTATGGAAGTACAAGGATCCGTCCTTACAAACAAATATGCTGAAGGCTACCCAAGCAAACGATATTATGGCGGCTGTGAGTACGTTGATATCGTAGAGGATCTGGCTCGGGATCGTGCCAAACAACTTTTTGGAGCTGAGCATGTCAATGTACAACCACACTCCGGGGCTCAAGCAAATATGGCAGTCTACTTTACTATTCTTGAACTGGGAGATACGGTTCTAGGAATGAACCTTTCTCACGGGGGACACTTAACACATGGCAGCCCTGTTAATTTTAGTGGTGTTCAATATAATTTCGTTGAATACGGTGTTGATAAAGAAAATCAACGTATTGATTATAATGATGTTCTTGAGAAGGCTCGTGAGCATAAACCAAAATTAATTGTAGCTGGAGCAAGTGCATATCCAAGAGAAATCGACTTCAAACGTTTCCGTGAAATCGCTGATGAAGTAGGGGCCTATTTAATGGTGGATATGGCGCATATCGCTGGTCTTGTGGCAGCTGGTTTGCATCCAAATCCTGTGCCGCACGCTCACTTTGTGACAACAACTACACATAAAACACTTCGTGGTCCGCGCGGAGGAATGATTCTATGTAAAGAAGAATTTGCAAAGGCCATTGATAAATCGCTCTTCCCTGGAATTCAAGGTGGGCCTTTAATGCATGTCATTTCTGCAAAAGCTGTTGCATTTGGCGAAGCTTTAACAGATGATTTCAAAAAATATGCTCATCAAGTGATTGCGAATGCAAAACGCCTTGGGGAAGCATTGAAAAAGGAAGGTTTGAATCTAGTATCTGATGGTACCGATAACCATTTATTGTTAGTAGACCTTCGTTCAATCGGATTAACAGGTAAAATTGCCGAAAAAGCATTAGATGATATTGGAATTACGACGAATAAAAATGGGATTCCTTTTGATCCAGAAAAACCATTTGTCACAAGCGGAATTCGAATCGGAACAGCTGCTGTTACATCACGTGGCTTTGGCTTAGAAGACATGGATGAAGTGGGTGCCATCATTGGGCTTGTCTTAAAAAATGTTGAAGATGAAGTGAAATTGGGAGAAGCTAAAGCACGAGTACAAGCCTTAACCAATAAATTTGAATTATATCCAACACTATAACAATAAAAAATACAACGTTCAGAATTTGTTCTGAACGTTGTATTTTTTATGGACATATCTTTTATACAATTAAAACCTGGCGTTGACATAGATTAAATGGAGTTTGTCTTGTCTGTATCGTTTTCCAAAATAATAATATCCATTCATTTTTTCAATTTCATTAAATACATCTTAAAGTTTTGAGCATTATAAGTTTATAAGTCCTTTACCCATCATGTATGTGTAAAGAACTTTGAATTTGTCATTTCCTACTTTTAACTACTTTTGAATAGGGGGATTATTATGCCAAATGTTGAAGTGAAATGTTCTGTAACAAACTGTACGTTTCATGCTGTGGGAAATGTTTGTGGTGCTGAAAAAATCACGATTGATATGGATTATGAATCAAAGTATGATACTGAATTTTCAGAGGAATTGGGTCTAGCCGGTCAACATGAAGAGGCGAATACATCAGCGGATACCTGTTGCAAAACGTTTAAACAAAAACAAGAGTAAGGTGTACGTAAAAATAGATTTTTCTTTTACCGCCAAGTGGATTTACCACTTAGGCGGTATTTTTTTAACTTTCTTCAGCAGAAGTCTCCCACTTCTATAAGTGGCGAGATGAATGCAGGTTTTTATCAATTCAGTGGGGGTTCAAACCCCGGCTGAATAAAGTTAAAGCCTCCGGCGGATGTCACGGATTTTTTAAGGGTAATTTCTCGAGCGAGCTCGAGAAAAATCCGGACGCAAATTCGACGAGCGAATTTGATGTTAAAGGTTCTTACTCACTTTCTAAGCCCCAGGTGCGGTAAAATGGAAAGAAAGATGCATAAGGTATGGAAAGGAATGGGATTGACATTGAAAGTGATTGGAATTGATCTAGCAGGACCTGCCAACCATAAAGATACGGTAATGAGTGTTTTCCAACCAGATGGGGATTTTCTTATGTTTGAAAAGGTGATCAACGATGCAAGTGACGAAGAGATTCTTACAGCTATCCAGGCTATCTCTTCAAAGGAATCTGTTGTAATCGGTATAGATGCACCATTATCCTATCAGGACGGCGGAGGAGATCGGCCGCAGGATAAAAGCATACGCGAGTTTATTAAAAGGTACGGACTGTTAGGAAGTTCAATTATGCCTCCCACATTAACAAAAATGGTCTATTTAACACTTCGCGGAATAGGTTTAACAAGAAGAATCCTGCAAATGAATGACTCGCAGCATATACGAATGGTCGAGGTACATCCAGGAGCCGCTATTGGTACCCGAATCGGTCCTGACAAAATCGAATATGCCCTTCATTATAAAAAAGAATTAAACTCAAGAAAAGCCGTATATGATTGGTTTAAAGTAGCAGGCCTAATGGAGATTCCAATGGAATTTATTCAGACTTCACATTCCATTGATTCATGCGCTTGTGCATTAGCCGCCTGGCATTGGAGCGATGAAACAAAACAACCCACTTGGCATTGGAAAGAGAAAACCTCTGAACATCCCTTTGAATTCTGTTGTTAAGAATATCACAGGTAATAGGTTAATATGGATAAAAAGGGATTTTTGTATTCATTCATTGTTCCCTATAGTCAGAATCCTTAATTAATTGTATTATAAAATAGTAATAATCATTATTTAAAGATAAAGGAAAAAATGAACATGATAAGAATCTATCTTTCGAGATCGCATGACTTTTATGGAGACTACGAAAGAAATTTATTAAAAAGGGAGAAATGAACAGTGTACACTATTAAAACATTAAACAAAATTGCCGAAAAAGGGTTAAAAGTTTTTAATAACGAAAATTATCAGATTGATGATAATAGTGAAACACCAGATGCCATTATTCTTCGTAGCTTTAATATGCATGACATGAAAATCGATCGTAATGTTAAAGCGATCGCAAGGGCTGGAGCAGGTGTTAATAATATTCCTGTAAGTGAACTAACTGAACGCGGTATCGTTGTGTTTAACACACCTGGTGCAAATGCCAATGCAGTGAAAGAAATTGTGTTAACGACGTTAATGGCTTCTTCTCGTAATCTATTTGATGGGATTTTATGGACTAAATCTTTAAAGGGGCAAGGTAACGACGTTCCGAAGCTTGTTGAAGCCGGTAAGAAACAATTTGTTGGAAAAGAAATAAAAGGAAAAACCCTTGGTGTTATTGGTTTAGGAGCTATAGGTGCATTAGTAGCAAATGATGCACTTGATTTGGATATGGATGTCATGGGTTTTGATCCGTTCATATCTGTCGATACGGCTTGGAATTTATCCCGTAATGTAGAACGCGCATTAACCATTGAACAACTGTTTGCAAATTGCGACTATATCACTGTCCATGTTCCTTTAACCGACCAAACAAGAGGAATGTTCAATAAAGAGTCCTTTAACATCATGAAACAGGGTGTCCATATTTTAAACTTCTCTCGAGGAGAACTTGTCAATGAAGATGACATGAAGGCAGCACTTGAAAGTGGAAAAGTAGGAAAATATATTACCGATTTTCCAAATGAATATGTGCTAAATATGAAAAATGCGGTTTGTATTCCCCATCTTGGAGCTTCAACAATTGAATCCGAAGAAAACTGTGCCGTCATGGCTTCTCACCAAGTAAAGGAATTCCTTGAAGTAGGAAACATCCGAAATTCAGTTAACTTCCCTAATGCCTATCTGCCTTATGAAGGAAAACGCCGTGTAGCAGCGTACCATAAAAATGTTCCAAATATGGTAGGACAAATTATCTCTGTACTATCCAACTATCATTTAAACATTGCGGATATGGTGAACAGGAGTCGAGGTCAGTATGCTTATACCATCATTGATATTGATGAGCAACTAAATAGTGATATGGTTCCTGATATAGAAGAAAAAATTAATTCTATTGATGGAATTGTCAATGTACGTATTCTCTAAATTTAAATAAAAATTATTATATCAAAAAAACGCTTATTTTTAAGCGTTTTTTTGATTAATGAAACCAGTAGCAGTGGAGGATCAAAACAGGTAGTATGGTAATTGAATCGTTAATCCATTCAAAGGGGGAAGTTAGATGACTATTTTCGACCCACTTCCAACGCTAACAAAACTTACAGATCGTATCTTTAAATTAGTTGTCAGGTATCCTTTTGGGATGCGTGAATTAAACAGTTATTTAATCCGTGGAGACAAAGGATACACGGTTATTGACACCGGCAGTTATGCAGAAGAATCAATCAAAATATGGGAGCAAACAATCGCCAATGGAATTTCCATTGAAAAAGTAGTTGTGACGCATGCTCATCCGGATCATCTGGGTTTGGCAAAATGGTTTCAAGAAAAACAACAAATTCCCATTATTACTTCTGAATTAAGTTATCAAGAAATCCAAAAAAGAAAGAATCAACAGAATCATGCGAATGAATTCATATTGTTTTTGCAAAAACACGGAGGACCCCAAATTTCTGAAAAGGAAATTAAAAATGAATCCTTCGTTTATTCCTTTAAACCAGATGGGATATTTGAAAGTAATCAATCCATAAAATTAGGAAATGATACGTATGAAACGATTTGGACGCCAGGACACTCACCCGATCATTTTTGTTTTTACCATCCGCAACAAAAAGTCATGTTTGTCGGTGACCATGTATTAGCAAAGATTTCACCTATTATAAGTGTATGGTCTAAAGAAGATGAGAATCCTTTGCGAAATTATTTTCATTCATTAGAACTCATTTCAAATTATCCTGCTGACCTTGTACTGCCTGGTCATGGTGAACAGATTGAAAGTTTATCCCATCGTTCGAAACAATTAAGAGCAAGTCATCACCACCGTTTAAGACAGGTACTACAGTCTGTAAAAAATGAATGGAAGACCCCCTACCAAATAAGTACGGATATTTATGGTCCATTAAATAAAAAAAATGTCATACCACCATTGTTAGCAACGATTACAAGGTGTATATATCTTGAATCACTAGGGGAAATTCGTACTAATACTAGAAATGGAATGACAGTCTATCAGGCCATCATGTAATTAGCACCCGTAAAAGCCGCACAGTCCCAAAAGACTGTTGCGGTTTTTACGGGTGAACTATAAGTATGTTCATAAAGGGAGTTCAATTCGTAAAGATCGTATGAAGGAGCGGTTTTAAGCAAAAGGAATTTAGATTTAGGGATCGTATTAAACGTTCGTTAGAGGTTATTTTGTAAATCTATTCGCATAACTAGAAGCAACAAAGGAATTTGGTTTAATTTTTGGCTCAAGCCCCAACGCTTCAATTCTATTGACCATTTCTTCCACAAAAATTTTGGTCTTATTTCGCTTTCCAGAACCAATATCGATATGACCTTCCATTGTAAAGGTTGCACCTTTATAGATATTAGGGAGTACAATGTCAATCAGAGTATTTTTTCTTTCATCTGTAAACATGGCTACTACTTGCTCTGTTAGAGAGGTTTCACGGGAGATCCGTTCATGCAATGTATCCATTCTTCTCGGAATGACGACTTTCCGAATACAAGCCCATGCACCTTTCCCTTCATTCAAAATAACAATACCCGTAATGAAAACCGTATATTTATAATGAACCTGTGAATCGGTACCGATCATTAATCGGTAATTTCCATTTCTGTTTATATACATAAATCGAATGATTCGTTCAAATACTATATCAAAAGTCATCTCACTTTCTTGCGAATTTTGAAATAAAATCTTCTCAACTTGCTTCACTAGAGATCACCCACATGTGTTCGACTTTTTAATATTGAACCTACCAAATAAATGAAAATAGACTAACACAAAATGCTTATAAATAAATGTATGCAGATGATTGGATTTCTTGATAAAATAGATCGTTTAATAATTTTAAAGTTATTTACACTTAATAAACTTGACAAACCCTATAAATGGTATATATTTATACTTCAATGAAATGATTTACGATTTTTTTACGTATAGTCATAATTTCTTCATATTTAATTGTTAAGATCATTGCATGATTATTTAGTTCTATTGATATATTTATTTTTTTTGTTAAAATCATGTATAATAGTTTGATAGAAGGCGGGTGCGAAAATGAAATATTCTTTACAAAAAGGGCAAAGTTTTTTTAATAGCTATTTTGGCTTTTTTATTTTGACAGTAATCTTCCTCTGGATGAAAACATATATTACTCAACTAACGCAGTTTGATCTAGGAATTGAAAATAAGATGCAAGAGTTTTTATTGTTTTTTAATCCTTTAGGTTCATCTTTATTATTTTTAAGCTTAGGCTTCCTTTTTAAAGGAAAAAGAAAATATATCTCACTTATGGTTATAAATTTGCTCTTAACTTTGCTCTTGTATGCAAATGTATTATTCTATCGATTCTTTAATGATTTTATAACTCTTCCAGTGATCTCACAGGTGCAAAATATTGGTAGTGTTGGAAGTAGTATGGGATCTCTTTTCCATCCAACAGATCTTTTCTTATTTATAGATGTTCTTTTACTGATCGGATTGCTTTATTTTAAAGTGATTAAAATGGATGTTCAAGATATAGCACGCCGCCAATTTGTTGCAGTGCTATCATTAGCTTTAGGTGTTTCATGTTTAAATCTTGGTTTAGCTGAAGCGGATCGTCCTCAATTATTAACAAGAGGATTTGACCGGAATTATATCGTGAAATATTTAGGAATGTATAACTACACTGCTTATGATACGGTTCAAACGATGAAAGCATCTGCACAAAGAGTAACAGCAGATAGTAGTGACATTACAGAAGTGGTGAACTTTACACAATCCAATTATGCTGAACCGAACCCAGCTTATTTTGGTGTGGGTAAAGGGATGAATGTCATTTATTTACATCTTGAGTCCATGCAAGAATTCCTGATTGATTACAAGTTACATGGGGAAGAAGTAACTCCTTTCTTAAATTCTTTAACAAGAGATGGCAGTACATTTTACTTCGATAATTTTTTCCATCAAACCGCACAAGGCAAAACATCTGACGCTGAATTTATGTTAGAGAACTCCTTATATGGGTTATCACAAGGTTCTGCATTTACTACAAAAGGTTTAAATACGTATCAATCGGCACCAGCTATTTTAGGACAGCAAGGTTATACATCTGCTGTTTTTCACGGAAATACGGGAAGCTTCTGGAACCGTAATGAAATCTATAAATCATTTGGTTATGAACACTTTTTTGACTCAAGTTATTATGATATGAACCCAGATGATTTAGCTGACTATGGTCTAATGGACAAACCGTTCTTTGAGCAATCCATTCCATTGTTGGAATCATTGCCACAACCGTTTTATACTAAATTTATTACGGTATCGAATCATTATCCGTTTCCAATTGATGAAGAAGATGCAACAATTGCACCACATACAACAGGTGATCCATCTGTCGACTCATACTTCCAAACCGTTCGTTATGCAGATGAAGCTTTACAACAATTCTTTACTTATTTAAAGGATTCAGGGTTATATGATAATACAATCATCGTCATGTACGGGGACCATTATGGAATTTCTGAAAATCATAACGATGCGATGGAGCAAGTACTTGGAAAAGAAATTACACCATTTGATAATGCTAGTCTGCAGCGTGTGCCATTTTTCATTCATGTACCAGGTGTAAAAGGTGGAGTTAACCACGAATATGGCGGTCAAATGGATGTACTTCCAACACTACTGCATTTACTAGGAACAGATACAAAAAATTATGTCCAATTTGGAACGGATTTATTATCTGAACAGCATGATGAGCTGGTTCCTTTCCGAAATGGAGAGTATGTGAGCCCAACCATCACTTCTAAGGATGGTAAATTTTATGATTCAATAACAGGATTGGAATTAGATGAAAATCAACTCGAAGAAGCAAAGAAATACCAAGAAATTGTGAAGCAAAAATTAGCACTTTCAGATAAATTGGTAAACGGTGATTTATTACGTTTCTATACACCTGAAAACTTTACACCAACTGATCGGACAAAATATGATTATAAAAACACTCAAGAGAAGAAAACAAAAGTAGATGAATCTGAAGTAAATGGTACAAATGAGTAAATACAAAAAGAGACTATCTGATTTTATTAGACAGTCTCTTTTTTTATGGGAAATATTTCGTAAACGAAGAAAAATAGCCAATATATATAGCATATTTTTGTGTGTCGTCCATTTAAGAACCGAAAATGGCTTTGAAAAAATTCTTCTTTTTTCTAGGGATTATCTCTTCTTCAACCGTTGCAGCCACTTCTTTTTGTTTGATCAATACTTCCTCTATTTCAGCTAAACGATTAATCAAAAAGGAGACTTGTTCTTGAAGATCATCGATTTCACGGCGATGTTGGAGGAGTTGATAGGAGACAACAGAATCTGCTTTTTGATTAAGGCTTGTTTCCATTTGATTTACTCTCTCTTCTAGTTGACTCCTATTTAATTCAGGTGAGACTGTTTTTGCCACCCCAATCCGTTTTGTTTTGTCAATTGAAATGTCATGTAAAAGTATCCCACTTTGTAACTGCTGCTTAACATCCTTTAAAATGTCTATTTTTTCTTCTGAAAAAATAAAATGACCTTGCTCATTTCGTTCCATATCTAAATTCAATTGTTTAACCCAGCGTAAGACCGTGCTTGTAGAAATATCAAGTAATTCAGCGACTGATTTTGTATTCAAAACGAAACCCCTCCTTTTATTTACTGTTTCTCCTTTCTTTCGTACATTCCTTCCTGGTTGACAAAACAAGAAGGAATTCGGCAAAGAAAGTAAGGAGAAGTAGCATTTTGTCGAATGCAATCAAATTCAAAATCAAGCATGGGGGAAAAGTTCTGTCTAAACTCTTTTTAACATAGATTATAAAAGAATGAGATGAAATCGAACTCTTTTATACTTGGGAGGACTTATGATACAAGATCTGGCTAGCGCCATGCGAAATAAAGAGGTTATTCTTTTTGTTGGGTCTGGTGTACCAAAAAATCTAGGACTGCCAGTGTACTCCGAATTAATCAATCAAATGGCTGCTAATCTTGGGTATGACCCAAAGCAATTCAATAGTTGGGGAAATGGAGATTTTCTCATTATGGCTGAATATTATTTTCTTCAAAAAGGAACTTTAGGCGCTTTAAGGAGCTGGATGGACCGATTGTGGCATCATACAGATATTGACATAGGAAAATCAGAAATTTACAAGTTGATTTTGGATTTGGATTTTCCAGTCATTTATACAACCAATTTTGATCGTTGGCTTGAATATGCTTATGACTTTTATAGTAAGGAATATAATAAGATCACAAATGTAGCGGATATTGCCAAAGTTAGTACCAATAAAACTCAAATCATTAAATTTCATGGTGACTTTGATGATGATACCTCGCTTGTTCTAACGGAATCCAGTTTTTTTCAAAGGCTAGATTTTGAATCCCCATTAGATATTAAACTGCGATCAGACTCTTTAGAAAAATCACTTCTGTTTATAGGGTATAGTTTATCGGATATAAATATTCGATATATGTTATATAAGTTGCATAAGCAATGGAAGGAATCCCACTTTGAACATATCCGTCCAAAATCCTATATCTTTCTTGTTGAGCCGAATCCCATTAAAGAGAGTTTATTAAAAGAAAGGGGAATTATTCCGATCGTATCTGTAAATGAAGAACCGGGAATCGCCTTAACCAACTTTCTTAGAAATTTATTACATTCAATCTAAAAAAAGCAAAAAATCCTCCTAAGTCTAAGAGGATTTTTTTACTAAGATTTTGAATAACCAATTAATCCTGTTTATTTTCCAATGCAGCTATTCTACGCTCTAAATCTTGAAATTCTTCTTTTGTAACAAGATTAAAACTAGAGAAGACTTGATTTACTCTTGTTTTAACGATATCGTCTAACTCCTGTTTAGCTTGTTCACCTTTTTCAGACCACTGATTGATGAGTTCCCTTGACTCGGATCTACTTATTTCTCCTTTAGCAACAAGACCTTCAACCGTTTTTTCAATTTGTTCTTTTGTGACCACCGCTGCACCTAAGCCTAATGTAAAGATTTGTTTAAAAAGATCCATTTTACATTCCTCCATTTTCCAAATTTAATACAATGATCGATACTTGCTTCAGACACAAGAGGGGATCATCGTAAGATCAAAACTTGATTAGAGAACCCCTTAACGCTTGTTACTATTATGATACATCATTTTGAATTGCTTTGCGTGCCTGAGTTCAAATGAAATACAGAATCATGTGCTCGTTCAATAAATAGTCACTTTTATAACAAACATATTGTTAGAAGGTGATCATTATCACATGCACTTTTTTAAAAATGGGTTACCTTTTTATAAAGAAAGGTGAGTGTGATGATCCAGACTATAACGAAAGAAACTTATCAAACAGAGTACATGGCAAAAGATTTATTGATTGAATCCCTATTAGAAGAAAAAGTAGAAGTGATTTTCACATCTCCTACTCAAATCCTATCTTCCATACAGACCTCTATAGAAAAATATGCTACATTAAAATCCGTATTTATGAATCATGAGCAAGCAATCGTACATGCAGCTGATGGATATGCACGAGCAACAGGAAAGGTTGGCGTTGCGATCATTCCTGGAGGGTCAGGGATTACAAATGCCATTACAGGTATGGCTACTGCTCAAATGGATTCCGTTCCTCAAGTCGTTATCGTATGCAATGAAAGGACAACGAATCCTAACTTTGATGACTCATGTATAGTGGATACATTTGGGATCACGATACCCATCATTAAATATTATTTCCGAATACAGGATGTAAAAGATATTCAATCCGTTATTAGTAAAGCGTTTTCGAGAGCGAGCGAGGGACGTCCAGGTCCAGTCGTTATTGAATTGGAAACCAAATTGTTAAGCCTTGAAGCACCTGCCTTTGACCATCATTTAAAAGAACAATTCATTCAAAAGACAGAAATGAAATTTTCCGAAAAAATTCTTAAACAAGTAAAAAATGAAATCTCATTAGCCAAAAAGCCTGTTCTTTTCATTGGTGGAGGAGTCAATATTGCCGGTGCAGCTGAATTAGTTCTAGAATTAGCAGAAAAAGCTCAAATTCCAGTTGTTAGTTCCTTAATGGGAATTGGTGCCTTCTCAAGTCATCATCCACTCTATTTAGGAATGTTAGGAATGCATGGGACATTTGCTGCTAATAAAGCCGTGCACCACTCAGACTTACTTATTTGTCTAGGTGTTCGATTTAGTGATCGTGTGACAGGGAAAATAAGCGGTTTTTCACCTAAATCACGCAAGATTCAAGTGGATATTGATCCAGTTGAAATAAACAAAATAGTAGAAGTAGATCTTCCCATCGTCGGAAACGTAAAGGACTTTTTACAACAAGCGAACCCTATCATACTACCAGGTGACACAAAAGAGTGGGTTAAAGAAGCATCTACATGGCAAAAAAAGGTTCCAGGATATTCTGACTCTAAAAGTGAATTAAAACCACAGCAAGTCATCGAGCTTATTGATCAATATTCAAACAATCATTCACTTGTAGCAACAGATGTTGGACAACACCAAATATGGACTTCTCATTATTACCAATTTAAGCATTCTCGCACGTTCATGTCATCCGGAGGCTTAGGTACAATGGGTTACGGACTGCCTGCAGCAATTGGTGCTGCACTCGCTGATACTGGAACAGATGTAATCTGCGTTAGTGGTGATGGAAGTTTTCAAATGAATTTTCAAGAACTAATCACGGTGGCCAGGTACCAGCTTCCTATAAAAATTGCTATCTTAAAGAATAATTATCTAGGAATGGTTCGACAATGGCAGGAGTTGTTTTATAAAGGTCGTTATTCTTCTGTCAATATTTCATCTCCAGATTTTGTTGCATTGGCAGAAGCCTATGGAATACGTGCACTCAGAGCAACTAATTTCAAGGATGCAGAGTCTGTAATCAAAGAAGCTTTTAGCGATCCTATGCCAATAGTCATGGAATTTGATATTACTGAAGAGGAAAATGTATTTCCCATTGTACCTCCAGGTGCCAATAACACGGATGCTATTATTACACAATAATCTTTTAAATGAATAATTATATAATAACTTTCATTTAAAAATAGGAAAAAGGATATCTGGTCAAGGATCAGATATCCTTTTTTCGTTTAAAAGATTAGGAGTTTACGAAAAAAATTAATCTGATGTGCTCGAAAGAAGAAATTGAAATATGGATATAGTTTTTTGAAAATTCAAATTAAAATATTATACTAAAATAAAAGATTATTAATAATTTTAAGTAATTAAACAACATTCTTTTAATATTTATGGTATAATTTCCCTAGAACAAAGGATGGTTAGTATAGGGGGTATATTTTTGATTTTCGAGAAAATACGAAAACCGAAAGAAAGAATAGAACTTGCAAAAGGGAATGCGAGAATAAATATTCAACCAGGAAGCGCACTTGATAAGCAAATTAAAATGATTGCACTAACACTTGAGGATCTTAAGATGATTAATATTCTTCAACCGTACGTAATGGAAAATATTGATGAGATCGTTGAACAATTTTATAAGAATTTAACCAACGAGCCATCATTGCTTAAGATCATTAATAACAACAGTACCATTGATCGTTTAAAACAAACACTTACGCAACACATATCTGAAATGTTTGAAGGAACCATTGATCAATCCTATATTCAGAAGCGAATCCAAATTGCCCATATTCATGTAAAAATAGGACTTCAAACAAAGTGGTATATGTGTGCTTTTCAAGACTTACTATGTTCTCTGACTATCTTGATTGAAAAGAATATCGTTCACAAGGAAGATTATTTTCATGCCATGAGGGCTGTTTCCAAAATATTAAATCTCGAACAACAAATCGTACTTGAAGCATATGATGCTGAATCCGATCGATTAAAAATGGTTGCTGAAGAAGAAAAGCTGCAGATAAAAGAAAATGTAATTAGTTCATCACAAAATTTGGCAGCTATTTCTGAAGAAACAAATGCCACTCTTCATCAATTAGATAACCAAACAAGAGAAATTATTAACCTGGCAAAAAAGGGAACAGAGCTATCGGCTATGGCTGAGGAACGTGCTATTGTAGGAAAAAAACAGTTAAGTAGTCAAAATGAAAGTATGGCAAATGTCATTCATTCCGTGGACGATATATCAAAAGATATCCACGTGGTACAAGATATTACAGGACAAATGGAGGAAATCATTAGTCTTGTCAAAGGGGTTGCGGATCAGACTAATTTATTATCGATCAACGCAGCCATTGAAGCAGCACGGGCTGGCGAACATGGCCGAGGATTTGCTGTTGTAGCTGAAGAAGTTCGAAAACTTTCAGAGGAAACCAAGCATTCCGTAACGAATGTATCTAATTTAATCTTACATACAAATTCCGAAGTGGAAAAGTTGTCTCATTCACTTGAAAAAATTAGAGCAGCTGTAAAAGATGGGAATCAAAGGTTAGAAGAAACAGAAGCCTATTTTGAACAAATTCTGTCAACTATGGATGAAACAAAACTTCAGCATAAACAAATCGGAGATGAAATTGTTTCTTTTGCAACCTCGGTGAGCGACTTAGGCAAAGCATTTGAAGAAGTTGCCTTTTCAGCCGATAGCCTGACCATGATAGCCCAACAAATGAATTAAGATAATCCATGCGTGGGTTCTGTTTCGTGTTTTTAGGAAACGGACACTCTGAATGAAGTCGGAACCAATTTTGGTTCCTTTTTTCACTTATTTTAATTTAATCAAAAAAATCAATCCTTATTTATGTTGAAGAGAACCGATATTTGATATTCTTATAATAGTTAAATGATTAATAGGTGAGGTGTACATAGTTGAAAAAGATTAATACCGTAACATTAGTTGGTCTTGGTGCCATTGGTGCCGCATATGGGAGTAAACTGCATGACTCGTTGCAAGATTCTTTTCAAGTAGTCGCAAATGAAGATCGTGTTCAAAGGTATCAAAAAAGTGGAATACTTATTAACAATCAGGTGTATCATTTTAACTACATAACGCCAGAAATGATAACGGAACCTGCTGATCTTGTCATTTTTTCTGTTAAAAATGCCGAATTACCACAAGCGATTCAAGATGTAAAACATCATGTTGGACCAGATACCATTATCCTTTCTCTATTAAATGGGATTTCAAGCGAAGAGGAAATTTATGAAGCGTATCAAAGCGAACATATTCTTTACAGCATGAGTGTTGAAATTGATGCTACTAGGACTAATAATGAAATCGTCTTCTCAACACTGGGAAGAATCGAATATGGTGCAAAAGATAGTTCTTTAACAGAAGACGTGCAAGCGGTGCGCGATTTGTTTCAACGTGTTGGAATTGATTATAAAATTTCAGATAATATTACTCATACCATGTGGTGGAAATTTATGATCAATGTTGGCGTTAACCAGACTTCTGCGGTTTTAAAGGCGCCCTACGGTGTATTTCAAACCTTACCGATCGCTTATCAATGGGTGGAATCTGCTATGCGTGAAGTGGTTGCGATATCGGAAAAAGCAGGCATTCATTTAACAGAAGAGGATGTAAAGAAGTTTTGGCCGATTATTAATAATCTTTCACCGAAAGGAAAAACTTCGATGTTGCAAGATGTTGAAGCAGGTAGAAAAACGGAAGTGGACTATTTTGCTGGAAAAGTCTGTGAGTTGGGGGAGAAATATCAAGTTCCAACACCTGTTAATGACCAACTTTATAAAATCATTACCATAACCGAGGAAATGAATAAACTTTCCAAAAAACAGTGAACAAAAAAATAATGAACAAAACCCAACAGCTCATAGCCTGTTGGGTTTTGTTCATTATTACATTGAGTATGAAAGTGAAAGTAAGTTTACGATGTTGTAACCATATGATAAGAGGAATTTTCATCATTCCACTTAAAAATACCTTCTTGTAGACGAATCATAGAATCAAAAGGACAGGGACACAAGCTGTTTTCGTCTATTAAAGCACTCTGATCATTTTGTTGATTATCTAAATACTGTTTTTTTAATTGCAGTAGATCCATCTTAGATGCCACACGAAGAACCATCTCTAGTTTAACTTCATTTTCCATTACACCATGACTTTTACAAATGCTTGATTGGAAGCTTTTATTGTATTGAATCATCATAGGCAGATCATGAATACTTGCCACACCAAACACATTTTTAACGATATCTTCATATCTTAACTGACTACCCGTAGCAAAAGTCACTTGATCCGTTTCAGGATTTTCCAAGTAATAAATCGTTTCTACTTCATATTCCAAATAGAACATCCTTTCTTCAACCGATATTGTTGATTAAATATACCTGCAAACCCACAGAGTGGATGAACAGTTTCTACTCAATAAAACGGCTCCCTCAAATAAATCCAATGAAAAAATCACATTATTATTACATTATAACATATTTCGTCAATTTCTGCAGAATGACATTTTAAAATTTTTATAATAGAAACAAATGGAATATCCTTCAGTATGTTAATCGTTTTTAACTCCAGCTATTTCCATAAAAGAAGAACCAGCTCTTACAGTTAGAAAGCAGAATCGTTATAATATATTTAGGAAATACATTTCATTATAATAAAAGAGGTGATTTGCATAAAGATATGGATCAAGTTGCTTTCATTTATCAGTATTCTTGGAGTCTTAATTATCTCCGTTTTTCAAAGTGATTGGTTTCATCTCATAAGAAGTGGGCAAATGGATTCTATGGTAAATGAAAATATTATTTTTATTTTATCCGTTACATTGTTAATCATGTCCATTCAAAATATATTCACAGTGATTCCACTTATTTTGGTCCTCACTGTAAATTACACATTATTTGGGTTTTTATATGGATTTCTTTGGAGTTGGATCTCGAGCATTATTGGAGCCGCATTCATGTTCTTTGGCAGCCGATACTTTTTTCAAGGATGGGTAGTTAAAAAGATACAACCGGAATGGATAACAAAAATAGAGAAGAATGCCTTTATTTTTGTTTTTCAGGCAAGAATCATGCCTTTTGTTCCCACTAGTTTGATCAATATCCTTGGGGGAGTGAGCCCGATTAAGTTTAAACCGTTCCTATTGGGTACTATACTAGGGAATTTTATTTACTTTTTTATATTAATCGCGATTCCAGCAGGAATCTTAAATCCTAACTTGAACGATTATATCGTTGGAAGTGTTATTTTGCTGGCAATCGTTGTGTATTTCATTTTAAAGATCGTATTCAAAAGAAAAAAGAGTCAAAAAAACATAGATTCGAATTACCCATGAAACGAACCTGTCATTTAATGGTGCACATAGAAAAAAACCATCTTTCCAATTAAGTGATAGATGGTTTTGTCATTTAAATAGACAAATATCTTATTTAGCCAAAAAGTTTTCTGTAAAATAGGGTTTAGAATCGGAATCAAACGCAACTCCAACCCCTAACTCTTCAAATTGCTGCTGTAAAATATTTTCTCTGTGTCCCAAAGAATTCATTAACCCTTCATGAGCAAAAATGCTGCTCATCTGACCCGCTGCCAGATTTTCCCCTGCTGCATGAAATGTAATATGATCTTCTTCCATTCGATCAAAAGGAGAGAGGCCCTCAAGATTTGTATGATTGAAATAATGGTTTTTTGCCATATCTGCACTATGCTCGCGTGCGGTCATTTTTACTTGATCATCCCATGTTAAAACGGGTAGTCCATGTTCTACTCTTGCAGCATTGGTTAAGTCGAATAATTGAAATTCAAATCCCTCTTTCAATTGCTGGCTTACTTCTGGATAATAATCTTGTTTTTGTTTCTCTAATTCATCACTAATGATTTGCACGGCTGTGACGGTATGAATTTCATGCTTATCATAAAAGATGGTTATATAGCTATTGTCCATTTGAAACATATCGAATTCATCGTTATTTTCAATTTCATAGAAAACCCTACCTTTTTGAATCTTCGAAACAGGTTCTCCCAATTCTTTTATAACTTCTTCTTTTGTACTTTTCATACTTAATCCTTGTTTTGATGAAATTAAATTTTGATTCGTATACAAACCAGCCACTTTATCTTCGTCATTATAAGCAACCATAAAGAAGTCATGATAGTTTTCATGGTAGGCGTACCAATTGACACCATATTCATTATAGGATGAACGCTTGGCTTCTCCCACTTTTTGTTCGACATCAGACCTCAAATCACCTAATTCGATATTGTATACAGACATCGTATGTGAAAGAGGAGCTTCTAATTCAGTTTTTTCCTCTTGGATAAGTGGCTGTTCATGTTGATCAGGTTGATCTTTTTGCTCTAGCTTGCCGAATAGCTGATCCATACCAACCTCGATCGTATTGAGTAATGATCCCATTTTTGGGTGGGTTAGGATCGAATCGATATCCGTTTTTATATTCCCCAATACGTTACCCACATGGGACTCCTTAAGATCTTTTTCATAACTAAACCAAACAAGGCTCAGAATTAACAAGAAAATGATAAACCTTCCAAGTCTCTTCAATCATTTCCCTCCAATCTATCTAGCTCATTAATCACCAATCTGAAAAACAAAAATACTATGTATGTTTTATTTTACTCCATCTAAACAGGATGGTCGACATATTGAATTGAATGGAATCATTGATTCATAACATTGAGAGAACAAGATCTTAATCTAATTTAGTAGAAATCGTACGAAAAGTTCTAAAAAAACGAGCGGAATCGATTGTATACTTATTATTCAGAATATTTTAAACTTAGGATACGCTTTCAAATTAAAACAAATAAATGATTCATCTCATTATTAAGTACTTCTTTAAATATTGTAAGCGTTTATACATCACAACCTTATTAAATGAATGATTCGAACAGGGAGGAAAAAGAATGTCAACAAAACCTGAGTTCAAAAAAACGCTCCGAGATCAGGCATGGGATTACAAAACAAAGAATGAGTATGAAGATGTAACGGTGAGACAACAACCATATGTTCATACGCATTATCGTCACATTTTTGATGAACGTGATTTTGATATTTATGATCCACGTTATACACGATTAAAATCATCTGATTGGGAAGCATTCCGTGATCCGAAAAAATACTGGTACACACCATATGTTAATAATAGAAAGAAAATGGCAGAAGAAGTTGAAAACGGATTCTCTTATGCAGAACAACTGGGAGTGATTCAAAATTTATCTCCGGGGTGGGCAGATGCTTTAAGAGATCTTTATACGCCACTTAGACACTTAGAATATGGTGAAAATGTACAAATGCAACACGTCATCCGCTATGCATTAGGTTCAGCAATCGAACAATGTGCGACCTATCAAGCTTATGACAAAACAGGACGAGCTCAATGGATCTCCCAATGGGCAATGAATATGCAAGAGCATCATGGTGAGTTTCTTGCCCATGGTAAAGAGGTATTACTAAACGAACCGGCGTTTCAACCATTGCGTCACTATGTAGAAGAAATTCTAGTGACGGATGACTGGGCAGAAGTTCTTGTCGCAGAGAACTTAACATTAGACCTTCTATTAGGAAATCTTATGTATCGTGAATTTAATAGTGAAGCAATTAAGCAAGGTGATACTCATTTATCGATTTTGAACTTGGTCATTGCAAAACAATTAGATTGGCACCGTGACTGGGCATTTTCTCTCTTCAAACTATTAGTAAATGATCCGGCCGAAAGTCGTTGGGATTATTTAAAATCTCTAGGTTATGAAGAATGGGAAGGAGATTATCGTTGGGGAAGAACATTAAGTGATCCCAGGGATACTCCAGAAGAAACGCTATCAAATGCAGAAATTATTCAGGAATGGGTTGAAAAGTGGTATCCGAAGGCATTCGAAGCAGTTCTTGCACTAGCTCCATTGTTTGAAAAACATGGAATTTCAATCAATCTTCCAGAAACATTGAAAAGGATTGAAGAAGAAGCGATTATTCCGATGTATCAAAAATATAAAATTCCATTTAAGCAATATGAAATTGCACTTAACTAACAGTAACTAAGAGAAGGGAACGATGAATATGACAACGGAACAACAAGCCTATGTTGGAATGGACTTAGATACAAGCGGAGGTTCGATCGTAAGCGCTATTATCGCAGCGATTCAAGAAGATAATGAAGGTGTCGTAGTTGACGACTATATGGTTTATAAAAAAGTAAAAGTACCTGGAAAGATGGTATTAAAGAGAGAAACCGTGGAAGAACATCTTGGAGCAGATTTTGATATGGATCAAGTACACATTGTGATGAGTTCATGCTTCGGTTTTATCACGGAATGGGATGAAGAACAATTAACTATTGAGTGGGAAGAATAAGGGAGGAATGGACTAGTGGCTAAATTGGGTGTTAAAGAAAAATATCATGCAATGACAAGAGACTTAATGTGGGAACCAAAAGACTTTGATATAAATAAGGTTTATCCTTTAATAGAAAAAGAGGGTATTATTCTAAAAGACCCGAGCAGATGGGAAGATCCTTTCCGTATGGCTTACAACCAATATGTGAAAATTCAATCGGAGAAAGATGGAATTTACCATGCTGTTCGAAATGCATTTGAAGCAAATGATGGACATGCTAAAGTGGTCGATTCACGTTGGTATGAGGGTGTAAAAGTATTTGCAACAGCCGTACAACCTGCAGAGTATTCTGCTCACCGTCTGATGGCATATGTAGGTCGTAACATTCCAATTGAAGCGATTCGTTTTGCAACTTTTAACCAAGCGATAGATGAACTCCGTCATGCTCAAATTGAAATCAAACACTATGCGCATATGAGTAAAGAAATTGATGGACTTCATAACTTTGCCAATACGACGCAAAACCTATGGTTTAATACAGTACCTAAATCATTCTTTGATGATGCAATGACAGCTGGCCCATTTGAAGCGTTAATTGCGATTTCCTTCTCATTTGAGTATGTATTTACAAACATTTTATTCTTACCGTTTGCTTCGTCTGCTGGGGCAGTTGGCGATGATAACTTCGCTGCAGTTGGTAAAACGGTGCAATCAGATGAATCACGTCATATGGCACTCGGAATGTCGGCTTTGAAAATGTTGATAGAAGAGGATGAGCGGAATATACCGATTATTCAAGGATGGCTGGATAAATGGTATTGGAGAGCCTATCGATTGTTCTCAGTTATTGCAGCTTTAGTAGATTATTATCCTCGTATTCGTCCGATTTCCTGGAAGAAAGCATTTGAAATTTATGTAGAAGAACAAGTGTTTGATGGATTATTTAAAGATTTACGTAAATACGGCATTCGTTTACCAAAGCATGCAGAAGACAGCATGAAAGAAAAAGATCACTACTCTCACTCTGTCATGCGTATCTTGGATCACTATAAGCATGCCAACCTATTCAGAGGCTTCCAATTACAGCCAGATGATTATCAGTGGCTATCAGAACAATATCCAAATACATTTGATCGTTATTATTCACCATATTTCCGTCGTATGGATGATCATGTGTTGGCTGGCTCAAGCCCAGGACTTCCGTCAATCTGTACGGTATGTCAAGTTCCTGCAGAGTTTCCAGATCCAGATAACCCATCAAAAATGTGGACTCAATATAGTGAGTATAACAATAAAACATATGTCACTTGCTCACCTGGCTGTAAGCATATTTTTGATCAAGAGCCACATAAATATATGCAAATTTGGTGGCCTTCAGAAGCTTATATGAGCGGAGAGTTTGGGGAAGATCCAGTTGCAGGATTATTTAAATATACAGGTCTATCACCTCACGAAACAGGTGAACATTATTCTTCAAATGAACACGCTCGTTGGTTAGAGCATAGAAAACATAAAGGATTAGATAAGAACTTTTTCTAAAGTGAAATCATATAGGGGTGAACCATAATGGCAAATTATTTAAAGCAGGAAAACCAACTTATTGTTTGGCCAGGACTAAGACAAGCCATGGAAAGTGATTTGTTTCAAGGAAATATTGGAATTAGAACTTATGATGACATGACCATAAAGGAATTATTTCAGGCATGCTTAGAGGCTTGGAAAGTGAATGAGAGTGGGAATTATAAACTAATCTTGATTCGGGCAGAGGGACAACTTGAACTTTCCTTAGAGGGAACGGTTAAGGAAGCTGGAATTCGCAATGGGGATTTTTTAGAAATCGTTGCTGCGTAATGGCTCTGTAAGAATCATAGATTAATAGTATTTTTTCTCCTTCATATAGATGAGTCGTTATGGAGGAGAAAAAGACCATCAGAAAATGAAAAAGAGGGGAGTTAGAACAATGAGTCAAACAAAAACAGCAGTTGAAACTTATGAAATTACACTTGAGCCAAGTGGTAAAGTTATTACAGTAAAGGAAGGTCAAACCATTTTAGATGCAGCTATTCGTAATGGGGTTCAAGTTGCCTATGGATGCCGGCATGGTAGTTGTTCTGCTTGTAAATGCCAAGTCCTTGATGGGGAATTTGAAATCATGGATCGTGTATCAGAATACTCCTTAATGAGCTTTGAAAGAGAAGAAGGCTTTACCTTAATGTGCAGTACACTTGCAGAAAGTGATCTAGTGATTGAGATCGATGAAGAAGAATCGGATCTGCCATTCTTTCCAGTACATGATTTTACAGCAGAGATCGTAGAAAACAAAGCTTGTACGCATGATATCCATATGATCAAACTAAAAGTACAAGAGCCAGAAAGTATTGAATATGCGTCAGGTCAGTTTTTTGAATTTGAAATTCCTGGTTTAGAGGATACTCGTGCTTATTCTTTAGCTAATCAATATAGCGATGGAAAAGTCTTAGAGTTTCATATAAAACGTGTTCCAGAGGGGAAAGGCTCTAATTATATGTGTGATCTACAAGTCGGGGATGTCGTGACAGGATCAGGACCTTATGGAAGTATGCAACTACGAAACAGAGACAAAGATTTAATCTTCATCGCTGGTGGGTCAGGAATGGCGCCAATTAAGTCCTTATTAGAAAAAGTATTTTCAGAATCCTTCGACAAGGAAGCTTACTTCTTTTATGGAGCTCGTTCGAAAAAAGATTTGTATTTAGTTGATGAATGGATGGAGCTTGCAAAACAGTATCCAAACTTCCACTTTATTCCGGCTTTATCACAGCCAGATCCTAGTGATAATTGGGACGGAGAAACAGGCTTTATTGCAGACGTGATTACACGCACATTGGAAGATGTATCTAACATGGATGCTTATCTTTGTGGACCACCAATCATGATTGAAACAAGCTGTGATGCCCTTTATAAAGGCGGAATGAAGGGTACCAATATTTCTTACGACGAATTTTAATGAATCAATACGTGTTCATAAAATTGTTTAAAAAGGTGGGTTAAAATGGATCACTCAAAATATATAGATGTAAATGGGATTTCAACTCATTATCATGAAAGTGGGCAAGGTGAAGCTGTACTATTAATTCATGGATCAGGACCAGGAGTGACAGCTTGGGCAAATTGGAGACTAGTCATACCGAAGTTATCCGAACATTTCCATGTATTTGCCCCTGATATTGTTGGCTTTGGTTACACAGAGAGACCAGAAGATATAGAGTACAGCGTGAGTACTTGGACCAATCATCTTATTCGTTTTATAGAAACAATCGGTGAAAGCCGAGTGCATATTATTGGGAACTCGCTTGGCGGGGCATTAGCCCTGCAAATCGCCAATAAAAGACCGGACTTAGTCGGAAAAATAGTCTTAATGGGAGCAGCGGCTCTGCCATTTAACATGACTTACGGCTTGGATCAAGTATGGGGCTATGAACCGAGCATGAAAAATATGAAGAAGCTTTTGGGAATTTTTAACTATGATCAGGAATTTGCTACAGATGAATTAGCGCAGCTACGCTATGAAGCTAGCATTCAACCAGGATTACAAGAAGCCTTTTCAAAAATGTTTGCCGAACCGCGCCAGGAAAAACTGAATCAACTAGCATTACCAGAAGAACAAATTAAGAAAATCGATCATCCTGTCTTAATGGTTCACGGGAGAGACGATATTGTCATTCCATATAAGGAAACAAGTTTAAGACTTCTAGAGCTTTTACCAAATTCAGAGCTGCATCTTTTTTCAAAATGCGGTCACTGGACACAAATTGAGAAAAAAGATGAATTTGCAGAGCTTTGTGAGAATTTCTTTCTCAGAAACGTAGAATCATCTACTTCACAAAAAATTTGAAATAAATAGCCAGGGGGAAACATCATGCCAAGAGTATTAAGAATGGGTCGCGTAGAATTAAAAGTATTAGATTTAGAAAAATCGGTTGAATATTATACAAAAGTGATTGGTTTAGAAGAAACAGGACGTGTAGGAAACAGTGTTTTCTTCAAAGCATGGGATGAATACGATCACCATAGTTTGATTATAACAAAATCAAATACTGCAGGACTCGCTCATATGGCCTTTAAAGTAGAAAATGCTGATGATTTAGCTTATTACGAAAAGAAAGTGGAAGAATTCGGTTGTATTACAACTCGTGTTTCAAAGGGAATGAGACTAGCTGAAGGTGAAGCAGTACGTTTCATTTTACCAACAGGACATGCTTGTGAATTGTATTATGAAATCGATCTTTTAGGAACAGCAGTAGGAACACGAAATCCACATCCATGGCCGTTACATACACAAGGAATCGCGCCGCACCGCTTGGATCACTTATTGCTAACAGGCGATGATTTGAAAACAGTCACAAGATTCTTCGTTGAAGTACTGAATTTCAGACAGAGTGAGAGAGTTGTCGTGGAAGAAAACGAAGAATTAGTTGGTAGTTTCTTATTTTCGTCAAATAAGGCACATGATATTGCTTTTGTAAAAGGACCTGATGCGAAACTTCATCATGCAGCATTCCATGTGGATTCTCTCCATGATGTATTTAGAGCAGCAGATCTATTATCAATGCATGAAGTTCCAGTAGAGATAACTCCTACACGCCACGGAATTACAAGAGGGCAAACCGTTTATTTCTTTGATCCATCCGGAAATCGTAATGAAGCCTTTGCAGGTGGATATATGGCATTCCCAGATATGCCAACCATTACATGGGATGCTTCGAAAATTGGCCAAGGTATCTTCTACCATGCGAGAGAATTGACTGAATCCTTTAACGTTGCATTAACTTAAGTAGAAAAGCGGAAGGTACTAGAGCTAGACAAATCATAAGCAGAGGAGAGATATGATGTATAAAGTTACTCTTAAAGCCAGGGGGCAGCAATTTGAATATGATTGTGCCGAGAATGTAACACCATTACGAGCAGCTCGTGACCGATTCATTCCCATACCAACAGGATGTATAAGAGGCGGATGCGGAATGTGTAAGGTGAAGGTGCTTGAAGGTGAATATGATCAAGAAATCATTCGTTCACACGATGCTTTATCAGATGAAGAATTACAGAATGGTTATGCATTAGCCTGCTGTATGACGGCAAAAAGCGACCTTGACTTAATTACGGTAGAAGATTATGAAAAACTACAAAATAAGGAATCTCAACTTGAAAAAATGGGAGAGTCCAAATAACCATCGACTTGTTCATACGTCATTTCATTTTTAAATATGATTTTTTATAAAGATCGTACAATGCAAATCGCCTGAGGATTAAACGACAACTGTATATAGGGCAGAGTGTGAAAATAGAGTTTATTCTACTATAATTATTTGAAATTTTCAGAATTAAATGTATAATAAGATAGAATAATGTAATTAAGTGACAGGTAATAGATGGAACTCTAGATTCGGTATACACATTGCTATTATTTCAGTTTTGTTTCATAAGTTTACTTCTTAGGCGGTGAAAGCATTGAATAAAGAAACAATAAATATACATAATGGTGCGATGAATTCCCAACCGATGATTTTGATCCCAAGCTCTGCATTTGGAGCACTTCGAAGGGAACTGATCGATACATTAGGTATACAGCGGGCAAAAGGTTTCCTCCTTCGCTATGGCTGGGATTGCGGAGTCAGCGATGGTTTGCATGTAAAGGTTAGAAAATGGGAAAATCCGGCAGACATTGTATTATATGGACCTGAAATGCATACAGCCAATGGGCATGCACAAGTAAAACATACGCATTGTGAAGTTGATTTTATAAAAGGAACCTTACATTTTGAAGGAGATTGGATCAATTCCAATGAAGCCGAAGAACATATCAAGCTTTTCGGTTACAGTACAGAACCTGTTTGTCATTCATTAGTAGGCTATGCGAGTGGGTACCTATCGACTATTATGGAAAAGCAAGTGATTGCTAGGGAAACAGAGTGTGTCGCAATGGGAGCCGAACGTTGTCATTGGGTTTGTAAGACGGTTGAGGAATGGGATGAAGACCCCTTTATCGAAAAAGAACGTCATTATTACAAATCAGATCGAATAAATGATGAATTGATCGAAACCTATGAGAAGCTAAGATTGGAAAGAGATAGTCTAAGTAAAACCTACGATGTGCATCTAAAACTCTTTAAAGAAGTCATTTATGAAACAGGGTTACAATCGGTGGCTAATGTGTTATATGAAACAATGAAACTACCGATTCTTATCGAAACTCTTAATTGTGAGCCACGCGTCTTTAGTGGAATATCGCCGGAAGAGGCAAAACGGTATGGAAATGAATTCAAGCAATGGATTATAGAACAGCAGGGGAAAAACGGGAACGAAAAAAAGGAAATTAATCAAACGTTATTCATAGAGGTTACACCTGCGCACACACGGCTCGTTGCACCTGTTTATTTCCGACAAAATATCTATGGGTATTGTTCATTTTTGATAGAAGAAAGTGCGGTAAATGAGGCAGAAAAAATGGTGTTAGGTCAGGTTGCATTTGCTTGTTCACTGCATTTGCTAAATGAAAGAACTCGGTTTAATACGGAACAGCGTCTAAGAGGCAGTTTTCTGGGAGATATATTAAGTAAACGCATTCCGAAGTCTGAAATCGTGAATCGTGCCCATTATATCGACTTTGAATTAAATTCTTCGTATTTTATGGTTACTATTGATCGAAGGTTTGAAGAGCCCTCTATGAAAGAAGAAATCGAATTTAACGATCAATTCATGAATGAAATTTATAAGTTTCTTCAAAGGTTACAGGTACAAGGATTATTAGGTCAAAAGTCAGGAAATGTGATTATTCTTATTTCAGAGTCTTCTTTACTAAAGAATCACTTGATAAAAGAGAACTTTTGTAAGAAATTATATGACTATTATTCAAATCGATACCCACAATTTGTGTTTAAAATGGGAATTAGTTCAACCTACGCTTCAATTGAAGACGCTTCCCAAGCCCATGATGAAAGTATGGCTGCTTTAAAAGTACCCCATCATGATCAAAATCTTATCTTTTTTGATTCCTTAGGAATTATTGGAATGTTGCTGCAAACAAAGAATCTTGAGACCATTGAAAAGTTTGCCTATAAAATTCTAGGGAATTTAATAGAAGAAGATAAACATAAAAACATGGAATTAACAAAAACACTCTACCATTATTTAGAAAACGGTTCCAATGTTCACAAAACGGCTCGAGCCATGAATTTTTCAATCAGTGGACTACGATATCGTTTGGGTCGTCTTAATGAGATCCTGCAAATGGATCTTAACACACCCTATAACAGACATGAAATTTATTTAGCCCTTCAGTCATTAATCGTATTGGGAGAGTTAAAAATAGAGGACTAAAATCAGCCTGCTAAATTTATTGAGAATGTATGAAAAAATAAAAGCTCATTTAAAAGGGGATGTAACCATATGGTCATGGTTTGTAAAGAGCATGTTGCAGAAGGATTACACTTGTTGCCCATTCCACACGTTAAAGAAATATCAAAATATAAAAAGATTCCCTGTTGTTTTTGCGAACAACCCGCAACCATTCAATTATTTTTATTTAATTCTTTCAAGGAACAGGAAACACTTAGATTACCAAAACAATCTGTTCAAAATGTATAAGTAGAGCTAGCATATAGAGCTAGCTTTTTTTGCACTCTTAGAAAAGTATAAAATTGCAACGCTGGAGCAGATCGACGTAGGGACAATTTTTAGGAAACAGTATAAGTGCAACTACGTCTCTGTCATCGCCTTGCAGGCTCGCCAATCGGCGAGTTTTCTTTATAGTTATTCGTTTTATTTTACGTTCTCTTTTTATACCATAAATACAGGATAAATAAGATCACAACAAATAGAATCAATCCAATTTGCCACTTTATTGGTAAGTTCAAAATATGAGAGACCGAATAGGTTTCAAGAAATAATGCAGGTATTTTACCAATGGTACTAGCCACACTAAAAGAAAAAATTCTCATTTTACTAAGTGCAGCTGTGAGTGTAACAACACCAGAAGGAACAAAGGGGATGATTCTGAGTAAAATCACCATGAAGAAAGCAGTGATTCCATCTGTGTTTTTCAAGGTCTTCAAAAACTTATTTTCATATGTTTGAGTTTTAAACGAGGATAATAGCTTATTCACACCTTTGCGATAAAGAATAAAGCTAACAATCGCTCCAGCAGCTTCACCCAAAATCAAAGTAAGCAGCGCCATCTTAAAACCTAACACGTTCACGGTACCAAGTGTAATGAATGCACTTGGTAGAAATCCCGTAATGGCAACAAACACATTGAGGAGAATACTAATGATCACGGTCATTCCTGGATTCTCAGGTAACCACTCCAGTATCCGAACTTCCATGATTATCTTTTCGAAATCTTGGAAGGATTATTAATTTTATACAGTACTGGTACATCTACAACAAATTCTTCTTCTATTTCTTTACCTTTTGGCAATTTTTTCGCAACAATTTTCCCATCAAACTCTATTTCCTCACCGGCAGCTAGTTCAAACTTTTTCAAGGTTTTTGAGTGTGAACACCATGCTAATCCAACTTCAATTAGAGGATCCTGCTGAATCCTTACATTTTCTAGTACGATCACTTCATCATTTTCTTCATTAAAATGATTCCAAGTGAGTGCTAATTGTTTAACGATCGCTGTAAAATGAACTTTTTCTTCTGGTAACTGAAGCTTAATTGGCTTTTCTTTATTTGCTTTCTTCTCTCCTGCAGGCTTTTTCTGAATAGTGGCCGTTTTTTCGGGAAGGGCTTGTTTTACTTCTGGTGTTGCTGATGTGTTTTCTATTTCTGAGATCTCTACTTTTACAAACTGAGGAGATTGCATTTCCTTAAGATAGGCTGGGTGTATACAGCTTAAATGACCATCTTGAAATTCGATAATAACCGTATTAAATTCACCAGTAACCCCGTAAACCTCGTAGCCTTTGATTGTTACTTGATGTTGGTGTGTTCGTTCCTTATACCAAAATTGTACTTTCACTTCTTTTGTGGTTGATAACCCCCATTCTTTCACTTTCTCTGCATAGTGTGCATCGTCTTTGAATGTTTGAAATTCCGCTTTGGGAGGGAAATACGATATTCCCTTTGTTTCTTCAGTTCGGGGCAAATGAATGGCCATTTTTACAACATCCTTTCTGAGATTATTGTACACTATTATTCCTCTTATTTAAAAATGAAAGGAGTTGGAGGTATCCCTTACCAGTAATTACTCTGTTAAATAAATAGGTTGATTCAGGGTGTTAATGTTAGGAATTAAGAATAAGTTTAGTATAATAAGTTTATGTAATAAGGAAAGAAGAACGCAGAAAAGGGAGGCTTTAAGGTGACAACTTATATGACACGAACAGAGGTTCCAGAACAAGAAAAATGGGATTTAACAGATATCTATTCTGATATGAGTAAGTGGGAAGACGATTATGTTCAAATCGGGCAAATGACGGAAAAGCTTAAAACCTTCGATGGAAACATTCATAACGGTACCTCACTGTATCAATATCTTAAACAAAGAGAAGAACTATCTTTTTTATTCAATAAATTATATGCCTATGCGATGTTGAAAGTTGATGAGGACACAAGAGAAACAGAACCACAGGCGTATATTGACCGAGCTAAGCAATTAAGCGTAAAAGTAAATTCTTCTACTTCGTTCTTTTTACCCTATTTGCTTAGCTTAGAAGAAGAAGAATTGAAAAGATACATGTCAGAAGAAAAGGCATTGGATTACTTTAAAGAAGATTTATTTGATTCATTTCGTTATAAAGCCCATGTATTAAGCAAAGAGCAGGAAGAAATTCTATCACAACTTGGGGAGGCGTTGTCTGTTCCAAGTCATACATACGGAATGATTAATAATGCAGATATTAAATTTGGATTTATAACGAATGATAATGGGGAAAGCGTTCGATTAACTAGGGGAATGTACTCGAAATTGATTGAGGACGAAGACCGAACAAAAAGGATGGAAGCTTATAAAGCCTATTATGAGCCTTACCTTCATTTGAAAAATTCAATTGCAGCAACCCTGTCAGGTGCAATCAAAAATAATGTTACTTTAGCAAAAATTCGTCATTATCCATCCGCATTAGAAAAATCTTTATTTAGTGATCAAGTTCCAAAAGAAGTCTACGAGAACCTGATTTCAACAACTAAAAGTCAAATTGCACCGCTCCACAGATATACAAAGATTCGAAAAGAAAAATTAGGACTGGATGAACTACACCAGTACGATATGAGTGTACCTCTAGTAAGTGGAGTAAAACCTAAGATTTCTTATGAAAAAGCTTTTGAAATCATGTTGGAAGCTTTAGCACCTCTTGGAGACGACTATCTAAACATTCTAAAAGAATTCAGAACTTCCCGCTATATTGATGTTAGGGAAACACCTGGAAAACGTTCCGGTGCCTACAATTTAGGCGTATATGGCGTTCACCCTTATATTCTGCTAAATCATCAGGATGACTTGGATAGTTTATTTACATTAGTGCATGAATGTGGTCATGGGGTTCATAGTAAACTAAGCTCTCAATATCAACCACAAATTACGGCTCGCTATAGTATTTTTGTGGCTGAAGTGGCTTCTACTGTGAACGAGGTACTATTAATTAATTATTTGCTAGACAAAGAAGACGATGCTGAAATGAAAAAACATTTGCTCAATCATTTTATTGATCAATTTAAAGGAACATTCTTCACTCAAGTGATGTTTGCAGAGTTCGAGAAGGAAACCCATGAAATGGCTGAAAAGGGTCAACCGCTTAACGTTGATGTATTTAATCAAATCTACGAAAGATTATTTAGAGAGTATAACGGTGTTGAAGTGAAGCTTGACGAAGAGGTAAAATATGGATGGTCGAGGATTCCTCATTTTTACCGGCCATTTTATGTGTATAAATATGCTACTGGTTATACCTCAGCGATTCACCTAGCTACTCAAATTCTATCAGGTGATCAAGATACACTTAAATCCTATTTACAATTCTTACAAAGTGGCAGTTCTGATTATCCACTAGAACTATTAAAAAAGACTGGGGTAGATTTAACTAGTCCACACCCCATTATTAACTCTTTAAAAAGATTTGAGGAGTTGGTAGAGGAGTTTTCTAAACTTTAATTGCCTGAATAGGTCAATATGTTATTAAGAACAAGATGCATCTATTAAAAGAGACATCTTGTTCCATTTAACAACATGACTATATTATAAAATAATTTTTGGAAAAATACTTAAAATAAAAGATAATTTGTATTAGCAATTCAAGCAACTTAGAACTATAATAGAATTATGAATTAAGAAAATATTTTAATAATATACTCTTTTAAAATACTTTCTTGATAAAATTTGTGGTATGATATTATCACAAAGATTTACAAATACTTAATGCTTTTTTGGAAAATTTTTGTTTGAAATTTGTATGCGATTACATAGGGGAGAAAGGGGAGAGATAAGAAAAAGATAAGGGGAACGAGTAAACAACCTCATAATTGATAGGTACAATGAATCATGTATCTTTTTTGTAAGCGTCTCCAGATATTGTAGAAATAGTATATCTATATTTTACAAATTGCACCAGTGAGAAATTGAGCTATTTAAGCCTTAACAAAATAGGAATCTATTAAATTACAATGATATTAATACTAGGAGGGACATCAATGGGAAAATATGTTAGAGAAGACCAAGAGAAATTATCATTTAAAGTAAATCGCCAAGCTTTTGTTAATCCGGAAATTTTAGAATTAGAAAGAGAAGCTATTTTCAGTAAATGCTGGTTATATATTGGCCATGAATCTGAATTAAAAAACAAAGGTGATTTCCATAGAAGAAAAGTAGGCGGACGTAACCTTTTATTCACTCGTAGCCAAGATGACGAAATCAGAGCTTTCTATAATACATTGTCCACACCGTGGAGCACTAGTTACTCGTGAAAATTGTGGAAATACAAAAGTATTCCGTTGTTTCTACCATGCTTGGAGCTTTAATAACCAAGGTGAATTAGTAGGTATGCCAGATAAAGCTGGTTTCCCAAATGACCACAATTGCACTGGTGATAAAAACCTTGTTAATGTAGAACGTCTTGAAAGCTACCGTGGATTTGTTTTTGTTAATTTTGACAAAGATGCTATTTCTCTAGCAGATTATTTAGGAAATGCTAAAGAGTATCTTGACCTAGTTGCCGATCAAGCATGTGCAGCAGAAGATCCAGATTTAGGTATGGAAGTCTTAATGGATCCACAACAATACAGTGTACGTGCAAACTGGAAACTTCTAGGCGAAAACAGCGTTGACTTATACCATGGTGTACCAACACACAAAACTTACTTTGATATTGTTGCTACTCGTGGTGGAACAATGGAAAAAGATAGTCTTATCGGTGAAGGTAAAGATCTAGGTAATGGACATGCTGTTATGGAATACTATTCAGCTTGGCCAAGACCAGTAGGTAAATGGATCGAAGGTTACGGAGAAGAAGCTAAAGTACAAATCGATAAAAATATTGAAAGATTAGAAGAAAGATTTGGAAAAGATAGAGCACATAGAATTGCTAAAAAGAATCGTAATATCTGGATCTTCCCGAACCTTATTATTAACGATATCATGGCCATTACAATCAGAACATTCTATCCAGTTGAACCAGGATACATCGAAGTTACTGGTTATGCTTTAGCTGCAGCTGCAGAAACAGATAGCTTTAGAGAAGTTCGTAATGATAGCTTCTTAGAGTTCTTAGGACCATCTGGTTTTGCAACACCTGATGACAACGAAGCGCTTGAATTATGTCAAGAAGGTTTCTTAAATGTTAAAGGTGTAGGCTGGAATGATATTTCTAAAGGTATGAATCGTGAAGTACCTCAAGCAACAGACGAAGCACAAATGCGTGCATTCTGGCGTAGATGGAATCAACTTATTACGGCAGAAGAAGCAAAGCAAGAACAAATCAAAGAAGAAGCAGGGAGGGCATAAGTATGAATATCACACGTCAAGAAATTGAAGAGTTTTTATATCAAGAAGCAGAAATCCTTGATACATGGGAAATGCAAGCATGGGCAGATTTATTTTCTGAGGATGGAACATATGAAATCCCTCCTATCGGTAACCCTGATGCAGATTTCAAAAAATCTCTATTCTTAGTTCACGATGATCGTGCACGTTTAGAGCAAAGAGCTTTACGTTTATTGAAAAAAGAAGCGCATGTTGAATTTCCGCATTCACAAACTCTTCATAGCTATACTAATGTAAGAATTGTGAACAACGAAGAGGATGTTGTATCTGTAAAATGTAATTTTATTACTTATCGTGCAAAACGTGATTTTCTTGATCCGTACGTGGGTGTAAACGAATATAAGTTAGTAAAAGAAAATGGCGAATTGAAAATTCAATCTAAGAGAGTCATTCTTAAATTGGAAGCTTTACGTCCACAAGGAAAAGTAAGTATCCTTTTATAAGATCATTAATAAGTACAGTCAAAACGCTTGGGGCTTTTTCTCCAAGCGTTTTTTCAAATTATAAATAACGTAAATAAATGGAATCCTCACCATTTATTTTTTTATATAAGACTTTTAACCAATTAGCCAATTAGGTATAATGTAATCTGTGAATAAGTCATTATCTTCAATTATTATTTTTCTTCAACGATTTATTATTCAATCATCCCCCAAATACATAGTTTGAAAAGTCGTTGCAGAGATTGCTAATTTTCTATGACTATTTTTACTTAGATTTATATTTGAAAGTGAGTTGGATGATATGGGCCGTAAATGGAATAATATTAAAGAAAAAAAGGCATCAAAGGATGCCAATACAAGTCGAATCTATGCGAAGTTTGGTGTAGAAATTTATGTTGCAGCAAAGAAAGGTGAGCCGGATCCCGATTCAAACCAAGCATTAAAATTCGTACTCGATCGCGCTAAAACTTATAATGTACCTAAACATATCATTGATCGTGCCATTGAAAAAGCGAAAGGTGGATCCGAGGAAACTTATTCTGAACTAAGATATGAGGGCTTCGGACCGAACGGATCAATGGTCATCGTAGACGCTTTAACGAATAATGTGAATCGGACAGCTTCAGATGTACGCGCGGCATTTGGTAAAAATGGCGGGAATATGGGCGTAACAGGTTCTGTTGCTTATATGTTTGATGCAACCGCTGTATTTGGGTTAGAAGGAAAAACTGCGGACGAAGTGCTTGAAATTCTAATGGAAGCAAATGTTGATGTACGTGACATTCTTGAAGAAGAGGATTCAGTGATTATTTATGCTGAACCTGATCAATTTCATGCAGTGCAAGAAGCATTCAAAAATGTTGGAATCACTGAATTTACAGTGGCAGAGCTAACCATGCTTGCGCAAAATGACATTTCGCTTTCTGAAGATGCCCAAGCTCAATTTGAAAAGATGATTGAGGCTTTAGAGGATCTAGAAGATGTACAACAAGTGCATCATAATGTTGATTTAGGTGAATAACTAGTCGTATCAAGGGTTTGACGGCTATTATGAAACCTGAAAATTTAACGAACTGTGATATACTAACACAAAAATCACAATATTTTAGATGGAAAACGTTAAACTCACTTTTTGTATGAGAAATTCATATGAAAGGTGGGTTTTTTTATGTTTTTAGAGGATGTTTATAAAGAATACTTATATGATTTGGACATTAAAAATTACAGTCCTAGAACGATCAAAGGGTATAAAAATAATAATAAAGCATTTTTAAATTATTTGAAGAATGAGTTTGATATTGAGGAAGTAGAGGAAATTGTAACTAAACATATTAAATCATATTTGATGAACTTGAAGAACAAAGGTTTAAAAGAGTTATATAGTAAGCCCGAAATCAAACAATGCATATAAAAGAGATGCACCTCCTGATACGATACAAGCATCTTCATCGAAAATCCTCATAAAAAGAGCAGACACCTCCCGGAAAGGTGCACTTATTTTTATAATTCGGGCTTACTTTGTTTTAAGTTTTATTTAAACTAAATGGAATGTAAATTTGATTATCATCTAATAGCACCATATGCTAAATACACATAATATTAAAACCTCAAAACAAGCACCTAGGCATTATAACAAATTATCGATAAAATAGTACAGTTTTTATTAAAGACGGAAGTAAGTCTTGTTATCTAATTCGTGAAAAATTATAAAGAAGTAGAAATAGTAGATGAAGTATTGTGTAAGTGTGATTTCGGAACAGGATTTTAGGTGAATAAAAATAAAAACGCAGACTTTGTTATAAAGGTCTGCGTTTTTATTTTTTATTCATTTTATTTTTTTCGATTGAACTAAAGTCAGAAAGACGTACCCGGTTGTTGAAAGATCAATTCATTAAAAGAATGTTTTTCTCCTAATACGGCATTGGCAATATTGACGGAATGATCACCAATTCGCTCTAGATTACTAATAATATCAATGTAAACCATGCCAGCTTGTGGCGAACATGTTCCGGATGATAAACGTAAAATATGCTGTTTGCGAAGTTGACGTTCCATTTTATCAATGAGCATTTCTTTTTCAATTACTTGTTTTGCCAAATCTTTGTCATTTTGATCAAGCGTAATGATGGCTTCTTTTACGGTTGAAAGGGTTAAATCATACATTTCATATAATATTTCCAAAGCGGATTCTGATATTTTTACTTTCATCGTAATTTGGTATTCGATTAACTCAATGATATTTTCAAAATGGTCCCCCATTTTTTCGATATCCTTAACAATCTTCATTAGTTTGTTTTGATCTTCAGATTCTTGTTCTGAAAGAGAGATCGTGGACAGTGCAACTAGATAGCTTGAAATCTTATGATCTAAATGATTCAATATATCTTCCATTTGATGAGCCTGTTCAGCATATTTCTTCTGTTTTGTTTGAACAAATTTCAAAGATTCCTTGAATCCCTGGATAGCAAAATTACCCATATGAACAATTTCTTCTTTAGCTTGTCCAAGAGCAATAGCGGATGATTGTTCAATAAAAATAGGATCAAGATGCTTTGTTCTATATTTTAGAAGTTTATCTTTTCCAGGAATTAACTTTGTGACTATTAGAACTAAGACACCTATAAAAGGCAGAAAAATAAGGACATTAATAATATTAAAAATAGCATGGGCAAAAGCAATCGTCATTTCAGGATTTAAATTCATTTCTTCTTGAATTGCAATTATCAAAAGAGTGAAGGGTTTCAATAGGATTAATAAAACAGCTGTTCCAACAATATTAAAGACCACATGAACCAATGCTGATCTTTTTGCAACCAAAGGAGATCCAATTGCAGCAATAACGGCTGTAAGTGTTGTTCCAATATTATCACCAAATAGAATGGGTAAAGCTGAATCGATACTAATAAGAGATTCGGCATATAAGCCTTGTAAAATACCAATCGTTGCAGCCGAACTTTGTACAATAGCGGTTGTTATCGTTCCAATCAAAACCCCTAGTACGGGGTTCAATCCTAAATGTATGGTTAATTCATGATAGACATCGATCGAGTGAAGCGGTTTCATGCCATTAGTCATTAATTTTAACCCATACAGAAGTGTACCTAAACCAAAAATAATTTGTCCTAATACATTTGCTTTATAATTCTTGAAAAAAAATAAAATAATGGAACCTATAGAAATAATAAGTAATGCATATTCATCGATACTAAATCCAATAATAAAGGCTGTTACAGTTGATCCAATATTGGCTCCCATGATAACTCCTACAGATTGGCGAAGTGACAACATCCCAGCACCAACAAGGCCAACGGTAATAACCGTAATGGCTGTACTACTCTGTACAAATCCCGTAACAATGAACCCAGCTAAAACGCCTATGTAAGGATTTTTGGTAAATTGATAAAGAATATTCTTTAACTTATCACCTGCAGAACGTTGAAGTCCTTCTCTCATCATTTTAATGCCAAATAGAAAGATTCCAATCCCTCCGCATAATTGAAATAATATTTGTTGAAAATTCATGTCCACATTTTACACCCCATGCTTTCAATTTTCGACAAAAAACCACATATATACTTAATTATGACGAAAAGTAAATTTAAAGTAAACAAAATATTATCAACTTTACAATTTAGTAATAATTTTCATATTTTCATATAACAAAATTATGCTAGTAAAAGTCTTAGGTTCTTAACAAACAGTCCATATTTCGGATTACTCAACAAAAGAGATAAACTTTGTTAATATAAAGGTTGATTACAAGAAGAATATACATAAATAAGGTTCAAGTTAGGAATAATTGGATTTTTTACAAGGAGATTGACTTAATGAAGGAAACGCATAATTTAACAAAAGATGCCATTACTCCCACATTACTAAAATTAACGATACCCATTATTGCAACAAACTTTATTCAAACCACCTATGGTCTTGTGGATATGATGTGGGTTGGAAAGTTAGGTAGTGGTTCAGTAGCAGCTGTTGGGACCGCAATCTTTTTTGTGAACTTAGCTCAGGCCTTATTCTCTATGATTTTAATTGGTAGTGGAGTGAAGGTAGCGCAAAGCATGGGTGCTGGAAAAGAAGATCAAGCGAGAGAATATATTTTAAATGGCTTTTTTATGTCCATCGTATTAGGTATTCTCTATATGATTCTTATCCTTGCAACTCAAAAACAGCTTATTGGTTTTTTTGATCTCGGAAATCAAGAGATTGAGCAAATGGCTTCACAGTTTTTAATCATTTCCATGATTGGAACTATCTTTACTTTTTTTAATATGTTATTTAGCATTGTCTTAAATTCGATGGGGAATAGCGGAAAACCGTTTCGCATTAGCATAGTTGGCTTTATGATGAATATGATTTTGGATCCTTTGTTTATTTTTGGCTTTAGTAGCTTTGATGGCTGGGGTGTTTCGGGTGCTGCAATAGCTACACTAATTGCGAATATAATCGTAACCGTTCTATTTGTCCGTCAAACTAGATCTTTAAAAATCATCACGAATTCATTTTCTATTAATATTTCCAAAATGAAAGAAGTACTTAAAATGGGAATTCCCATCACCGTTCAACGTGTTACGTTCACGATTATTTCGATCATTATTGCCAAAATCATTGTTCAGTGGGGAGCTGACGCAATCGCTGTTCAAAGAGTAGGTATTCAGATTGAATCCATTTCCTATATGACAATGGCTGGTCTTCAAGGTGCTATTGCAGCATTTATTGGTCAAAATTATGGGGCAAGGCAATCTAAGCGAATCCGCGAAGGATATAAGAAAGCGCTATTTATAACAGTCATTTTCGGGCTTTTTATCACTTTTCTACTCATTTTATTTCCAAAACAGCTTTTCTCAATCTTTCTGACTGAAAAAGCCAGTCTAGAATTAGGTATCGATTATTTAAGGATTATTGGATTCTCTCAGGTTTTTATGTGTATGGAGATCATGACAGTTGGTGCATTCAATGGGATTGGAAAAACCTATATTCCACCTATTTTCAGCATACTATTTACAGCTATGAGAATCCCGTTGGCTTTAGTATTCTCTATTCCATACGGATTGAATGGTGTGTGGATGGCTATTGCGATTAGTAGTGTATTTAAAGGTGTCATACTTGTTTTATGGTTTAAATGGACACTGGGTAAAATGAATGATTCTATACAAACTCAGCCAATCGTTAGGATAGAAGAGAATTAATAGGATCGCATACAGTTTTTAATTCTTGATAAAACTTTTTGACTATTAAAATGCTAACCTATTTTCTAATGTGCTCAATACTTCCTGTGATATAATTAACTCAAAAGAGTCAATAATTAACAGGGAGTGTCAGCGGTGGGTGATAGAAAACGAGAAAGCACAGGGTTTCTTATCAAACAAAGGGCATTTATAAAAATGTATCTTATTACGAATATTGAAAATGGAAAATGGTATGGTATGCAATTATTAGATGAAATGAAAAAAGAATTTAAACCCTTCGGTTTTGAACCGCAACATTCAGAGATCTACAGAGCGTTGCATGATTTATTAGAAGAGGGTGTATTAACTAGAGGGAAAATCATCAAGGAAGGATCAAAATACCAAGAAGTGGCCGTCTATTCCATTAAAGATAAAGAAAAAGCGAAAACCTATAAAAAAATGGTTAAAGTGGATATAGATCGATCAGCACAATTACTTAGAAAAGCCATTGAAGATAACTATTCTTAGGAAAAGGTCATAAACATGTTAACGATGTGTTTGCACAACCATTAGTATTTATATAACGTTTCACGTTAAATGTTGGTGAAATCATAAAGTATTCATTAGAGGGGACTTACTAATAAGTCACCCTCTATTTTTTTAAAAAAATATTGAGTCATCATAAAATGATTACATAACAATGGAATATTTAGTAACTACAAGAACAAAATAGATACTATGTTATATAGTGAAATCTACATATTATTTCGTAACTATGCAAACTATATAAGATATTATACTTGTTTTTTTCATCATTTTTGGTCTATATTAGAATAGTTATGACAACTGACAAGACAACAGGGGAGGTACTGTTATTAGATGGAAAAACCAATTTCACAGAAAAAACTATTAAGTATAGCAGGTCTCGGATGGATGTTTGATGCAATGGATGTAGGAATACTGTCGTTTATCATTGCAGCACTAAAAATCGATTGGGATTTGACTCCTCAGCAAATGGGCTGGATTGGTAGTGTAAACTCAATTGGAATGGCTGTTGGTGCACTATTATTTGGTTTATGGGCTGACAAAATAGGGAGGAAAAAAATCTTTATCCTTACTTTGCTTATATTCTCCATTGCAAGTGGGGTTTCAGCACTAACCACCACACTTTCCGTATTTCTCATTTTCAGATTTTTTATTGGGATGGGACTTGGAGGAGAATTACCAGTCGCATCAACGCTAGTATCTGAGATCGTACCAGCAAAAGATCGTGGACGAATTATCGTATTGTTAGAAAGCTTTTGGGCTTTTGGTTGGTTGATAGCGGCACTCATTTCTTATTTTATTATTCCACCATTTGGCTGGAGAATTGCTCTTATCATAAGTGCTTTACCTGCATTTTATGCCTTATATTTACGTTTGAAATTACCTGACTCACCTGCCTTTTCCCCTAAAAAAACAGAAAAAAGGACTGTATTTCAGAACGTTAAAGAAGTCTGGTCGAAAGAATATGCCAGATCTACTTTTGTATTATGGGTGCTTTGGTTTACAGTAGTATTTTCCTATTATGGTATGTTCCTTTGGCTACCAAGTGTTATGGTCATGAAAGGATTTAGCATGATCCAAAGCTTCGAATATGTATTAATCATGACACTTGCTCAATTACCTGGATATTATTCTGCAGCATGGTTAATTGAGCGAATGGGTCGTAAATTTGTGCTGGTTACTTATTTATTAGGAACAGCTGCTTCAGCACTTGTGTTTGGTGCAGCTGAATCGACATCTATACTTATAGGTTCAGGAATATTATTATCCTTCTTCAACCTAGGAGCGTGGGGAGCGTTATATGCTTATAGTCCTGAACAATATCCTGCTGTGATTAGAGGGACTGGATCTGGAATGGCGGCGGCGATCGGAAGAGTTGGTGGTATACTTGGACCCCTTTTAGTTGGATCACTTGTTACTGCAGGATACTCCATTTCGATTATATTTATTATATTTTGTATAAGTATCGTTATAGGGGTCATAGCAGTTGCCTTCTTTGGAAAAGAAACCCGTCAAATCGAACTAACATAAAAAAAGGACATGTACAACAGTTGTACATGTTCTTTTTTTGTAAGGGGAGAGTTCTAGTATAATGAATGTTTCTAGTATAATATTGAGGTAACCGAAAAAATATGGGAGTATTACATTAATTATTATTTCAAAGAAAAACCTAATTTCTTTTAATTAATATTTTATGTAAAAGAGGGAGGAAATATATGTGTTTAATACTATTCGCTTATAAGGTTCATCCAAAATACAAGCTGATTGTTGCGGCAAATCGCGATGAATTTTTTAATAGGCCCACTTCTCCTGCTCATTTTTGGAAAGATCATCCCCATATTCTGGCTGGTAGAGATCTAGAGAAAATGGGCACTTGGATGGGGGTGAACACAAAAGGAAGGTTTTCTGCTTTAACTAATTACCGAGATCCATTAGAAGAAACAGCTGGAAAACGGTCACGTGGTGACTTAGTTGCAAGTGCATTGAACGATAAAGGAAACATAAACGATTATATGCAGATGCTGATCAATGATCCCGATTCATTTCCAGGTTATAACTTATTGGTTGGAGATATAAATGAGCTATTTTATTATTCAAATCGAGGAAATGGTCCGCAAATAGTCAAACCAGGGATTCATGGTGTTAGTAATCATTTATTAAATACAGAATGGCCAAAGGTTACCAAAGGTAAGTCAGGTATGTCTAGTATCATAAACGACAAAGAAGAACACATGGTGGAGGAACTTTTCAACTTGCTTCAAAATGCTGACATTTCACCCGATCATCTTCTTCCACATACAGGTGTATCTTTAGAATGGGAAAGAATGCTTTCTCCCATGTACATTAAAAGCAAGGATTATGGAACAAGAAGTTCTACCGTTTTATTAATGACCGATAAAGATATTCAATATGTTGAGCGAACTTATTTAGAGGATGGGATTAAGAATCAAGAATACAAGATTGCATTGTAAATAAGGTGCAACAGTTAAATATAAAGCAATCGTCTATCATCTTAATGTAAAGCTATACAAGAAAGAAAACATGACTGTAAATCAAATTTGTGAAATTGCCAATGTCTCAAGAGCCTTATTATATACAGTGAAAAATAGATAGATTAAAGAGGCTCCAGTTTATTTCTCCAGCCTCTTTAATGATATTATTCTTGTTTGACCCGGACAGTCAGCAGCATGATAAAGGATATCAGGACGATTGAAATCACCCACATCCATGCCATTTTCATATTACCAGAATCAATCGCTATATAGATCGCTGTAGGAATCGTCTGTGTTTCTCCTGGAATGTTACCAGCGAACATTAAGGTAGCACCAAATTCACCTAATGCCCGTGCAAAGCTTAATATACTTCCAGAAATAAGAGCCTTTGAAGCTAGAGGGATAGAAATAAACAAGAAAATTCTCCATTCATTCGCTCCATCTACTCTAGCTGCTTCTTCAATTTCCCGATCGATCTCCTTGAAATCCTGATTTGGCAGACTGGTACATGAGTGGGAATGCCACAATGATGGATGCAATAACAGCAGCCCACCAAGTGAAAATGATCGGTTGCTTAAAAAGCCATTCAATAGCCTGTCCGGCCATGCTATTCTTTCCAAAGATGACAATAAGAAAAAATCCAACGACTGTAGGAGGGAGAACCATCGGGAGCATGAGAATGGTTTCCAAAACGGCTTTTCCCTTAAACGTTCTTTCTAGCAAAAATTCGTCCGATCAATGTTCCAATTAAAATAACGATAACACCTGATATCGTAGCTATTTTGAAGACAACCAAATTGGACTCAAAAATTCTTGCATAAAATCTTTATTTAGTAGTAAATCCATATTTCTCAAATACCTTTAATGTATCGTCACTTTGTAGATACTCATAAAATTCTTTTGCTGCTTCGTAATGTTTAGAATCCTTAATGATCCCAACAGGATAAATAATAGGAGTGTGTGTGGCAGGATCGGCGGATGCAACAATTTCTACTTTATCTGAAACCAATGCATCTGTTTTGTACACAATTCCAGCTTCAACATTACCAGTTTCCACATAGGATAATACTTGACGGACATCCTTTGCATAAACTACTTTTGACTCAACATCTTTCCATATATCCATCTTTTCAAGAGACTCTTTTGCATATTTTCCCGCAGGCACTGTTTCAGGAGTTCCAATTGAAATTTTATTTACTTCTGCTTTTGCAAGATCTTCAAAAGCTTTAATAGATTGATCCTCTTTTGGGACAACTAATACGAGTTCATTTCCAAGAAGGTCCAATCCGTCTTCTTTTGCAATAGTTCCTTCCTCAACCAATAAATCAAACTTATCTTCTGCAGCTGAGAAAAATAGATCAACCGGTGCTCCTTGAGAGATTTGTTGCTGCAGAGAACCAGAACCTCCAAAGTTGAATTTCAACGTTACTTCGGGATGTTCTTCTTGATATGTATGTTGAATCACATCCATTGCATCTTTCAAACTAGCTGCTGCTGAAATGGTTAATTCAACATTTTCCTTACTTTCAGACGCTGTTTTTGTTTCCTGCTTGCTCGAAGATTGATCTGTACTCTCGTTATTCGAACACGCTACTGCAAACAATAGTAAAAATAAGAGAATACCAACGAATTTAAACCATTTTTTCATTTTTTCACCTCTACTTTATTAATTATTTATAACTAGTTATAACTAATTATAGTTTATTATAACTAGTTATAATAATAAATGACTTTCTTCACACTTTTATAAAATATTCATCCGTGATTCACATTTATCCGTGTATTTCTCCTATCATCCATTAAGAATACTTTTGCATCTCGAACAATATGAACGTGTTTCTCCAAAAGATTGTGATATTGCTTTTGTTTTGTTATTAGATTTGAGAAATAATTTTGCACAATATAAATGTACACATTACAGGATAATATCATTTATAATTATTTATACCTTATTATAATATAATTCAATTAAAAACGTTTTCTTTTTAGAACAAATTATCCATATCTAAAAAACAAGTTATAATATACGGGGAGTGATCGTATGAATAATAACTCATCATTTACTATTGAAGAGGTTTCTCAATTACTAAAGATATCTAAATTGACCGTTTATGATTTAATCAAAAAAGGGGACCTTGTGGCTTTTAGAGTCGGCAGGCAAATGAGGGTGGACCAACAAGAGCTTGAAAGATATAAATCGAAAAATAGAACAGGTAGGGTGTATGAAGAAAACTCTTTTTCAAGGGAATATAAGGAATCTAAAAATAGCAATAAAAAACAAGTAGTGATTAGTGGTCAGGACATCGTTTTAGATATGTTAAGCAAATATATTGAAAAATATACATCTCTTACTCCTTTAAGATCATATAATGGCAGCTTAAATAGTCTTGTATCGATGTATAATGGAGAATGTGACGTTGTAAGTGTCCATTTGTATGATGGTGACACAGGTGAATATAATCTCCCCTATGTCAAACGTGTATTGGTGAGTCATCCATTTATACTGATTAATTTAGTTTGTAGAAATGCAGGGATTTATGTAAAACAAGGAAATCCTCTGAACATAACAGGGTGGAGAGATTTAGCTCAGTCTAAGGTTACGATTGTTAATCGTGAAAAAGGTTCAGGAGCAAGGGTTCTACTAGACGAACAACTAAGAATAAATGGGATCTCTACAGATTCACTAAAAGGGTATGAAAAGGAATTGACAAGCCATTTTTCCGTAGCATCAGCTGTGGCTAGTGGACAAGCTGATGCAGGTGTAGGGATTGAAAACGTCGCTAAAATGGTTAATGTGGACTTTATACCATTGATCAAGGAGCAATATGATTTAGTCATTTTAAAGAAAAAAGAAAACCAAGAACTGCACAAAGTAATTATGGAATCTGTCAGTTCAAGTGAGTTTCTTTCACAACTAGAACAATTAAATGGATATGATCTTAGTTTTACAGGAAAAGTTATATATGAATCATTTTAAGTGAAATTTTCCTAGCAAGATACTTTTGTAAAGTGACTAAATAATAATAAAAGGGAATGTTCAATCCAAAGTTTAATACTTGATTGAACATTCCCTTTTTTAGATAACATGCTTTTTTAAACGGTAACCTGTGACTCTGTTTGTTTACGGGAATCCCTTCGATTTAACAATCGGAAAAATGGTGGTAGGATCAAGATGACCACGACAATGCGAAGCACCTGAACCGTCACAACAAACGTAGAGTCTGCCTGAAGAACCACTGCAGTTGATGCCATTTCCGCCACCCCTCCAGGAGCAAAAGCTAAAACGGATGTTAACAATGGTATTCCAGTTACTTGAGTCACAAAATAAGCACATGCAAACATGGCTATTATGAAACCAATGGTGCTTACAAATGCGACCTTAACGGTTCGATTTATCCCAATAAACATACTTCTTTGAAAGCGAGAACCAATGCTAGAGGCAATAAATATTTGGGATAAAATCATGATACTTGCAGGCCACCATACGGAAAGATCGTGTCCCAATGGAATTGAAATCGCATTTTGAACAAATGCAACACTGATCATGCCCCCAACAAGCAATGGAGCTGGAACTTTCAAAAACTTCCCTACAAAAGAACCTCCCCAAGCTGATAAAACCAAAATGAACGTTCCAATTAGCTGGACCCATTCAAAATCTAGACTACTAGAAACGGAAGAAAGATAGGTAGTCGAGGTCTGACCGACAGTCGTGGCTAGCCACGATGAAGCAATGACAGGAATGGTTAGTACGACTAAAAAAATACGCATCGTTTGAATAATACTCACAATCGCTGTGTTAGCCCCCACCTCTTCTGCAATACCAGGCATAGTTGCTACTCCTCCAGGTGCCGTTGCAAAAAAGCTAGTAAGCATATCTGTGCGACTAAATTTCCATAGAATCAACCCAGAAATAAGTGAAAAAATAATGGAAAGTAAGAGCATGATGGTAATGGTGAACCAATTCTGACTAAACGTTTCTAATACGGATAAATTAATCTGTCTGCCCAACTCAACCGCTAATAGCAACTGGCCTATTTTGAGCCAGAAAATGGGCAGGCCATTCGGTACACTTGTTATTTCTAACCAAGTAGGTTGGCGGAATGAGAGAACCGCAGCTAACACGATCGTTCCCAGCATCCAACCAATTCCAAGACCGGTTAAGGATAGAAGAAATCCACCTATACTACTGACCAAAATAAACCATATACTTTGATTTAATCTTTTCTGTACCTGCATTCACTAGCCTTCTTTCTATAAAACTCGTTTTTCATGAAATGTACATACATATAGGTATTCATGTATTCATTCACTATTTATTACTTAAATATAATGTATTTTTAAAAATAATGGAAATATATTGAACTTTTGTCGTTATTCTAAGTGTCTAATCTATAGTATACTTATAAAGATGATTTAATTTAGGTTGAAGGGGGCTCATAATGAAGAAGTTTATAATGGTATTTGGGTTAATTGGATTACTATTCCTTAACGGATGTTCATTAATCGGAGAAGTTAATAATACGATCGAATACGCGAATATCACAACTGAATATATAAATTCCACAAAAACATTTGCAACTGAAGTTTCCACACTCGCAAAAGAGGCTGTCGCAGATGAAACAGCGAGACAAAATCTAGAGGATGAACTTGAAAAAATGAAAGAACAAATTCATTCATTTAACCAAGTAGAACCTCCGACTGTTGCGGAGGATATCCATAATCAAATTGTAAGCTCTAATGCAAAGTTAGAAGAAGGAATTGATGTGTACTTAGACAACATCGAAAACGGTTCAATAGACCCTGCTGCATTGGAAAATTCAGAGATTCTAACAACCGTAAACGAAATATCCAATTTAATGGAGACTATTAATCAAGTATTAAATTAATTAAAAACATAAAACATGAACAGTCAAAAACATCCCTTGTTGTCACGGTTAGTTTAGGGGTTGCAACCTTAATCCCCAGTGAGGAATGGAGTGTGATTGACTTAATCAATCAAGCGGACAAAGCCTTATACAGTGCTAAAAATCTAGGAAGAAATAGGGTTGAAGTTTACTAAAAACAGTAAGTATAAACACACCAAACACGAGTTTTTAAAATACTCGTGTTTGGTGTGTTTATTTTACAAATCATTCGAATCTACTATAAATCTAATGGATTATTTTGTACCACGACCAATTGCATTTATTTTTTCAATTACTAGGTATTCACACTTCCCATTAATCGTAGATCTGCTTATTAATATAAGGAGATTAGATAATTGCATTCTTGGAGGAAAGAAGGGAGAAATAATTGGATACAGAATACTTGGTACAATGTATAAAAGACATTAAAGTGACAAATTTAGTGAATGAAGACGTTGAGGTGGTCAATCAATCACCGCTTACGATGATGGGTAAAGGGCGTCAAGGAGCGGTTTTTCAAGTTTCTGATGAAGTATGTGTAAAAGTGTTTGGGAACATAGAAGATTGCGAGCGTGAGCATTATGCTCTTACTTTAGGACAACAGACAAACCTTTTTCCTAAAGTTTATGCAAAGGGACCGCTTTATATAGCAATGGAAATCATCAAGGGTGTAGATTTACGCGAATATCTGCAATCTCATCCATTAACCGAAGAATTATCCATGAAATTAATTGATATGTTAATTATCTTTAAAGAAATTGGCTATGAACGAATTGATCATCATAAGAGACAAATTTACCTGCAACCTGATGGCAATTTGAAAGTAATCGATGTGGCAAGAACGGTTTGGCGTGATCGTGTCTACCCATATCCACGGAAATTGTTAACTTCTTTAGGGGAAGAGTATAAAAAAATATTTTTATCCCATGTACAAGCACTTTCTCCTGAGTTATATGAAGAATGGAAGCATTATATTCGAATGGAAGAAATTTCGCGACAAATTTACCAAGTTCTATTAAAAAACCCGCCAAAAAAAGATAAATTGAAGGATCTAAGCCAACAATTGTTAACCACAAATGATGAACTAATATATGTGTCCCAACTAGAAAGTTTAGTCCATAAAGTATTTAAAGAAGAATGGGTAAAAACCATGTTGGCACGTGGAACAGATCCGGATAAAGTCATGGAAAAAATTGATCAACATTGGGATAAATGGAAGAATAGTAACACTCCACAAGAGAATAATCAGAAAGAGAATAACAAAAGGATAAGAAAAGAGAATAATCAGAAAAAAAATAAGCAGAAGACCGATAAAAATTCACAAAACAACCAGATGTCCAATAATAAAGAAGGTTACGTTGGATACAGTGATTATAAAAAATCAAATTTAAATGAAGGGAACAATCGACACCAATCATTTGATCGTTATCCGAGTCATAACCGAAATACGGACAATGATAAATTTAAAAATTGGTTCAACTTCAATGAAAATAGTATAAAATCGAAGCGCCAAAAATAGTACCCATCATCCACTTTCTTTTATTATCCTTAGATAAATACTAAATCATCATGAGGAGGACCTAATACGAAAGTGAGGAGAACGAAATATGAAAGTACTTGTAATTTGGCGTTTACTCACTGTTGGAGGGGTAAATGCTGGATGGCGAAACCGCTCGGTCTATTTCAAAAAACATGGTATTCAAACTGAATTTCTGTATACAACCGATCACGGCGGCCTTCATATTATGGAGGATGTCGCCCCCGTTTATTTAACAAAAGATAAAAAGAAAATCGTAAAAATCATTCAGGAAAATGCGTATGATGCCATTATTGTGGTGGATACAGCTGCTGCTTATAAATGGATTATAAAAGCAAACTATCAAGGACCCGTGATTATAGAAGCTCGTACTCCAGAGCTGATTAAACTGCAGCCACATTTAAAAACCTTTAACGGAATCAAACCATTAACCATTATCGTACCTTCCAACTATCAAAAACGTTTGGTCTCTATTCTTACAGAAGGAATCCCCATCAATGTCATCTACAATGGAGTGGATACAGCTTTTTTCCGTGCATTATCCTCCGAAGAAATGGATTGGGAAAGCTCTCCAGTTATGCCAAAGGATAAAAAAATTATAGGCTGGATCGGCAGATTGGATAAACGAAAGAATTGGCCGATGCTACTCGAGATTGCCAAAAAGATCAAGCAGGAACGAGATGATGTTGAAATTTGGATTATCGGCGGGGCACAAAGCATACAACGAGAGGAATTTGCAGAAGAATGGGAAAAGGAACAGTTAACAGACATCATCAAGTGGTTTCCTGTTATCCCCTATCAACAAATGCCACATGTTTATGCAAAAATACGCGAATCAGGTGGTTGCACATTATCCACAACAAAATCGGAATCTTTTGGCAACACGTTTATAGAGTCAATGGTGTGTGGAGTCCCTGTTGTTGCTTCCAAAATGGCACCGATTACAGAATTAGTGTTACATGGGAAAACAGGTTTATTGTTTAAAGGCCTTAATGTGCAAGATGCTGTTAAGCAATTATATGAAATTTTAGATCACCCTGAACGTCATCAACAGATGTCAAAAGCTGCGATTGAACATGTACATGATCATTTTGCTATTCAAATAGTAGCGGATCAATATATCGATCTATTAAAACAGCTCATTTCATTCGATGTAGCCGCAAAGGATGTGGAGAATGATCATGATTGAACCCATTGCTTACCAAAAAAAGCTGGAAGGTAAATCAAATGCACATTTAATTACTTTTAATGATGGCAAAGAATATGTAGTGAAATTTTTTCAACCTGGTTTTGAGAGAACGTTAGCGAATGAATGGATTTCATATTGTTTGGGTCGTTACCTCGGGCTTCCTATACCATACGCTCAAATGGTAGAAATACCTTTTGATTTTTCTTCGCAATTTCCTGAACTTCAAGAGATGAGCATGACCCAATACCAATTTGCCTCCTTATATATCCCGAATTGCTTAGATGCTCATCAGGTGCCTTATATTTCTCAAATTGAGAACCATCACTCACTTGCCAGTATCATCGTGTTTGATTATTGGTTATATAATGGGGATCGAACCCGCAAAAACGTTCTTCTACAAGAGGTATCCGAAAATATTTATCAACTATGGGCCATTGACCATGCAGAAGTATTTGGAACATACAATTGGCTTCTTCCCGACTTAGAAAAACTTCCAGTCCATTTAATAAAAAGCAGCACCCACCAACTAATGGCACGTTTCATCCAGGATGAACAAAAGTTTGCTGAAATCTTGGAATTGATTCAAACCATACCGATCTTTTTAATCGAAGAGATTGTCTCAACCATACCTGATGATTGGATGGTCTCGAAGGAGGAAAAAAAAGAGATTGTTCATACTCTAGTGAATCGCAGGAAAAAAATACTTCCAGAAACGATACAACAGTTTATGAAGAAGATCTATCTGCCCCTGCACTATATACCATAACTGCTTGTCCATTTTGGGCAGGTAGTTATTTTAATGGTTGATACATTTTATATTTTACGATCTTTCTATGGATGCTTAGGCCATTAACGTGTCTAGTACGATTGGGTTTGCATATAAAAGATAAAAGGCAAATAAAAGGGGAGAGCTTATGAAAATCCGCAAAGCGATTATACCGGCGGCAGGCCTTGGAACTCGGTTTTTACCAGCAACCAAAGCTCAGCCAAAAGAAATGCTGCCGATTGTAGATAAACCGACGATTCAATATATTGTAGAAGAAGCCGTAGCGTCAGGGATCGAGGAAATCGTCATCATTATTGGAAGAGGAAAACGGTCCATAGAAGATCATTTTGATAAATCCTATGAATTAGAAGATGCACTGTTAAAGAAAAATCAACTTGCCATATTAGATGAAGTTCAGAAAATATCAAACTTAGTCAATATCTATTATGTCCGTCAAAAGGAACCACTAGGGCTTGGACATGCAATCTTGTGTGCGAAAAGTTTTATTGGGAATGAACCCTTTGCCATTCTTTTAGGCGATGACATCGTGAAATCAACGATCCCCTGCTTAAAACAAATTATTAATGTGTTCGAGTATTGCAATAGCTCTGTCATTGCCGTTCAAAGTGTTCCAGATAAAGAAATCCATAAATATGGAATCATTAAACCAAAGGGTTCGGATATTGAACCCAATCTTTTCTATATTGATTCATTAGTGGAAAAACCAACTAAAGAAGCGGCACCCTCTAATTATGCTATTATGGGAAGATACGTTCTTAGACCGGAAATCTTTGATATTCTTTCAAGACTTCCTGTTGACCAGGGGAAGGAACTACAGCTTACAGACGCCTTAAGCGAATTAAATAAACAACAAGCTGTATTAGCTTATATTTTTGAAGGAAACCGCTATGATATTGGAGATAAAATCGGCCTAATAAAAGCTACATTGGATTTTTCCTTGCAAAGAGAGGATATTAGAGATGAAGTTCTTTCCTATTTAAAAACGGTATATGAGAAAGAAAATTTGTTAAAAAGTGAGCTTGATTAAAATGAAAATTGCGGTTTTGGGAACTGGTTATGTTGGGTTGTCTACGGGCATTTGTTTGTCGGAGATTGGACATCACGTTGTTTGTATGGATATTGATAAACAGAAGATTCACCTTCTTTGCCAAGGGATTTCTCCTATCTATGAACCCGGGTTAGAAAAATTACTCAAAAAAAATATAGCAGCAGGAAACCTGCAGTTTACTACCTCTCATAAAGAAGGGTTAAAGAACGCTGAAATGATTATTCTGGCTGTTGGAACCCCACAAAGAGAAGATGGGGGAGCGGATTTATCCTACCTGGAGCTTGCCTCAAGAGATATTGCCATACATTTAGAACAAAGTGCTGTCGTTATTATTAAGAGTACAGTGCCTGTCGGTACGAATGATTATATTAAAAGTATGATAGAAAAACACCTAAGTAAAGAGATTACCATTCAAATGGTGTCAAACCCTGAATTTTTAAGGCAAGGCTCAGCCATTGAAGACACCCTGAAAGCAGATCGCATCATAATAGGTTGTGAAAATGCTGATGCGGCAAGAAAAGTGAAAGACATGTATCGACCCTTAAATGTACCGATGTTATTTACCAGTATTAAAAGTGCAGAAATGATTAAGTATGCATCCAACGCATTTTTAGCGACTAAAATCAGTTTTATTAATGAAATCGCAAATTTATGTGGAGCGGTTGGAGCAAACATCGAAGAAGTATCAAAGGGAATGGGGAAGGATAAACGGATCGGAGAATCCTTTTTACAAGCTGGAATTGGATATGGTGGATCCTGCTTTCCCAAAGATGTAAAAGCATTACTGTATACAGCTAACGATCACGGAATTGATTTTTCTCTCTTAAAAGAAACCATCGATATCAATGATCATCAACAAGAACTTCTTGTCAAAAAGGCTCTAAAACGTTTTGGCAGCCTAAAGGGAAGAGTCATAGCGATGCTGGGCCTTGCATTTAAACCGGAAACAGATGATATGAGAGAGGCACCCTCCATTAAAATTGCTCATTTATTAAGCCAATTGGGCGCCGTTGTGAAAGCATATGACCCGGTTGCTACCATAAATGCTAAAAGGGTCATAGGAAATCAAATTCACTATGCTGAATCACTTGATGAAGCCATATTTGATGCAGATGCTCTTTTCATCATTACCGACTGGGTTCAATTTAAACAAATGAATGTAAAGGAAATAGTAAGTAAAATGAAGTCTCCTATCATTTTTGATGGACGAAATTGCTTAGATGAACATAAATTGTACGGTTGTGAATATGTTGAATATTATCCTATCGGAAAGCAAGAGATTATAAAAAGGGAGGAATAAAGAGGGGGGAATCTGTAACCTCTTTGATGATACAAACTTAAAAATAGAAATAAGAAAAAGAACAGAAAAGAGTAGCTGTTCTTTTTCTTATTATAAGATGTTATCCAAAAATGATGATACATACCAACACAAAGTTACCATTTTAAATTGGACATTAACCTTTATAAACGATTACATTTTATTAGATAGATCCAATAAGAGTTTAGATATTTGATCAAATTTCGCAATCTTTGTATCAATTTCTTTCGCTTTATCTAAATGATTAATAACGGTGCTATTTATAGCGTTAACTTCTTCGGTTATTTTTTGCAAATCGTTTTGTAATTCATTTAATGTGTGTTCAATTTCTTTACTCGCATCATTGCTATGACCAGATAATTTTCTAATTTCATCCGCTACAACTCCAAAACCACGACCAACATTTCCAATTCTAGCCGCTTCAATCGCTGCATTTAAACCAATTAATCTAGTTTGAGAAGATATCTTTTTGATTGAATCCAAAATTTGATTGGTCTTTTTGAATTTCACATTAATTTCATCCGCTTGATTTTGTAATAGTTTGCTATCCTCTGTTAGTTGAGAAGCAATTTCAATAAATTGACCAATGATATTGCTCACTTCATTGCTCGATTTTATCAGTTCTTCTGCACTATTGTTCAATCCTGTCCAGTTTGTCATATTTTTAGCAATTCCAACAGATCCAATTACTTTATTATGTTCATCAAAAATAGGATAACCATAAATGCGCACAGGGATTCCGTATAATGAAGCATCCATGTTTTTCGCAGTTGGAACTCTCTTAATCATAGCTTCCGCCATAGCGGATTTCGGATTAACCGGATCCCCGGGCGATATATTCAATTTAACTGTTTGACCATCCTTTTGAATGATAAATCTTTCTTTATCTGTCACTGCAAAGCCCATATCTGCTTGAAGCATATCCGCGATCCAAGGAGTAATAGCAACCAGTGCTTGTATTAATTCATTTCCAGTCACTTTGTTTATTTCTATTTTATTTATCATAAATTCATCCCTCTTTATGTATGCGTTAATAGTATATATTATTAAAACGCTTTCATTTTTTTGTATAATTTATTATACACTATTTAGTATTTGTTTTGTTTAAATATTGATTGAAAATTGCATAAAAAAGATATAGTATGTATGAATGTTCTAAATGGTGTAAATCGTTGGATTCATCATAATCAGCATGTTATAGTTAAGACATTCGTTATAGTATTAATTGCGAGATCTTAAATTAAAGGTTTTTGTAAGAATAAACTTTACTAGTGCAAAGAAAGGTGCGAATCATGATGGAAAACTCTACAAACGTTTCAAAGTTTAAAGAGGTAATGGGAAATTACCCTACTGGGGTGACAGTCGTTACTACTGTGGATCAAGATGGGACTCCTTATGGATTAACTGTAAACTCGTTCGCTTCCGTATCAATGGATCCAATCTTAATCCTATGGTCTATTGATCATCGTGTGGGTTCTTTAGATGTGTTTAAAAATGCTGACAAATTTGCTGTTCACACTTTAGCGAGTGATCAAGGTGATATTTGCTCACTATTTGCATCGAAAGGTGTCGATCGTTTTGGCAGCTGTGAATGGAAGTTATCCGAACAAGGTCTCCCCATTATTTCTGGTGCATACGGAGTACTTCAATGTAAGTCGTTCAAACAGGTAGAAGCGGGTGATCATACGATCTTAATCGGTGAAGTCATTGATATTCAAAATGAAGATAAAAAACCTTTATTATATCATAAAAGAAACTTTGGAAAAATTCCGGATGAATTTTATAAATAATTCTAAGGTATAGAAAATTTAAAGAGAATTGATTGATACAAAAACTCCTGATAGTGCGAATCTAGCAGGGGTTTTTGTTATTCTAATATAAAAATGCTAAAATACTAATTGAGTTTAAAAAGCAAAAACAAATAGGAGTTGAATATATTTTGCAAAATATTTTCCAAAAAAAATGGGCGATTATTAGTATCGCTATTTTTTGTTCTTTATTATGGGGCAGCGCGTTTCCTATTTTAAAAATAAGCAATGCGGAATTACAAATGCCAGATGATAGTCCTGTTGCACAAATGGTATTTGCAGGGATCCGATTTCTTATTGCAGGAGTCATTATTTTAGTTTTTTTATTTCTAACCAATCGGAATCAATTATTTGTAAAGCGCAGGCAAATTCCAGTCTTAATCTTACTAGGCTTACTTCAGACTGCTGTCACTTACTTTTTCTTCTATAACGGTTTAGCGAAAGTGTCTGGAATGCAAGGATCTATTTTATCATCAAGTGAAACCTTTCTCACTGTATTTTTGGCCCATTACTTTTATAAAAATGATCGTTTAGATTGGAAGAAAATGATCGGAATCCTTGCTGGATTGGCAGGAATTATGATGACAAATTGGGGACAAGACTTTCAGTTTGCGTTCCAATGGAATGGGGAGGGATACATGATCCTATCAGGACTAGTTGGGGCTTTCGCAACTATTCTAGCTAAACAACTTGCCATTGATATCCATCCATTTACACTGACGGGTTGGCAGTTAACGATTGGTTCACTCTTTCTGCTTTTATTTGGTCTTCCCCAGTATAGTGACAACATGATCACATTTACACCATTTGGTTGGGGATTATTAATATACGCTGCCTTGATTTCATCTATTTCCTTTGCTCTTTGGACCTCCATTTTGAAATATAATAAAGCAGGTGAAATTAGCATTTATAAATTTCTAATTCCCGTTTTTGGTGCCGTTTTATCTGCTTTATTTGTACCCGGTGAAAAGTTAAATTTATTTATCATAGTGGCACTGGCATTTGTTTCTATTGGGATTTTAGCCGTTAATTATAGAGGTAAGAAGAATAAAAAGTATAGCTTGCCTATGAATATAAAGAGACATATAGATTAAATTTAAACTAGATTCATAGTTTTTTATTACTTTCAGATCGTACGTTCTATTGTTTATGATATAATAAAAAAGCAATTGTATAGGAATCTCAAGGGTGGGTAAGCAACATCCCCATATGAAAGGGGGTGGTGCTGTGACGGTATTTGAAGCGTTAATGTTTGCGTGTGCTTTTGCAAGCTTAATTATAGCAATCCTGTCATTTAACCAAAAAAAATAATCCACCCTTGAGCTAGCCAGCATGAGGTGGATTATCCTTCTTATTGCTGATCCCCCTTGAAGGGACCTTCTATTGCATAGACCGTTTGGTGTTACCAGCACCAGCGGTCTTTTTTAATATATGCTTATATTTAATTTTATTATACCCAATTTAATAAGAAAAGAAAACAAATAGCCATGTTTAGGCATTATCAGCAATTAATGATGAAGATTTTATTCATAGCGGTTTAATCAATAAAAATAGACTTTCGTCTTTACCAAGTCTTGGATTCTACCATCTTTCGCGCTTCTTGTGTAAACCCAAAGTTCACCTGAATTTGAAGTTGGTGTTCGATCAAAGGGAAGGGTACTATTGAAATATCCGTAAGTAGGCGCTCCTGCATCTGCTGTAGTAAAACGTTCATTCGAAACAATGACACCGTTCGTATCTCTTAATTGATGTAAAACATTGGCTTCGAAGGCTCGTGCATTCCCCTCAATCTTCTGCCTATTAACCACTCTTGTTCCTGGAAGAGGATTCCATAGGACAATATTTCGCGTGGTTGACAAAGGGAGAATCAAATAAAATTCTGGCCAAATTAAATCTTCCTGAAATCCTGGACGACCCTGATTGGCTTTTATGATGTTGATTAGAGGAATCCCAAATTTATGTGAAATCAATGAAAGTGTATCTTCGGATTGAATCCTATAGATAAATAAAGGTACTATTAACTGTTGATCCGGATAAATTTGATTTGGATTTTCAATTTTATTAATTCCAGAAATTAAATCAATATACGTACTAAACTTGGAGGAAATCTGATTTAATTCATCCCCATTTTTAACGATATATCCCACTTTCCCTGCATTTAATAAACTTGGAACAACTAATACATTTCCAACATAAAGAACTCCTGGGTCCGTAACAGGCGGAAATAAATGATTCGCACGTAAGATGGCCTCTGGTGAGCTATTATATCGCTGGGATATTGAAAATAGCGTATCTCCCTTACGTACCGTATAAATATAATTTCTTTCCAAAATGATCGGCAGAAAATCACCCCATTTTTTATTTAATTCAAAAGGATACTTCTTATATAAACGTATTTAATGATATCAAATTGTATGATGATTAATTTGAAATAAAAGCTTCAACCTTAAACAGACAACAAATATCCTAATCATTAATGAATAAAGTTTAATAGGAGAGAAGAGAGAAAAATGGAGATACCCCATAAATTTTTTTGCTAAATTAGAAATTTTTATGTGGTTTTCATATAAATATCGGTACAATACTAATAGGGGGTGATCAAATGGATATTTCTAATATACTTGGAACTGGTTACTTTAGCTTAGAAGCTGCAGCAGTGGACAAAAGCCCAGATGAGTTGGTTGTTACGGAAAACGACTCAAAGTACTACATCGTTTCAAGTGAAGCCTACGAAAACACGTTGAAGGCTCTAAATTATAAAATTGTTGTACAACTAGGAGAGTAGTACCGATTAGTAAAAAAGCTATGTTTGTTTAAGAATAAAAGGTATTCATGGTGTACATAATGACATTTCTCTTCATACGAATCATCTTGTGTGTGACTTTTGATATATTCGTTTTTATTTCTCCATGTTATTCTAATAATGCTATTGAAATGCATTAACAATAAATTCTTGGAGGGGTATAAATGAGTTGTGGTTGTTCAAATTTAGAGGATGGAAAAGCAGTAGTTGATCATGTAAAAAGTAAGGGAAAAGAAAACTTTGCCCCAAACGTTGCGCATGAAATTACATGCGAGTGTGGAGAAACATTTACATTAAAAACAGTGATCATGAACTGCCCAAAATGTGAAATGACATATGCTGTTACACCGTGCAGCTCTGATGATATCAATAATATTAAACCAGCTGGAATTAAGTACGCATAAATCAGACAATCGAAATATAAAATGAACCAGAATGAGCCATCTGCTTTTGCAGGTGGCTCATTTACTACCATTTATATTATTATTTTCTCTTTTTATTGTCGGTTGCTTTTAATGGACTTTTGACAATGGGATCAAAAGCGACATGTATTTGATATTTATTTTCATCCATCATGTGAACACTTAACACTTTTCCTTTACGCCCTTTTATTTTTATATCCTCTTCAACTGAAGGAATTGACTTTAGAAACTGGCTTAAAACTAACGTATTATTTTCATAAAAGTGAATGGCGTACATTTTGTATCATCTCCTCATTAATTAAATTCCCTTATAGGAAATAGATCTTTACCTTATAAAATATGGAATGATTTTGGGATTTAGACCGATGTTCATAAAAGCTATTTCAAATACACCTTGGAGTATTTGAAACTAGAATTATTTTTGAAAACGCAAAGTGATTTTAATTTTCATCAGAAGATTGGCAAGATGATTAACAAAATTATGAAGTTATATACCTTTTTATCGAAAACAATAGTAGGATAATAGTATGGTGATAATAGAACTATTCTTATATCTATTGCTCTTACAGGAGGTGGCACACGGGTTTTGACAACTTTGCGTTCATAGGATGTTGAAAAACAAACAACTCATAAGGTTATTTTGAGAAAAAAACAACTAGAATGGAGAGAAATATATGTTGTGGCTACTTAATCCTATTGGAATTCTTTTAGTTCTTTTAAGTTTGGGGGTTAGCATACTCTTATACAGAGAAGTTAAAGATAAGAAGGATAGAGTAAATTCCATAGGAAGCATGACCCGAAATATTACTTATCTAATCGGCTTTGTATATCCTTTTTATTATTTAGGACATATGGAGGATCTTGAATTAGTAGGACACGGAACTGCTTTAAGTTTATTCTTGCTTATCTTTGGAACAGCAATCCATATCATTTGTAAATTAATCATTAGGTTTAAAAAATAAAATGAGGTTATTAATCAATGGATCTCGAAACAAACCAAAAATTATTTTTTAGAGATGCAATGCTTAGGAATCAAAGTATCTGATTCACAAATTAGATTAAATCTATTAAATCCATTTGTGAATCAGAATAGGACTCTTAAGTACAAATGAAAGTTACTTAAACAAATTCATTTTCTGTAAATGAATATGTGTATTATCCTGATTGATACGTTCTAAGTAGATATTTGTCGTTGATATATCTGCATGACCAGCCCAATCTTTCACTATAGCAAGCGGAACATCGTTTTCAAGCAACATGGTCACAAAGGTGTGTCGGAACCAGTGCGGAGAAACTTTAGAATTTTTTCCTGCCAAATGAACGGCTTCCTTCACAATCTTATAAAGGCTTGGATAGGTTAACCGTTTTTTATGTTCGCCTAGTTCTTGTTTATTATATAAAGCAAAGAAGAGCGGGCTGGTATCTTCTGGCTCTATCTCAATAGACTCTCTAAGACTTCTTCGATAATCGAATAACAGCTCGATTGCCTCTTCTTTTATTGGAATGGTCCGCGGTTTTTTTCCTTTCCCAATGACATCTGCATATAGATACCCTTGACGATTATAACGAAAACTTCCCCAATTCAAGCTCAAAAGCTCACTTGCACGAAGACCCATTGTATATAGTAGATAACCCATCAGTAAATTTCGTTTTTCTAACTGTTCACGATTTCGATCTGCCTTCACAATTTTGGGGAAGAAGGAGATTAGATATTCCGCATCCTTCTGATTCAATTCTCTGACTTGCACACGAGTTTGCGATTCTTCTGGACGAGTTCCTTCTATTATATGATGTCCTTTTTTAGATGTGGGCTTAGAGATCCAAGTAGAAAGGTGAGCTTTGTAAAATTGTGTTTCATATCCAAAGTCTAATAGTCTTCGAAAAAACTCCAATTTCCTTATGGCAGATTTAGCCGCATACTTTTCGTTAATATATTTATTGTAAGCTTTTACTTCTGGAAAACCGATATCTCGAAAAGAAAGAGAATGCTCTGTTAAAAAGATGAGCAATGTTTTGGCATCCGAACGGTACGCTTTGATCGTGTGAGGGGAAAGCTGCTTATCTAGAGTAAATATTTTTTCTGAAAAAAATAATTCCAAAAAATCTTGCTCGGAACTCTCCGAGAGGGAAAGGTTTCTATGTTCATCAAGAAAGTGTCGATGTTCTAATTTATTTTGCAGCTGTGTTAAATATTGTTCACTCGTCAAATGATCAAGAACTGTCAAATCCTTCATTATTTAGTCTCCTAGATTAGATTAACAATAATTTTATTATGTATAGTAAAGATAATGCCTAATTATCTTTACTTATAGTATATCATAGAATATTTGTTCTATATAGGAAGAATAATAGAAAAATAGACTCATTTTCAGATGCTTGAGATTCGCTCTCTGACGAAATTAGTTTTCTTTTCGTGTATCATTGCTCATTCATTTCATTACAGAGCCTCTCAGTAATATCAATAAATGAACAAAGAATATTTACTTTTCCTGGTAATTGATCAGTTTTTTAATTAATTAGGTGATGTTTGTTAAATTCTGAATGAGGGTTAATGATTGTGAAGTATATTACTAAAATGTAATATAAATAACTCATAAAGATATATTAATATAATATATTGAAAGTGAAAACCCGTGATTTTTAGCATTTTACCTTAAATTAAATATATTGATATATTAATATGAAGGTCTGATGGAATTAAAAAGGAGAACAAAGGAAAATTCCTACAGATGGTCATCCTGCAAGGTGAGTTTATTTGATTCGTGATGCAGATAAAGTTAAAACTTGTCTTTCAGAACATTTGTTTCTATAATATAAATAAAGCATTTAATAGCAATTATTATTCGTTTATATAAGTGAATGGAGGAGAGTGTATGTCTAGAAATGTACCAAAAGAATTTTTACCATCGTTCGTCATTCAATAAAAGATTAGAATAATATTAGGAGAAATATTATGTGGATAAAAGAAAACGGAAGATTAATCCAAACAAAGATAATCCAGAGTAAAATTTAGAACAAATGATTAGCAAAGCAATATTGGATCAATTAAATACACATTGCTAAAGAGAATGACAACACAGTTAAATTATTTAATTGAAAATGGATTACAGACCGTATTAAATCAAAAGGTAATAACATTTAACAAAGACATCCCGACCTAAAGATCGAATGTTCAATATAAAACGACCTACGATAAATATCTTGTTAGAGAATGTTAAAGAGTTTGCTAAGAATCATCATATATTTATTAATGATGTAATTGAGTATAGGGTTAATTTTATTAATCTTAACAAATTAAAATAACAGTTATAAACATAGAGTAGAGTAGTTCTATAACGATACTTACTTTGCTATTTAAACAAACGCCCCCACCATAATATATATTATAGGAAGTTATAAGAATAATGAAATGTCCGGTCTCACTAACTAAGTAAACTTAAGATAGTGAGACAAAAGGCGTTTTTTTGTGTTAAAAGCTAATTTCAGTTTAAATAACATAAACCATTTTAATTTCATTTTAATCATTATAATAAAAAAGCAACAACTACATCCTGATAGCAATAAATTATTACTTTTTTAAAAATCTATTTCTTTTTTTGTGTTTTTTCTCTTTCCAATACTTTAGTGCTTACAATGTTCCATTTTCCATTTTCGTAATACCATTTTGATTCCACAAATGCAATTCCATCCGCATGATATGCACCACTAATTTGTTGAATTCCTTTAAGTCCGAATTTTTCACTTTTTAGTTTAATTGGTTTTAATAAACTATACGGATCAACCATTAATTCCGTCGGTTCATTTAACTTTCCTTTATGATAAAGACCTAATCGAATATAGTCTTTTTTACGGTTCATTAAGTCAAAGTTATAAGATTCCCCTGTGTTTTCAATGGTCATACTTGCTTTATAGCCATCTTGAAATTGACTTGTAATCGTAAGTGAATCCGGAATTCCAATTTCCGTTAATTGATCATTTGCGAGCGTATACAAGAAATAATTAGAAAGCCCCCCGCTTCCACCTGTTGGAATACTAATAAATAAGTCATCTACCCCATTATGGTCCAAATCCACAAAATCAATCGTTGGATCATACCCACTTTTTAGGTCTATTTTATATTTTTCACCGTCTGCAACGGCCACATGTAAATAAATTTCCTTAAGATAAGTAATTCCTTCATCATAAGGAATTCCTACAATCGATATGGAGTCTTTCTTTCCATCACCAGAGATATCTCTCTCTTCGTTCAAGAGAGTAAGCATCCCTCCTTTATCTTCAAGTGCATATACTCCTGTAATTGCATTTAGTGATAGGAATAAAAATGCCATTAAAGCTAAACCTAATTCTTTTTTCATAAAAGAGACCTCCCATTTGGATCATGGTATATATCTTGTCCAAAATTGGGGAAAAGCATGTAAAAAACCCCTTCTCTTTTATGAGTAGGGGTTTAATTTTTGTACCTCATTATACCGAAGTTGAATCCTCTTTCTCGACCTTCCAAATCGTTGTTACTTTACCACTTTCCTCTTCATCGAATAAGAAAGAACCATTTGAATAGCGGTCATTATAGCGTAAATCCTTTACATTGACACCTTCTATTTTCCCTTTTTCCGTTTCAACAAAAAGGGTGTCATGGTTATTTGCAAACTCAAAACCAACTACGTGATGAGGATTTGCTTTTAACTCTCTCAAGATCACCACTCCGCGTTTCGCACGAGAAGAAAGTTCGAATTCGCTTAATTTCATTCTTTTAATGGATCCACGATGTGTCACAATCACAACACAAGGTTGGCTATCTGTTCCCTTCACTTTTCCACCAGTGACAAAGTCACCTTCTTTTAAATTAATCCCTTTAACACCTGCTGCTCTAATACCAATTGGACTAATCTCCTCTTCATTAAACCAAAGAGCATAGCCAAAATGTGTTGTCAGGAAGATCTCTTGTGTTCCATCTGTTTCATGAACATCAATGACTTCATCGTCTCCTTTTACATTAATAGCAACAAGTGTTTTTGAACGTCTTTGGGCCTGGTAATGTTTTAATTCTGTTTTCTTAACCATCCCATTTTTTGTTACAAATAAAAAGAAGGCTTCTTTTTCAAAATCGTTAACGGATATAGCCTTAATAATCGATTCATTACGATCAATCGGAATGATATTTGCAATATGTTGACCAATATCTTTCCAACGAATATCCGGTAATTCATGTACGGGACAATATAAATAATTTCCCTTGTTTGTGAATAATAACAATACATCCTTTGTGTTCATGTCAAGTTGGGCGATGATACGATCAGAATCTTTCTTGCCATAATCCTGCCCATTAGAAGCAGCAAATGAACGTTGGCTTGTCCGTTTCACATACCCTTCTTTCGTAACGGTCACGATCACATCTTCACTTGCAATTAACACTTCAAGATTGATCTTGATTTCTTCAATTTCAGCTTCAATTTGGGTTCTACGGACATCTATGAAGCGTTTTTGAACCTCTTTCAACTCTTTTTTTATAACAGAAACAAGTTTTTTCTCACTATTTAAAATGGCTGTTAATTCTTCAATACGTTTAGCCAATTCTTCCGCTTCTGCTCTAAGTAGCGTAATATCCGTATTTGTTAAACGATATAGTTGTAAGGATACGATCGCTTCTGCTTGTGCCTCAGTAAATTGAAATTGTGCCATTAAATTATTTTTTGCATCCCGTTTATCTTTTGAGGCACGAATGGAAGCAATGACCTCGTCTAAAATCGATAATGCTTTCATTAAACCTTCAACAATATGGGAACGTTCACTTGCTTTTCGCAATTCATACTGGGATCTTCTTTTTACAACCTCTTTTTGATGGGCAATATAAGCGTCTAGTAATTCCCGAAGGCCCATTAACAGCGGCCTTTTATTATAGATTGCAACCATATTGAAATGATAATAAACTTGCAACTCACTATTTTTAAATAAATAATTCAAGACGCCTTCAGCATCGGCTTCTTTTTTCAGTTCAATGACAATTCGCATCCCAGTTCGATCCGTCTCATCACGTACCTCTGCAATTCCTTCTACCTTACGATCAAAGCGCAATTCGTCCATCTTCTTGACCAAGTTGGCCTTGTTTTGTTCATAAGGAATTTCTGTTATGACAATTTGCTGTTTACCACCACGAACGGTTTCAATCTCTGTTTTGCCACGAATAATTACTTTCCCTTTTCCGGTTTCATATGCTTGTTTGATGCCATCGATGCCCTGGATGATTCCACCAGTAGGAAAATCTGGACCTTTAACAAATTTCATCAAGTCATCAACCGAACATTCAGGCTGATCCATACGATAGATCGTCGCATCTATAACCTCACCAAGATGGTGTGGTGGAATATCTGTCGCATAACCTGCTGATATACCTGTTGAACCATTCACAAGTAAATTTGGGTACATAGAAGGCAAAACAGTTGGTTCATAGGATGTATCATCAAAGTTTAAGATAAAATCGACTGTTTCTTTATCGATGTCACGCACTAAAACCGAGGAAATGGCGGAAAGCCTTGCTTCTGTATAACGCATAGCGGCAGGTGGATCTCCATCCACACTTCCGTTATTTCCATGCATTTCAATTAATACATTACGTACTTTCCAATCTTGGCTCATCCGTACCATTGCTTCATAAACAGAGGAATCACCATGTGGATGATAATTCCCTATAACGTTTCCTACGGTTTTTGCAGATTTTCTAAACCCTTTTTCATATGTGTTCCCTTCAATATGCATCGCATATAGAATTCTCCGTTGTACTGGTTTTAAACCATCACGAGCATCAGGGAGAGCACGTTCTTGAATAATATATTTACTATATCGACCAAATCGATCACCAATGACGTCTTCAAGCGGGAGGTCACGAAACACTTCATTTAGACTCATAATGATTCCGCCTCCTCTGTTACTGAAATATTTTCGTTATCAAGAATGCTCGCTGAATCTTCCTGTAAACCGAATTCCACATTTGCTTCAATCCATTTTCGACGTGGTTCTACTTTATCACCCATCAATGTGGTTACTCCTCGTTCTGCACGAGCTAAATCATCGATTCGAACACGAATTAAGGTTCTCGTTTCCGGATTCATCGTTGTATCCCACAATTGATCTGCATTCATCTCACCAAGACCTTTATAGCGTTGCAGGATATATCCTTTCCCAATCTTTTTGATCGCATCTTGAAGATCATCATCACTCCAAGCATATTCAATAACTGCTTTTTTACCAGCACCTTTACTCACTTTATACAGTGGTGGAAGTGCAATATATACTTTCCCTGCCTCAATCAGAGGTTTCATATAGCGATAAAAGAAAGTCAAAAGCAAGACTTGGATATGGGCACCATCTGTGTCAGCATCCGTCATAATAATGACTTTGTCATAATTAGCGTCTTCCACTTGAAAGTCTGTACCCACACCTGCACCAATCGTATAAATAATCGTATTGATTTCTTCATTTTTAAAAATATCCGCTAGTTTGGCTTTTTCTGTGTTAATCACTTTTCCACGCAAAGGCAATACTGCTTGAAAACGACGATCACGTCCCTGTTTAGCTGATCCACCAGCAGAGTCTCCTTCGACTAGATAAAGTTCATTTTTTTGTGGGTTTCGTGATTGAGCGGGTGTGAGTTTTCCTGATAAAATTTCGGATTTTTTTCGTTTTTTTCCACTACGTGCATCTTCGCGAGCTTTTCTAGCCGCTTCACGTGCTTGAGAGGCTTTTATTGATTTTTTTATTAACATGGAACTGATATCAGGGTTTTCTTCCAGAAAATAAGTTAAATGCGCAGTAACAACTGAATCAACAGCCGAACGAGCTTCGCTTGTCCCAAGCTTTCCTTTTGTCTGTCCTTCAAATTGAAGCAAATCCTCTGGCACACGAACCGAAATAATCGCTGAGAACCCTTCTCTTATATCAGATCCATCTAAATTCTTGTCTTTCTCTTTTAATAGATTTACTTTACGTGCGTACTCATTAATCACCCGTGTAATGGCTGTTTTTAAACCTACTTCATGCGTACCGCCATCCTTCGTTCGAACATTATTGACAAATGAAAGCAGGTTTTCTGCATATCCGTCATTGAATTGAAAAGCAAAGTCGACCTCGATCCCGTTATGTTCACCCTCAAAACCAATAATCGGAGAAATCACTTCTTTTTCTTCATTTAAATATTCAACAAAGGCTTCTAAACCGTTCTCATAATGAAACGTTTCATTAAATCATTCCGTTCATCATAAATGTCTATTTTAATACCTTTTAAAAGAAAAGCTGATTCACGAAGTCGTTCACAAAGTGTTTCATAATTATAAGTAGTTGTAGAAAAAATAAGAGGATCAGGTTTAAAATGGATCGTTGTTCCCGTTTGATTGGTTTTACCAACTTTTTCTAACGTTGTAACGGGCTTTCCGCCGTTTTCAAAACGTTGTTCATATACAAATCCGTCCCGCTTAATACTAACAACAAGCCATTCAGAAAGGGCGTTCACGACAGAAGCACCAACCCCATGTAAACCACCGCTTGTTTTATAGCCACCTTGACCAAATTTTCCTCCTGCATGCAGAATGGTTAATATGACTTCGGTTGTTGGTTTCCCTATTTTGTGCATCCCGGTGGGCATCCCTCGTCCCTTATCTTGGACACTGATCGAATTGTCTTTATGTATTTTGACAATAATTTGATCACCAAAACCGGCTAACACTTCATCAACTGAGTTATCTACAATTTCATATACGAGATGATGTAATCCTCGTGAATCCGTGCTTCCGATATACATTCCTGGACGCTTACGTACTGCTTCAAGACCTTCCAAGATTTGTATGGAATCATCATTATAATCAAATGCCGTTTGTTCTCTAACCACGAACATACCCCTTTCATTTCTATAAAAAGACTTACATAATTGATTTATACTCGTATCAAATTTGATATTGTATGATCATTTGGGATCTTAATGCGATTAGAGTGTACCATTTATCATTAAAATCACTTTGAACAAATGCTATTAAGATCTTTTCATTAAATACTACTTTATCACAAATATTGATCGATTCATTCACCTTTTAAATTCTACCATATCATAATGTTGGTTTTATAAAAGGTTATTTTATCAAAAAAGAACAAATGTTCCTTATTTAATCATAACATATTTAAGATCACAGTATACGTTTTATTTTATCGATTACTTTCAATTTGGCAAATTGAAAGTGTGAGATCTGAATTTTCATATTGACCTTTCGAGGGATTCTTACTGTAGGAATTCATGGAGTTCACTCATGGATAAAGAAAACTCACCGATTGGCGAGCCTGCAAGGCGAAGACAGAGGCGTAGTTGCACTTATACTGTTTTCCTAGAAATTGCTACTACGTCGAACTTCTCCAGTGCTGCAATTTTATACTTTCTTAAGAGTGTAAAACGAAAAAAGCATGCTCCCTCACTTAGGTGCACATGCTTAGGTTAGAGCGTATTATTATACTAATAGCCTTATTTTGTCATGGCATGTTCAACTTTAATACAACGATCCATAATAACAGTATATCCTTTTTCTTTCAAGAACTGATAGGCTTCTTCATTTTCAAGACCTTGTTGAGCCCAAAAGACATCCGCGTCAATTTCATCAAATTCCTTTGCTACTTCTGGTAAAAACTCTGAACGGCGAAAAACATCAACAATATCAACATGTCCTTCAATCTCTTTTAAACTCGCCACCGCTTTGACACCAAGAATTTCACTTGCTTTAGGATTGACAGGAATGATTTCATAACCTGCATCCTGCATGGCTTTAGACACCATATAAGAAGTACGATCAGGGTTATCACTTAAACCTACTACAGCAATACGCTTAGCTTTTTTTAAAATGTCACGAATTTCATCTCTTGTAGGATTTTCTATAGCCATTTTCAAATTCCTCCATTTTTTTTAAGTATGGTTGCTTCTTAATCTAAGTCTACCACAGGAGTTAAAGAATCAAAAATAATATGAAGTTTATAAAATAACTCTTACATAACGAGTTATTCACTAGAGATTAATTTATTTCGGTTCACTTGACTGTCCAATGATAATGCTGTCCAAGCTGAGGGATCTGCAAAATAACGGGACCAACTGGCAATCCCTTTTAAATTGTATTTTAAGGCAAGATCCGCTCTTTTTTGAAGGGAAAATTCATCCTCCAACCAAATTCGGTATGTCGATTTGCTATCGGCAGCATAATATTCTGCATAATTTTGCCCACTAAACTCATCATATTGTGGTGTAACACCATTTGCTGCTAACCATTCTTTCACTTCTGCCATCGACATGGCTTTTGATGAGAGTTCACCCGTTGATTTTTCTTCCCATAAACGAGTGTATAATGGTACTCCAAGAATTAATTGGTCATTTGGGATGACTTCCAACAGTTTTTGTAAATTAGCTTCTACCCATGGTAAACTAGCCACACTTCCTGCTACTTCTGAAGATCCCCAATGTTCGTCATAAGCCATAACAATTAAGTAATCAACACTTTCCGCTAGCTTTTCCCGTTCATAAAAAGCAGACCAATTTCCTGTTGTTATAAAGGTAATATCCATGGAAACAATTAATCCCTTTTGATGGAAATAGGGTGTTGCTTCTCTAACAAATTGAGTAACAAGTGGTCCATCTTCTTCTCTTACATTTTCTATATCAATATTGATCCCGTCTAATTGATAGATTTGACTATAATAAAGAAGTTGTTGAATAATAGACTGTCTGGTTTCATATTTTTTCAATGCTTCATGTGTAAGGTCTGGATCAAATGCATTAGAAAATAATCCCCAAATTTGGTAATCACGTTCTTTTGCCCAATTTACATAATCGAGTGAACCTAAGTTTTTAACAGAACCATCTGATCCCTCTAGTTCAAACCAAGTGGGAGAAACCACATTGACTCCTGGCATTTCTGGAATCCTATTCGTATCTGGATTATTTTTGTACACGGCTTCCCATGTCAATTGAATCGGATTTTCTATTTGTGGAATCATAACTTCTTCTTGTTTGTTCTTGATCCTGATGATTTCCGTGTCACCAACTGTAATATATTTATTACTTAGGTAACCGGCCGTTCCATCGTTTTTTCGAATAAAAACATAGTCCCCTTGCTGTTTTTCAATTTTTACTTTTTCTTGATCTTTGATTTGAGCGGTATAAGGAGACTGGAGACTAGGCTCTGTTCTTAAACGTAGTTTTTCTTCATGAACATCTTGAACTTGAATCGTTCCATTTTGTTTTTCCATACCATCCGTTACAAACTCAATCGCATTTGTTTTAGGCAGGATTGAATATTGAACTTCATAATATGGGAGAATAGGATCCAAAGCAATATAATACTCTCCATTTTGATTGATTAGTATGGGCATTTTTAATTGGACAGGCCTGTTATTAACAAAATGAGTGAATGAATCTGCAGGCATATAAATCACTTTCGTTTTACTAGTAATAATCATTGCTTTGGAAGGTTCATCAAAAAAAAGATGTTCATCTATGTGTTCCTTCAAAAATTCAATAGGAATGTAGATTTCATTTTCTACTAATAAAGCATTCCCTTCTTGCCTGCCATTAAATAAAATAGGATGTTCACCTGTAAAATAATTCACCTTTTCTTTCGAAGCAAAAGGATACAGTAATAAAAGAATACTAGAAATCATAACGAAAAAAACAATCCCTAACCCGAATAGGATATATTTCTTTTTGCTGTTCTTGTGTGTCTCGACTATCAAATTCGCCATTACAACGTTCCTCCTCCATTCTATCGTAACGAAATGAAGTCAGCTTGGAAAGGTTTATTCGCAGCCTAATCAAAACACTATTATTTCTGTAAATTTCATATGAGATATAATCATGAAATAATATAGCAAGAGGGATAGTATCTAATCCATAAAACATGGTAAAATAACATGAAAATACGAATTCGTTTTTCATGGAGCATCAATACCATGATTGATATATTGGTATATATGATTCTTAATGAGGAGATTTGGAATTCGTTTTGATCATGATTCATGGGTAAAGTGAAGGAGAATTTAAATGTTTGAATATGTTGTAATTGTCATACTTGCTTATTTACTTGGATCTATCCCTTCTGGTTTAATTATCGGTAAGAAGTTTTATGGGGTAGATATACGCAACCATGGAAGTGGCAATTTAGGTGGTACCAATACATTTCGTGTTTTAGGTGTAAAAGCAGGACTAACGGTGACCTCTGCAGATATATTGAAAGGCACACTAGCAGCCGCTCTTCCATATTTGTTCCAATCCGATTTAAATCTGTTTATTGCGGGCTTTTTTGCTGTGATTGGTCATACATATCCTATTTTTGCAAACTTTCGTGGGGGGAAGGCAGTAGCGACTTCCGCTGGGGTTTTACTTTGTTATGAACCCCTTATGTTTGTTATTGTCATTATCGGTTTCTTTGTTTGTTTAATGATATCCAAATACGTATCCTTATCCTCTATGCTTGGTGGAGTGATTGCCATTATTTATTCACTCCTTGAACAAGATACCGCTCTAACGATTATCGTAACGATTTTAACGGTATTTGTGATCTATCGGCATAGAGCCAATATTAAACGGATTATGAATAAAACCGAACCTAAGGTTAACTTATTCCGAAAAAACAAGAATAGGTAACCTACATCAAAAAGGCGCAAACCTTAATAAAGTTTGCGCCTTTTTTTATCCTTTTTGTTCATATTTTCGTCATAAAAAAGTTGATGTTAAAAAATAGACATAAAATAGGGCTAATGCCAAGGAAATTTGTTATAAACTAATAATACGATTTTACAAGTTTATGGAGGTGTTTAAAACAATGACCAAAAATAAAGAAACAAACTATATTATTTCTACATCTATTGATAACTCAAATCATGAAGATGAGTTCGTTATTGAACTTTTTTCATGTTCAGAAAATGAAACCCCGGAAGTAATCATTCATAATTTTGATGAATTAATTACGTTTTTTGAAGAGTTAGACCAAGAAGAAGCAGATCAACTATAAATTCATTTTTGTGACATGGATAAGAATCAAAAGAAACCATTGTTGGACCTTTCATATTCTAATCAAATGAAATCTACCTTTCCCTAATACATCTACCGTATAATCAAGTTTTGTATGATTAAAATAAACAAAATCATTTTCATGGACTAATAGACCAAGTTGACCAAAAGTATATACTTGATCCCCTTGTATCGGCTTCTCTTCCAGAGACAGCTTTACTTGAGGGGCGCCTCATCCGATTCCCATTGTTAGACGAACAAATAACTGTTCCTCTTCAAAATTTTTTTCTTTTCTTATGGCTTGTTGCAATACATCAAATGCTGAATTGGTTATTTTAAACAATCTCATACACCCCTTTACTGAATAGTCCAACTTTAGTTCGACTATTCTTGTTTAACTAAAGCCTTTAGATTTAGATTCTTATTCCCAAATATGGTGTACTAACCCTTCATGGGTAAGGATTTCTTTTTGCTTATGGCCGATTAAATCAAAATGAGTGTACCCATCTTTTCTTACATCTAGCCATTCCGGCTTTAGTCCATATTGTTTTCCCCAATGAATCAGCCTATCTACATCCTTGCAGCCCACCTTAGTGACTGTTTTACTATCCGGAAAACGATCATCAACCCAAAAGTGAGTAAGAAAGGCAATTTCCCCTTGATTAATTTTTCTTTTCCAATCTAGTAATTCCGTTCTCGTAATTCCAAAAGCCAATCTCTCTCCTCCTTATCCCCTCAAATTTTAAGGGCTATTTTTTCTTTATTTCTTCATACTTATTAAACCATTCAGGAAAGGCTTTTTTAAATTGAACTGGTTTAAAGTTATCTTTTTTGACGACGATATGTGTGGTACTTCCTTGTGTACATATTTCATCTTCTCCATTTAAAATATGATAGCCATACACCGTTTTTAATCCATCATTTTTTTCAACCCATGTTTTTACAAAAGCCCTTTCACCATATCTGATCGGCTTCTTGTATGTAGCTTGAACATCATAAACAGGAGCAAAATAACCCTTTTCTTCCATTCCAAGATAATTAAAACCAAGATCGACAATCAATTGCGTTCTCCCCAACTCAAACCATTTTAGATAATTTGCGTGATAAATCACACCCATCATATCTGTATCTGCATATAGTAGTTGAATTTCTTTAATCGATATAAACATATTCTCCCAGTCCCTTCCAATCCTAGTAAAACTCTTTTTTACTCTAGTATTTTTAATAATATATATATGGCTCTTAATTTTTCGACATAAACTAAATGGTCGGCCGTCCTGCTTGAACAAGCCTTTATGTACGTAGTAATAACAGCGTAGTGAAAGTAGGTGGCTGACCATGATTAGACCACTATGTCGATTCAATAAGTGAGATCTATATAGCTCATTGAACAGGTGTTTTGAATGAACTTCTAGTCTGCTGTTTCTAACTTATTAAAGGCAAGTTCCATATCGACCTTCTCGATGATGGAGGCTTGATTCAATATGGAGAGAGTAGACATATCAGACATCAATCTCAAGCTTTGAGCTTGAATGGCTTCATTCATTAAGTTTGTTGCAAATCGTCCATTCCCATCGAAAGTCTTATACTCTAATCTAGACAATACATAATGTTGTGCCTCTTCCGTTAATTGAAATTGAAATTGCTTCCCATAGGATTCTACAATTTGAAGCAATTCTATAGGTGAGTAATCAACGAAGTGAAGGAATTTCTTAAAACGAGACTGTAGACCTGGGTTACTTTCAAGCAACAACTTCATTTCATTTGGATAGCCAGCTAAAACAATGACTAGATTTTCATTATGCTTCGTCATTTCATCGACTAATGTATCAATCACTTCTTTTCCGAAATCACCCGAGGTTTGCCCTAATAAGGAATAGGCTTCGTCAATAAATAGAACGCCTCCTAGAGCCTCTCTAATTTTACGTTTCGTTTTAATCGCTGTTTGACCAACGAATCCTGCAACAAAATCCGCTCGACTCGTGATGATTAAATGGCCTCTTTTCAATAATCCGCATTCCTTTAATAACTCTGCATATATTTTGGCAACCGTTGTTTTCCCAGTACCTGGATTTCCTGTAAAGACCGAATGAAGTTGGATGGGGACAATCGGTAAACCGTGATCTCGTCTTAATTTTTGCATTTTAACAAATGAAATAATGGAATGAACTTCCGCTTTCACATTTGTGAGTCCTATGAGTTGGTTTAGTTTTTTCTGTGGATCCACCTTCATTTCTACCTCATCTTGAAGAAAATCCCTTTTATCCAATACGGAAAAATGTAAAAGATCCTGATGATCCTCTGGGTGGGCCAATGCCCCTTTTTGAAAAATGGCATCTAGAATTAAATGACGAACGGTTCGTGCGTTTCCAAATGAATGATCAACCCGCTCTCTTTCGATTCGCTCTTCTAAAGCTAATTTCGCATCCTCTGTCAGAATATAATCATTCTCAGATGCTATTTTTTCTCCGATCATGATTAATTCTTCGTTCGAATAGTCCGGCAAGAAGAGATGGTTAGAAATAGGAAATCGACTTCTTAATCCAGGAGTTCCATCCAGAAATTGACGCATTTCATCAGGGAAACCAGCAAGTATAACGGAAAACTTCCCTCCATATTCCTTCCCTGTCATGAGAGAAACAAGTGCGTCAATCGCCGTTTGACCATAGTCATTGCCCGATTGCCCCTCTCTCTTTAAGTTATAGGCTTCATCGATAAACAAGACGCCTCCCAGAGCTCTTTCTACCGCTAATCTTACATTTTCTTCAGTCTGTCCAACATAAGAGCCAACTAGTTGTGCACGATCAACCTCTATGACTTCCCTGCCTGGTAACACACCTAGTTCATGATAAATTTTCGCATATAATCGAGCAATCGTCGTTTTCCCTGTTCCAGGATTTCCAGTGATAATCATATTCAAACTTACTTCATCTTTGTTTTGAAATCCAATCTCTTTCCTTACCTTTTGGTACTTGATAAATTGATAAAAATCATGAACCTTTCTTTTAACAGATTCAAGTCCGATCATTCCTCTTAATTCTTCAAGGGGAGTAATCTCCATTTCCTCTAGACGAGAAGGATCAGCAGTAAATAACTGCTTCCACTCCATTTTCATTTCCTCTATTTCAGCGATATGCCGTTTCATGTCATCGAAATGGACAGCCGTATGAAATGCACCAACCATTGTTTGTTCATATGCCTTAGTCGTCTTTAACAAGGAGGTACATACCTCCATTACTTGTTCTAATAGTTGAAACATTTTAGAGGAATCCCCATGGAGGAAATCAGTTGAAGGGCTTTTATAAAATGCTGCCTTTTCCATCGTTTCCTCTGCTTTATTCAAAAATTCTTCGCATATTTCCATATAGGTTTCAAGGGTTTGTTTCTTAGCTTGTTTATTATCAGTCTCGCGAAGAGGGGGAAAAGTGAGAATATCCACTAATGTACTATTTTGGTCCCATTTATAACGCAGCATATATTCATTTGCTTGTTCGTTTCGTGGATTTAGTTGCATGGCCTTGTCCATCCATGCATGGACAAGAGTATCCGCCCTACCTTTTGTTGAGAGTGATAAAGCAACCATCGATAATAATTGTGAAGCAATCAAACGATCCTCTTCTTGCTGCAAATCCATTTTTTGAAATAAATTTAATAGTTCACCTTCATTTTCAATAGATCCGTAATCGATTAATTCATTTTGCCATTGTTGAACTTGCTGATTGGGTTCTTGTTGTTGAAATCGATTCATAAACACCACTTCTTTACTTCTTAATATTGTATATTCTATTTTAACATAATGGGAATAGGAAAAGGCTTTTGGGGGCCCATCAAAAGAAGTTATCTTTCTTTTGATGGGACATAAAGGGAATGTATTTTTCTATTGTTTAAATAACGGGATTACTCTGTTGACTAATGAACAGAATTTTCATCCTGTATTTCTGACCTAAAAGCATCAATACTTTCTCTACGTCGCTCATTTTTCGCTTCTACCTGAGCTCGATCATCACCACTTAGATTATCTAATGTAGCTTCAGCTTTTCGAATATTATCATCTGTATTGGCAATCATTTGTTGAAGTTTTTCTACATTATCACTTCGATCATCTGGATTCGGTTTATTTTGGTATGTCATATTATTTCCTCCCTTATAGTGTTGAGTCCTACAGAAATAGTATGGCAAATTTTCTTGAAATCATAATCGGAAAGAAGTGGTATTTTGTTTATAATAATAATATTATGTAAAGTAATTAAAAAAGATAAAAGAAATGCCCCATTGGCATTTCTTTATTTATCGAACTATTCACCCTTAGTCTGAATAACTTGGGGATGCTTTCCAGAAGTATCTTGCATTTGCTTGCCTTTATTTCCACCAAAACTTCTAGACTTTGCACCCAGATTTTCTGGAACAAAATGTTTACTATCTTTTTTAGGATTTCCCATTCTATTTCCTCCTTAGGTCGACTAATTCATAAGGAATAAACGATTAGCCCTATAACTTGAGCCAATAGCTCCTCTTTAAAAAGTATCCCCATTGAGAAAAGACTCATGAATGGAAAAGTCTCTCATTAAATAACCTGCTTTTATTTTGCATTACTTACATATTTATTTTCTAACCGCTTCTCGATTCTTTCAATTGCTGATTGGTCTTTTAATAATTGAAGTTTATTTTCATTCACAAGTTCCGAAAAGGAACGCTTTCTAGGTTTTCTCATTCTTATTGTCACCTGCCTTATATCCTATTGTAACTGTCATTATGTCCAATAACCGTTTAAATTATTACAAATTTTCGAAATTTGGCTTTTTTACGTGCTTTTTCGACATTTTTCTCAACTTTTTTTAGTATAACATATATTTTTCAGTTATATATAGTAAATTTATATTTTTCTGAAAAAATAGTATGTAGTTATTTGAATAATAAAAACACTAATCAATAAGATTAGCGCTTGATCTTTATTATTCTACATTTCATCCATGTATTGCTTCATCAATTCAACACTCATTGCCGATAAATATTTCTGACGAATAATCCCATGTTCATCAATGAAAAACGTTGTTGGGATCGTCAATACTTGATAAATCGAATTCACTTTATCTTTCTCATCAAGTAACACAGGAAAAGAAATTCCCATTTCGTTCACATATTGTTTTACATTGTATTGTGGATCAATATTAACAGCTAGAATCACAACATCACCGTTCGATTGTTTATAATACTTTTCCATGGCAGGCATTTCCTCTTTACAAGGTGGACACCAAGTTGCCCAGAAATTCAGCATAACCTTTTTACCCTGGAAATCTGATAATTTTACCTTCTCGCCATTTAAATTTAATAATTCAAAATCAGGTGCTGCTTCACCCACTGCTATACCCGGAAGGTTGTCCGGTTTTTCTTCCTTTGCCATCGCTTGAACAATCGCAACTGTCATTAAAGTAATCAGTAAGACCACTACAGTCACTTTTTTTACCATAGAAAAATCCTCCTTTATTCCCACCTATTTATAGGCTTAGTGTAACCGGATTCCACAATAAAAACAAATAGACAAACATACTTATAAAAACACCATGCAGATGAAGATATCTGCATGGTTTTCTATTGCTTACATGTACTGTTTACTTTCAAATTACATGAATGTAATATTCATGACTTTTATTTTTAACTTATTTTAATTTCTCACGAAGAACCATTTGCAAAATACCACCGTGACGATAGTAATCGATCTCTACTTCTGAATCAAAGCGAACGAGTACGTCAAATTCTTTCTTATTGCCAGCTTCATCTGTAGCCGTTACTTTTACGAAGTCACGTGGACGAACGTTTTCATCAATTTGAACATCAAGAGTTTCTTTACCTGTTAAACCAAGCGTATCAGCACTTTCGCCATCCTTGAATTGTAATGGAAGTACACCCATAAGAACAAGGTTCGAACGGTGAATACGCTCATAGCTTTCGGCGATAACCGTCTTGATTCCAAGTAAGTTTGTTCCTTTTGCTGCCCAGTCACGAGAAGAACCCATTCCATAGTCTTTTCCAGCTAGTACGACAAGACCTGTACCATCTTCTTTATACTTCATGCAAGCATCGAAAATGGATGTTACTTCACCCGTTGGCCAGTAAGTCGTGAATCCACCTTCTGTACCAGGAGCGATTTGGTTACGAATACGGATGTTGGCAAATGTACCGCGCATCATGACTTCATGGTTACCACGACGAGATCCGTATGAGTTAAAGTCACGTATCTCTACACCTTTTTCACGTAAATATTTACCTGCTGGTGTATCTTTTCCGATTGCACCTGCTGGAGAAATATGGTCAGTTGTAACAGAATCCCCAAACTTCCCAACCACACGTAAACCATTTAATGGTTTTACTTCTTCTGGATCAGGCTTTAATCCTTCGAAGAACGGTGGGTTCTGGATATAAGTTGAATCTTCATCAAATGAATAAAGAGCTTCATTGCTTGTTTGGATTTTATTCCAAAGAGCATTATCACCAAATACATTCGCATATTCAGCACGGAATAATTCAGGTGTAACCGTTTGTTTTACCACTTCATTAATTTCAGCAGTTGTTGGCCAAATGTCTTTAAAGAATACATCTTTGCCATCTTTATCTTTACCGATTGCTTCATTTTGAAGATCGATATCCACTGTACCTGCTAATGCATAAGCAACAACAAGCGGCGGTGAAGCTAAGTAGTTTGCTTTTACAAGCGGATGAATACGTCCTTCAAAGTTACGATTACCTGAAAGAACAGAGGTAACAAGTAGATCGCTATCAGCGATTGCCTTTTCAATTTCTTCTCTTAATGGACCAGAGTTACCGATACATGTTGTACAGCCATATCCTACTGTGTTAAAGCCAAGTTGATCTAAATAGGATAGAAGACCTGAGTCACGTAAGTATCCTGTTACCACTTTTGACCCTGGAGCTAAAGAAGTTTTTACGAATTTCGGTACTTCCATGCCTAGTTCAACTGCTTTTTTCGCAACTAAACCTGCACCCACTAATACGTAAGGGTTGGACGTATTTGTACAGCTTGTGATCGCTGCAATTCCAATAGCCCCTGTCTTCATTGTTGTAGACTCACCATCGGCAAATTGAACCGTTACTTCTTTGTCGATCTCTTTCTCATCTAAACCAAAACCTTGGTTTCCTTGAGGAGCTGTAAGAGCTTTGTTGAATTCTTTCTTCATAGCTGAAAGCGGAATTAAATCTTGTGGACGTTTTGGACCAGAAAGATTTGCTTCAATTTCAGATAGATCGATTTCAACTACTTTTGTATAGACTGGCTCTAAAGCAGGGTCAAAGAATAAACCATTTTCTTTGCAGTATGTTTCAACTACTTTGATTTGCTCTTCTGAACGACCTGATAGACGCATATAAGCAAGAGATTCGTCATCTACTGGGAAGAACCCGCAAGTTGCACCATATTCAGGAGCCATGTTTGCAATCGTTGCACGGTCAGCAAGCGGTAATGCTGGTACACCAGGACCGAAGAATTCAACAAATTTCCCAACAACACCGTGGCTGCGAAGTACTTGTGTTACTTTTAACGCAAGGTCAGTAGCAGTTGCACCATCTGGAAGTTCACCCGTTAATTTAACCCCAACAACTTCAGGAACTGGGAAGTATGAAGGCTGTCCAAGCATTCCTGCTTCCGCTTCAATGCCGCCTACACCCCATCCAAGAACACCGATTCCGTTAATCATCGTTGTATGAGAATCTGTTCCGACTAATGTATCTGGGAATGCTTCATATTCGCCGTCCTCATTTTCAAGTGCATGTACAACATTTGCCAAGAATTCTAAGTTTACTTGGTGAACAATTCCTGTTGCAGGTGGAACAGCACGATAGTTATTAAATGATTTTTGTGCCCAGCTTAAGAACTGATAGCGCTCAGCATTACGTTCAAATTCTAATTCCATGTTTAAACCAAGTGCTTCTTGTGTACCATACTTATCAACTTGTACAGAGTGGTCAATAACTAGGTCAACTGGTTTAAGCGGGTTAATTTTATCGGGATCTCCACCTAAGTCTGCCATTGCTTTACGAAGTGATGCAAGATCAACCACCGCAGGAACTCCTGTAAAGTCTTGTAGGATGACACGTGAAGGTTTGAAAGGAACATCAATTTCTTGTACTTCATTTGTGCCCCATTTTGCTAGATTTTCCACATGTTCTTTCGTAATGACTCTGCCATCTAACTGGCGTAGAACAGACTCCAATAATACTTTAATTGAGTAAGGTAACTTTGAAACTTTTCCTACTCCTGCTTGTTCTAATGCACCTAAATCATAAAAATTATAGCGTTTTCCGTCTAATTCAAAAGACTTTCGAGCATTAAAGACATCGTTTGTTGTCATATGTATTTCCCCCTATTCATACTAATAATCCTAATCATATACAATTTTCTTGAATTTGTCGAAAAATTTGAATTTTTAATCTTATCTTCAAATTCTCTACCTATTTTAGTTTAATATAAGCCTAAAAATAAGTAAATAACAAGAATAATTAGATCTATGAAACCTAAATTAGATTTTTAATTAAATTTGAGGCCGATTTGGTATGAGAACTTTTTCCGTGGAAAAAATATGTAATGTGGAGGTGAAAAACGATGGCTAAAAGAAAAGCAAATCATGTGATTCCTGGGGCAAATGCAGCGGACGCACAAGGAAAAGGAACGGGTTATAATGAGGAATTTTCAAATGAACCTTTAACAGAACTTCAAAAACAAAATAATAAAAAAAGAAAGAAAAACCAATAAGATCATTCCAATAATGCTATTTTTGCAAAATAAAACAATCCCTCCAAAATAACTTTCACCATTTGGAGGGATTGTTTTTTAATGTGTTTGATTTACTTCATCGAGTATTTTGCGTAAATCATGTTGAAATGTTTCAAGCTGAACACGTTGATGTTCGGATGCTACTTCTAAAGCATTTTCAATTTGTTGATACGCCTCATTGACTTCTTGTTTTAAATGTTTGAGTTGATGTCCATAGCTAGCTGAATCTTGGACAATTTCATGATATTGTTCCTCTACGTCCTCTACTCCTTGTTGCGCTGCCTGAAAAGCTTGTTGCTTATTTTTATGGTATGGCATATTGATCTCTCCTTTACTAACTATCTACCGTTAAATTGTGCAGACAAATAGTAAAATATTCAGCATAAAAAAACTCATTGGTTACAGACTTACTAAGCGGGAGACCCAGGCATCGTTGTCTTAAGAGTCGTCTCCTTTTACGATCCAATCCAGATAGTATAAAAACGACTTATTTTCTCATCCTAATTAGAGAGGAGGGATGAATGTGAATAAAAATGATGGAAAAGACATGAGAAAAAATGCTCCAAAACAATCTGGTCAACAAGAGCCATTAAGTGGTTCTCACAAGGTAAAGAATCGTAATCACTCAAGGCAAAAACACAATTCTCACCATGATATGTAAATCTAAATAACAAACGAAAGCTTTTAGAGACTGCATCCTAACGAATGGCAGTCTCTAGCTTTATTTAATCGCAGCAAAAGCTTGAATGAACATCTCCATTCCTTCCCCCGTTACGGCTCTTAAATCAAGATGAATTTCATCTTTTTGTATAGAATGATTCCAGTTTCTTCTTTTAATAAAACCTAACGAATTCAAAAAAAGATTGACCTTATGATTATTCATGTTTATAATTATTTTTGTCACATTATGTCTCAGTAGCTCAGTAGGATAGAGCAACAGTTTCCTAAACTGTAGGTCGGGGGTTCGAATCCCTTCTGGGACACTACTATAAACATAGAAGAACCCTTATTTAATAGGGGTTCTTCTATTGATCTACAGTCTTTTCCAAAAAAGGCACACCAGTTTCCGAATGTTCTAACCCATTTAAATAATCATTTCTTGTTTCAATCTCTTCTGCTTGTACAAAATCAGCTCCACCTAAAATATCAATAACCCCTACCGCAAACGTTGTGATAGCTGCAAATTGACTTACGGAATCAACTGCCCCTTTAGATGCCTCAATCACACTATTTCCGACTTCACCAATATATTCTCCTAATTAGGGTTCTGCCGTCAAAACGCGGATAATATACGCTAAGACATTTTTCGGGATAATAAAGAAGCAATTTTCCCTATGCTAGGGATGAAATCGCTTCTTTGGTTCTTATTTTATCCTTTTAATTGATATTGATTTGTTCGGAAAATGTAATAAAACATTTGCTCCTGTACAGACACCCATTTGCAAATTGTTATAAATCGTCCAAGGAGGAAAATGTTCTTTCGTTCATTTATTTTGCCTCAAAGTTCTAGGGGCTTACTCACCTACCATACCGTCCTTATCATTATCGAGCATATATGGGTATAACCAATGATCACTCATTATTGGCATACTATAACCTGCTGCTTTTGCTTCTTTAATCGTCACCTGTCCATTACCGTTTGTATCAACACTAGAAATATCACCGTTTGTATTTGAACTAGTTGAATCGGAAGGCTCACTACCTGTTAAACCGAGTGATGCGTTTACTTCATCAGGGTTCACATTGTCAAATGTATCAACGATCTCGTTACCCATTAAAGTATAGGTATACTGATAACTTGAAGGAATCTGCGTTTCCGTATTCGGATATGTGATAATGGCTTCAAAATTAGTAGCTCCACCTGCGCTACGGATCACGTCTTCCATATAAGCTTGATCACCATGTCGGTTGAGCGTACTATCTTGTGGGGTAATATTATAAGCATTCGATACCCCACCAAGAGAATCAGCAATGATATGTCCTTCATCTAAAGCGTCACTTTCGACGCCAGGAACCTTTGCCTCATCAGAATAGTATCTGCCAGACGATAATACAGGTTCGTTACTGTCATCTTGTAGAATGATTTCGTCAGCAATGACACGTACTAGTTGCCCGTATTCATTAATAAATGCCCAATATTCACGGTCCCCATAACCAATGTCAACGACGACGTTAGGTTCACGATATCCAGACAAATCACCACCATCAACTTCAATAAGTTTATATCCTGAAAACAGTTCATTATTTGGTTGGGTTGGTGTTTCCTTTACTACTGGTTCGTCAACAACCGTAGTGACCGTTTCTTCTTTTTCATTATTTTTATTTGTTTCAACTGTGGTTACTTCTTGTGAATCTGTTTCTACATCTGTATTGGATGTATCTTCTACGTTGGTACAACCAACCATAAAGATGATCGTTAAAAGTAAGATTAAATGGTTCATTTTCTTTTTCATTTTAGGTCTCCTAGTTTCATACTGTTCATTCTAAAAACGATGACTTGCAACTTATCCCCCCCATAACTTATCTTATTCTATCATCTTACCATAAAAGACTAATATGCATTCTCGATCATCCACCATGATTTCAAGCTGACCACGATCATGTTCTTTTGCCGTTGTTATCACAGCTTTTTCAGGGTGAGACGTACCATTTTTTCGTGTAATCTTTTCCAAAATAAAGTCAGTGAAGATTATGTGTATTTTTAATATTAAAATTTAATTAATGCAACACTAGTGATATAATGATTTTATAGTAATGAAAATGACAGGGGGACGGTTCTTGCGTAACCAAACACAAGAACCGTCCCCTGTGTAATTTCATAATGGTTAGCATGAAAGTCCTACTTAAAGTAACGAGTACTCGTTACTTTAAGTGCATTTCTTCACAATATCCTCCTAATCTTAGCATAGTGCCACAACTGTTTGCTCCATAATCTGGCCCGATTGTAGAATAAAAGCTAAAGACAATTCCTCCACTAACCCCCCGTAACGTTCTTGTAATCACCAACCGACAGAAGACTCTCACTTACTAACTGAGCTTCGCCCTTCACGTTCCTTGAAGTGGGAGTCTTCTGTTGGAAATCCGATAAATTTAATTGTTTTGTGATGTTTAATTAAAACAAATTGCTAAGTAAATCAAAGGAGGAAAAGAAAATGTATATCTACTATCTACTAATGTCCCAAGCTCAATTCATGACAGTGGTTCAATCAATGATGTTAAATCCTTTCTTCAAAAAATAATAGTTTAGGAAGTAAATTCATTGAAACGGGGTCCTACCAACAAAACGTGGAAAACATTAAGGGAGTAACATCAGGAAAATGCGGATTTACAACTGTAAGGAAATCCAAAAAGGAAATCCAAATATAAAAAAGCCTAATTTCTCGTTTTTAACACCGAGAAATTAGGCTTTAGTTCCTTCATTAAAGCGCCCGATCATGGAATAACTAAAATATAACAATCGTTTTAAAATCACTTAATGCTTATTCAAGTAACGCTGCTTTACTTGAATAAGAAATATTACGCAGTAGTTTCTTGCACTTCATTACTGTATGTTTCAACTCGATTGCGCCCTTTTTGTTTCGCTTGATAGAGTGCTTTATCTGCTTCAAGTATTAAATTTTCAGGCATTGATGTAGAATCTAATGTTAATGTAGAAATACCTACACTTACAGTTAGGTATTTATTAATATTTGAGCCTATATGAGGTATATTCAGTTCTTTAACAGATGAATGTATTTTTTTTGCTACTACAGAAGCACCAATCCTATCAGTTTCTGGCAAAATGATTACAAATTCTTCCCCGCCATAACGAGCAACTAAATCTTTTGGTCGGTGGATTGTCTTTTCTATTGTACTAGCTACTTGTTTTAAACACTCGTCACCGCTTAAATGGCCATATTTATCGTTGTATTCCTTAAAAAAATCAATATCCAACATAATTAAGGATAGTGGTCTTGAAGATCGAACAGAATGCGCATATTCGCGCATTAAAAAATCATCAAAATAACGACGATTAGCTATTCCAGTTAATCCATCCCTATTCGAAAGGTATTCCATTTCTTGATAAGCTTCCTTAAGTTGCTGTTCAGCTATTTTTCGTTCTGTAATATCATTGACCATCCCAATAGCATAATAAGATTCATCATTGAAACTTGTAAAAAGAGAGGTGGTTACCTCTCCCCAAACTAGCTGACCATCCTTACGAAAATATCTTTTTTCCAAAAAATAGTGGTCGATTTTACCCTCTATTAATTCATTTAGGAGTTTCATGTTTAATTTAGCGTCATCAGAATCACTAAAATCACTAAAAGTCATTGTGCTCAATTCAGTGTCAGTATATCCAAGTATTTCTTGCAACTTTGCATTAGATATAACAGGTCTGCCATTCCTATCTAAGATAGCAATACCTATAGGTGCTTTTTCAAACATAGATTGAAACAACTTGTTACTGTTTTGTAATTCCATACTTTTAAGCTCATCTTTTTTCTCAAATAATTTTATTTTGTCATACTGTTTACCACTCCACCAAGCAATTAAAAGGATTATAGGCAAACCTATAGACTCGATAGCACCAATGTATCCGTCCCTTAAATAATAATAGGTTATATAAAAACAATTAATAATTAGAACAAGAATAAACGCAGTAATTCTGCCTTTATATTTCATTTTCATCACACTCCTGAAAAAACGCTTCATAGTTTTACATATTATAACTAGATACTGCAAAATATCAACTAAAAATTATGTATCTTTTATGTTTTGTTTATTCTCCGTCTTTTGACGATCCTTCCTCAACTAAAACTCCCCTTTAAGTACAAAACTTCACAACCCCTTCCAAACATTCACCTAGTTGAGCGGGTTTTAAAAAAAGCGGATGCAAAATATATTCATGGATTAACTGCCACTCCTATTAGAAAGGATGGTTTACAACCCATTATGACCATACAGTTAGGTCCTATTCTCTATAAGGTAAATACAAAAAATCAAGCAAATGTTCGTCCTTTTGAACATATATTATTGCCTAGGTATACGAACTTCAAGGGTGTAAGTGAGGAAAAAGATATCCAATCCTTGTATAAAGAACTCATTAAAGATGAAAAACGCAATCAAATGATTTTTGATGATGTTCTCAATGAGCTAGACCAAGGTGCTGTCCCCCTTATTTTAACGGAAAGAGTGGAACATGTTCATGATTTAGAATCTAAATTTAAAGGATTTGCGAAAAATATAATCGTTTTAACAGGCGGAATGAGTAAACAAGAAGAAAAAGAAAAAATAAAAAGACTAGAAGAGCTGCCAAATGATGAAGAAAGATTAATTATTGCAACGGGAAAATATATTGGAGAAGGTTTTGACCATGCACGATTAGATACTTTATTTTTAGTTATGCCCTTCTCTTGGAAAGGAACATTGCAACAATATGTTGGAAGACTACATCGTTTACATGATCACAAATTACGAGTTAAAGTCTTTGATTATGTAGATCATAAGGAGCCGATGTTAAAAGTAATGTTTGATAAAAGAATGAAAGGCTATCATTCAATGGGTTATAAAGTATTAGATACAGATTCGACTGTGCGGAGTGAAACTGAACAAATGAAGTTATTTTAAAGAAAAGATAGTTTTATTTCGTTTTTACCAGCCAAATATTCGTTTATTGGCTGGTAAAATGGTATTAAAACATTGTTTACTTCTATTTAATATTATAATCATTTATTAATAGCAACTAATTGCTTTTGAATTTCCCTTATATGAAATTGAATAGAATTTTGAAAAAATAATTGATTTCAAACGTAAAGAGCTGATTAAAACTGGTATTCAAGAAGAACTTCAAAGCAAAAAACTTGATATCTATATCGTAAAATATCAAACATTTCTCTAAATGTAGTATAATAATCGATCGACGTGATTTTCAATTTGGTTGCACTTGATTAACCTCATTATTAAGTTATTAAATTTAAACCATCATTTTACTTTCTAAAAACTAATATAATCGAACAAAAATTCGTATAATAGGTATTATACGAATAGTTAAGGATAAACAGAATGGACCCTCGCCCTTGGAATTAAGGTAGAGATGAATGTTTGAAGGAAGTGACCAAAACAGTCAAAAATGTATTAAGAAGACCGCTAGATTGCGTCTTCCGATATGGGAGGAAGAATTCAGTGTCATTCTGCCTGAAACAGATGAAGAGAAAGCCAAGAGAGTAGCAGAAAAAATTCGAATCGCCATCGGAAAATTAGAAATCTTTCATGCCAGTTCGAAAATAAGTCAATGGGTCACTATCAGTTTGGATACTACAACGATGGTTCCAATGAAGTATACCCCATCTTTAGTATAAGAATAGAGGATTTTGAAGATACAAGTGTATTATATCATGATGATTAACTAAAGAAATTATACTAACCTAATATTCACGGAATGTTTATAATTCAAACAACAAGTAAGGCACCATCCATTTGGATCCTTCCAATTGAATTAGGGATGATGATACATTTGGACGGTTCTGCCATTTCGTTAAATTAGAGTTTATTCTCCAATGAGGAAACGCGAGAACCGCCCCTTTGTTTCCTAAAAGTGCCAGTCATCCCCCAATTTCTGGACGGTGCCTGTGGACACTTTAATTTCGGGGATCAACTGCCCGTAAAAGCCCGATTAGTTCAATTAACCCTCAGTGGAGTGGGGATTAGCAGGCTAGAAATCCTGTCGCAACACCTGCAATAGCACGTCCTGTGCGTCGAATCCCCCCACCGATGGAAGTTTCACTTTACAGTGCTTCCACAATTATTGCGGCTGCAGGTCCACCGCCTGCACAAAGAGATGCACAGCCATACTTAGAACCTCGACGCTGCATTTCATAGATTAACGTGGTTAACAATCTGGCTCCCGTACAGCCAACAGGATGACCTAATGAAATTCCGGATCCATTCGCATTCACTTGATCCATCGGAATATTCAGTTCACGATTGACAGCTAAAAATTGGGCCGCAAAAGCTTCATTTAGTTCCCAATAATCAATCTCATTCATTTGCAGGCCGGCAAATTGTAAGGCTTTATGAACTGCTGGAACAACCCCAATTCCCATTATTTTAGGATCTACTGCAGCGGATGCTGAAGCGACAATTCTAGCCAACGGCTTCAGTCCCAGTTCGATCGCCCTTTCCTTCGCCATTAGGATGACAGCTGCTCCGCCGTCATTAAGGCTAGAAGCATTTCCGGCAGTTACGGTTCCATCTTTTTTAAAGGCTGGCCGTAGTTTGGACAACGTTTCGATACTCGTGGTTGGACTTGGATGTTCATCCTTATCAATCGTTTTCGTTGCTCGTTTCGTCTTCACTTCAACAGGAGCAATCTCTTGTTTAAATCTTTCATTTTGAATGGCATCACTTGCCCTTTGATGACTAATGACTGCTAGTTCATCTTGTTCCTCGCGGCTAATCTGATACTCCTCTGCAAGGTTTTCAGCCGTTACGCCCATGTGATAGCCATTGAATGCATCTACTAAAGCATCATTTAGTAAGGAGTCCACGATTGAACTGTTCCCCATCTTCAAACCCCCGCGAACATTAGGTAACAGATAAGGAACATTCGTCATACTTTCGTACCCAACTGCTGCTCCAATATCAATCTTACCGAGCATGATATTTTGGGCAACGATTTCTACTGCCCTTAATGAAGAAGGACACTGTTGATTAATCACGGAAGCGATCGTCTCTACGGAACACCCGGATCCTAATGCGACTTGCCTAGCGGTATTGCCTTTACAACCAGCTTGATATACCTGGCCTCCCACCACTTCTTCAATTTGAGTTGCTTCAATCCCTCCTGCTTCAATTGCTGCTTTTAAAGCGTGTACTCCTAAGTCCACTGCGGTTAAATCTTTAAACGCTCCGAAATAGTCACCAATTGGTGTTCTTTTTGCACTTACAATAACAACTTCACGCATAGCTAATTCCTCCATTTGATAAGAATGTAAATCTATTCATTTTTTAAATATTTTTTCAAATAAATGAAAACTTGAAATAAATTAATCTTTTTTTGCAAAAAATATAATATTCAATTAGTTCTTTATATACATAAGTGAGGGTTACTTTCTGTAAAAACAGGACATTCTTTTTCAAGAAAGGCACATACACCCTCTTTTTTATCTTCTGACACACATAATTTACTAAAGAATTCGGCCTCCAAGTTGAGTCCTTTTTCCAATTCAAGAAGACTTATCGCATCAATGGCCTTTTTAGCCTTG
>CAWFID010000005.1:0-42992 GCA_963815765.1 uncultured Bacillaceae bacterium
ATATAGATGAATTTAATCCCCTGGAGGAGTTATTAAGGAATCAAGGTTATTTCCTAGAGTTGCTCCTTCTTTGGATGGAAAGGGTTGAAAAATTTCATAAAGTATCTTCCATTGAAGAATACTCAAGTTTGGGATTGCAGTTTGTTACGATGGAGCAGTGGGTCTTAACATTATGCTATTTGAACATTAATCCATTTCGAAAGTTTTCTAGTACAAAACGAGTGATGGATAAGCTAGTTCAGGATGGTCATTATGAAAGAGCTGCCTCTTACCTATTGAATTTTATTGAGGATCTTCCCGCTTCGTATCGTGACACATTGAAAGAAGTGTGGGAGAAGTTGGATGCTGAGTTTATCGTCTCCCATTTAGATGCTTTTATTATTGGGATTCAACAAATAGGGCAAGAAAAGGGGCAACTACAAACTGAACAAAAGCTTTCACATCTTGTGATGAAATTGCTTGAAAGCTTTGATCTTAAAACAGTTCATGAAAAACTTCAACCGATTCAAAGGATATTTCCACAGTCTCCTGTCATTCAAAAAGTTCAACATATGACAAATTTAGTAGAAGATCCTGATCATATGATGGAATTAGGTCAATATTACGCAGAGTTTAAACAATACGATGAAGCAATAGAATGTTTCTCATGGGAAATGGAACTCCGTCCAGATGACACTTTACCAGTACATTACTTAAGTAAAATGTACCAGAACATGGGGATGGTCGAAGAGGCAGCCTCTTACCAGCAGATTTACAATCAATTAAAAAGAAATCAGGAAATCGGTTAAACGTGATCCTCCTTCCAGTTAAAATTGAATGTATATTCGCTTAAATAGACCTTCAAAAATATAAGAGACATTAAGTGGAGTAATGATTAACTTTTAGAAATGCAATCAGGCATACCAAAAAGGGGATTCTAGAAGAATATGCTACAATGATCCTATCACTTCTAGAAAGAGGCCTATATATATGAAGATTACGATAACAGACCATGCAGCTGAGAAAATCAATCAGTACAGAATAGGAAAAGAAGGATGGTTAAAGCTTAAATATGATGTAGAAGAGTGTGGGTGTGTGATGTGCGGAGTCACAAATTTATGGCTTGTGAGTGAGATCGAAGAGGATGACTATGAAATCCAAACGAATCATGGTGGTATTTATGTTGAAAAATCAAAAGAAGTTTTTCTTGACGACGTACTGATAATCGATTTTAATCAAGCTTCCCATTGCTTTCAATTAAAAAGTCCGAACCAGTATCTGAATCCGAGAATGAGCCTTTTAGATAAAACAGTGCAAATCTAGTAAGACTAGTTATAAATTATTTTGTGCAGTGTAATAAAAAAGCACCCGATTCGGATGCATTTTTTAATTATTCCATGTAAATAAACGGGGAACTCTTACTGTAAGGTATTGCCTTAAATGGCTTCTCCTATTTTTACGAATCCCCGACAATTCTTCCCTTAGCTATTTTTCTGTTTGTTAAATATAAATTCCACCAAAAATTCATCAACGGCAGCTTCATATTCTAGTGTGTTTTCGTTTAATGACTGGGCATGCCCGCCATTTTCAGCCAGAAACAACTTTTTAGGACCCTTTTTTCTTTCATATAAAGCTTCTGACATAGCAGGCAAAATATACGTGTCCTTTTTACTATGGATAAAAAGAATCGGGTTTTTAATCTGATGAATCACAGAGATCGGTGAGATATCACGAAGCGAATATTTTTCTCGCATACGTAGGAATAAGTCAGCAATCGGCAATAAGGGTTTTGAAGGCAGTTTCATATCCGTGTGAAGTACATGGGTAAGCTGCTCTTTAAAATCGGAAAATGGACAGTCGGATATATAAAAATCAGCCCCGTCTTCTACCATGCCTGCGTATAAGAGCATCGTTGCAGCTCCCATCGATTCACCATGAATGCCTAGCAGCAAATCAGGTCCCTTTTCAGCTTTTATCCAGTGAACAATTGTTTTTAGGTCAAACTTTTCATAATAGCCATAACTGGTTGTCTTTCCACCAGATTCACCATGACGACGATGGTCGTATATAATCGCATTGAAACCTCTTTGAAGAAAGAGGTTCATATATTTAATGGAATTAACTTTATTCTCTGTTACACCATGGGAAATGATGATATAGTGGTTCGCTTGGTGCGGTTCGACAAGAATCATTTTTAATTCATATCCAAAGGGGGAAGGAATGGTTACTTCTCGTTTAGGTAAAGAATTAAAATCGTCGGGATTAAACCGCCCTGCTTCTTTTTCACGAGTCAGAATCGAATGATCGTCTTTTTTCTTGATATACATAATTCGGTTTGTAAAATAGAGGCCAAACGATGATAGAAAAAATAGGAGTGAAAACAGAAGCCGAAACATATGTCTGATACGATTCATCTTTAGTTCCTCCAAATAGATTTATGGTTATTCTTTGGGAGAAGTTATATTTGTATTTTAACATTCAGTAAATCCTAAAACAAAAGGCTCCAGTTGTTCTAAACCATTTAGTTATGAAATATCATCGTCCTTGAAGAGGTTTGTCATTTCTTCTGAATCAAGAAATGATATAATGGTTTTATTATCTTAAAAAAGAGGGATTTTTTTATGAAAAAGAGACCAAACAAACCAGGCAAAGACATACAAGAAAAACCTGCTACCCTCGGTGATCTTCTGAATGCTAAGCTAGTTCAAGAGCTAAAAGAAAAGAAAAAAGAACTGCAAAATCAGGATGACCAAAAACGGATAGCAGAAGAGGAAAGAAAAAAGGAAGAACGCAGATTAAAAGAAAAAAATAAATCGTTTGAAGAACTGTTAAATGAAAGTAATGTTAACTGGAAAGATTTTAAATAATACAGTAATCATGATGAAAGTGAAACATCGAAAGAGGTAGACCTAAACAGTGGTTTACACTTTCGATGTTTTTTAGTTTCATTTTCCTTCATGTTAACGGTGCTCAGCAAAATAATTTTCCTTTGTACAAGAACAGATGAAGTTCAATTCATCTTCTGTTAGCTTTCTGCTGTGAACAGCACGAGTATTTTCTTTTAACTGTTCCACTGAACTAGCACCGACTATAACTGAAGCGATAGCTGGATGGGCAAGGTTAAATTGAAGAGCAATTTCGCTCATGGGACGCCCAAAATGAGCTTTTAATTTTGTGAGTACACTTGATAATTCAGAAAAGGAGTAGTCCAAATAGCCTTTTTCCCGAGTGTTAGCTGACGCCTTTTCTAGCATTTCATTGCTAAGTAGTCCTTTTGCAAGCGAACCACGAGTGACTACGCTGATATCATGTTGCTGCAAATGAGGGAGTATTTCTTCTTCAGGTCTTCGATCCAGGATATTATATTGTGTCATGACAGATACAATACTGGCTTTAGAAGTATACTCACGAATCACATTTGGACGAATAGAAGAAATTCCATAATAGCGGATCAGCCCTTCTTCTTTTAATTCCTCAAATGCTTCAATGGTTTCGTCGATGTGATCCTCAATCGTACCACCGTGAAGTTGATACAAATCAATATAATCTGTATTCAATCTTGTTAAGCTTGCTTTGACCGCTTCCTTAATATAGGCTTTCGATGGATCCCAGTACCAATGATCCTTTTGTTCATTCCAATGATTTCCAACTTTAGTAGCGATTATCACCTGATCACGATTATGTTTAAAGGTAGTACCAATCATTTTTTCGTTTTCTCCGAAATCATATAAATCTGCTGTATCAAAATAATTAATCCCCAATTCAAAAGCTGTACGAAGAATACTCTCTGCCTTTTTTGAATCCACACCTAAAGACATACACCCTAATCCGATCTCCGAAACAAATAAATCAGATGTCCCCAACCTTCTTGTCTGCAAACCATACCACCTCCTATCTATTTATACTACTCACAATCGGTGTCAGGCACCAGAAAAAGACACTTCTATCCAAAATGTACTTGTATAAAGGACAAGTAGGAATGATTAATTTGGATCCAATTTGAATACGGAACTGTTACCAGATGGAGAGGATGGAGGTTGTTTATGATTCTCAATCCAATCAGAAAGGAATTGGTACTCCCTTCCATACTCCTTCAGTTTTTGTCGAACCTCCCAAGCCTTTCCAGATATAATAACACCATGATCATGAATATAAATTTTCATTTCAATTCCCCCAATTAGAGTATGATAAGATGTATAAGCAAATAAATTTGGTTTAGAATAGGAGTGTAAAAAAAATGAGTCTACTCGAAGAAAAAACGTTATCAACACAGAAGCTTTTTAGTGGAAAGGTTATTAGTCTCCAAGTGGATGAAGTGGAATTACCCAATGGAAAAAAAGCAAAACGTGAGTTGATTAAACATCCTGGGGCCGTTGCGATCATAGCGGTCACAGATGAAAATAAAATCGTAATGGTTGAGCAATACCGGAAGGCACTTGAACAAACGATTATTGAAATTCCTGCTGGAAAGCTTGAAAATGGTGAACAACCAGACGTATGCGCAAAGCGGGAATTGGAAGAAGAGACAAGCTACGAATGCGAGAGCCTTGAATGGTTAAACTCTTTTTATACATCACCAGGATTTGCAAATGAAATCGTACATATATACCTTGCGAAAGGTTTAACAAAGAAGGAAGATGCAGCAGGATTGGATGAGGATGAATTTGTTAACCTCATGGAATTGACCCTTAAAGAAGCGCTACAAGCAATAGAAGAGAAGAAAATCTGTGATGCAAAAACAATATTTGCTGTTCAATATTTGCAGCTACAAGAGGCGTTGAAGAAATAGATGAATTCATATTATACAGATCTACATATTCATATTGGTCGGACAAAAAGTGGAAGAGCAGTCAAAATTACCGGGTCAAAGACTTTAACTTTTTCCAATATTATTGCGCATGCAAGAGATGAAAAGGGCCTAAACATCATTGGAATTATTGACTGTCATTCACCAGAAGTGATTATAGAAATGGAAGACCTTATGGAAAGCGGAGAATTAATGGAGCTAACAGATGGTGGCATTAGCTACGGAGGGCTAACGATCATTCCTGGATCAGAACTGGAAATTTATGATGAAAACTGTCATGGGCCGATTCATGTCCTATGTTTTTTTTCAAATATCCAAACAATGAAGGACTTCTCCAATTGGTTATCCCACCAATTAAAAAATATTCACCTTAGTTCACAACGAATATATGTAAGTGGAAGAGAATTGCAGCAAAAGGTAAAAGAACTTAATGGATTGTTTATTCCGGCACATGTATTCACCCCATTTAAAAGCCTGTATGGGAAGGGTGTTTACCATTCTTTAACGGAAGTATTGAATCCTGAATGGATTGATGGGATTGAGCTTGGCTTAAGTTCGGATACCTATATGGCAGATGCCATCGCAGAGCTCCATGCCTATTCATTTTTGTCTAATTCAGATGCCCATTCACTTGGGAAAATTGCCAGGGAATATCAAACCATTGCGATGAATAAGCCAACTTTTAATGAATTGAAAAAAGCACTTTCCAAAGAAGATGGACGAGGAATTGTAGCAAACTTTGGGTTGGACCCAATGCTAGGAAAGTATCATCAAACCGTTTGTGGAAAATGTCAGTTCCCTTTTAATCCCGAGAATGGGACATGTGAAAACTGTGGACATTCTAAATATGTAAAAGGCGTGGCTGATCGAATTTCAGAATTATCCACCATTACAGAAAAAATGCCAGACCGTCCACCTTATATTCATCAAATTCCACTGGACTTCATTCCAGGTCTAGGACCAAAATTAATGGGAAAACTATTAGATCATTTTGGAACTGAGATGGCGATTTTGCATGAAGTATCTTTTGATCATCTGAAGGAAGTTGTTCCTGTGAAAATGGCCGAACTGATTGTGGAAGCTCGTTCTGGCAAATTGCGGCTTTCAGCAGGTGGTGGAGGAAAGTATGGAAAGGTTTTATCCCACCTGAAAGAGGATTCCGACTGAGTCGCCACGTTGCAAATGAAACATATATAAAGAAAAGGGAACATAAGGCACCTTGAAAATGTTCCCTATATTTCGTTACCGTACGAACCCCCCTATTGAATCGTAATCTATCATTTTTTAATAGAATCTTTCGTCATAGATTACAGATTCCTATCATACAATGTAATAATTCCAGTGGCAGGGGGAAAAGCTATGAAGAAAAAAATGTACCAGAACATTGTTGCCATGCATATACGTGAGCATTCCTCAATCTATCTTTTCGTCATTGTGTTATTTTTAATGGGGGTTATTTTTGGTGCAGTGGTTGTCAATAGTTTAAGTTTTACTCAAAAAGAAGACTTGTATTATTATTTATCCCAATTTTTTGGACAAGTCTCAACAGGAAAAATGGTCACTCCCAATGATTTATTTATGCAAAGCTTACTTCATAATAGTAAATTTATAGGGTTAATGGGCCTCTTAGGGATATCCATTATTGGGCTTCCGATTATTTTAATCTTTCTATTTATGAAAGGGATGGTTGTTGGATTTACCGTGGGATTTTTGGTTAATCAAATGGGGTGGAATGGCTTTCTATTGTCATTTGTCTCAGTTCTTCCTCAAAATTTTATCATTATTCCCATTTTTATTGTCACAGCCACGCTGTCTGTGTCGATCTCATTGAAAATGATTCGACGTCAATTTATGAAAAAAATGACAGAACCTATTCTGCCGATGCTCGGAAAGTATATAGTATGCTTTATTGTGGCAGGAATGTTTCTTGCTGTTGCAGCAGGGGTTGAGGCGTATTTATCACCTTTACTGATGAAGGCAGTTCTTGATTCTCTATATTAAAATATTATAATTTAAAATAAATTTTATATAATACTTATTTTAAATTATAATTTATACTAATTATTGTTTGATTCTCTTTCCTCATCTGCTATAATGAGAATGAAAAAGGCGAGGAGGGCTTTTCGTATGGAAACTAGAATAGAAAGAATAAAGAAGCAGTTGCACTCATCAAGTTATAAATTAACACCTCAACGAGAAGCAACCGTTTGTGTGTTATTAGAGCATGAGGAAGACCACTTAAGCGCTGAAGATGTTTACCTCCTAGTAAAAGAAAAATCGCCTGAGATTGGTTTAGCAACGGTTTATCGGACATTAGAATTATTAACTGAATTAAAAATTGTGGATAAAATTAACTTTGGGGATGGTGTTTCACGGTACGATCTTCGTGTAGAAGGCGCTGCACATTTTCATCATCACCTAGTATGTATTGAGTGTGGGGCAGTAGATGAGATTCAACAAGACTTATTGGATGATGTAGAGGAAAAGGTTGAACGGGAATGGAATTTTAAGATTAAAGATCATCGCCTTACCTTCCATGGAATCTGTCATCGCTGTCAAAGTAAAAATGAGAATGAAAATAAATAATAGCAAAACCTTTTCTATTTCAATAAGATAGAAGAGGTTTTTTAATGTATTTGATTTGTGTAAATAATGACTGTGATCCTAATCATTTCAGCATTTTACAGATGAATGTATAAAACTTGTCCCGCTTGGCATATGTATAGATAAGGAAAAATATATGCTGGGGGAACGAATATGAAATCATGGTTTAAGATGCTCATAAAAACGTTAAAGGTATTTGTTTTGTTTACAGGATGCACAATTCTTTTTTATTATGGTATTATGTGGTTAAATGAAGAATATGCAAATTATCATCGTTATGATGAACCAAGTGGTTCGGCTATAAAAGTAACAACAAATGATGGGGATCATGATACAGGTTGGTTTGACCGCTTATTATTTTTTTATCTAAATGGGGAGTAATGGACAAATGGAAGATCAGTTGAAAGATTTTATCCATTTTTTGATTGTAGAAAAAGGATTAGCGAAAAATACCAGTATTTCATATGAAAGAGATTTAAAGAGTTACATAAAGTATTTCAGAAACGTTGAACAACTTAAGAGTTTAAATGAAGTGGAAAGGATTCATATTATCCACTTTTTAGGGTACTTAAAAGAACAAGGGAAATCTTCGCGTACGCTAGCAAGGCATGTTGCTTCCATCAGGGCCTTTCATCAATTTTTATTGCGCGATAGAGCAACAGATCACGATCCTTCTGTCCACATTGAAACACCTAAGTTGGAGCGGACACTTCCTAAAGTGTTAAACCTAGAAGAAGTGGAAACCCTTCTTGATGCACCTGACACAAAGGATCATTACGGCATTCGTGATAAAGCCATGTTAGAGTTACTATATGCAACGGGAATCCGTGTTAGTGAGTTAATTGGGTTACAAGTCGGTGATGTGCACTTAACAATGGGATTTGTTCGGTGTATAGGAAAAGGGAACAAGGAACGGATTATTCCAATTGGAAAAACAGCACTAGCAGCTCTCGAACACTATTTGAATAGTGGTAGACATCATTTTATTTCTAAAAATAATCAGGATCATGCGTTGTTTTTAAATCATCATGGAAGAAAATTAACTAGACAAGGTTTTTGGAAAATTCTAAAAGGACTTGCACGGGATGCAGGTATTGAAAAAGATTTAACTCCACATACCTTAAGACATTCTTTTGCCACTCATTTACTGGAAAACGGTGCAGATATTCGGGCGGTTCAGGAAATGCTTGGTCATTCAGATATATCGACCACTCAAATTTATACACATGTAACGAAGACAAGGCTGAAGGATGTTTATAGTAAGTTTCACCCAAGAGCATAAATAGACTACTAGAAATCCTGACTGTCAAAAGGCTACCAAAAGTAAATGGTAGCTTTTTCTCGTATATAAAGTGGAAAAACGTTTTTATTAAAATAATGCACAGACGAGGAGGGAAGATTACTAATTGGAAGGATGCGTTAACTTGGCTACACGGTGAATGGGTTTTTGAAATCAAAAGAAATCAATAAAAAATATAAATTAAAGAGAGGGAGGTTGTTTTCTCTGACTACAATACCATACAAACGTATATTCCTCATTGTGATGGATTCAGTGGGCATTGGTGAAGCTCCCGATGCCGAACAATTTGGTGATAAAGGTGCCCATACATTAGGACATATCGCGGAGACGATGAACGGGCTGTCCATGCCAAATCTGGGCAAGCTTGGCTTAAGCCATATTGAAGAAATCAAGGGGATCAAAAAAGTAGATAAACCACAAGCTTTCTATACGAAAATGAAAGAAGCTTCGAATGGAAAAGATACGATGACAGGTCATTGGGAAATAATGGGTCTGAATATACATACGCCATTTCGAGTATTTCCAAATGGCTTCCCTGAGGAATTATTGAATGAACTGATAAAGAAAACAGGTAGAAAAATAATCGGTAACAAACCAGCAAGTGGAACAGAAATTCTGGTTGAACTTGGTGAAGAACATATGAAATCAGGCGCACTCATTGTTTATACATCTGCTGACTCCGTGCTGCAAATAGCTGCACATGAAGGAGTAGTACCGCTTGAAGAGCTCTATCGAATTTGTCAGATTGCCCGGGAACTAACACTGGATGAAAAATACATGGTCGGCCGGGTCATTGCAAGACCATTTATTGGAGAACCCGGAAACTTTACGCGAACAGCAAATCGTCATGATTATGCATTAAAGCCCTTCGGACGAACGGTTATGAACGAATTGAAGGATTCCGGATTTGATGTGATTGCGATAGGGAAAATTAATGACATATATGATGGTGAAGGGGTTACGCAGACTTTCAGAACGATTTCAAATATGGATGGAATGGATAAAATTCTTCGATCCATAGAGATGGATTTTACCGGATTGAGTTTTGCCAATCTTGTAGATTTTGATGCTTTATTCGGACATCGACGTGATCCAATTGGGTATGGAAAAGCTCTTGAAGAATTCGATGAGCGTCTCTCAGAAGTACTAACCAAACTAAATGAAGATGATTTGCTCATTATCACAGCGGATCACGGGAATGACCCCGTTCATGCTGGAACCGATCATACGCGTGAATATGTTCCACTTCTTGTTTACTCCAAAAGGATAAATTCAGGTGGAGAACTTCCGATTAGAGAAACATTTGCCGATATTGGAGCAACCATCGCAGAAAATTTTGCTGTAAAGATGCCGCTAGTTGGAAAAAGTTTTTTACATCAAATAAAAATGCATACTAAAGGGTGATCAAAGATGAGAATGGTTGATATCATCGAAAGAAAACGTGATGGAAGAGAATTATCAACAGAGGAAATTCAATTCCTGATAAAAGGATATACCGATGGGCAAATTCCTGATTATCAAATGAGTGCTTTTACGATGGCCACTTTTTTTCAAGGGATGACTGAAAAGGAACAAGCAGCCTTGACAATCGCAATGGTAGAATCAGGTGAACAAATTGACCTATCGAAAATCAAGGGAATCAAAGTGGATAAACATTCCACGGGTGGTGTAGGAGACACCACAACACTTGTACTTGGGCCGCTAGTGGCGGCTGTAGGAGTTCCGGTAGCCAAAATGTCTGGTCGTGGACTGGGGCATACAGGGGGTACCATTGATAAGCTGGAGTCTATTAAGGGATTTCACGTTGAATTAGAAAACGAGCAGTTTATCCAACTTGTGAATCAAAATAAACTTGCGGTGATTGGTCAAAGCTCACAGTTAACACCTGCTGATAAAAAATTATATGCGCTTCGTGATGTAACAGCGACAGTGAATAGCATTCCATTAATTGCAAGCTCCATTATGAGTAAAAAAATGGCTGCGGGGGCAGATGCGATTGTCCTTGATGTGAAAACAGGTGCAGGTGCTTTTATGAAATCTCTTGAGGATTCTCGAAAACTTGCACAGGCCATGGTACGTATTGGTGCAAAAACAGGCCGTAAAACGATGGCCGTTATATCCGATATGAGTCAACCGCTTGGATTTGCCATTGGTAATGCATTAGAGGTTAAAGAAGCAATCGAGACCCTAAAAGGGAAGGGACCGCAAGATTTAACCGAACTCTGTCTGACACTTGGAAGCCAAATGGTTTATTTAGCAGAAAAAGCAACTTCGATCATAGAGGCGCGCCAAATGCTGGAAAGAGCGCTGCGAGACGGTTCAGCGCTGGAAAAACTTAAGATTTTCATATCCTCCCAGGGTGGCGATGCATCGGTCGTTGATCATACAGAAAAACTGCCACAAGCTGCATTTTGTACTGAATTAGAAGCAAAGGAAGAAGGTTTTATTTCAGAAATCGCAGCAGATCAAATGGGGAATGCGGCTATGCTTCTAGGGGCTGGACGGGCAACAAAAGAATCGATTATTGATCTTTCAGTTGGGCTCGTTCTAAGGAAAAAAGTTGGGGATTATGTTCAAAAAGGAGAATCACTTGTCACCATTTACAGCAGCCTTCCTAAAGTTGAAGATGTGAAGAAAAAGCTTGAAGAAAGTATTAAAATAACGACAGAAAAGGTTATAGCACCTACTCTAATCTATGAACTTGTTACAGAATAAACGCGGAAGCACTAAGGATGAATGTCCTTGGTGTTTTTTTAGTTTTATTGACAAAAGTAATATCCTATTCGGAACGAAGTCTAGCGCAAGCGTTTTATAAAAAATATTTAGGTAGCCTTTCCGTTAAGTTTGTATAAATTTGGATTTAATGGAAAAAATGGAGACAGTAGAAAGAATGGAGGGTTCTGTGATGAAACGACTTGTTTCGATCATGCTTATGATAGCTTTGTTAACAACATGGGTGACACCACTTGCTTTTGCAGAGGAAAATGGAGTTCAATTAGCTGAAAACGTAAAATCAGCCATTTTAATTGAACGAGATACAGGTGAAATACTATACGAGAAAAATAGTAAGGAACAATTGCCACCCGCTAGTATGACAAAGGTTATGACGATGCTCCTCATAATGGAAGCATTGGATAAAGGGAAGCTTTCACTCGATGAAAAAGTCCGTGCCAGTGAATATGCAGCTTCAATGGGAGGCTCCCAGATATTTTTGGAACCTGGTGAAGAAATGACTGTAAAAGAGATGATGCTGGGAATTGCGATTGGTTCTGGTAATGACGCAGCGGTTGCAATGGCAGAACGGATTGCTGGATCTGAAGAAGCCTTTGTTGAAATGATGAATAAAAAAGCGAAAGAGCTAGGCTTAAAGGATACCGTTTTTAAAAATACAACGGGCTTGCCGGTAGCGGATCACTACAGTACTGCAAGTGATATGGCCATCATGGCGAAAGAACTATTGAAATATGAAGATATTACAAAGTTTACGGGTATGTATGAGGCCTATTTAAGAGAAAATACGGACAATAAATTTTGGCTCGTCAATACGAATAAGCTTGTTCGTTTTTATCCAGGTGTAGATGGATTAAAAACGGGATTTACAAAAGAAGCCCTTTATTGTTTAACGGCAACAGCTGAAAAAGATAAGATGCGAGTCATTGCGGTTGTCTTTGGTGCACCTACTTCAAAAGAAAGGAATGCACAAGTAACGAAAATGCTTGACTACGCCTTTAATCAATATAAAACACATCCTTTATTTGAACGGAACCATGTTATGGGAAGTGTGAAGGTACAAAAGGGTGCAGAAAAAACGGTTGAAGCTGTAACGAGTGAACCCATTTCTCTTTTGACAAAAAAAGGGGAAAACATTGAGGACATTCAGCAAACCGTAAATATCAATAAAGATTTGAAAGCTCCTATCAAAAAAGGAGATCCAATTGGGAAGTTGAAAATTGAAAAGAACGGTAAAACCCTGATTGAGAGTCCACTATTGGCAAAAGAAAACGTTGAGGAAGCAAGCTGGTGGAAATTATTTAAACGATCCTTTGGGATGTTTACAAAAACCGAATAACTTGGTTTTTGACGATGAACAATGTTAAGAAGATGAGTATGAACAAAAGGAAAGAATGTCGAATCTTTTATACGATAGACTGTTTTTAGCGAAAGTACACTAGTTTTGTTTGAAAGAAGGAAATGAAGCAGCATAAATCGAATTGACTCACTACAAGGTGCCTATTCTACTTGTAAAGCTTAAGGTAGGCATACCTCCCATATATGGAAAATGGGTTAATGGGGGATGAAAAGGGGGTTAAGAGGTAGTGAGTCTAAATATCAATATGGAAGTAAATAAAGACGTGTTATGCATTCGTTTATCCGGAGAACTTGATCATCATTGTGCGGAGGAACTTCGCAACAGGGCAGTTCAAGCAATTGAAAGACATGATATTCGCCATATTATTTTGAATTTAGAACATTTGTCCTTCATGGATAGTTCAGGTTTAGGTGTTATTCTTGGACGTTATAAGCAAATCAAGCAGCTTAACGGTGAAATGGTTGTTTGTGCGATCTCCCCACCTATTCAAAGATTATTTGATCTGTCAGGCTTATTTAAAATAATTACTCTTGAGCCGACAGAAGAATATGCTTTGCAAAGATTGGGGGAGGCCTAAAATGAAAAACGAAATGAAGATTCAATTTAGTGCACTTAGTCAAAATGAGTCGTTTGCCCGTGTGACAGTAGCTGCTTTTATAGCTCAGTTAGATCCAACAATGGATGAATTAACGGAAATTAAAACAGTTGTATCTGAAGCTGTCACGAATTCCATTATTCATGGCTATGAAAGTGACCCAAAGGGTATTGTCTATATTTCTGTTTCGCTTGAGGATCATTTTATTGAAATGACAATCAAAGATGAAGGTAAGGGAATCCCAGATGTGGAAGAAGCAAGACAGCCACTTTTTACAACCAAGCCTGAGTTAGAAAGGTCTGGAATGGGATTTACAATTATGGAAAATTTCATGGATGACATCGTAGTGAATTCGCACCCTGGTAAAGGTACCGAGATCCGATTAAGGAAGCATTTATCAACAAGCAAAATGCTATGCAATTAAGGAGTCTTGCCAATGGATGTGGAGGTTAAATCAGAAAAGAATCAACCTTATTTAAAAGATCATGAAGTAAAGGAATTAATCAAGAAAAGCCACGACGGAGACCAAGGTGCAAGGGATTTAATTGTCCAAAAAAATGTACGACTTGTCTGGTCTGTTGTACAGCGTTTCTTGAATCGGGGTTATGAGCCTGATGACTTATTTCAAATTGGCTGCATCGGATTACTGAAATCGGTTGATAAATTTGATTTGTCTTACGATGTTAAATTTTCAACTTATGCGGTGCCTATGATTATTGGTGAAATCCAACGATTTATTCGTGATGATGGCACAGTAAAAGTGAGCCGTTCATTAAAGGAAACAGGAAATAAAGTTCGTAAAGCCAAGGATGAACTCTCGAAAAAGCTCGGTCGAATCCCGACCATTCATGAACTTTCAGAGTATCTAGAAATACCGACAGAAGATATTATTCTTGCACAGGAGGCAAACCGTACACCTTCTTCTATTCATGAAACGGTCTATGAAAATGATGGGGATCCCATCACATTACTTGATCAAATTGATGATGGAAATGAAGGGAAATGGTTCGATAAAATTGCTCTTAAAGAAGCGATCCGTGAATTGGAAGAACGGGAAAGATTAATTGTCTATCTGCGTTATTATAAAGATCAAACCCAATCCGAGGTTGCTGTGAGACTGGGGATTTCCCAGGTGCAAGTTTCCCGGTTAGAAAAGAAAATACTTCAACAAATGAAAGACCGTATGGATATGTAATGCCATAGGGTCTTTTTTACTTGCACAGGATGTGCTGACGTCGACGTTCGCCACAGGAAATGGCGGTTTTAAGTCGACGTTCCTTAAACGATGTTTCTTACTTTTGAAAATATCCATTTATTGGAGTTCATGAAGGCCTAATTTGTAAGAAATACTACATATACAAGGAAATCGCTGTTGGGATGTGAACATGTTGGAAAAAACGGTTTATATTCGACTTCGGAATCGTGTCCTGGTTCGACCACGTGAAGAGGTATTTTTAAAAGATATAGCCCAAGTTATTGCTCATGATGCTCTTCATAAAAAGTTAAATCAACTCCTGATTTATCAAATCTCTGACCAAGATCGAAATATCATTATTATTGATGCGATGCAAGTAATCGCAGAAATTGCCAAATTGGATTCAACGATTGAAGTTCAACTTCTTGGACCTATGCAAACGATTGTTGAGGTTGTCTTTAAGAAAAAAAAGTATTCATTTACCTTGTTTGTCTTAGCCTGGTTGTTATTATTTTTCGGTTCTATGCTCACCATTATGAATTTTCATGAAGACGTCAGTATGCAAGTGGTCCAACAAAAAATTAATAGGATGGTTACGGGTAAGAATGAGGAAAAGCCTCTATTCTTTCAAATTCCCTATTCAATCGGGTTAGGTCTAGGAATGATTATCTTTTTTAATCATGTATTTAAGAAAAGGCTGAACGAAGAACCAAGTCCTCTTGAAGTGGAAATGTTTAATTATCAACAAGATCTCGATCACTATGTCATTATGCATGAAAATAAGGAGAGTATATCAAAAGTTAATGATCATTAAGCTGCTTTTTACCATTTTTTTAGGCTTTTCAGGTGGACTTTCAGTTGGAGCTGGGTATGTTGCCTTTTTAACCGTGTTGGGAATCATTCCAAGATTAACGCAGCTGACAAAAACGATGAAAATGATTCAACTGTATGAGTGGTCGATCGTTCTTGGCGCGGTTGTGGGTACTTTAATCATGTTGCAGGATATTCATCTACATCTATCCCCTTTCGTACTCCTTATATTTGGCTTATCGGGAGGGATTTTTGTCGGAATGATGACCGCAGCCTTAACAGAAGTATTGAACGTGTGGCCTATATTAGCAAAACGAATAGGCGTAGAAGATAAAATTACTTTTTTATTGATGGCACTTGTATTTGGGAAAATTATTGGCTCCTTATTTCATTGGATCTATTTTGTAGATCACTAGGAATGACTTTTGGGAAAGGATAACAAAATATGGTCGAACGACGGCGTGTCATTATCATAACAGACGGAGACGAGTATGCCCGTAAATCGATTGAAATCGTGGCAAAGGAAATTGGCGGGAGATGTCTTTCCATGTCGCATGGGAATCCATCTGTGTTAAAAGGGTATGAAATCATAAAACTGATAAAAAAAACCGCTCATGATCCAGTGCTGGTTATGTTTGATGACAGTGGTTTTATCGGTGAAGGGGCAGGGGAAAAAGCTTTAAGATATGTGGCTCACCATCCTGATATTGAGGTATTAGGTGTTATTGCTGTGGCATCTAGAACGCGAAAGGAGGAATGGACAAAAGTAGATGTTTGTATTGATCGTTTCGGGAAGTTAACGGCCAAAGGGGTAGATAAATTTGGAATGGAGGAAATGGAAGAAGGAAAATTGTATGGAGATACCGTCTATATTTTAGATGAATTGGATGTCCCGATCATTGTTGGGATCGGTGACATCGGTAAAATGGCACGTAAGGATCACTATGATCGTGGATCTCCGATTACAAAACAGGCAATTGAACTTATTTTAGAAAGGAGCGGATATTATGGAGAATTCTTTGATAAAGAACAAAACTCCGATTTCTGAATCAGTCCAAGTAACTGAACAATATATGAAAGAGCACGCAGGGTTAGGAAAGAGCTTTGATTTAGGGGTTCGAAAGATCATCGTATTGGATAAGGATGTCTATATTTATTATGTGAATGGTCTATGTGATACACAGTTTATCATAGAGATTGTAGAACAACTCGTTGAAATCAATGACAATCACCAAAGAACTAGAAATGTTGCTGAAATAGTAGAAAATCGACTGATTCACCAATCTGTTAGTGAAATCAAAACGATGGATGAACTAGTCGACCAAGTTCTTTCTGGCTTAATAGCTGTTGTTGTAGAGGGTGCAGGAGTTGCTTATATAGTGGATGTACGAAGTTATCCGGGTCGTACGCCCATGGAGCCAGATACGGAGAAGGTTGTACGAGGTTCACGAGATGGATTTGTTGAGAATATTATTATTAATACCGCTTTAACGAGGAGAAGAATTCGGGATGGACGCTTACGGTTTGATATTATGCGAGTTGGTGAAAGAGGAAAAACGGATATTGCGATCGGATATATAGAGGGTTTAGCAAATCCAGATCTTGTCGATATTATTAAAAAAGAACTTCAAGCAATAAAAATAGACGGTTTAACCATGGCTGATAAAACGATAGAGGAATTTTTGCTGAAACAAGGGTATAATCCCTATCCGTTAGTCCGGTACACAGAGAGAGCGGATGTGGCGGCCACCCATATATTAGAGGGACAATGTTTTGATTTATGTGGATACATCGCCAAGTGTTATTATAACGCCAACTACTATATTTCATCATATGCAGCATGTTGAGGAATACCGTCAATCTGCTGGCATTGGGACGTTTATTCGCTGGGTAAGATTTATCGGTATTTTAGCATCACTTTTTCTCTTACCTATTTGGTTATTGTTTGTTCTTGAGCCATCACTATTACCGGAGAAAATCTCCTATATAGGACCTAATAAACTTACAAATATTCCGGTAGTCGTTCAAATATTTCTTGCCGATATTGGAATTGAATTCTTGAGGATGGCCGCTATTCACACACCAACATCACTGTCGAACGCGATGGGATTAATTGCTGCAGTATTAATCGGGCAAATTGCGATAAGTGTTGGCTTGTTTGTCCCAGAAGTCATTCTATACCTATCAGTGGCATCTATAGGGAATTTCGCAACGCCAAGTTATGAATTAGGAATTGCGAATAAACTGGCTAGGCTAGGTTTACTGATTCTTGTAGCCGTTTTCCACACACCAGGATTGGTTGCTGGGTTTACTTTATATATCATTCTGCTTGCGAGAATTCGTTCTTTCAATACACCTTATTTATGGCCGTTATTGCCTTTTGCACCAAAGGCATTTATGCAAATCCTTGTGCGTCGCTCTGTGCCTGGCTCACAATTAAGACCCAATATTATTCAAACGGAAAATCGGATCAGGCAGCCACAACAGTAAACAGAAGCGGATGCTTCTGTTTTTTCTATATTCACCAAAGTAAACAGCTTGTGTGATCCTTTTAAGGAATGACTTCTTCTTTAGCTAGGGGGATTGATTTTCTATTGCGATTTAAAACAGGTTATGATAAAGTGTTTTTTAAAATAGTCAGTGGAGTCTGTCAATTGATTGATGAACATTGACATAGGAACGAGGGTTGATCATGCACTATTATGGAACCACTAAGGTAAATGATTTAGGGCATCTGGAAATTGGTGGTGTCGACACGATCAAACTGGTAGAGGAATTCGGTACACCAGTTTACATATACGATGTTGGTTTAATTAGGCAAAGGGCAAGGAGTTTTAAAGAAACATTTGAAAAACATGGCATCAACGCACAAGTATCGTATGCGAGTAAAGCATTCTCTACTGTAGCAATGGTACAGTTGGCCAATGAAGAGGGACTTTCACTTGATGTGGTTTCGGGAGGAGAATTATATACAGCTCTTGCCGCGGATTTTCCAATGGAACGTGTTCATTTTCATGGGAATAATAAAAGTAGAGAAGAATTAGAAATGGCTCTACAGTATAAAATAGGCTATATTGTCGTTGATAATTTTTATGAATTAGAAATGTTAGAAGAAATTTGTGCTGAGAAGAAACAACAGATAGCTGTTGTCTTACGTGTAACACCAGGAATCGAAGCGCATACACATGATTATATTTTAACGGGGCAAGAGGATTCAAAGTTTGGATTTGGCCTTCAAAATGGACAGTCGGAAGAAGCGCTTCGTAAAGTGATCGCATCACCATGGTTGATCGCATCAGGACTGCATTGTCATATCGGTTCACAAATTTTTGAAACAACGGGCTTTACCCTTGCTGTCCAAAAAATATTTCAAACGTTAAAAGAATGGAATACTAGTTTTTCTTTTGAACCTGCTGTTTTAAATCTGGGAGGTGGCTTTGGAATTCGTTACACAGAAGAAGATGATCCGAAACCAGCTTCCGATTACGTAGAAGAGATTATTGCTGAAGTGAAGAAGCAAGCAGAAAAATACGACATGAGCATTCCTGAAATTGGTATAGAGCCAGGGAGATCATTAGTTGGAGATGCCGGTACTACTTTGTACAAGGTAGGTTCAAAAAAGGAAGTTCCAAATGTTCGTCATTATTTGGCTATTGACGGAGGAATGACGGATAATATCAGACCAGCACTTTATCAAGCGAAATATGAGGCTGTTCTAGCGAATAAACCGCTTGAAGAACCGACTGAGGTCGTCTCAATTGCTGGAAAATGTTGTGAGTCAGGAGATATGCTGATTTGGGATTTACCTCTTCCGAAAACGGATAATCAGGATATATTAGCTGTATTTTGTACCGGTGCATACGGGTACTCAATGGCAAATAATTATAACCGGATTCCTAGACCACCGGTCGTTTTTGTTGAAAATGGTGTGGCAACATTAGTGGTTAAAAGAGAAACCTACGAAGATCTAGTCCGACTCGATCTATCTTTAAAAGAAACAGTAAAAGCTAAGCATCTGTAATAGATGCTTAGCTTTATCTTTTTGATCGTTGATGTTTGTAAAACAGCAAACCTTTGTAGAGTATGCTCTACAAAGGTTTCTTCCCTACTTAGAAAATAAAGATTTAATAGCATCAATCAAACCGATGAAAAATTGTTTAAGTTTTTCAAGAAACCCTTGTCCCTCTTCGCTTCCAAGATAGTTAGAAATTTTGTCTTTCGCAAGGGTCAGTTGATCACCGACTTGATTCCAGTCGATATTAAGATCCTTTAGTTTATTAAATAAATCAATTAAACTTTGAATTTGGGCTTCTGATAATGTAATCCCTAAATCTTTAGCAGCGTTTTCAATAATTTTTCTTAAATCCTCTTCTGTCTTCGGTTGGCTTTTTGCCACTTCTTCTTTTATTTTTGTTATCAAAGCAGAAGCGTTTTCGCTGCCAATGGCATCCCCTAATTCAGCAGATTTGACCATCTCCTCATTGGCAGCTTGTTTAATTTCTTCAGGAATCGTCGTATCAGTGGATACTTCGTACGCTTTAATGATACCTGTTAAAGCAGCGGTCCCAGATACAGCCATTGGTGCAGTAATGTAGATGTTGGCATCTTTAACACCTGCTGTGATCAGAGCATTCATATACATTTCATCTGTAACCCAATTAATATTATGTGTTTCCACTTTCAACCCTGAATTTTTTTCTGCCAGGGTAATGGCAGAAGAGGATATCGCTCGAGTGCCAATAAGCGATTTTGCCACATAACTCCCTAAATATTGATGTTCTTCAGCGTTGGATACGGTTATAATTTGAGCCTCTTGGGGGGCATTCATTTCAGATAATAACAAGTTTTTTTGTTCTTCTGTTAAGTTTTCTCCTAACGTGACGATCATATCCCCTACTGCTACATCGGCCAAACCTTGAATGGGGAAAATAAGAAGAAAGGTCATAAGTAAAATAGTCATTTTTAAGTTTTTCATTGTTTCCTCCTTGAAATGATGAATGCAAAATAATCATACGCAACTTTCAAATGAAAGAAAAGTAAATTTTTTAAGAAGATGGAATAAATATTCGTAATGGTGTAGAATGAAAATGCAAATGAAGAGGAACGAAATGACAGATACTTTGATATAATAGGTAAGGGAATGGAAAGAAGTGGACAGATACGTGTGATTGTATTACTATAGGTAGAAAAGCAATGGTAAATGAATCAATAAAGTTTAAAAATATGTAGAAACAGTAGAACGAAGAATGTATGTTTTATTGTTTAATGTTTTATTAATGAGGGATTATAAATGCTAATTCGTTATAAGAAAATTTTCGAGAAAATTGCAATGGGTTTATTATCTTTTATGCCGAGTGAAAAAGACTTGAAACGACTTCAGCTTACCATCAAGCAATATGAAACAGAAAATGATTGGCAGTTGTTTTTGTGGAAGGTGGATGACGATATCATCGGTTTACTGGGTGGAGTTTGGATTGATGATATGAGTTTTAAAATTCAACATATTTCTGTAAATCCATCCCATCGTGATCAAGGGATCGGAACAGATATGGTCAACTCCCTCAAGGACTTATACCCGGAAAAGCTAGTGACAGCAAATGAAATTACGAAGTCATTCCTAAATAGATGTATTCATGGAGAAGGCAGTGATTAAAGGTCACTGCCTTTTATTTGTTTCGCTTGATTTCTCTCCCTAATGACTTGGGTGCGATCTCTTCTCAAATGTCGATGTACGATCTCTAGATTGTTAAGATCACTTTCATTGCACCATCCCACTTGAAGTGCCTCACTACGATTTATACAATTCTTAATTAATTCCTTGGAATAAATGGGTAAATTCGTGCTTTGATAGTCATGATGATGCTCAATGTTTAATAGCTGTTGTTTCATCTCCTTGAAGAGGAGCACTGGATCAATCCCTAGATGAAACAATGTCACTTCATTTAAAGTAAAAATATGAAGTGATTTTTGTAGTGTTCTCAAGGCCCCGTTAAAATTACCTCTTCTATGATGGTAATTTGCGACAGCCAATTGGATGAAACCAACCCATATCGAATGTTTATTTTTACTGTCTACTTCCTTCCAATATTCCTCCAAAATTTCATGGCACTCAAAATAATCCCGATCACCATGAAAATGAGCTAAAAAATCGATATACTCAAGTGGATACTCCATTGCAGATGGCTCCTTTTACTATTGATTCAGCCATTTTAGTGTAGCATACAATGATTGAATCATGATCAGATATGCCTATTTTTGTGAAAGTAAAAAATAGGATATTTTTTATATTTGAGCAAACTCATACTTTAAAATTATATTGGATAAATGTGTTTGATCTAATATACTTATTAATAGCCTATTTAAACAGCATGATCAATTTAATGCTTTTTAAAATGATACAACTAAGTTTATAACTATAATCTTTAGAAAAGTTTTGGTGGAACCTATGCAATATAATGTGAAGATTGATGCATTTGAAGGACCGCTTGATTTGCTCCTCCATTTGATTAATCAATTAGAAATCGATATTTATGATATTCCTGTAGCCGCTGTAACGGAGCAATATTTAATATATATTCATACGATGAAAGAATTAGAGCTCGATGTAGCAAGTGAGTATCTAGTCATGGCGGCAACCCTTCTAGCTATTAAAAGTAAAATGCTTTTACCTGTGCACCAGGAAGTTGACTTTGAAGAAGAATTTGATCTGGAAATGGATGAAGACCCACGTGAGGAACTTGTTGAACGTCTGATTGAATATAGGAAATACAAAGAGGTTGCGAGTGACTTGAAATCGCTGGAGGAAGAGAGAGGGTTATTATATACGAAACCCCCAAGCGACTTATCAAATTATGCCAAAGATATTGAATTGGAAAGAAAACCTGTAAAGGATGTATCGCTCTATGATATGCTCAGTGCCCTTCAAAAGCTATTACGCCGTAAAAAATTACAAAAACCATTATTAACAAAAGTAACACGCCAGGAAGTTCCGATCGAACAAAAAATGAAGGAGATTATCTTTGATCTTAAGAAGAAGAAAAGCAGGACAAGCTTTTTTGATTTATTTTCTGTACCGGATAAAGAACATATTGTGGTGACTTTTTTGGCGGTTTTGGAGTTAATGAAACAAAATGAAATTCTAGTAGAACAAGATACAAATTTTGCGGAAATCTTTGTTTCAGCAATGGGAGGAACAAATCATGGAGATCAATAATCTGGAAGGAATTATCGAAAGTTTACTGTTTGCTGCAGGTGATGAGGGCTTGACCATCAAGCAAATGTCTGAGGTGCTTGAAATGGATCCTAATGTTGCTGAGGAAGTCTTAAGTAAATTAGTGAATGAATATAATGAAAATCAAACAAGAGGGATTATGATCGTGCAACTTGCGGAGACTTATCAATTAGCAACCAAAAAAGAGTACTCGCCCTTTTTAAGGAAGCTTGTTGAGTCGCCCAATAATACAACATTGTCGCAAGCCGCTCTAGAAACATTGGCTATTATTGCTTATAAACAACCGATAACTAGAATAGAAATTGAAGAAATTCGCGGTGTGAAAGCGGAGCGCCCTCTCCAAACTTTAACGGCCAAAGCGCTGATAAAGGAAGTGGGGAGAGTAGAAGGACCAGGGCGAGCCTATTTGTATGGAACGACAAAAGAATTTCTAGATTATTTTGGTTTGAAAAATATAAAGGATCTTCCCCCTCTCCCAGAAAAAGTAGAAGAAGATAGCATTCAGGAAGAAGCAGATTTGTTTTTTGAGCGTTTTCAGGATCATTTAGATACTTGATTCTCTAACCTTTTTATTGAATATATGTTAAAATAAAAAATAATTAGATATTTTCTAATTATTTTTTATTTTCTATTATTTAGATACATAAGTATAGTGTAATGATTTAATGGAGGTGGGGCTCGTTTGTTCATTAAAAGCTGTCGTGGTTATGAATTGGAGAAGGAGTCATCGAAATCTTTTGAGGATTACTTTAATCGAAGTGAATTAATTTTTGAGGAGGATGGGAGGGAAAAAGCCTTTCGCGTACTATATCTCCGTTATTTCGAGGAAAACCTTCATGAATACACACCCTATAGTCAAAATCCAATTTTTAAAGTCGGAAATAGAGAAGTAAAGTTATTAGATATGGTCGCCTTAGTCTGTATGATTAAAAATCCAGCGTACCGTGATAGAAAAAACGTATATATAAATGAATGGTCTGAGTTTATTCGTTTTTTTGAAGGGTTAAACTTTCGTACCATACAAGCTCATTTTCACGAATTGGAGACGAACAAGGATAGTGCGTTTCGTTCTCCACAAGATTACAGGTTACAGGGAAACCAAATTGAATCCTATTAGAGGTGAAATTATTGGGAAATACACTCGTTCAAACTCAAATTATGGATGTAAGAAACTTCCTTACACATGTTGTTGTTAAATTTGAAACGTTCTTAAATGAAATGACCATTTCAAAACTTGTTGAGGAAAAGGCCGGAGATCCTGATTATTATAGAATGCTTATATCAAATCTTCGTAAATTGCTTGTGTATTGTGAAGAAGGGTCTGAGGCATGTCAAGTAATTGTTAAAAATGAACCTTTTGCAAAGGCAACGGCAGAAAAAGCATTATATCGTATTTATCATCAGTGTATTGAGGAATTTTTTGCTCCAAAGAGTGATACATGGTTTGAGGATAGCCGTTCTGCCTATACGGGGAAAAATTCAATTAAATTCCGCCAAGAAACTCCCGATAGCATAAAAAATCTATTTGGAAATTTAGAAAGTCAATTTCAAAAAATCCGTGAAGAACTTGAATACTATGAAACAGACTATCGAACAAAAATGATCCAATCGAAATAGAAAAGCGGAGCGTTGGAGCTAAACAAAAAAAGCCACTCGAACTACTGGTGGCTTTTTTTGTTACTTGCGATGTTTTCATTTCTTAACCTGATCATGGAATATTCCTCATTAACTCTCATATCATAGTCACGGTAATGAAAATGGGAAATGAGGGATGGAGATTGAATCAATTTTATCAATATGTTGAAGATGTGACAAAATGGAATAAAGAACTTAAAGACTTCTTAGAATCAGAGCAAGTGGATCGTAATAATGACCTTTGGAATCGTTTAAATCATTTCACAAGTATTATGGAGGGAATCGCACAGCAGGATGTAAGTGAGGAGGATTTAAGCAGAATCCAGAAAGAAGTAGAAGAACTTCATGGGGAAATGGATCAGTATTTTACCAATAGACAACAGCTTGGAATGGTGTTCATGAATGAACCAGCTGTAGAGGCCGGAAACCACACATTACCACCTCTCCCGTATAAATATGATGCTCTCTTGCCTTATATTTCAGAGGAAATCATGAGATTACATCATACAAAACATCATCAATCCTATGTAGATGGGTTAAATAAGGCAGAAAAAAGTCTTGAAAGTGCAAGAAAAACGGGAGATTTTTCATTAATAAAGCATTGGTCAAGAGAACTTGCATTTCATGGCTCCGGACACTATCTTCATACGATTTTCTGGAACAATATGAGTCCAAAAGGTGGAGGGAAACCTAGCGGTGCTCTTCTAAAGGCAATGGAGAAGTATTTTGGTAGTTTTGAGGCATTTAAGAAACAATTCACTGAAGCGGCTAAACAAGTAGAGGGAGTCGGGATGGGCAATTCTAGTTTGGTCTCCGCGTGCCCGTCACCTTGAAGTTCTTGCAATCTGAAAGGCATATGCTACTTAACACAATGGGACACCATTCCTCTTTTAGTCCTGGATGTATGGGAACATGCTTACTATCTCCAATATAAGAATAATAGAGCGGAGTATGTAGACAAATGGTGGAATATCGTTAATTGGAAAAATGTTGAAGAACGTTTTGCCAAAGCAAGTCAATTAAAATGGAAGCCCTATTAAACAGAAAAGCGAAAGCGGCTTGTCCCAAGTCCCTAGCCACTGTAGCTGGACAAGAAAAGGAGAAAGCGGCTAAACAAAGAGTCCAAACAGTGTTCCGACCTGTTTTGGCTCTTTTTTGTCATATTGGAACTTGTCTTGCATAAACTTGTACAAACCGATAATGGAGAAGAGGGGATTACAGAATGAAATCTATAAGGTGGCTTGTGGTTGTTACCTTTATCACCTCTGTTATGGTACTGTCAATTCCAACGAACGCGAAGGCCTCGGTGTCATGTAAGTGCCAGTAGTGCCATTTTAATGGAACAACAGTCAGGAAGAATTCTGTTCGAAAAAGAGGCCCACGAGGTAAGAAGGATTGCTAGTATTACAAAAATCATGACGGCCATTTTGGCAATTGAGTCAGGAAAATTAAATGAACAAGTTAAAGTTTCAGAGAATGCTTTGAAAGCGGAAGGTTCATCTATTTATTTAAAGCGTGATGAAAAAGTGAAATTAGAGGACCTTGTATACGGCTTGATGCTTCGCTCTGGGAATGATGCGGCTGTTGCCATTGCAGAGCATGTGGGAGGTAGTTTAGATGGGTTCGTTTATTTAATGAATCAGAAAGCAAGTGAAATTGGGATGAGTCATACGCATTTTGCTAATCCACATGGACTTGATGATCATGAAAATCATTATTCAACCGCCTATGACATGGCCTTGTTAACGAGATATGCAATGTCAAATGATACATATAAGCTTATTGCCGGAACAAAAGTTCATCGTGCGCCAAATCCGACAGAAAAATGGGACAGAGTATGGAGAAACAAAAATCGTCTTCTTACCGAATTATATGATTACACAACAGGTGGAAAAACAGGTTATACAAAAAGAGCAAAAAGAACACTTGTGACCACGGCAACAAAAGGAGATCTAAATTTAATTGCTGTTACATTAAATGGACCAGATGATTGGAATGATCATATAAACATGTATGAATATGGTTTTCATGACTTTAACCTTGTGAAGGTGCTGCAAAAAGGAATGATTCAAGAAATTAAGGAACCTGTCTATCAGAACAAGGTATATATAAAAAATGATTTATTTTTCCCTATTAAAAAGGATGAACGGGATCTTTTCAGGATTAAATATAAACTTCAAGAGCCAACAAATGTTTGGCGTGAACCGGAAAGTGGGCCCCTTGTAGTAGGAAAGGCTTTGATTTATTTTGATCAGAAGAAGATAAGAGAAATTCCTTTATATTTTAAAGAGACAAAATCAAAAGAAGATCAATCCTTTTTGGATTTTTTTAAAAGTATTTTTTCCATTCATCTGGGTGTGAAATAAAATGGTAAATATCATATGGGTATTGTTAACCGTAATTGGAATCCTCTTTGCTATGGTGAATGGAACGATGGAAGAAGTGAATGAGGCTATATTTAAAGGGGCAGCAGAAGCGGTTACATTATGTATTGGTTTAATAAGTGTTCTAGTCTTCTGGCTTGGCATGATGAGAATTGCGGAAGAGGCGGGTCTTCTAACAAAACTGTCACTTCTTTTTCGTCCGATTGTTAAGTGGATATTTCCTGAAGTACCAAAAGATCACCCTGCAATGGGATATATCTTATCCAATATGATGGCCAATTTGTTTGGGTTAGGGAACGCGGCAACACCTCTGGGGATTAAGGCAATGGAGGAATTAAAAGAATTGAATGGTGGTAAAACAGAAGCAAGCAGATCCATGGTTACCTTTCTGGCTGTTAACACAGCCAGTATTACATTGATTCCTACTACTGTTATAGCTATTCGTATGAATTATAATGCGGCGTCGCCAACTGATATTGTGGGTCCCACTTTAATGGCAACCTCTTTGGCAGCCATTGCTTCAATTCTGATCGATCGTTGGTTTTATTATCGAAGATCCCGGAAACGAAAGGGATGATAAAGAATGGAAATCGTATCATTGATTTCATTATGGTTAATTCCCCTGTTAATAGGTTTTATTTTATTGTATGGGACATTTAAAAAAGTACCCACATATGAGAGTTTTGTTGAAGGGGGTAAAGAAGGAATAAAAATTGCGGTAACCATTATTCCTTTTTTAGTCGGGATGCTTGCAGCCATTTCTATTTTTCGTGCATCAGGAGCATTGGATTATATGATGAACTTTATTCGACCCTGGTTAGAGGCAATTGGTGTACCTGCTGAAATTGCTCCGCTCGCATTCATAAGGCCGATTTCAGGAACGGCTGCACTTGGAATGACGAGTGATCTTATCGCTGCCCATGGACCCGATTCTTTCATTGGAAGGTTAGCGGCAGTATTGCAAGGGAGTACGGATACAACTTTTTATGTACTAACAGTGTATTTTGGAGCTGTAGGAATTAAAAAGATGGGAGATGCCTTAAAAGTAGGGTTGCTAGCAGATTTAGTTGGCATTATTATTGCTGTTGTTGTAGTATCACTAGTATGGTAAAAAGTCATTTATACCAATTTAATGATTGGTCTAAATGACTCTTTTTTTTGGACTTAATAGTTTCATCCGTTTTTAAGGAATATTTATTTTGAAATAAATTGTAACTATGTCATAATGCAATGAGAGAGATTCTGATCACAATTGAAAGTTATTTATAGAGGTGACTATATGGAAAGACTTCAAAAGGTTATTGCGCATGCAGGTTTTGCTTCGAGAAGAAAAGCAGAAGAAATGATACTAGAAGGTAAAGTGAAAGTGAATGGGAAAGTCGTTAGAGAGTTAGGCATCAAGGTATCTTCTTCAGATCAAGTGGAAGTGGAAGGAGTCCCCGTTGAAAAGGAACAACCCGTTTATTTTCTCTTTTATAAACCGCGTGGGGTTATTTCCAGTGTAAATGATGAGAAGGGAAGAAAAGCGGTAACGGATTATTTTCTAGAAATAAAACAACGAATCTATCCGATTGGTCGACTTGATTATGATACGTCAGGGATCTTGCTATTAACGAATGATGGAGAATTTGCCAATCTGTTGATGCACCCTAAACATGAAATCGAAAAGGTCTATATAGCTAAAATCAAAGGCATTCCGACGAGGGAACAAATGAGAAGTTTAGAAAAAGGCATTAAATTAGAAGATGGGAAAACATCACCAGCACGTGCAAAGATGATTTCTTCTGATAGAAAGAAAGGGTCATCCATTGTTGAATTAACGATACACGAGGGCAGAAATCGCCAAGTCCGCAGGATGTTTGAAGCCATTGGATGCCCAGTATTAAAACTGCGAAGAGAAAGATATGCCTTTTTAACCTTACAAGGGTTGCGCTCGGGTGATGCAAGAGAATTAACGGCACATGAAGTGAAGCAATTGAGGGTGCTGGCTGAAAATGTTCAAAATAATTCAAGGCAAAAATATTAAAGATATATTTAAAGTGTTATAATAGTGGCAAACTATAAAATTTTCTGAGAAAATCAGAAGGTAATAGTTTGCTTTTTTGATACGTTCTTTTCAGTGTATGGGGAGATTCGCTCTCATTTTGTTTATAATTTAGCTCATTTAATTCTTTTTGTAAGGGAGAGTGTGTGAATGAATAAAGGGCGACTGTGGATCAGGACCACGGTATTATTGTTGTTAGGCGTTGCTGTTGGGTTTTCATTGTATGCTAATTTTACAAAAGGCGGTGTACAGAAGGTAGAAGTTGGAAAAAAGGCACCCGATTTTGAGTTGGTTGATTTAAATGGTGAAAAACATCGTCTGTCAGAATATGAAGGTCAGGGTGTCTTTTTGAATTTTTGGGGAACCTTTTGTAAACCTTGTGAAAAGGAATTTCCCTATATTGATAATCAATACAAACAATTTAAAGATCAAGGAGTCCAAGTCATAGCTGTCGATGTGGGAGAAACAGAATTTGCCGTTCGGAAATTTGTAGAGCGTCATCAGTTAACCTTTCCAGTTGTCATTGATCAGGGGGACGTACAAACAGCATATGGAATAAATCCATTGCCGATTACTTTTTTGATTGACAAAGAAGGTACGGTCATTAAATCTCATACGGGTCAGTTAACAGAGGAAATGGTTCATACCTTTATGAAGCAAATACAACCTTGAGGACGGGGAGTTTAAATGAAAGAAGTAAAGTGTGAATGTGGTCATGTAAATCCAATTGGAACATACCTTTGTGAAGCCTGCGGGAAGTTGCTTAATGAGAACGATCAGAGTCAACAAATTGTGGACATGCGGTATGAAGGAAGTGCGCGCAGATCACAGACGTACAATAAAACTTTTATTGATAAGACTTGGAACTTTTTCTCATCCGTGAAAGTGGGCGTTTCTCTGATTGTGATCACTTTAATGGCATCTACACTAGGGACCATTTTTCCACAGGAAATGTATATTCCACCTAGTTTGCCTGCAGCGGAATATTATCAGGATCAATATGGATGGTTCGGTAAAGTTTATTATGACCTTGGCCTTCATAATTTATACAGTTCCTGGTGGTATTTATTATTGATTGCTTCCATTGGAGTATCGCTTGTCATATGCAGTCTGGACAGGGTCATCCCTCTTTATCGAGCCTTAAAAAAACAAAAGGTAACGAGACATGTTGGGTTTTTGAAACGTCAAAGATTGTTTGGAATGACAAGTGAAAGTTTGGATGAGGGAACATTTGATCAAATCAAAGGTAAATTGAAAGCGAAACGATATCATATTCGAGAAGAAGAAGGAAATATATTGGCTGAAAAAGGACGCTTCTCCAGATGGGGCCCCTATGTCAATCATGTTGGCCTGATTATTTTCTTAGTAGGTTGTATGCTGCGCTTTGTTCCGGGTATGTATGTTGACAGTGTTCTTTGGCTTCGAGAGGGAGAATCAAAAGTTATTCCTGAAACAAACGGCGAGTATTATTTAAAAAATAACCAATTTATTCTTGAAGTATACGATAAAGAAAAAGATAATGAAGTGTTTAATGAAGCCATTGATCGTGCCGGGATGGTCGCTAAAAACTTTCAGTCAAATGTAACGTTGTACAAAAAGAAAGGCGATACCCTTCCTGGGGAAAGTCCAGAGCTTGAAAAAGTGAAGGATGATAGCATCCGTGTGAATCAACCCTTGAAGTTTGAAGATTTCGCTTTATATCAAGTAGAGTATAAACTCGATGAATTAAACAAAATGACGTTTGCTCTAACAAACAAAGAAAAGAAAGAGGAGTATGGAAATGTCACTATTGATTTGTTTCATCCTGAAACGAAATATGAACTTTCAAACGGTTATAAAGTTGAAGTTCTAAGTTACTTTCCCGATTTTGAGTTTGATGAAGAAGGGGAACCATCTACCAAATCAAAAATTCCGAATAATCCCGCTTTTATTTTTAAGATGTTTACACCGGATCAACCTAAAGGCGAAGTTAGTTTTGTGGCTATTAGGCAAACCATAGAGCCGAATGGTGATAATCAATATAAAATGTCTTTCAAAAGCGTTGAAACGAAAAATGTATCAGGTTTAACCGTCCGAAAGGATAAAACGCTCTGGGTGATTGCATTAGGAGGAGCGATCTTTATGATCGGAGTAATCCAAGGCGCCTATTGGAATCATCGCAGAATTTGGATTCAGAGAATAAACGGAGAAATATGGGTAGCAGGACATACAAATAAAAATTGGTATGGGTTAAAAAGAGAATTATCGGTTGTTTTAGAAAGTACAGGGATCAATGAACCTAGGGATCAATTAGATACGTAAGAAGGATAGATAGGGGGAAATCGGTTGGTAAACCTAAGTAGTAATTTATTATATACAGCCTTTGTGCTTTATCTAGTGGCCACTCTGTTTTTTGGGGGGGCAATTAAAGATAAACGAGGGAGCCAAAGTAATCATACGTTAAGTAACTGGTCAAAAATAGGTATTATGATTACAATGATTGGATTTGTTTCTCAATTAGGGTATTTTATTATTCGTTGGATTGCTGCTGGGCATGCGCCTGTGAGTAATTTATTTGAATTTACGACTTTTTTTGGCATGGCACTAGTAGGTGCTTTTATCGTCGTATTCTTTATCTATAAAACGCCATTATTAGGTTTATTCACTTTACCTATTGCGATACTTATTATTGCTTATGCAAGTATGTTTCCTCGAGATATAACACCCTTAATACCTGCATTGCAAAGCGATTGGCTTCATATTCATGTGACAACAGCTGCAATGGGAGAGGCTATATTAGCGATTAGCTTTGCTGCTGGATTAATCTATTTAGTTAAAACGATCGATCAATCAAAAAAGAGTAAAAGAACCTTTTGGCTTGAAGCCATTATGTTTAGTTTAATCTGTGTGGTAGGATTTGTTGCTAGTACATCGACTTTCTCTTTATTAGATTACAAGACAAGTTTTACCTGGATGGATAAAAATGATGAATCTCAAGAAGTAGAATATACCATGCCTGCCATAATCGGTCCACATGAAGGTGAGCTTATCAATAAAGGAGCATTTGAGCCACCTGTTAAAGTACCTGCAATCATTAATGCAAAGAAATTAAACACAGTTATATGGTCCATTGCAACAGGTATCGTTTTATATGTTCTCATGAGAATCATCTTTAGAAGACGTATAGGTTCCTTATTAAAACCACTTGTGAAGAATATTAATTTAGACTTAGTGGATGAAATTAGCTATCGATCAGTTTTAATTGGATTTCCTGTCTTTACGCTAGGTGCTTTAATATTTGCTATGATTTGGGCGCAAATTGCCTGGACGCGATTTTGGGGTTGGGATCCCAAAGAGGTATGGGCATTAATTACCTGGCTCTTTTATGCTGCTTTTTTACATTTGCGATTGTCAAAAGGATGGCATGGAGAAAAATCAGCATGGTTAGCTGTTATTGGATTTGTTATAATTATGTTCAATCTGATTGCTGTAAATTTAGTCATAGCCGGATTGCATTCATACGCAGGATCTTAAATTTAACTTTGGACCTCCACACCATCGGTGGCAGGTCTTTTTTCTAAAATGTGTTAATCTAGTATATGGATTAATGCTGTTTTTGAATAAAGGGTAATAAAGAATCATTTGTAAAGTTTCTAACTTTATTCAAAAAACATAGAAAAAATGCATAACTTTTTGTAAAATAATAATTGCTAAGGGGGCTATATTTTTGGACAATAATATAAGAATTTTAATTGTAGACGATGAAGAAAGAATTAGACGCTTATTAAGAATGTATTTAGAACGAGAGAATTACGTGATTGAAGAGGCTGAAGATGGGAATGAAGCTTTGGAGAAAGCCTTTACAACTGATTTTGATGTCATTCTTCTCGATTTAATGATGCCTGGTAAAGATGGTATTGAAGTATGTCGCGAACTAAGAGAAAAGAAAACAACCCCGGTTATCATGTTGACGGCAAAAGGGGAGGAAGTAAATAGAGTTCAAGGCTTTGAAGTGGGTACAGATGATTATATCGTTAAACCGTTTAGTCCACGTGAAGTGGTACTTCGCGTCAAGGCATTACTGAGACGATCATCAAAAACAAGTTTTGTCCAAAATGAAACAGTGACAAAAGATATCATCGTATTCCCGCACCTAACAATTGATAACGACGCACATCGAGTTATAGCGGATGGAAAAGAAGTAAGCTTAACACCAAAGGAATATGAATTGCTCTTTTTCCTTGCTAAGTCTCCAGACAAAGTGTTTGATCGTGAGCAGCTTTTAAAAGAAGTATGGCATTATGAATTTTTTGGAGATTTACGAACGGTGGATACACATGTAAAGCGGTTACGTGAAAAACTAAATAAAGTATCTGAAAATGCATCCAAAATGATCATTACCGTATGGGGTGTTGGTTATAAATTTGAGGTTATAAATGAATGAAATTTTGGCGAAGTGTAGTTGTTAAGCTCTGGTTTACAATTCTTCTGCTTGTTTCAGTTATATTATTTATTCTTTCCATTACGATCATGGAGTTTTTGCAAAACTTTTCAGCTAGCGAAAATGAAAAGGATTTGACAAATACAGCTGAAAAAATTGCAAAAATTGTCGAAACCCATACGTCCGAAACGGGTTTAGAAATCGCTTGGGAAATTATTAACGATGTTACAAGTGTAACGATCGTAAAAGATCCATCCAACTATTATACTTCTCCAAATCAGGGGAATATTGTAGCACTTCCTGTGACGTATTTTCTGGAAAACGAGGAACTTGTCAAGGTCATAGAACAAGGTGAAACAAAAAGAGTTGTTACCTCCGTTACTAATCCGATAAATGGAAAAGACCCATCGCAGCTCGTAATCATCGGAGTACCTTTAAAGCAGGAGAATGGCCAATTCGGAGCCGTTTATATTTATCAAAATGTTGAAGTCGGTGAAGAAACGACAAGGGAAACAACCAAGTTTATCTTAGTTGCTGCAGGGCTGGCGATTGTTCTAACAACATTTTTCGCCTTCTTCTTATCAACGAGAATAAATGCACCTTTGCGAAAAATGAAAGAAGCGGCATTTGAGGTGGCGCGTGGAAAGTTCGATACCAAGGTACCGATTTTAACGCATGATGAAATAGGAGAGCTTGCAATTGCTTTTAACCAAATGGGTAGACAATTGCAGTTTAATTTAAACGCATTAAGTCAAGAGAAAGAGTTGCTTGCTAGTATTTTAAGTGCCATGGCTGACGGTGTTATTACATTTAATCGTGACGGAACCATTGTTATGACCAATCCACCTGCCGAGTTATTTTTGCAGAATTGGTATTTTGAAAAGAAAAACCAAGAGAATTCGCTTGATGCAGTCCCATCAAAAGTGATGGAGTTATTTGAACTTGCCGTTAGTACGGAAAAGGAACAAATAGGAGAAATTACACTCCAAGGTCATTATTGGGTCATGATCGTAAGTCCACTTTATAGTCAAAAAGTCATACGTGGTGCAGTGGCCGTTGTAAGGGATATGACGGAAGAACGTCAGCTGGATAAGATGCGAAGCGATTTTATTGCAAATGTGTCACATGAGCTGCGAACACCCATTGCTATGATGCAAGGCTATAGTGAAGCCATTGTCGATGATATAGCCCAAACGGATGAAGAAAAGAAAGAAATGGCTACAATTATTTATGATGAATCTTTGAGAATGGGTAGACTTGTTAATGAACTGCTTGATTTAGCAAGAATGGAGTCAGGGTATTTTGAGTTATCTGATGAGGAAGTCGAGCTCCAACCATTCTTTCAAAGAATACTGCGGAAATTCCAAGGATTATCTAAGGGGAAAAATGTGGAGGTAACTTTCCAAAGTAACAGCCATATAGAGTACTTTGTGTTTGATTCAGATCGAATCGAACAAGTGTTAACGAATCTGATTGATAATGCGATCCGCCATACACCCTCTGGTGGTTCTGTTATGATTACAAAACAAATGGAAGAGCGAGGACTTTATCTTTCCGTTGAAGATACAGGATCGGGGATCCCAGAAGAGGATTTACCATTTGTTTTTGAACGCTTTTATAAGGCGGATAAAGCAAGGACAAGAGGGAAATCCGGCACAGGCCTGGGATTAGCCATTGCAAAGAATATTGTCGAAACTCACGGGGGATCTATTACGGTCCAAAGTAAGCTTGGACAAGGAACGATCTTTTCTTTTCTAATTCCCTGGAAAACGAAGTAATGAGTCATTTTTTGCCGATTGATCTTGATTCACAAGAAACAAAAAGTTTCTATCAAAAGCACTTGCCTATGGGCAAGTGCTTTTGATATTGGTTTCGATCGGACAACGTATTTTGAACAAAATTTGAAAGTAACGGAGGTATAAAACATGGCTTTTTGTACCATTCTAATAGATGTGTTTTTTGATTGAGCTCCATTTAGGGGGAATGGATTAAGGGCATTTTGTACATAAAAATATTTTAAGTCCAGAATTTCTAATGAGAATTGTTTTCATAGAGTGAAAAGTGTACAGGATCAAGGAGGAAAAAATGAGCGATTACATAAGACGTTTTTTTACTTTGGGGATTAGAGCACTGTGTTTTACGCTTTTATGCTTTGGAACAAATCAAATTCAAGCAAATGCTGTGAATTTCGAGGAACTTAGACCCCATTGGATGTGGCCGTCTGACGGTGTAATAACGGACTTGTTTGGTTCAAGACAAGGTCAACACAAAGGAATTGATATTGCCGCACCTCTTGGTTCTCAAGTTTTTGCTGTCGAAAATGGGGTTGTATCAAAGTCCTATTATTCTGATACATATGGAAATGTGGTATTTATCAAACATGAGAATGAAATAGAAACGGTATATGCTCACTTGAAAGAAAGGGCTGTTCAAGAAGGGGCTAAGGTTCAACAAGGAGAGGTCATTGGTAAAATGGGAAGTACTGGAGACTCTTCAGGAGTTCATCTCCACTTTGAAGTTCATGTATCTCAGTGGACATTTGATAAAAGTAATGCTGTTAATCCATTGATGGCTCTAGGGGAAGTGAAAGTCGGTCAAGCCGTAGCTGCCATAAAGAGGGATGAACCCGAATATGTATTAGCGACATCCGCCCACGTAGAGAAAAATAAGGCTGCTGAGCAATCAAATGGTCATATCCATTCTGAAATCGATCAACAACAAACCAATCATATTGTTCAAAAGGGTGAAACATTATGGTCCATTTCAGAGAAGTTTCAAACAACGGTTTATGAGATTCAAGAGCAAAATGCACTAGAAACAAATCAAATTAAGATAGGACAAGCACTTTCGATCCCAGTTAAAAAAGGAAAGAATATCTATGTGGTCCAAAAAGGCGATACGCTGATTTCCATCTCCAAAAAAACAAATATAAGACTGAATGAGCTACAAGAAATCAATCAGTTGACAGAGGATATCATAAAACCACAACAAATATTAATTCTAAGCAAATAAAGAAAAGAGAAAAGGCCAACTATGGTCTTTTTTTGTTTATTTTGTTGTAAACTTCAGTAATTATGTCGAAATAATGAAAATAAAGTATAATAATGAATATTTTAATGCAAATATCTTCACTTGTATACGAACTTCCAGTATAATAGGGGTATAAAAATTTATATGATCTATCTTCGGGGCAGGGTGAAATTCCCGACCGACGGTGATGAGAAACTATTCTCTAAGCCCGTGAGCCTGTTTTTTGGGCAGGATTTGGTGTAATTCCAAAGCCGACAGTAAAGTCTGGATGGGAGAAGATGGAGGTTTGGCTGCATTCGAAAAAGTGTTTTTTTGAATGTTTATTAAACTTGCCTTCTGAAAATTTCTCCCTCAAGTTGTTTTGCGACTTGGGGTTTTTTATTGGAGTTTTTAGATGGAGCTTATGCTAAACTTCCCTTCGAAGGAAACAGGATGGATCCTACTAAGGGAGAGAGAATGATGAAAAAGATGAAGGTCAAAGCTTTAGTATCAATTGCCATGTTAAGTAGTATTGCTTATATTTTAATGTTATTAAATTTTCCGATTCCGCCATTTCCAAACTTTTTAAAAATTGATTTTAGTGATATTCCCGCGTTGATTGGCACACTTATCTTCGGACCTATCGCAGGAATTCTCATTGAATTATTCAAAAACATACTGGACTATTTTATGACAGGTAGTGAAACAGGAGTTCCAATAGGTCATTTTGCTAATTTTGTTTCAGGACTTGTATTCATTTTACCAACCTATTACTTATATAAAAAATTAAAAAATAAAAATGGAATGACTTTAGCCTTAGTTGTTGGCACTTGCTTAATGGCCGTTATCATGAGTGTGCTGAATTACTTTGTGCTACTACCTGCTTATACGTTTTTCTTAAATATGCCTGTCATGAGTGCGCCAGAGATACGTCAATATATTGTCGCAGGGGTTTTACCGTTTAATATCATTAAGGGGCTTGCGATGTCACTCGTATTTATGTTCCTTTATAAGAAAATGAAACCATGGATCAACAAACAAGCTTCCTATAATTAATTAACGGATGGCTATATGGTTAATAAACAAACAAGCACCCGTAATGGTGCTTGTTTGTTTTGACAGAATAGATTAAACGCAACCTGGCTTGAGAATGAAAAAGACATCCCTCATTATAAGGGATGCCTTTCGACGTTTTATTCGAATTTAGTTGGATTTCCGTCAAATGCTTCGTCAGCTACTTTAATTGAATCAGTAGGACAACCATCTAAAGCATCCATCATATCATCGATTAGTACTTCTGGAACTTCAGTATTTCCTGCATTATCATCTAAAGTGACATATGCGATTCCTTCATCATCATAATCATAGATATCTGGTGCAGCCGCTCCGCAAGCACCGCATGCAATACAAGTTTCTTTGTCTACTATTGTGTATTTTGCCATGAATAATTCCTCCCAAGATTGTGTGTGATTTATTTTATCGTGCTACAAATCGACAACGATAAACTAATTTCTCTTTCCTATTGTAAAACTGTCTGAATAACTTTTCAATAGGAAAAATGCGATTCTTCCTAATTAACTCATAAATTTAAGGAATATTGTAAAAATAAACGGTTACAATACGGCATGATATGATTATAATAAATGCATAATAGCAATGCTTTTATACAATATCTTTTCTAATATGGACAGTTATGGTGATGATTATGTGGAATTAACCTATTTACAAACGATGATTTTATTTTGCTTACAGAAAATAAAGGGTGAACGAACGATTTACTCTGTTTATCATTTATTAAAGGGAAAGAAGTCATCCCAAACGATTCAAGATACTCATTTATTTCACTTACAGCCCTTTTATCAATCCTATACCCATTTGAGTAGACAGGAATTAGAACAGTTGGTTGAAAAACTTTTATTAGATGGATTACTTGCTAAAAGTTCTGATCATCGTTATCAGGTTACAACATATGGAGAACAGAAATTAAAAAACGCTTTATCTGACAAACCCATTCCTCCTTTTTTAAATGGTTGGAAATATCAGCGAGCCTCAGAAACTTTTTGGGAAAGGCTGTCCCTTTCCATCCAGGTGATCTCACATCTTCAAAAGAATGATTCCAAATATATGCCGATTCAAAGAAAAGCAGAAACACATCAATGGATCAAACAGTTTTTGAAACAAAATAAACTGAGCAGAGAGAACCTTGGATTTAAATTATACTCGGAACTGGTCGATATTTTGGATAGCGAAACTACTATTGAACCCGAGTTATTGGTGACTAGGTTAAGTGGATATCGTTCGAGCGGTTTAACATCCATACAAGTAGCAAAAAAGTGGAACATGGAACCTGTTTATTATCATTATCAATTTTTAAATATACTTCATTTTTTAATTGGACAAATTGAGGCGAAGGCGCTTCAATTTCCAATCTTAGCTCAATTTTTGGATCACTCGCAAAAAACGAATTTAACCTTTTCCACAGAAAAGACGTATGCCTTGTTAAAACAAGGATACTCTGTTACAGATATTGCAGTTATTCGCAGACTAAAAAAAAGCACCATTCAAGATCATCTGGTTGAATTAGCCTTACATATGAGAGAATTTTCGATTGACCCCTATGTACCAATTAAAAAACAGCAACAAATTCAAACAGCCGTAAAAAAGTTAAACTCAAAACAACTGAAGAAAATTTATTATGAGGTTAAAGGTGCAGATTATTTTGAAATACGGCTAGTATTAGCAAAGTATGAGGGTGGATTATGCAATTAGAACAATACTTATATCAATTTTTCCACTTTAATACTTTTCGTCCCGGGCAAAAGGAAGTGATTACTTCCATTTTGGAGGGGCAGCACACAATGGCCTTGTTGCCTACTGGAACGGGAAAATCTTTATGTTACCAGTTGTCTGGATATTTATTGGAGGGTCAGGTTCTGATTGTTTCGCCTCTTTTATCCTTAATGCAGGATCAAGTTGAACAAATGAAAATGAATGGGGAAAAACAGGTTGTAGCCATAAACTCCTTTCTGACAGGAGTAGAGAGAAAACAAGTTTTGAATTCCTTAGGGAAATATAAATTTATTTATATTTCACCCGAGACATTACTAAATGATGGGATGCTAGAACGTTTAAAGAAATTAACGATTAAATTGTTTGTTATTGATGAAGCACATTGCATATCGCAATGGGGATATGATTTTCGTCCTGATTATCTAAAGCTGGGCAGCGTCAGACATAATCTTGGTCAACCGCTTACACTAGCCTTGACAGCAACCGCCACGAAAGAGGTTATTCATGACATCATTGATACTTTAGGGCTTGATCAATGTCAGAAGCATCTTTTCTCTGTCGATCGTCCCAATATCGCCCTAAGTGTTGAGAAAACAGATCATCTCCAACACAAGTGGAAAAGGTTATACGATTATGTTTCGCAATTCCAAGGACCTGGTATTGTCTATTTTTCTAGTAAGAAAATGGTTGAACAAGCTGTCGATTATTTGCAAAATAAAGGGATATCCCGTGTAATGGCATATCACGCGGGAATGGATCAGGAATCAAGAATTCTAATTCAACAGCAGTTTCTTCATAATCAACTGGATATCATTTGTGCAACAAGTGCATTTGGAATGGGAATCAACAAGGATAATATTCGATTTGTTATACATTTTCATATGCCCCAGCAAATGGAATCATACCTCCAGGAAATTGGTCGAGCCGGCCGTGATGGAAAGCAAAGTATGGCCGTATTACTATACTCACCCGGAGATGAACAATTGGCATTCCAATTAGCACAGTCAGAAATTCCATCATCCGTGCAACTCAACTGGCTCTCTAAGGTCATTCAACATGGTAAACAAGATGGTTCAGATTTACAGAATGAGGGGTTTCAGGAGGAATTAAAAAGGGTTGGTGGATTTACGGATGTTCAATGGCGTGTCATATCTCAGTATCTATCTCTTGGGAAGAAAGAAGAGAGCGATCCTTTCTTTGTTCATTTAAAAAATGAACTGGAAAATAGGAGAATACTGAAAAGAAATAAGGTAGCATCGATGATGAGTTGGATTCAAACTACAACTTGCAGAAGAGATCAAATTCTGCTGTATTTTGGTGAAGAGATTCGTAAGACAAAACCTGAGTACTGTTGTGATTGCTGTGGTTTTGATCGGGAGGTTCTGAAAAAATCCACGAATAAAAATGAGGTTCTTGCCGAATTTAGTTGGAAACAACGATTGGCTGATATATTATTAAATAAATAGATTATTTAAGGTCATTGTTGAAACCACTTTAGCCTAATGAATCGATTGAATCACAAGATCATTCAATACTAAATAAGTGAGCTGTCTATATGAAAACAAAGTATCATAACCTGATTAAAGACATTCAAGAAAAAGATTTAATTTTTTCGCTTTATCTAACACAATTGTTGTTATTAACGATTGCCTTTATTCTAGGAATTTTTTTATTTGATCGCTTTTCTTCTTTTTGGGCTTTATTTACACTACTAGATCCCAATATCATTATGATCGGTGGAACAGCTAGTCTAATAGTGGTTTTAGTAGATCTGATCTTTATGAAACTATTACCGGAAAAATATTATGATGATGGTGGCTTGAATGAGCGGATTTTTCAGAATCGTCCTTTTCTCCATATTGCTGTAATCGCGGCAGTCGTAGCGATTGGGGAAGAGATTTTGTTTAGAGGGGTGATTCAAACCCATTTTGGTTTGATACCTTCTAGCTTACTTTTTGCACTGGTGCATTATCGTTATTTATTTAATTGGTTCTTATTTGTAAATATTTTCGTATTGAGCTTTATAATTGGTTTGATTTATTTTTACACAGGAAATTTGCTTGTTACCATTTTTATGCACTTTTTAGTTGATTTCCTAAGTGGATGCATGATCAGATACAAATTTATAAAGAAACATAAGGAACGGGAAGGGATATTCGATGAATAAAGAAGATCCTTATAGAGATCAAGCAGAGAAACTGAGACAAAATATTGAACGAAAACAGTTCGAAGAGGGACAGGTGGTCAAGAGGGAAGACTTACCTCCAAGAAGCCGTGTTCATTATCAAAATCACAAGAAAAATAAATGGAAGCTAAAATATCCGGTCATTCGACTATTGGTCTTATTTTTTATCTTGCTTCCCATCACTATTTTTAGTATTTATTCAACCATTGCAAGGGATAGAATCGGAGATATACAGAAAACAGATGGAGAATCTACGGAAGGCTTTGAAACCATTAATATTGAAAAATATGACAATAAACCAATTGAAGAAGAAATTCAAGTTGAAGAAGAAAGTGTCGATAAGGATTCTGAGACGTCGGTTACGACCCCAAAGGATCAAACGAATGAGGAAAATCAAGGCTCATTAAACCAAAATAAGGTCACCGTTTCTGAAGGTTTATTAAGTGAGAAAAAAACAAATGAATCGATTCCAGCTAGTACTGTATACCATACCGTCCAACCGGGTGAAACAATCTATCGGATTTCAATGAAATATTATAAATCCAATTCAGGAATTGATACGATCAAATCAGCTAATGATTTAAAAGGTAACGAAATTAGAGTGGGACAAGTGCTTACAATTCCATTAAACAAGTAAACCGGTTTCTTTAGAACCGGTTTTTTTCATAATTATAAGGACAAGATCATAGATTAATATAGATAATGGAAGGTGGGACAAGTGATGGAATCATCTATTATAATGCTTGATGAGAGAACGGATCAAGCAACGAGAAAGATGCTACAAAAGGTTGTTGAAAGAAAACAAAAGTATGATCGATTACAATCAAGGCATCTTGTTGTCATGTGGAGTACCATCCTTATTTCATTTTTTTATTTTATCTATTTGTATTATTACCTCTTTCAGCCTTATTCTTATTCATTTTCTGCTATTTTTTCAAGCTATGTAAACCAATCTAGTAATTTGTATTTGCTTATTTTCATTATTGGTTTATATGGCTATATGAATTTAATACGTGGGAAGAGGGATAAGGCAGAAAAAGAATTTCATGCCTTGCGATGTGAAATTATTGATAAGAGTAAAGATTTATGGAAAAAAGAAGATGAATGGAAAAACAGACACATTGTATTTGAAATGATGAAAGAAAACTTTGATATTAACTTATTTCATGAAAACAAATAAGAGCAGAATCACTGCTCTTATTTGTTTTCATGAAATAAGAAAGTATTAATTTTTTGAACATAGTTAAGTGTCTAGCTCTAGCGCTTTCTAAATTAAAATATTTTTTTCTTTCCTTTTTCTTCTTTGAGGATTTCAACGGCTTCTCGGAAACGAAGGGAGTGGATAATCTCACGTTCTCTTAAAAAACGAAGAGAATCATTGATATCTGGATCATCGCTCAAATTAATGAGCCATTGATAGGTTGCTCTTGCTTTCTCTTCTGCGGCAATATCTTCATAAAGGTCTGCAATGGGATCTCCCTTAGCTTGGATATAGGAAGCTGTCCAAGGAACCCCGCTAGAGTTAGCATAATAAAGGGCATTATCATGGATGGCGTAATGGTCTCCAAGTCCAGCAGCTTTCATTTGTTCTGGAGTGGCATCTTTTGTTAATTTATAGACCATTGTCGCAATCATTTCTAAATGGGCAAATTCCTCTGTTCCGATATCTGTTAATAGACCAATGACTTTATCAGGGATACTATATCGTTGATTTAAGTATCGGAGCGCAGCTGCCAACTCTCCATCAGCACCGCCGTATTGTTCGACTAAATACTTTGCTAAATGAGGGTTACACGTACTAACTTTAACAGGGTATTGAAGTTTCTTTTCATAAATCCACATTTACTACACTCCTCCTTATTTCAAACCTATAAGTAAGTACCGTGGCCCAGCAAGGATGCAAGTCGACCCTCG
>CAWFID010000006.1:0-164305 GCA_963815765.1 uncultured Bacillaceae bacterium
ACTCACTTTCAATATAAATGGATGATTATGTTAAATTATATAGAAGATAATGTGGCAAGGATTGTACTTAAAGTATCGAGTTGAAGAAGGATTATCAAATGGTTTTTAAAAAATTGCTAATTTTCAAATAAAATGGTTTAACGATGTGTTATAGTTTGTATTGATAATGTTTTCTAGGGGGGATTTTTGATGGAACACGAATTGAAAGATTTTATTAAGAAGTGCGACCTTGCAATCAAACAGGAGGATTTTGATACTTTGATGAACTACTATACTGAGGACGCAATTTTAGTTGTAAAACCTAGAATGATTGCACGAGGTAGAGAAGAAATAAAAAAAGCATTCATTGCAATTGCAAAATACTTCAATAATTCTCTTGTACCAACACAGGGAGAAATGATTATATTAGAAGCTGGTGATACTGCATTAGTTATTTCCCAAACCCTACTTGATGCTGATAAAAAAGATAACGAATATCCAATGGATAGAAGGGCGACATATGTGTTTAAGAAAAATTCACAAGGCGAATGGCTGTGTGCGATAGATAATTCTTATGGTACCGAATTAATTGGTAAATAGGGAGCATATATTGAACAAGGATGAGGTTGCTGTGGCAGCTTTTTTATTTTCTAACGGTTCAGGTTATTGAATAAGGATTATTAAATGACTGGTGATAGATAAGTAACCATATAGAAAGGCGGGGGACGACTACCAAATACACGTGGGGCTGAAAGGGGTTACTTTTAAAATATCGACATATGCTTAAATAAATATTGATTGAAGGGAGTTGTACCCTCATGCAACGGATAAAACTTATGATTAAAGTGTTTCTGAATGAACCTTTGTGGTTTAAAATACTAATTTCTATAACTTTCCTTGCTTCAATTATTTTAAGCAGTTCAATTTTTTCAAATCATGCTTATTTGCGAAGTTGTTCCAAATTAGCAGCGGCTATCTTCTTTTGTGCTTACGGTATTAAATTTAGGAGGAATTTTAAAACAGCTTCACTCTTCTATGCTTGTTCGGTAATATGTATTTTTCTATCCATTAGGTCATTATTTTAGTTTTATAATAGATTGAAATTAGCACATAAAAAAGATGAAAATTAATAAGAACTTCTTTAACTACCATGAAAATAAGTTTCTTCAAGAATAGAAAAATGACAATACTTAAGAAGACCCTGCTCAATCGTTAAAAAAAAGAGGAGAGCGGTAATTAATAAGTCTATGGATTAGGGTTGACTGGATTAAGGTCAGTATCAGTATTGACACTTCCTAACCATTTTCATTCTCTGTGGTGCAGCACTGATTTTGTGCTGCATGGATGGCTAACGGGTAGCTTTAGCAAAATAACTGGGAATGATTTGTAGCTCTTTCGTATTTTTCAATATTCCCATCGGGCGCAATTCTTGTACAAGGAATTGTGTCTTTTTCAGTTATCATCGTGAACTTAATAAGAAATACTTTTACAATGAGGTGAAGTCCGTTCAAGAAGAATAGCTGGTCAAATGACTGGCTCTAAACTATCTAACAGTTAGTGAATAATTCGAAAACAATATGCAGTAGCTTCTTCAATAATAACAGGCGCTTTCTAATACGAAATGTTCCTGACCCAAATGAAATGTGGTCACACAATTTCGGTAAAGGTCGGGCAGTTGAAAGTGGAGTTATATATAATAGAGTATTTTAAATCATGAACAAAAAAGGATGTCTGGATTTAGGAGACATCTTTTTGTTGTGTGCCAGGCATGGCATCTATCTAGGTGGTGAAAGTCCACTGTGGGGGTAAACATCGACCAACCACTAAGGAAGCGCAAGGTACTTATCGTGAGGTAGGGGCTGGAGGAAGCGTGGAATAAAATCTTGGCTCGACGAACAGAAATCTGATACTAAGGCTTTATAAAGGGATGAGGCTCCATACACAAGTCAAAGTCCAAAAGATGTGCGTAACTTTATAGAGTAAATCAGGCGAGTAAAAGAGGAAAGATAGTTGTCTTACCCTGGGAGATCTTGCGGATGTACAGAAGTACAGTCGAAAAAGGTTAGCCGCAAGAAGTCAGCAGAAGCCATAGTAATGAAATAAGTTCATGAAGGGCTGAACAATTTATAGTGTTTCAACACCACGAATGCGTAAGTGACGAACTCCGAATGTATTAATGGCGAAAGTATGAGCGTATCTCAAAGGCTAACCAAAATGGAGCTATCACTTACTACGTGAGAGGGAAGGAGAAACGAGTGTGGAACTTTTAGAACAGATTCTAAGTAATCAAAATATGAACGAAGCCTACCTGCGTGTCTATAAAAATAAAGGTGCAAGTGGGGTCGATGGAGTAACAGTTGAAGAACTAAAGCAATATCTGAGAGAGAATAAAGATGAGTTACGTCAGCGCATCAGAACAAGAAAATACCAACCACAAGCTGCCTTAAGAGTGGAAATCCCAAAAGAAAATGGCAAGATGCGCAAGTTGGGAATACCAACAGTAGTGGACAGAGTAGTTCAACAAGCCATTAATCAAGTTCTCAGTCCGATATTTGAAAAGCAATTCAGCGAATTCAGTTATGGCTTTAGACCAAAGAGAAGTTGTGAGATGGCAATTATAAAAAGCTTGGAATTTCTGAATGATGGACACGATTGGGTGGTAGACATTGACCTTGAAAGATTTTTCGATACAGTCCACCACGATAAACTCATGAGGATTATAGCTAACACTATAGATGATGGTGATGTTATCTCGTTAATCAGAAAATACTTAGTCAGTGGAGTCATGGTGAAAGGGAATTATGAGGAAACACCGGTCGGGACTCCGCAAGGAGGAAACCTTAGCCCACTATTGAGTAATGTCATGTTAAATGAGCTCGATAAGGAACTAGAGAGACGAGGATTGCGATTCGTGAGATACGCAGATGACGCCCTCATCTTCGTGAAGAGCGAAAAAGCAGCGAACAGAGTGATGGAATCAATCGTGAGATTTATAGAAGAGAAGCTTGGTTTGATAGTTAATGCCGAAAAGAGTAAAATCTCCCGCCCAAAAGAGCTGAAGTTCTTGGGATTTGGATATTACTACGATTCAAAAACAAAAAATACCAAGTGAAACCTCATCCAAATTCAGTACAGAAATTTCAAAGAAAGCTTCGACAACTGACAAAGCGAAACTGGAGTGTTCCGTTAGACTTCCGAATATTGAAACTGAAACAAGTCATATTTGGGTGGATAAATTACTTTAGAATCGGAAATATGAAAAAAGCCATGGAACAAACAGATATGAAACTGCGCTCCAGAATCAGAGTAATCATCTGGAAGCAATGGAAGATACCGAAGAAACAAATCAAATCGCTAATTCAACTAGGGATTCCGAAGGAAGAAGCGAGAGGTTTAACTTACTGTCGAAAAGGTTACCGATATATAGGGTTATCAAAAGTTGTTCAAAGGGCAATTTCAAACAAAAGACTAAAGCAGAGGGGAGTACCCTCTGCCCTAGAACGTTACTTAAAAGTACACACTGTAATATAAATTGAAACGCCGTATACGAGACCCGTACGTACGGTGTTGTGAGAGGGGCGAAAATAATCAACTTATTCATGAAAGTAAAAAAGGATGTCTGAATTTAGGAGACATCCTTTTTGTAGTGATCTTATTTTGTATAGTTATCGAAGTAACCTTGAATATAGACCATTGGTGTTCCTTTATCCCCACTGCCCGAAGTCAAATCAGATAATGACCCAATTAGATCCGTTAATCTACGAGGTGTAGTACCTTGTGCTTCCATTGCACCAACTAGGTCTTCATTTTTATTCTGGATGTATTCAGAAATGGCTTGTTTTAACTCTTCTCCACGAAGATGAGCGAAGTTGTTATCTGCCAAGTATTTTAATTTTACTTCGTTTGGTGTACCATCAAGTCCTGCAGTGTAAGCAGGTGATACAACTGGATCTGCAAGTTCCCAAATTTTCCCGACTGGATCTTTGAATGCCCCATCGCCATAAACCATGACTTCAACTGTTTTGCCTGTTACATTCTTTGAGTTTGGCTTGAATATTATCGACAATTGGTTGACAATTATTTGGAAATAGTTTTACGCTGTCTTCCGTTGCTTTATTTGATCCAAGTAGACCATAAGCTTCGTTAAAGCCACTGCCATTGATTGAAGTTTTAAGAATATCATCAAGACCATACACATTTTTCAGCACCATGGTTTGATAAAATTCGTTTTGTTCTGAAACGTGAGTGAATATCACAAGTTAATACATTCTTTGTAAAGTCTAAAATCGTTTTTGCGATTGTTTGAGAAGATGACTTCACAATTTGCACCTTCCGCTTCGATTAAAGTTTTATAGTATTCGATATAGTCAACACCTGTGAATTGATGTTTGTTATAACCAAAATGTCTGCGGAACTCAGCTTCTGATAATACATCTGTCCATGGATTGACACCTTTAGTATCTAAGTTCGTCAATGACTTACAAGGTGGTTCCCCACTTCATCAGATGGATAGCTTAACATTAAGACGATATTCTTTGTTCCTTTTGCGATCCCTCTTAAGCAGTTTGCAAATCGGTTACGGCTAAGGATCGGGAAAATGACACCAACTGTGTCCTCACCAAATTTATTATTTACATCAGTTGCAATATCGTCAATCGTCGCATAGTTTCCTTGTGCACGAGCGACAACGGATTCAGTAATTGTTACAATGTCACGATCCTCAATAGAAAAACCTTCAACTTTTGCCGCATTTAATACCGTATCCACTACAATTTCTTCAATGTTATCGCCTTTATTAATGATCGGTCCGCGAAGCCCACGAACTACTGTTCCAACGACTCTTGTCAATTTAATCTCTCCTCTAATCGAGTACAATTTATATAGAATTATGTACTTATGTTTAAACACTATGGGTTTACTATACCTTTCTAAAGTGATATAAGTAAAATTAATATTTATAATATCTGATATAAGGAGTACTTATATGATTGGAAAATTGGATTTATATCGTATATTTAACGTCGTTAGCCGAAATAAAAGTTTTTCTAAAGCAGCACAGGAATTATATATGACACAATCTGCGGTCAGTCAAGCGATTATGAAGCTTGAGAATGAATTAGAAATACAACTTTTCTATCGAACATCAAAGGGCATAGTATTGACAAATGAAGGAAAATTATTAAATGAGCATATTAATTCAGCTTTAGGAATAATCAACGTCGCAGAAGAAAAAATATTAGAATTTAAAACATTAAAGACTGGACAATTACGTATCGGGGTTGGAGATACCATCTCCCGCTATTTTTTATTGCCTTATTTGGAAGAATTTCATGCAAGATACCCTGGAATCAAATTAAATATATTAAATGGAACCACAACAGAAATCTGTGATTTTATTAAATCCGGAAAGGCAGATGTGGGGATATGTAATTTGCCAATCCATGACGACCACCTTCAAGTCATACCGTGTAAGGAGATTCAAGATATTTTTGTCTGTGGAGAAAAATTTAAAAAATTAACGAATAAACCGATTAGTTTAGAGTATTTAATGAGAATGCCACTCATTTTTTTAGAAAAGAAATCGAATTCACGAATGTTTGTGGAAAATTTCTTTAAAAAGAGGGGCTTTCAGGTTTCACCTGTGTTTGAACTTGGGTCATATGATTTAGTTTTAGAATTTACAAAAATAAATTTAGGTATTTCTTGTGTGATAAAAGAGTTTTCAAGGCATTATTTAGAAAGAGGAGATTTATACGAGATAAGGCTAGAAGAGGAAATCCCCAAAAGGAGTATTGGCATATGCTATTTAAAAAATGTTCCATTATCGCGTGCGGCGAAGAAGTTTGTAGAAAGTATAAATGATGCCTGAAGGAGTAAAAACGTATTTAGATGGATCATAAGTAAATGAGGTTTTTACGCAAGAAAGAAATAATAAGCCAAAATCAAGTTTTCAATAAAAACTTGGTATTTTGGCTTAATAGGTATAAGTTTATCTACAACCTAGTCTCTGTAATACCGATTTTTAGCATGATGTCATTGGAAGTAACCTTCTCTTGATTGTTCTTTTTAGTAAAGAGGATTGAATAAACAACCCGTAGGTATAAGTCTATGGGTTGTTTAAATCGAATTGAAACTCTCTTCAAGGTAAAAGAATCTTTTGTCTTAATAAAAATTTGGTATAAAACGGTTGACTTTTTACCATGCGGGGTATAGTATAAGTGTTGTGAAGTAATTGCGCTATATAAACAGTGGAAATATAATTTAGTAGAAATTAAATATAAATATAAAAGTCTGTGTCAAATATGTTCATTCATTTATTTTTTTAAATAAAATAATACTAAGGGGGGTAAAAATGGTTAAAGCAGATGTACAATTAGACGCAAAAGGCTTAGCATGTCCGATGCCGATTGTAAAAACGAAAAAGGCTATGACGAACTTGGAAGAAGGTCAGGTGTTAGAAGTCCAGGCAACGGATAAAGGATCAAAAGCGGATTTAGCTGCTTGGTCAAATACAGTGGGTCATCAATATATTGGGACTGTAGAGGAAGGCGATGTGCTTTACCACTACATTCGTAAATGTTCCAATGACGAGATCGAAGAAAAAACCTATGAACCTACGATTACACATGAAGAAATTCAAACACGTAACGGTTTTATTCTAGACGTACGTGAAGAAGCAGAATATGCATTTGGCCATATTGAGGGCGCAAAATCGATTCCTATGGGAGAGTTAGAAACCCGTTTAGGGGAGCTTGATCAAAACCAAGAGATTTATATTATTTGCCGTACGGGTAAACGATCCGATATGGCGGCGCAACTGTTAACGAAAAATGGTTTTACAAAAGTATATAACGTACTACCGGGTATGACCGAGTGGAACGGTAAACTAACAAAGGAAATATAGGAGGAATTGATTATGTCAAATAAAGTAGCGATTATCGCAGCAAACGGTGGAATGTTCGATGCTTATAAGGTTTTCAATATTGCAACTGCAGCAGCCGCTTCAGATAAAGAGGTTGCCATCTTCTTCACATTTGAAGGATTAAACTTCATTCATAAACAAGGTATGCACGCATTAGAAATGCCAGCAGGAAAAGAACACTTTGCGGAAGGTTTTGCAAAAGCGAACGTACCAAGCATTCCACAATTGGTTGAAATGGCCCAAGATCTGGGTGTGAAATTCATTGCTTGTCAAATGACGATGGATGTGATGGGATTAACACAAGAAGCGTTTGTAGATGGAATCGAAGTGGGTGGAGCCGTCACATTCTTGGAATATGCAAAAGATGCTTCTCCAACATTAACTTTTTAATAGAAGCCTTTTAAATGACTATAGGCAGTGGGGAAATCTCCTCACTGCAAAAAAATAAACAAAAATATACCTATTGGGGTAATGGTAAAATGATAGTAAATAAATGGACAGCATCACAAATTGCACGCAAAGTAATCGATAACAACGAATTATTTATTCTCGATGTACGGAACACATGATGCATTTGCAGATTGGAAAATTGAAGGTCATATGATTGCTGGTACTGCTATTAAAATTGGGATGGATCATTTAACTTAAGTTTTGCAGAAGTCTCTTTTAATAAGTAATGAGATGAATGAAAACAGGTAATTCATTCTAGAGTCGTTACAGCAGGTTGCGGGATTATGTACTGTCCTTGTAAGGTCAAAAGGAGGGATCAAACATGGAGTATGACAAATCAGTTGTCAATCGTTTAAAACGGATTGAGGGACAGATCAAAGGGGTTTTAAATATGATCGAACAAAATAAGGAGTGTAAAGATGTAATCTTTCAATTATCGGCGTCACGTAGTGCAATTGATCGTACGATGGGTTTGGTCGTAAGTATGAATCTAGAACAATGTATACGTGAAAATATAGGAACAGAAAACAGCAATGAGAGTTTAGTAAAAGAAGCAGTGGAGTTATTAGTAAAAAGTAGATAATTCAACCATCTCTCCTTTAAAAGGGAAGAGAGATGGTTGGAATTTTTCTTATAGATAAAATACATACCTATATAGGTATGTGAAAAATGGAGGTATGTATAATGAAACAAATAACAGCAGAGGAATTAGAACAAAAAATAAAAGGCGGGGAAAAAGTAAATATTATCGATGTAAGGGAAGCTGATGAAGTTGCAATGGGTAAAATTCCAGGAGCAAAGCATATTCCATTAGGAGAAATTTCAAATCGTTTAGTTGAAATGGACAAAAAGCAACATTATTATATGGTATGTCGTTCAGGTGCAAGAAGCAGCCATGCATGTTCGTATTTAATGCAAATGGGTTTTAATGTAACAAATATGGTTGGGGGAATGAATGACTGGAAAGGCAAACAGGTGTAGAATGAGTGACAAAGGAGTGATTAACGATGTTTCATTACACAGTAGAAACGAATAAATCAATTGAAGATGCCATTCAATCACTTGAAGAAAATTTAAAAGAAGAAAAATTCGGCGTTCAGTGGAAATTTAATATTAAGGAAACTTTAAGTCAAAAAGGTTATGAGTTAGAAAATCCATTTGTTGTGTTAGAGGTCTGTAATCCAAAAGAAGCTCAAAGTGTATTATCAATCAATCAATTAATTGGGTATTTTCTTCCTTGTAAAATGGTTGTTTATAAAGATCATCAAGGTAAGACTAAAATTGGAATGCCAAAACCAAGTCTTATGCTTCAAATGGTAGAAGATGAATCATTAAACGAAATTGCTACAAACATTGAAAATCGGTTGATTGCCTGCATCGATAAAAGTAAATAATGAAGGAATAGCAATTGAACGATGGTGGTTTGATTTTTCTTAACCAGGTCGTTCTTTTTCATGTTTTTATTTTTTTATGACAGGCCATTTGAACCAAGAAAATATTCTCTTAAATATATGCTGGGCGGTAGCCCACCTTTAGACATGGGATGAGTATGCTGCATTTTACATATACAGTTGGATATCTATATTAAAGTTCAGTAGATATTGTGAAGAATTTCACTTAAACTGACGTAAACAGATTAATTTAACAATAAGTAGTAAATTTATTGTAAAATTAAACATATAGATTAATTGGTTAAAGGGGAAAAACTGTGGAAATTAGAATTTTAACTTCATTAGAAGATGCAGAACAGTATCGTGGCATTAGACTTGAATCTCTACAAAATAGTCCAGAATCATTCGCTTCCAGTTATGAAGAAGAAAAAGACTTTTCGATTGAGAAAATTAAGAACAAATTTCAATTGAATGATTCTTTTACCTACGGAGCTTTTGAGAATAGCGAACTGGTTGGAATCATTACTTTACATAAAGAAAACTTATATAAACTAAGTCATAGGGCGCATATTGGAGCAATGTATGTTTCTCCCTCTAAGAGAAGTTTAGGAATTGGGAAAGTCTTAATGGAAGAAGCAATAAAGAAAGCAAAAGGTATTGAAGGTTTGGAACAGGTATATTTAGCGGTTGTTTCAACGAATGAACCAGCAAAAAAACTTTATTCTTCACTGGGATTTGAAGTTTTTGGTACAGAAAAGAAAGGCTTAAGGTTAGAAAATAATAGTTATTTTGATGTAGACTATATGATTTTGTTTTTATGAAAGATCAGGCTAAGAACTTGCTGAAACAAATAGGCACATGAAAATCCAAAGCTTTTTCGAATGCCTGCTTCGCGTAAGTGTTTCAATAGTTGTCATTCAGAAAATACAACAGAAAGTTCATTTGGTAGTTGCTCAAATGAGTGTTTTTTCTTTCTCATAGAGAAGGCACCTCTTCTTTGTGGTAATGGTTTCTAGTCAATTCCACTATCCCAAAGAATGAGGTGTTTTTTCTATTTTAAAAACACTTGTCAAGCAACGCGAAGTTGATTGTTCTTAAAGCTTTGATAGACCTTAAGCAAGGTCGTTTTTTTAAAAAGGTGCGAAAGTTGAGTAACTAAGAAAAAACTTTTCCTATCGTTTCGAAACATTTTTATGTTTCTACCCTTTTAAACAGGATGATCCTTGCGAATGTTATGAAAGCAGAAAAAGAAATTCTTATTTTATTTAGGAATGAAAGCTTAGGGGGAAATGGATGTATTGAAAGAATTTACGCGACAATATGGAGCATTTCGAAGATGGGTATTTTAATAGTATTTTTACAACATGATGTTAGATCAACATAGAAATAAAGGTTGGGATTACGTGGGAAGAATGGAAAGAAGGCAGCAACAAAAACGATCAAAGAACGGTTTATGGAATCCATTACGATCCAATCGTTTGGGAGCTAAACTATTAGGAGTAGGAATGCTATTATTCCTCATAAGTTTACTAATCGTGAATATTTATATTTGGAAGAGTGACGTTAGTAAATTAGAAAAGCCAGCTCCACAGCCAACGATCATTTATGATCAAAATGGCGAGATTGCTAGTAAGATTTCGAATTCCAAGATCGAAGGAGTAGCTATCAATCAAATTCCAGAAGAAGTCATATATGCGGTTATATCAACAGAGGATCAACGTTTTTATAAACATAATGGACTGAATTATATAGGGATTTCCCGGGCATTATTCCAAAATATGATGAGCGGAGAAGTTGTCGCAGGTGGAAGTACCATTACACAGCAGTTAGCTAAAAATGTATTTCTGACTCATGAACGTACCTATACACGCAAGGTAAAAGAATGGATTTTAACGAAAAAAATCGAACGGACTTACTCCAAAGATGAAATTATGGAGCGATACTTAAATCATATTTATTTTGGCGAAGGAGCATGGGGGATTCAAACGGCGGCCGGGACGTATTTTGGAAAAGACGTAAGCGAGTTAACTTTAGGTGAATCGGCTATGTTAGCTGGGATGATTAAAGCGCCTTCTGCTCTTTCGCCCATTAAGCATCTAGACAAGGCGGTTGAGAGAAGAAATCTGGTATTATCGTTAATGGAAAAAGAAGGATATATTGATCGCTAGTGATGTCGAAAAGGCTAAGAAAGAGAGCGTTGTTTTAAAAGATAAGGAGAAAGACGATCAGTATAAAGGGAAATATCCTTATTATGTTGATCATATTATCGAGGAAGCGATCCAACAATATGATCTGACCGAAAATGAAGTACTATCTGGTGGACTACATATTTATACAGCCTTAAATCCAACGATTCAGAGCGCTGCTGAGGAAGTCTATCAGAATGACCAATCTATTTCCTCAAAGTCAACCCGATCAGTTGATCCAAAGTGGAGGAATCTTTATCGATCCTTCAACTGGGGGAATTTCTGCCCTTGTGGGTGGAAGAGGGGACCATACTTTTCGTGGCTTCAATCATGCCACGCAATTAGTCCGCCAGCCTGGGTCCACCATGAAACCCTTAGCTGTTTATACGAGGGCTTTGGAAAAGGGATATAATCCTTTTGATTTGTTAGAGGATCAGCCTCTGAATCTAGATGGCTATCAACCTTATAACTATGATAAGCAATTTCGCGGAAAGTGACGATGTATGATGCTTTGATTCATTCTTATAACGTACCGCCTGTATGGTTATTGAATCAAATAGGCCTTCAGGAAGGAATAGAGGCAGTAGAGCGTTTTGGGATTCCTTTACAAAAAGAAGATCACTCACTCAGTTTAGCTCTTGGGGGAATGTCAAAAGGAACCTCCCCGTTAAAAATGGCACAAGCCTATTCAACATTTGCCAATAATGGAGTCATGGTCGAAGCACATGCGATTCAGACGAATAGAGGATGCCAAGGGGGAAACACTTGGAGAATGGCAGAATAAAACGACAAAAGTGACTGAGCCAGAAATCGCTCAGAAAATCACTTATATGCTTAAAGGGGTTGTAGAAGAAGGGACTGGGAAAAACGCTAGAGTAGATGGTTTCGAGGTCGCAGGAAAAACCGGCTCCACCCAGCTTCCGTTTGAAAACGAAGCAGGAACGAAGGATCATTGGTTTGTTGGGTATACCCCTGAGCTAGTTGGAGCGGTATGGTTAGGGTATGATCAAACCGATCAAGATCATTATCTTCCATCATCCAGTAGTGCAACGGCACCCGTCATTTTTAAAGAAATTTTATCGAAGTCTGCCTCAGAGATTTCGAATAAATCCTTTAACATTGCTCCGATTGAGAAGAAATACAAACAAGAGGTACAGAAGCGAGAAGAGGAAGAGGAAAAGATCAGAAAAGAACAAATGAAGGAAAATGAAAAAATAAGAAAAGAACAAATCAACAATAATGAAAAAATGAGAAAAAGTGAAGAAAAGGCTGGGAAGAAAGCAGAAAAGGAAGAGCAGAAAGAAAGGAAAAAAGAGGAGAAAGAAAAGAAAAAGAACAAGAAAGAGAAAGAGAAAGATTAGATCATGGGAAGAGTACTAGGTTGGAAGAGAGCTAACATCTTGATCAATTAAATATAAAAAGTAGCAACAAGATTTACTTCAAAATCTTTTGTTGCTACTTTTATTTTATTATTTATCTATCAAACGAAAGTATTAGGTTTAAAGCAAAATTTTGTCATAGTTCTCTGAAATGTCTTTGTATGTGCCAGAAAAGAGAATTAAGCCTTCGTTGCCTTCATAACAAGCCATATGAGTCAGTTTATTCATAAGATCAATTGCTACTTCATCCTCATCCTTAAATTCAACATTACACACACAACAAGATTTTTCCATACGAATCCTCCTCCTTTTTTCCTAGTATACCATATCCGTGAATAAAAATATTTGAATATTTTGCAAACATTGAGGACGTTTCTTTTGTCATTTTTTCCTTACCAGGATACAACCAATTTATGAAGGTGACCTAGCGCTGGGTGTTTTGGATTGAACTTTGGTGACAGAAGAACCGTCCCCTTGTAATTCCCTTATGTGGAATAGTCAAAACCTTTTAAATTGAATAAAATACTTTGTTAGAAACTATTGACATAAAAAAATATCAATATATAATTAAAAATAATTAATCCGATTAAATAAGTGTGAATTATATAATTTGAAATACAAAAGAGTGGGTGAAATAATGTTTCTTAATATACAGAACGTACAAAAGAGTTTTAAAAACCGTGGACAGAGTGAGCAAGTGTTAAAAGATATTGATCTACATATAAAAGAAGGAGAATTTGTTTCCCTTTTAGGTCCATCTGGATGTGGGAAATCGACGTTACTTTCCATTGTGGCAGGTCTTGTGACTCCTAGTGAAGGAAATATTCACTTAGATGGTACAGCAATCACTAAACCAGGAAAGGATCGCGGGATGGTATTTCAGCAAGCAGCACTATTTCCTTGGTTGACTGTGGAAGAGAACGTCATGTTTCCACTCCGTAAAGAAATGAAAAAGAATGAAGCACGAGAAGTTGCCCATAAATATTTGAAACTCGTTCAATTAAGTCCATATGCCAAGCATTCTCCACATGAATTATCGGGCGGGATGCAGCAAAGGGTTGCCATTGCAAGAGCATTAGCGATGAATCCGCGAGTGCTGTTAATGGATGAACCGTTTGGCGCGTTAGATGAACAAACAAGAATGCGTCTCCATGGTGAACTTGAAAGCATTTGGTTGGAAACGAAAAAGACGATTCTTTTTGTAACACATAGTATTCAAGAAGCAGTGAAATTATCGGATCGTATTATTGTGATGGGGACCCATCCTGGAACGATTCTTAAGGATATTCATGTCAATATAGAAAGACCGCGTGAAAAACATATTCAACAAATCGCTCAGTATGAAGAAACGATCTTGGAATTGTTGAAAACAGAAATTGATAAAGTGGCACAAGAGGAACTTCAATATGCGTCTAGCTATTAAACGAATTGTATTTTTCGCAGCTTTATTTGGCCTTTGGGAGTTCATTGTTCGAATCTTTGATGTTCCCAAAGTGATGATGCCAGCTCCAACCGATGTAGTACTGAGCCTACAAGAAAGTTTGGCGGATGGATCATTAATACAAGATTTAGGAGCCAGTTTTACCCGATTACTGATTGGGCTCGCCATTGCCCTTACAATCGGGGTGTTACTGGGTATCCTACTAGCAAAATCAAAAACAGCGGATGAAACATTGGGTGCTCTCATTCTTTCCTTGCAAAGCATTCCAAGCATCGTCTGGCTGCCACTGGCAATTATGTGGTTTGGTTTAAATGAAAAATCCGTTATTTTCATCGTGGTGTTAGGAGCTGCGATCGTCATGACGATCAACATGAGAACAGGGATTAAAAATGTGGCTCCTCTTTATATCAAAGCAGCGCAAACGATGGGGTCAGGCGGGATTGACTTGTTTTTCCGGGTGGTATTCCCAGCATCCATTCCTTACGCTGTAACAGGACTTCGACTTGCATGGGCGTTTGCCTGGCGTGCGTTAATGGCCGGGGAGTTATTAAGCTCAGGTCCGGGGCTTGGTTATACCTTGAAATATGCGTCAGATTTTGGCCGCATGGACATGGTTATGGCCATCATGATCGTGATTGGGGTTATTGGCATAACGGTTGATTTACTGATTTTCCAACGAATTGAAAAAAATGTGATGAAAAAATGGGGACTTGAACAAAGTGCCTAAAAGTGCAGAGGAGAAAGGAAGAAAAAAATGAAAAAGTGGATCTTATCTTTAACGTTATTACTGGTGGTAGGGGTATTAGCAGCATGTGGTGGTTCCGATGAGAGTTCAAAGGGTGAAGGGAAGAAAGAAAAAGTAGTGATTGGGTATTTCCCAAACATTGATCACGTCCCGGCGATGGTTGCTCGTGAAAAAGGCTATTATGAAAAAGCGCTAGGTGAGAATGTAGAGGTTGAATATCGTACATTCCCGGATGGCGGAACCTTTATGACGGCTTTAAAATCAGGCGATATTGATGCCGGATTGGTTGGACCAGCTCCTGTGATGAATAATTTTGCAAATGGAGCAGATGTGAAAATTCTTGCTGGTGCATCATCAGGCGGAACGGTTGTAGTCGCAAGTGCAAAAAGTGGGATTAAGAGTTTAGAAGATTTAGAGGGTAAAACGTTTATTACACCTGGAATTGGTTGCACACACGATGTTCAGTTTGAGGCATTTTTACATGAACAAGGAATTGACGCATTAAAATCTGCCCGTATTGGTGGATCATTAAAACATGTGACTGGAAACCCGGCTCAATACCAAGGAATGTTTGAATCTGGCCAAGTGGATCTTGCCGCAGTTCCAGAACCATGGGCATCAATCCTTGTAGAGAATGGGGCAAACGTTGTTGTCACAACAGATCAAATTGCTTATGGAAACACACTTCCAAACACCGTTTTAGTAGCTAGTGGAAAGTTAGTAGAAGGCAATAAAGAGATTGCTAAAGGGCTTGTGCAAGCACAACAAGAAGCCGTTGCCTTTATTAATAGCAACAAAGAAGAAGCACAACAGATTGCGATCACAGCGATTAAGGATTTAACGAAACAAGAGCTTGATAAGGATATCGTTGTACAAGCAATGGATCGTATTAACTATACGACTGAAGTGGACGAAGATGTGCTTGCTCAATTTTCTCAATCCACTGTTGACTTAGAATTCCTGAAAGACTCACCGGAATTAGTTGGATTGGTTGATACATCTTTTCAAAAGTAAATGTTGACAGAGGGACGGTTCTTGCGTTTGGTTACGCAAGAACCGTCCCTCTGTTTTTTTATTGACGGTGCAGTTTCATTAATTTCATTGTGGTCTCTTCGATGCTACTTTCATTCTTAATGGTTTGAATGACTTTTCCTTGTTTCATGAATAGAATAACGTCGCCCGTTTCGGCTGCGACATCCATCATATGAGTAGAAAACACAATGATGGTCCCACTACTCTTCATCCCATTGAGAATCTCAACGAATCGGTTTACCCAGTAGGGATCGAGTCCATTTGTCGGCTCATCCAGCAGCAAAACAGGGGGCTCTGCTAAAATGGATTGACCAAATAAGAGACGCTGCCTCATCCCCTTAGACAAGCTCTTTACTAACGCCCGTTTCTGATCATCAAGACCGATCAGTTCGATGACTTCGTCTATTCGATCACGTTTCACCTTTCGTAGAGACCCATAAAAACGGAGGAACTCTTCTACCGTCATCATTTCCTGAGCATGGAAATCATCTGGCATGAAACCAATTTCTTTTAAATAGTGATCTCGGTTATATTGAATCCCTTTTCCATTGATCGAAGTGGTACCACTTGATGGAAAAAGAATGCCGGCCATAATCTGAAGCAAGGTACTTTTACCAGCCCCATTTCCACCGCATAAGACAACGCAAGTTCCTTCTGTCACTTCAAACGAACATGGATATAACGCGGTCTTTTTTTTATAAACCCTTGAAACACCCTCCACGATCAATTCGGTCATCGTCTTTTCCTCCATTCCAGCATGATCATTGAAAACAAGAACGTCAGTGTCAAAAATCCAATGACGTAGTTAATATTAATAAAAAATCCTGCTGAAGAATGTAAAAGGGTGACAAGTGAATCATATGCTTGACCAAAAACCGCTCCTCCATCGAGTGAGATGACGAATGACACCCGAATGAACTCAGCAGGGTTCGCAAATAAGGCAAACTTCATCAAGGGGGCAATCCATGGATATGGAACCCAACCTAAAAGTCCAATTAACGCAGTCGGCCAAATCATGATGAGAAAAAACCAGATAATGACTGAAATGGATAACGCTTGCCATCTTGTCGATACGATACATCCAACTGTTATACCAAGGATGAGAAAGAAAAAAATAAGACTAATAGAGAAAAAGTAAATAGACAAAAGCCAGCCACTGGAAAAACCATTTCCACTCACTAGACCAATCGCCAAGCTAATCCCATAACTGAAGGTAAACACGATCACTTGAGCGGCAAATTGACCACCTATTTTTCCGATGATATACGACAACGTAAACAAAGGATAGGAAGTTAACAACCGCCATTGACCATTTTCCATTTCATTCGCAATCGAAAAGGAACCAATGATTAACATGAATAACGGAATGATATATAACGCAATATTCACGACCGTCCCAGTCATATTCGTATATCCGGTTAAGGAAGGGGAGCTTGCTTGTAATAAAAATAACAGTGACACGACAGCGACCCATAGAAGTAAAAAAGAATAATAGGATCGTTGCCTGAGCGTCATGCGCAGTTCAGAGCGCAATATATTCCACATACTTATTCCTCTTTTCGAAAATACTACTTGTACGTACGGAAAACCTCCGAGAATTACTTCAATTCATAAAAATGAGGGCCTGTCCCCATTCAGAACCGGCCCTTATTTTATCATTTAGACATATCCATATCACCATGAGCAGAACCTTCTGAATGTGTTGAGTTGTCCATTTTATTTTTTTGCATCATATCATGGTTTTGTCCCCAGCTATGTTGTGCTAAATCGTTTGCAGTCATGAGAGTACTGCCTTCATTTGCCGCAGAAAACTCTTCTGCAGAAGCTTGATCTTTAAAGGACACGACATTATAAGCCATAGGTGTTTTAACAGATTCATTGTAGATAAAAGTAGCATCGTCCACTAATATCCATTCTTTATCATTGTAATCACGAACAAATTGAGCCGCGATTTTTTCGTTTTCATTACTTCCTAGCCATTTGTGCATACATCCGATATCGTCAAACACATAAGATTTCCCATTTTCTAAAACGATCTGGGTCGCATGTTGATTGTCTACAACCGCCATATTACAGACCTCACACGTGTCGTTTGCTGCAATATCAACCGGCTGAACCGCCTCATTCCCACAGGCTGCAAGAAGCAAAAATAATCCTGCCAATCCTAGTACATAAAAAAGTTTTTTCTTCATTGTCTTTTCCTCCCTAATAAAAATAAACTAAAACTAGCTACAATCATTACTATACTCATCATCCATAAACCAACACTCGAGGATGTTTCCTTATCAACGGTCATCGTCATGTTCATTAAAGGAGCTGTGTCTGTTAACAAGAGTTCAGGCGGGCTTTTCAACATATGTTGCAGCAAGATCAGTCCCGGTGCTTGGAAAAATAACTGATATTCGGGAACATCCGAACTCAAGGTAAGAAAATACGGATCCGCTGTAAAGGGAATTTCACTTTTGCCATTTCCATCACTATCAACCTTACCAGCAGCATCCCAATAATTTCCGTCCATTTGATTATTTGAACTTGATATGGCTTGGGCATCGTTCACATTGCCAACAAATGTATTACGTGTGACGGTATTCCCAGATGATTTTTGAAACTGTACACCCATAAAATTATCCATTATTTTATTGGAATCAATGGTGTTATGTTCAGCTTCTTCGATATAAATACCAACCCGATTGGAACTAAATTCATTTCCTGTCACTTCAGTATCACTAGTCAAATAAAGTAACAATCCTTGTGCATTCACACTATTACTATTTGCTTGAAAACCATTATTACGAACGATGTTCCGTTTGGATTCCATCAGCATGGTGCCCGTTATGTTCGATCTAGACGTATTTTCACTAAGAACATTATCGTTTGAAAACATAAGGTGCATCCCGTAACGAGAACGTTGAATCGTATTTTTAAGTAAGGTATTCTCATTACTTTGTTCTAAATAAATGCCGTCCGCAACATTAGATATCAAAAGATTCTCAATCTGATTATGGTTGGATTTCCATAAATCAATCCCATTTCCTTGCCTTTGACCAAAAATTTTGCTATCCACGATCCTTACATCACTCGCTTGATCCAGTCTAATCCCATAACTTTTTGTATTAATATCAATATTTTCAAGAATATGATGGGAGCCGGTAACAAAAAGGGCGGTGTCTTCTTTTTCCTTCCCACAGTATTCCACATTCATGTTTTTCAACGTGACTTCCTCACCACTTATCTTCATAACCGGTCCCACTTCACAGGAGCGGACAAGAACGTCCCCTTTTCCTACTAGAGTGATAGGCTTAGTTACGACAATGTTTTCTTCATACACTCCGTTCTCTATTTCAATCGTAGCCCCCTTTGGAGCCTCATCGATCTTCGATTGTAATGTGTAGGATGCTTGGGATACAGCAGGCATATAAAGTAATAATAAGAGAATAAGTAGTACACCATTAAAGATTTTCATTGTTGAATGTTCTGCACCCCCTTAAGCTTAGGATTAATGAAATCAGTCATACACAAGAGATAGATAGGCAATATCGACAGCTCTATTAAATGAATGATCGTTGTTCTTTCATTCCTTCATTATAAACACGATGGAAATCTCAAAAAAATAACTCAAAAGAGTGATTTTATCGTAAGGTATCAAAAGTATTGGTAAAAGTGTTAAAATATAGACACATTCTCATGTGGAAAAAGGTGAGGGCTTGAAGGATAAACAAATTAAATGGCTCATTTTAATGACTCCAACGGCAACAATAGCTTTGTGGGAATTCGTACGGCATGAATTTCTCCTGACCTATATCACGATGGAGGTAGGCAATTTTCTTTCTCCACTACTCGTTTTTATCGTGACACTACTCTTTTTAAGGCCTTTATTTTCAATTTTAGAAAGAATGCAGGAAGAGCTAAGAGGGGAAAAGACCAAGAAAGCAGCATTGATTGAAAGAGAAAAGTTAGCCAGAGAACTTCATGATGGAATGGCTCAATCACTATTCCTGTTATCGGTCAAAATGAATAAGTTTGGGAGAAAAAACGATTTGGAACAGGATCCTGATTTTCAAAAAATGAAGCAAACATTGCATCATGTTCATGATGATACTCGTCAAGCGATTACAAACTTAAAATACATAGCCAATGAAAATCCATTTAGTTGGAGTGAAAGCATCTATCAGTATGTATTAGAACTGAAGAATTATCATGTAATGGATGTCCATTTAGAATGGGGAATTCAAGATCATACATTATCAACAAAAGAAAAAGTAGAGCTTTTTGCTTGTATTAAAGAAGCCGTTATGAATGTCATTAAACACGCAAAAACCAATGAAATATGGATTCATGCTAAAGAAATAGACAATGGCTGGGTTTGTCAGATTAAAGATCGAGGAATCGGCTTTACAAAAGAAACCTTGCAGTCTAGCAAGGGCTATGGTCTACAGATTCTAAAAAGTAGAGCAAGAGAGATGGGATGGGAATTTTCTATGAAGATCGTCAATCATGAAACCATCATTGAATTAAGAAAGGAGGGTAAGTAGATGCAGCCTTTTCGAATCCTAATTGTCGATGATCATACACATGCCAGAGAAGGCATTCGGGAAATCTTAGAAGAATATGAAGATTTTCTGATTGTAGGGGAGGGGAGGAATGGAGAAGAAGCGATTGCCCTCACTGAAGAATTAATGCCTGATATTATACTGATGGATATTCAAATGCCCGTAATGGATGGACTAGAAGCAACAAAAGTAATCAAACTCAAATTTCCCTATGTCAAAATCGTGATGATTACGGTATCCGATGATATCACCGATTTATTTGATGCTTTAAAGAAAGGCGCTCAAGGATATTTATTAAAAAACCTGCAATCGGAGGCATGGTGTGAACATTTAAGAGCATTTGCCCTAGACGAAGTTCCCATGTCTAAGGAAATTGCCTTTCAAATTTTAAAGGAGTTTCCTCAAAGTAAAGCCATCACAAAAGAGAAAGTCCCTTTGTCCTCCAGAGAATTAGAAGTCCTACAATTAGTGGCCAAAGGTTTATCCAATCGAGAAATCTCAGAGAGCCTCTTTATTTCCGAACATACCGTTAAAAGCCATCTCAAAAACATACTAAGCAAACTTCATCTAGACAACCGAGTTCAACTAACCAGCTATGCTTTTCAACAAGGATTGATGAATTAGCGAAAAATTGACAAGGGAATTGACAAGGGGACGGTTCTTGCGTAACCAAACGTAGGGAACCGTCCCCTGTCTGTATTAAGCTGCTTTTGACACTTTTCTGTTTTTAATCCCCTGACGAATATTTGATAGGGTAAATAGGGCGATTGCAACCCAGATACATGCAAAAGTGACAAAATGGTCTTTTGTAAAGGACTCCCCGTACATAAGCACACCGAGAATTAAACTAATGGTAGGGCTAATATATTGTAGAAAGCCGACCATATAAAGTGGAATCTTTTGTGCTCCAATTCCAAACCATAAAAGCGGCAAGGCTGTAGCAATACCGGATCCTAGTAAAAATAAATCAGTATGGAGGGACCCTGTCGAAAAGCTATGCTGATCCGTTATACCTAAATACGCTAAAAATAATAGGGCAAAGGGTAAAACAAATAACGTTTCTAATAGCAAGCCTAGGATGCTATCTACTTTTATTAGTTTTTTAGATAATCCATAAAAACCGAAGGATAAGGCTAATAACAGCGAAATCCACGGGAGCTTTCCAACCGATAACGTCATATAGACCACACCAATTCCAGCGATCACAAAGGAGACTGTCTGCAACACATTTACCTTTTCGCGTAAAACCAAAACTCCTAATAGGACGGCGATAATCGGATTAATATAGTAGCCTAAACTTGCCTCTACAATGTGGTTCGTATTCACCGCAAATATATAAGTGAGCCAGTTAATACTAATAAATAGAGAAGCTAGTAAAAGTCCAAACCATGTTTTTTTCTGGCTCATTTGAACCTGAAAGAAGTTCTTTAATTGTTTTCTCTTCAAAAGAAGCACGATCATGAATACGAAAATAAACGACCAAATCACACGATGAGCCAAAATTTCCAGCGCTGAAACGTCATTTATAAATTTCCAATAGATTGGTAAGATCCCCCATAATACATAAGCACCTGCTGTATAGAGCATACCTGTTGTGTTTTCAGTTTTCATACATTTTCTCCTCTCCTTAAAAGGACAAGTCATTATATCACATTCTAGTGACAAGGGGACGGTTCTTGCGTAACCAAACGCAAGAACCGTCCCCTTGTTTCCCACCTCTGTTCAACTCTACGATACGTTTGTTGCAACACACCATTTAAAACTCTAAGATGAAAAAAGAGTAGGAGGGGCAGTGAATGGATAATCGTAAAGTAGGAGAATTAATTTATCAGCTACGGAAGGAAAAAGGACTAACACAGAAACAATTAGCGGATCAAATGAACATTTCAGATCGAACGATTTCAAAATGGGAGCGCGGATGTGGCTGCCCAGATGTTTCGCTATTACCAGGTTTATCCGCCCTATTGGGAGTTCATATAGAAAATATATTAGATGGTGAATTATCGTCGAACGAATTTGTAGGAGGAAATATGAAAAAGTCGAATTATTTTGTTTGTCCGTCCTGTCATAATCTTGTATTAGCAACAGGTGATGTGACTTTATCCTGTTGTGGGCGAAAGTTAGAACCATTAGAAGCGAAGAAAGCAACAGACGAGGAAAAGCTATCTATTGAAGAAGTGGATCAGGAATGGTTTATTTCAAGTGACCATTCTATGACGAAAGATCATTATATTTCATTCATCGCTTTTGCTACAGGTGATCAAGTTCAGATTATGAAACAATACCCTGAATGGAGTTTACAAACACGTATCCCGAAACGCAAACATGGCAAACTGTTTTGGTATGATACCAAATGCGGTTTATATTATCAGCTTGTCTAAAAAATTATTCGTAAGGGAGCTGTTCTTACTAGCATTTGTTTTTATCACTTTTTTATAAATGTGAAAATACAATGATTAAAATTCAATCATTGAGGCAAAATACATTTATTACATTAATCAAAAAAAGAGGTAATAAATGATGCCGGTAAAAAAAATCTTCTATTTAGTATTCATATCTGTTTCGATTTTTTCCTTAGCAGCTTGTTCTTCGGTTACACCCAATGGAACTAAAAACGAGACTGCAAAGGAAGATGTTGCGAAAGAAGAACAAAAAGAATCAAATGAAGTACATACAGCCCATTGGACTTACGAAGGGGAAAAAGGACCAGAACATTGGGGTGACCTAAATCCTGATTTCGCAGCATGTAAAAACGGAAAAGAGCAGTCCCCAATTAACATCGAAACTTCACGAGTGATAGAAGATAAAAAAATACCAGATTTGGTTATTAACTATAAGCCTACTGAGTTCTCCTTAACTAACAACGGACATACGATTCAGGCCAACGCGTTAACCAGCGATAACTCTTTTATCGCTGATAATAAAGAATATAAGTTAGCTCAATTCCATTTCCATACGCCAAGTGAACACCAATTTAATGGGAAAAATTTTGACATGGAAATACATTTTGTACATCAAAATGCTAATAAGCAATTTGCAGTTCTTGGTTTAATGATTAAAGAGGGTGCTTCAAATCCTTATCTAGAAAAAACTTGGAACATTCTTCCTCCCGAAGAAATTACAGAAGCTGTTAAATTGACAGAACCGATTGATTTAATGAGCTTATTGCCAAAAGATAAAAAATCGTTTCAATATAATGGTTCATTAACCACTCCTCCATGTTCAGAAGATGTAGAGTGGGTTATATTGGAGGAGCCTATTGAAATGTCTAAAGAACAAATTGATAAATTCCGTAACATTTTCTCTGGCAACAATCGACCCGTTCAATCTATAAATGAACGTGAAGTAAAAGAAGAAGATTAATGACAAGGGGGCGGTTCTTGCGTTTGGTTACGCAAGAACCGTCCCCTTGTTTGTCATTAGATAAAATTATTATTTCAATATAAAAATTTCGGCTTTTTATTATACATCCTAATGACTAGATCCCCAGTTTCAATCTACCCTCATCTTATCGAAACGGTCTAAACTAAGCCAAGAAGTTAAAGAATTGCCTTTGCTATTCATGAAAATCTTTCTGCTGATAAGGATGGTGATAAAGAATGAAAATGGGAGTTGTCACAATGTTAGCTTTTATTTTTGTGGGAATCGGTACCATTTACTTAATAAAACTTTTGTAGTATAATAAAAAAGAAATTTATACCATTTCGCTTAATCTTATTTTTAAGAGCGGGGGGCCCAATATTTACCGCGTAATTTCCGCGTGGGGTGAATCCTATCTATAAGAGGGGCTTACTGTTTCCCATAGTCCTAACCCGAAAGCTAACCTCGTAAGCGTTTAAAGGGAACAAATGAATAGAGGATGTAGTACGAATTGACACAACTCGTGTCTTTTTTTGTTGGTCAATTTCCGTTTTTATATCAAATTCGAGGCATCCGCCGGAGATTTAACTTCATTCAGCAGAAGTTAGATCATTTTTGTTTCCCTTGCCTAAGCACACATATATAACAACAAGAAGGTGGGGTAATTGATGAAAAAATTCAAATTAAGTTTAGCTAATCAAATTTTTATTGGTCTTATTTTAGGTATTATTGTTGGTGGTATTTTCTACGGGAGTGAAACGGCGCAAAGTATCTTACAACCATTCGGAGATCTGTTTATCCGTTTAATTAAAATGATTGTTGTTCCAATAGTACTATCTACTATTATTGTTGCCATTGCTGGTGTTGGAGATATAAAATCTGTTGGTAAACTTGGTGGTAAATCATTAGCTTATTTTATTGGTATGACATTTGTTGCCATCGCGGTTGGCCTCATTTCCGCCAATATATTTCAGCCTGGTGCTGGACTAAATATGGACAGCCTACAGCAAGGTGATATTTCAAGGCTATGTCAAAACATCGGAAGAGCAAGAAGGCAAGTCGATAGCCGAAACCCTATTGCATATTGTACCTACAAATCCGATACAAGCGATGGTGGAAGGCGATATGTTAGCGATCATCTTCTTTGCTGTTATGTTTGGTCTTGGAGTTGCAGCAATTGGGGATAAGGGAAAACCAGTACTAAGATTCTTTGAAGGTACGGCAAATACCATGTTCTATGTGACAAACCTATTTATGAAGTATGCCCCAATTGGTGTATTTGCATTAATTGGCGTAACGATTTCTAAGTATGGTTTCTCATCACTAATTCCATTAGGCAAGTTAGCCCTTACTGTATATGGAACAATGATTTTCTTTGTTATTGTCGTGTTAGGTTTGATGGCCAGAATGGTTGGCTATAGTATTTTTAAATTATTAAAGATGATTAAGGAAGAATTAATTTTAGCTTTTTCAACAGCAAGTTCGGAAACAGTGCTTCCAAGAATTATGGAAAAAATGGAGAAAGCAGGAAGTCCGAAACATATTTCTTCTTTTGTTATTCCAACGGGTTACTCCTTTAATCTAGATGGGTCTGTTTTATATCAAGCCATTGCATCGTTATTTATTGCCCAAATGTATGGTATAGAACTAAGCATCGGACAACAAATTACATTAATGTTAGTTTTAATGGTTACATCTAAAGGTATGGCTGGAGTACCGGGTGTGTCCTTTGTCGTGTTACTAGCTACATTTAGTACGATGGGATTACCTGCCGAGGGGTTAGCATTTATTGCTGGTATTGACCGTATTCTTGACATGGGACGTACCGCTGTTAATGTAGTGGGGAACTCACTAGCAGCCATTGTTGTTGCTAAATGGGAAGGTCAATTCAACCCTCCAGTTGAAGAAGGAGAAATAGTAAAACAAGCTTCATAATATTATATGGGAAACATACTAACATTAGTAGTACAGACCAAGGCTATGGTTTGTGCTACTATTTTTTTTATATATAGAAGTAAGGTTGAACTGTATATTTGAAATAAAGTCACAAAGTTTATTAAAAAGATGCGATGTTTGAAAAAAGTTAAGATGCTTTGTCCCTTTGGATGTTATCTAAAGGGCTGTTCCGCAATCGGGCGCGAGAATTGCACAAAGATGGACTGTTTCAGCAATCCATTTTTCTGGGTCTTTAATTGGTTAAAGGGTAGGTTTGTGTAATAAACGAATTTTATGAATTATTAATTTATGTTACATTTATGAGAGGATACTCAAAAGTTTGATTAAAGTTAGAACAAAAGAGGGATAAAGTGACGGAAATTAGAAGGGATAATTCAAAATGGATCAAGTTTATCGGCATAGGAATGGTACTCTTAGTGTTGGTCGGATTAATCACATGGCAGTCGGTTGACAGACACAAGGAAGTTCAACAAATCGAGTCGAAACTGGGATTTGATATTACAGTGGTAGATAGACAATCACATGATGCATGGTGGGCAGCAACGAGAACGTATCTAGTGAAACCATTAGAGGATGGTAAGGAAAGCAATATGGAATACCTTTTTTACCTGAACAAAGAGAACAGAATTGAACAATGGGCGAAGGTCAGAAATGGAAAGACAATCAAACAAAATATCACAGAAAAAGAGTAGAGTATGAAGAGATGTTCAAGTAGGACATCTTTTTCTTTCACATTTTCAATATTCGCGCAATCCTCGAATAAGGATCAGCGCTCTTTTTCCTTTTTGGGTCAGATTGTTGAAGAAACTTTTATAAAAGTTATTCGTATAGTTAATTAGTTTCTGATTGTTATTATCGGGAGGTGTATTAGTGTGCTTTGGGATAAACCGAAATGTATTGTGTGTGATAAAGAGATTAAAGAAGATGACATTGTTTTTGTAAAAATGCGTTACCCTAAGCGAAAAGGTTTTACTGAAATAAAAGCATATTTAAGAAATGAAGGCAAATTCATTTGTGAAAACTGTTTTAATATTGAACTACTCCCACTTGTAGAAGTGGGAGATTCCTGCGAACACCAGTGTATCCACCAGTTTTTTAGCAGGCTATCCCTGTCGCACCGACAGTTAGCAGTACAGATGGCTTATTAGCCTCCTGCGGTGAAGCAAACTTGTACATTTGGACTCATTGCACTTGCTTACTCTGCTTGGTTTTCGCTACTTCAACAAGTGCAAGACGGTAATGCTTGGATATTTTACGTGACAAAGCCTTTCTTGTCACAACCTCCATATATCCAGTTTTCAAAGAACAATTTGTACAGGAACATCATACCACTCGAACATATGTTTCGTCAATCACCAACCGACATTCATCTCCCCCTTAACCTTCACTCGCTGTCGCATAGTTACGGTTTGAAGAGGGAGTCTTCTGTCGGAAAAATGATAAATCCTACTAAACATTATTAAATAATCAGGCGTTTTAGCTTAACAAGCTCTGTGGAAAATGATTAGAAAGGGAGAGTTTAAAACTGAAAATATTTAAAAATAAGCGTTGTATAGGTATTTCATCGATTTTAGTTACACTTTTACTAGGAGCTTCTTTTTTTACTATTGCAACTAGTTATTTTAATACCAAAGAAATAAATACATTAAGTTCTCAATGTTATGAAAACGATGGGGAAGTTATTTTAGAAATACATAATCATCTCACAAGTAAATATTCCTTTGAGTGTAAATAAAAAGACATTAGTTATAACCGTTCCGTGTATCACTAGAACTTATTAAAATCAGTTTACTCATTTCTTAAATCGGGTGCGTTTACCAAATTATTTTGGATAAAAATAAGGGAGGATTAAAGTGACTGTAAATATTATTTTTAATCCGATATTTGCTTTAATACTTTTTATGACAGGAATATGGATGGGAAGCATGATTGATCCGTTGTTTGGGTTAATAACGATTTTAGGAGGTTTGTTACTAGGATCTTCTAACTTCTTTAAGAATGGTGTAGTAATGAATAAAAAGTCAAAGATTTTATTTTATGCATCTTTTATTTTCTTGCTAAGTTTAATGTCATTAGCTTACATAGCTATAACTGCATTTTATCTTTGATTATTAAAGAATCGGGCGTGATTATTTAAAAAAGATCGCGCCTATTTTAGTTAGAGCCATTTTCTTAAATAATAATCAATATAAATTTGGCTATTTATGTAGACACTGAAGAATTTGTGAAGAAATATACTTAAGCTAACCTACACAGGTTTGTTCAATAAGAAGTCACAATAGGAATGTGCATTTTACTGTAAAATATAATTAGTAGCATTAATATTTAAAAAATTTAAATTTTAAAAATTAATCTGCAAAGGGAGTGTACGAACGATTATGAAAGATTATAAATTATATACTCGAATGATAGGTACAGTGATTATACTAGCTATAATTAGTGTGGGATGTGCTTTTAATGATACCGTAAAAGAAAGAACTACTAACGATGAAATAGGTGTTGTTTTAGATGGAATCGATGCGCCGGATATTGTATTAAAATCAGCTAAGGAAAAAGTACAGAAGGATTTTAATATAGCTACTGAGGACTTTCCAAACTATGGGTATACTAACTGGAGAATTAAGTCCTTAGACTATAATTATACCTATGAAGAACTTGATGGTATGGAGTTAGTTATTTATCAAATAAATTATGAATTTCTCTCTGAATCACCAGATAATATTGTAGTAGCTGGTGGGATGCACATAACAGAGGATAATTGGGTTATGCCAAGTTATCCAAATAGTACCTATCTTATTTTTCAACAAGAAGATGACAGGTTATCATTTTTAGAATCTGTTGTGATTAATGACTCTTACCCAGGAGAGCAACTTTTTACTGACGATTTGCAACGTGTTTTAAAGCAATCTAAAGCAGATTAAAATTGCTTTGGTGCCCGTAATTCTTGCAATCTCATATGGATCATCAGTAGTGACAAGGGGACGGTTCTTGCGTAACCAAACGCAAGAACCGTCCCCTTGTTTGTCGAAAATTAAGTGGCGGGAGCATTCATTTTCGAAAAATAAGCCACGCAATTAAGCTAAGGACAACTAATACACCCTCTAAGGAAAAAATGTACCAAGGATAAGGACCGAGCACATCAAAAAGACTTGGGCTCTCAGGCTTGTGATGTAAAAACCAATAATTCCCGCCCGTCATTTTATTTACGAGCAAAATAACCGGCAGAAGAATATTGATAAAAACAATTAATTTTAGGACTGACTTGAATGTCGGATGATATCCCTTTGCCCACGTAAAATATAATGTGACCCAGACGACCATCATATGAGCATAGAAGAAATGAAAAAACCGGAAATGCGGAAAATCATAGGATAATGTAGGTGTAAAAATCGTCTGCGAAGCCCCCAATAAGGCAGTAAAAAAGAGAATTTCAAAGATTATTTTTTTTCTCGTTAATAGTAAAAGCACGCATAAGATGAGGCTAAGATTGCACAATTCCAATGGAAGGGAATGACTCAGTGTCCAGTTATCATTAACAATCATCCATATGTGATAGGTCATTTCGATCACAATTAAAGAGATGGCGGCTAAAATCTCAGCTTTTCTCCATTTCTCGCTTTTTAACTTCTTTCTATTTAGAAAAATGAATGAAACAATCAAAAGAAAAATAGCCAAAATAACAAAATGACTGTCAGAAAACATATTAAAATCATAGTTCTTATTACTGCGGCCAAACCACTCCATGCGCAATCACCTCTAATTTAGTTCGATCATACAAGCTACCTGTCTAAGTATGAAAAATGAAAGGTAAAGCCTGCCTGGCACGAAATTTTGTTAAATAATAAGTGTGGAGATGTTTTATGGTAGTCTATTAATAATAAGCCGAGTTTATTAAAAATCGTACTAAAATATGGATTTTTTTATTTTTTTAGTATAAAGGAATTAAGACTAGAATACTAGAAATGTAATCCTTACAATCATTTGAATCTTCCATTCTATAGGAAGGGGTGAAAATAAATGAGCAAATTAGGAAAAGAACGAGCCCCGTTGTGGGGGAAAATCCTATATTGGATTGTTTTATCTATGCTGATCATCGGAACCAGTATGATGTATAACAGTGGGGAAAATACAAAAGGGTTTATGGGAATCTTAACAATAGCCGTGATTATGGTTATTGCAATCGGACAAAAATACTGTTGGACTTTTCTATCGCCCTTGTTTGTCAGTATATTATATGGGTTTATATTCGTTGCAGTCGGCCTAGGAACTTTTGGTGGAGGATATAAAGTTCCGCATTTCGATGATTTTCTCCATATTCTATCAGGTATTTGGATTGCGTATGGGAGTTGGATTATTTTAAAAAGATTAGCAGGAGACCATTTAGCGGGACAGATCCCTAATTCCTTTATTGGTTTATATATGATTTGCTTTGCTCTTGCAGCAGCAGGGGTTTGGGAACTTCTCGAATTTGGCGGAGATAAATTGTTTCATTTCACTGCTCAAGGCAGGGACCCAGATGACACGATGTTCGATATGATTGATGGTTTAGTGGGTGGGGGAGTCACGACGTTTATCATCTTAATACATAGAAGGAGGAAAAGTGAATAGTGAAAAGGTAGTGACAAGGGGACGGTTCTTGCGTAACCAAACGCAAGAACCGCCCCCTTGTTTATTTTTAAAAGATAAGAAAGTATAAAATTCTTCTTCAACGAAGCAGTTTAGCACAACAATACTTTTTAGTATTAATTCGGCAAAAATAAATGTAATATTGGGAATAATGGCTATGTTATTTTAAATATTAGAGGAGAGATTTATATGAAGGCACAAGTTATCCGTTCTTTTGGAGAGGCATCTGTTTTTCAATTAGAAGAGATTCCTGTTCCAGAATTGAAACCAATGCATGTTTTAATTCAAGTAAAAGCTACAAGTTTAAATCCCCTTGATACAAAAATACGCAGTGGAGTTTTTGCTAAATTTGCTCCTGAATTTCCGGCTGTTTTACATGGCGATGTAGCTGGTATTATCACAGAAGTCGGAGAAGGAGTTACTGATTTTAAAGTTGGTGATGAGGTATACGGTTTTGCAGGTGGTGTTAAAGGTACGAGTGGTGCTTTAGCAGAATACATGGCAGCAGATGCTAGATTACTTGCTCATAAGCCGAAAAACCTATCATTTGCTGAAGCAGCAGCCCTTCCAGTTGTCGCAATCACTGCTTGGGAAGCTCTAGTTAAACGTGCCAATATTAGAGCTGGAGACGAGATTCTAATTCATGGTGGTGCAGGCGGAGTAGGGCATGTTGCTATTCAGTTGGCAAAATGGCTCGGTGCAAAGGTATATACAACCGTCTCTTCACCAGAAAAAGCTCAAATTGCGGAAGAGTTTGGAGCCGATGTTGTCATCAATTATAAAGAAATGTCCGTACAAGACTATGTGAATAGGTATACGGATGGTAAAGGGTTTAAATATATTTTCGATACCATCGACCGTAAAAACCTTGAGAATTCGATTGAGGCAGCTTCTTTATATGGAACAATTGTGGCGATTGCTGTAAGTCAAGACTATAACCTTAGTCCATTTCTTTTAAAATCATTGAATTTCCATGTTGTATTCACAGAGATTCCTATTCTTCATGAAGAATTTCGTCATATAAACGGAGATGTATTGAAGAATATTACACCTGTTATTGAGGAAGGAAAACTTCGACCATTACTTGCTCAAAGACAATTTACCTTTGACGAAATAGCCCAAGCACATGAATATTATGAGGCTAATAAAGCAGTTGGTAAAATTGTTTTAGTAAACAACTGGTGAAATTAGAAGTTACATTAAGAATATGTAACAAAGGCGGTCTTTCCTTAGAATTTTAATTATTGTGTAGTTAGAAGAGATTGTGAATGTTTCTACTTAAACAAACGGGGTGCAAGAGTACAAGAATGGATTGCTGCGGCAATCCTTTTTTCTTATTCAAGTAACGAGTGCAGGATAGTTTAAGAGTGTCGTTTAACTTGTATTCCAAAATCGGGTCATTTTCTGAGATAATATTTGATAAGTAAATTTGATAGTTTGAGGAGAATTATTCAATGAAGTATTTTGTAGATGATGACCATTGGGATGTAGTGGGCTATGCAAAGGAACTAAAGAAACTATTACCCCGATTTAATAATGAGACATCAAATTTTTTAAAAAACTATTCATTTCATGATGGTAAGGTTGTTTCCCTTACACTATTGAATCAAGAAAATGGGAAAACAAAGGACCCGACCACAATAAAAATGGTCATTGAGCAATATGAAGAAGGTGCGGGGATATATGAAATACAATGGTTAAACGTTCGTAAGTTTTTAATGGATTTTGATATTACAAGAAATGTTTACGGTAATAGGCCTAATGGAATTGTCTTCGGTGGTAGAAAAGGACTTGATGAATGGGGCTATGATGAAATCCTTCCGTTGAGTAAAAGGAAATTACAACATGAAATTTTTTTATTTTCACAAACGAAAATACTTATACATTGCTCGGATATAAAGATTAGAAAAATAAAAACTTAGAAAATAAGATAATCTTCTTCAACTACCATGAAAGAACGTATTCCTCTTTCGTTCTCTGTGGTGAATTTCTGATTCATGGATGGCTAACGGGTGCGATTGTGGAAAATGTGATTTAATGGTAGCTAATGTTACTCTGTTGGAGGAGATGATTTTTTGGTTAGTCTATTGGAAAACATATTTCAAATATCTGCAATAATACTACTCCTATGTGCATTTTATTACTATAGACATTTTAAAAAAGTTAAGCGAGAAAGAAAACTAACTCGGGTTGAACTTTTGACATATATTATAACTCAAGTTGCAATTTATCTCTGTGCGGGTAGTTATCTACTTCTGTTTCTGGACAGAAATTTTGGATAGAGCTTATTAAACAAATGGGTGCGATTGTTCAGCAGGAACAGTCACTTCTTGTGCTAACGAAGCAGGTTTCTGTAATAAATAATTGAAGAAACCAAATGAAATATAAATGTTAAGATTGAATTGTATCGACTGAGGAAATTCGTTGAAAGATTAGGAGGGGGTATATGAAAACGATAATAAATCGAATAGCACTTGGAGTGTTTGTACTAGTTATAGCGTTATTTTCAGTAGATAAATCTTCTTTAGGATACTGGTATATAGGTATTATCCCTTTTACGTCATTAGTTTTAGTAGTTAATTACATTAGTATATTAGAAAAAAAAGCTGAAATTGATAAAAAAGTAAAAATAATAAGCTGGATTTGTTTTTTTGCAACTGTAATTATAGGGTGGTTGCTAATCATTTCGTTTCCTGAAATTTTTAATACATATGGTTTATAGAACAAGAGAAAACGGCTTTTAACTAATTCAACAAAAGAGTGCAATAGTTAAACCAGGCTGTCGCTTCTTCAACTATTGAGGCCGATTACTTCAACAAGAATATTGGATATTTATGTTAAAATCATATAAAGGGGGCTGGGTAATGGGTTTGGTTAGATTTGTAGTTATTGGCTTACTCTTTTGGGTTATTGCAGTTATTTTGGTCTTAATCTTAGATATTACTTTAACTTCTTTTGGACTGCCATTAAATGCATTTACAGAGATTCCGTTACAGCTACTCATTTTGTATTATGGAGTATCTAAATTCGGTGTTAAAAAAAGAAGTAAAAATAAATATAATGATTTTGATTTACCTAATTAAGAATTTATTGTTGAACTAAAGGAGTGCAAGAGTACAAGAATGGATTGCTGCGGCAATCCTTTTTTCTTATTCAAGTAACAGGGCAGGTTAGTGAAGGGAAATTTCTTTAAATGAGGGAATTATATATAATAAAGGGGGAATTGAGGATGGATGAGGATAAAAAGCCTTTCAATGATGCAATAGACCATATGAACAAGATTGAAGGAAATGTTTCAAACCTTGCTAATGCAGACTTGAAGAAGTTACCAAGACCATTAAAATATTTTGGCTACTTTATGGTTGGTTTCTTTTCAATCTCTATTTTGCTGATACTGATTTTAAATTTATTAAAATAAATTTGTGAAACATTATACTTAAATTAACGGGTGCGATTATTCAAGAGGAGCAGTCGTTTTTTCACTAACAAAGCAGGTTTGTAAAAGAAGGTTTTTCCGTTAATGCCCAAAGGTAAACTGAAATACTGTAAAATTAAATTGAAAGGGGAGGTAGAATTTGGAGGGTTTTGAAGTTTTCATTTATATTACCTTGGGGGTTATCGTATTATACGCCATTACCTCGATACTATTGAAAAGAAATAAATATGATAAGTACATTGGTATAATGTTTGTTGGGCTACTTTTGTTAAGTATAGCAATCATTGTTATCAGTTTTATTGTTGGCGGATGGACTGGAATGGGAGTTGGGTTTATTGGTCTTTCAATTCTTACAGGCACAATTATCGGTGGCTTTATTTCCAGTTTGGTTAGCTATTTTCAGACAAATTGAACATAAAAATAAGGTATGTTTCTTGTGCTAAAGGGTGCGATTGTTCAATTAAGCAGTCGCTTTTTTACTAACTGGTTAGTTTAATCAGAAAATAAAAACAAAGGGGGGAGTAGATTGAAAAAAATAATACTGTTTTTTTCTCTACTAGGTATTCTGCTGGTTACTTCGGGTTGTTTGAATGAGATGAATGAGCAGAAAATAACTGTACAGAAACGAACTAGTGAAGAAAATATTTTTGCGGAATTCAAAGAAGTCACTCAAAAAAAACAGGTGGAAAAAGCGATAGATATAGTTAAAAATTCTAATTGGGAAAATGCAAAAGTAGAAATGGCACGCTATGCTGACTACCAATTTCAATTTCCGTTTAAGAATAGTAACGGCAGCGAAGACAAAATAGCGTCTTATTTACTGTGGATTAGCTCAAATGGTGAAAATCTAGAGATAGTTACCGATAGCGATAGATATGTGAAATTAACAAAGCAAGATTCAGCAGACCTATATAAAATTTTAACAAGTGAAGAATTGATAAATTAATTTCCTATCTTTTAATACTCTTCAACTAACGAAGCAGGTTTCTTTAATAAATATTTGAAGAAACCAAATGAAATATAAATGTTAAGATTGAATTGTATCGACTGAGGAAATTCGTTGAAAGATTAGGAGGGGTTATATGAAAACGATAATAAATCGAATAGCACTTGGAGTGTTTGTACTAGTTATAGCGTTATTTTCAGTAGATAAATCTTCTTTAGGATACTGGTATATAGGTATTATCCCTTTTACGTCATTAGTTTTAGTAGTTAATTACATTAGTATATTAGAAAAAAAAGATGAAATTGATAAAAAAGTAAAAATAATAAGCTGGATTTGTTTTTTTGCAACTGTAATTATAGGATGGTTGCTAATCATTTCGTTTCCTGAAATTTTTAATACATATGGTTTATAGAACAAGAGAAAACGGCTTTTAACTAATTCAACAAAAGAGTGCAATAGTTAAACAAGGTTGTCGCTTCTTCAACTATTGAGGCAGATTACTTCAACAAGAATATTGGATATTTATGTTAAAATCATATAAAGGGGGCTGGGTAATGGGTTTGGTTAGATTTGTAGTTATTGGCTTACTCTTTTGGGTTATTGCAGTTGTTTTGGTCTTAATCTTAGATATTACTTTAACTTCTTTTGGACTGCCATTAAATGCATTTACAGAGATTTCGTTACAGCTACTCATTTTGTATTATGGAGTATCTAAATTCGGCGTTAAAAAAAGAAGTAAAAATAAATATAATGATTTTGATTTACCTAATTAAGAATTTATTGTTGAACTAAAGGAGTGCATTACTTGAACAACGGTAATGCTCCTTTCTTCTTCAAGTAACGTGGCAGTTTAGTTCAACAAGCGTAGTGTTTTCGAACTGTGCAATATGTTCATTTGAACAAAATTGCGCAGTTTTGAAAAAGCTATTCACAGTTATTTTGTGTTTAGGACTATTCCAAATTTTATAGTATTAATGTAAAATTATTATAATAGTAAAACTAATCATTTGGAGATGACGCTAATGCATTCGGACCATAGGAAGTCTTTTGCTTGCTATTTGTTAATTGTTTTACACATTTTTCTTGGAATAGGTGCTCTTTTTGGTGGATGCACACTGATTCTTTCTCCAGATGGTTCGCTTTTGCAGATGCCTCTCAAATTGTTAGAGCACAGCCCGTTTAATAATTTCCTCTTTCCGGGACTTATACTATTTGTTGTCCTTGGCGTTGTCCCTCTAATTACTGCAATCTTTCTTATTTCAGAAAAGCCGTTAAAAGTCGCTGAGAAGCTCCGTATTTATAAAGCCACACATTGGTCATGGAATAGTTCACTTTACATTGGTTTTATCTTAATTATTTGGATTACGATTCAAATTTATATAATTCAAGGAATTGCATTTATTCATGTATTCTACATATTCCTAGGTCTTTTAATTCAATCGGTTACTCTTCTTCCATCTGTTAAGGAGTACTATTCAAACACACAATAGTTTTAGTCCTAGCTTAAGTGAATTGAATTCATACATTTAATAAATTTAGTTAATGTTTTGATAGAGAACCTACTTGAGATAACTTTCTATTGCGCAGTTTGTGTCAACTCAACAATATGTTAAAGAACTAACGGGTGCGTTTCTTCAAGAAGGAAGTATGGCTATTCTTATTGAAGTAAATGGCAGAATAGTTGAATAAAGGAAATGAAGCATTTACCTTTTACTACTATTGATTTTATTTTCTGAATGACGTAATATATAATGGAAAAATTAATTTACTTTATATAAAATTCTATGAAGAGAAAGAGTACGTTATTGTTTCTGTTCTAAAGAGAGCTGGTGTTTTGCTGAAAACCAGTGTTCAGATAATAACCGAAAATCATCTCCGAGAAGTAAAGCCGAATGTTTAGTAAGCTTTATCGGTTTCCTCCGTTACAAGGGACAACGTATGATTGTACGTTTGTAAAGGGTAATAAAGTGTTATTGAAACATTTTATTAAACAAGAGTGGTACCGCGAGTTTCAATCTCGTCTATTACTGAGACGGGATTTTTTGTTTTTTTAGGATGTTTTTACAAGAAAAATTTAAGAAAAGCAGGTGAAGGCGTAATGAAGACGCTACTATTTGTAACAGATTTATATTATGAAGCAAAAGGAAGAAACTATTATGAAGAGGATTTATTTCTAACTTCTAAACTAGAGAAGCCTTTAATTTGGTCATCTGTCATCCTGAAGATATTGAAGCATTTGAAGATAATGCTGATTTAATTGTTTTCCGAAATGCAGGTCCAGTCGCAAATTTTAAAGACAAATATGAAGCATTCCGCAACCGAATTGTTTCTAAACATTTAAACACATATAATTCGTTTGATGGGAAGGCTGATATGAACGGAAAAGAATATTTAATTGAACTAACAAATGCTCATTTTCCTGTTATTCAACGATTGATACGCTTGATTCCCTAAATAAACTTCATAATGTAGACAGGTATATCGTAAAGCCGAAAGATGGAGCAGATTCTATCGGGATGGAATTAGTTAAAAAAGATGAATTGAGTGAAAAAGTTAATTTAGAATCGAAAAATACATTGGTACAACATTTATCAATTTTGAATATGAAGTCTGATTTTATTTTATCGACAAAGAATTTCAGTATGCTCTTTATGCACCAGATAAAGATAAAAGATGGGAATTGAAAGAGTATGTACCTACGGAAGAAGATTTAGATTTTGCTAAACGTTTCATCGACTGGAATAATCTTGACTGGGGGATTCAACGAGTTGATGCCTGTAGAAGCGAACAAGGGGAGATTTTATTAGTTGAATTAGAAGAATTAAATCCCTATCTTTCCTTATTAGAATTATCTGAAGAGACACGTCAGAACTTTGTAGAAGCAATGAAAAAATCATTACAAAAAGCTCTTCAGATTTAAATTTTTTACTGTTCTTATAAAGAGTATTAGAGCTTGTTATGGTAAATAAAAAATTGTGAAGATTTGCTCTTAATGTATAGTAGTGCTTTAACACAATAAGGAATAAATAGAGAGGGTATTAATGCCATGTTAAAGGCACTGGAAAATAATAAGAAGTGCATTGTATATAATAGAAATCGTCTTAAAATATAATCAAATAAAAAACAGATGGCGTTGGTTTCATTACTCTTACCATCTGTTTTATATCGTTTATGAGATTACTTTTCTCCGTTCCATTCGGCATAAAATTCAACTAAATAATGTTTCATAAAATCGTGTCTTTTTTCTGCTAAACATTTTCCTGTTTCTGTGTTCATTTTGTCCTTTAGTAAAAGTAATTTTTCATAAAAGTGGTTAAGACTAGTGCTGTTATTTTGCTTATATTCTTCCTTTGTTTGATAATGAGCGGCTTTTATATCAGGATTATGGATTTCTCTACCGAATTTCCCTCCATAAGCAAAAGCTCTTGCGATACCAATAGCACCAATTGCATCCAACCTATCCGCATCTTGGACGACTTTCACCTCTAAGGAAAGAGTTTGTTCGGAACTAAAAGAATTCTTAAATGATATATGGTCAATGATTTCTTTAACTTGGAGAACGATTGATTCTTCTACGCCTATTTTTTTTAACCAATCTGAAGCAACCTTTCCTCCTATTTTTTCGTCTCCACCATGAAACTTATAATCTGCAATATCATGTAAGAGTGCTGCTAGTTCCACAATAAGAAGGTTGACGTTTTCTCCTTTTGCAATATGGACCGCATTGTTATATACCCTCTCGATATGAAACCAATCATGTCCTGTTGCTTCACCAGATAGCTTTTCTTTTACGAATTCTTTGGTTTGTTCAACAAAGTTGTCTTTCATAACACTTCCACCTTTTTTATTAATTGTTTACCGCCATTCTATCTAATCAAGACGAAGTCAAACAACTCATTATTACTTTCCTATTCGTTTAGAGACTCCTTTTCGTGAATATGATTGTTTTTTTGTCTCTTTATAAGGCTATGTAAACAATATTGTAGATTTTCAAGAATTTGAAGACCTTCAAGTTATGAAGGTCTTTCTGTACTTCTACCAAACGGACAGCCTTGTTTTTGTATCGTTTTCATTAGTAATATATTCAACATCTTCAAATCCACAATATCGTGCGTTTTTGTAAAGGAGTTCGAGTTTGTCTTTATCCTTGCAGTAGATGGTCGCATAACAACTATCCACCACTAACAAAATAAGTTCACAATCATTTTTCGTAAACTCTTCATAAGTGCTGATTTCTGCAATCTTTCCTTTTGGATATGCCTGCAAATCAGCAAAAATAATATATATGGTATTGCCAATTGTATTGCTTGTATTAGGATTAATTGTACTTTTGCAAAATTCAAGTGTTTTTCTTGGTTGAATGCTATTAATTAGAGATAATTTCAATAAAACCAGATGGAGTGTAACCATCTGGTTTATTTGCATAGTGTGTGAGCGATTGTACTTAAACTAATGGGTAGCTTGTGTTTAAAAATAGAGGTTGCTGCGGCAACCTTTTTTATTGCACTAACAGTAGCAGTTTACTTGAAGAAGCACATACCGTCGAACTGTTCATTAAGCAGTTTTACTTTCTTTTCTCATTAACTGTTCAATCAATTTCTGTTAATTAACAAATGCTTGAGAACTTCATACAATATTCAAAAAAATGGAGTTGATCTTCATGGCGAGATGGATTGACGTATCTACATCAAAACATCAATTAAAACTTTTTGATGGAAACAGGCTTATAAAAGCTTACCCAATTGCAGTTGGGAAAATATTGTCACCAACACCTTCTGGGACATATACGATTATCAATAAACAACTCCATCCACCCGCACGATTTGGAGTGCTTTGGATGGGATTGTCAAAACCTCATTACGGTATACACGGAACAAATAACCCAGCTTCAATCGGTAAGAATGTCTCACATGGATGTATTAGAATGTTTAATCATGATGTTCTAGAATTATCATCTAAGGTTCCAATTGGTACTAGGGTTTCTATTCATAAATAACTCTGTTAATCTCGCCCCTTATACTGCATACTTTAGGTTTACTGCGTAATATTTCTTATTCAAGTAACGGGTGCGATTCTTCAAGAGCGAGGGATCGCTATTTTGCTTATTCAAGTCACGGAGCAGAATAGTGTAATAAAGAAAAATAGCAAGAACTTATAAGATAAATGAGGTGTAAAACATATTTGACACCTCATTTATCTTATTTTATAATCAAGGTGTAAAGAATGTTTTACACCTAACGAAATTTAAAGGTGGCTTAGTGATGGAGAATAGAATCAAGGAATACAGAGAAAAGAGTGGTTTTTCACAAGGCAAATTAGGAGATTTGTGTAAAGTGACTAGGCAAACAATCAATGCCATTGAAAATAATAAGTATGACCCAAGTTTAGAATTGGCATTTAATTTGTCTTATGTTTTAGGTCTTCCTATCGAAGAATTATTTATTTTTAAATATGAAAGGAATGAGAAAAAGTGACAACTGTAAAAAAAGTAAGTTTAATCTGTTCTTTAGTTCTTATTACTGCAATTGGTGGCTATGGGATATATGAATGGACTACAAAAGAAATAATTAATGCTTCTTCACTCTTCTTTGTATTTTTAGCGATTGGTTTTTTCTTCCAATCTATCACTTGGGGTGAAATGGATGGAAAACACGAAAAAGAAAAAGATGAATTAGAGAAACATATAACTCTTTTAAGTTCAAAAATTAGTTATTATGTATTACTTTTATTAATGATAATCGTCTTAGTCGTTTCGGAAAGAGTAACTGCAATGAATGATATAAAGAATATCCCACTTGTTATTGTAATTGGACTAGCTTGGATTACTATGCCAATTACTGAATTTGTAGTTTCAAAAAAATACCGTTATTAATATGGAAAAATTTAAAATCAAAAAACTGTATTTAAAATCTTCTCCTGTGTTAACTGGTACGTTTCTTAAATAAGAAATTGCACCTTGTTCCACTATTGGGGCAGGGGGATAGTCTCCTCCAATTAAAGCATGGTTATTTAAGTAATTCTATGATTTAAAAGGAGTGATAAAATCTCCTTGAATAGATTCAAGACCATCTTCAAAACGAATACGAATGGACTTGCCATTCAAATAATCAAGTGAATTCATTACCTGAAAATGTATGTGAGCCTCCGATGAATTTCCAGAATTTCCACATAAACCAATTACTTGCCCTTTTTGCACGTCTTCCCCAACATTTACAACAATGGAATTTTGTTTTAAATGTGCAAGCATACTATACTCATTATTTTTGTGTTCAATTATAACGCAATTCCCTTCAGGTTGATTTGAATTCATTTCACCTGGTACATTATCCTCAACCCCATTTAATATCTTTACTACTTTCCCATCTGATGGAGCTACTATCTCTTTATTAAAAGCGTAATAATTTTCATTCTTATCTGTAGAATCCTTATATGATTGACCATCTTTCATAATGATTAAATCATATGCGTATCTTATTTCATCATATTCATAGTGATAATTTATAAACTTATTTATTCCTCCCCAAAAAACAAACCATTCTTCTTTTATTGGCATAATATAAGTGTTCTTCGTGTACTGTTGGTCACTTTCTGGATAGGTGACAAAAGGTTCAAGACTTAGCCCATGTATTATTTTATCTTCATCAAAATAAACGCTGATTACTTTTTTCCTTTCGTTATCCAACCATATGTACTGTTTTATATTCTGTTTTAGATTGGTACTCATTTCTAAATTATACGTTTCTACCCCATCATTAAAGGATTCCCCATGCTCTATGAATTCTTCGATTGTGGCTAACTGTTTAAAATCCTCAATTGTTTGATGATATATAACTGAAAAATCTCCATTTAAAAAACGATGTCCAAAATCTTCAGGAGTAACATGTATTTTATGTCTTTTTTTCATATAAATACCTCCAAGTTTAATAAAGAAATAAAATCTTTCGATACTATTTTAGATTCTACATTCGCTTAATCCATATAGTGCTATTTCATCAGCAATTATTATAATCTCTTTGTTATTATACATTATTTTCCAAATGAGTCTCAAGTAAAATATGTCATTGATTTTAAATCTTTCATTTTTAATAACTAATAACTATTTAAGAATGCTCATCTATTTTAACCATAGAATTAGCATTATAATTAACAAAGACAATAGCTATTGTCCATTTAAAATTCATATGCTGATTTTGTGCTATTTTAAATGTAATTTTTAAAAAAATCCTTAATTAACAACAAAAATAACAGACTAAAATATTGCTGTTTAGTCTGTTATTTTAATATTTATTTCTTACTTTTCTCTCCCAAAAGAGAACCTGTTATTTTTTGAAAACAACTGTTTTTTTAATAATAATTATTATCTTGATGCAATTGATGACACTTATCAATGTTACCATTTTTAATGGAGATTGGAATGGAATCGTATTAGCTCTTTCTACATTTTTGTTTATCATTGAGTTAGCCTTTTTTGGCATTGACTATCAAAAAAATAAAACAAGTTCAGGCACAAGATAACGGACTTTTACCCTAAATTTTGTATCATTTTTTGATATTGCGCAATCGGGCGCTTTAATTGAACAAGCAGCTAAAAGGATCTTCTAACCGAAGATCCTTTTTCAGTGCCGATAACATCTGATTATGTTAAGTACCTTAAGGCACTCTTTTCAATGTACGAAAATAATCAAATTCATTCATTCGTCAAAATTGATCTTAGTGTCATATCTTAAGGTTTATGGAACTTATTCTTCCACAATTAACAGAGCAGTTATGTTTACTCAACATACATGAATTATTAAATCGAAAAACATTTAAATATTTAAATATTTAAATCCGCATTAATTTTTACTAAAAGTAAATGATATGATATGAAACCAATACACATGATGTATGGGTTGAAGTTGGAGGATAAGTAGAACGTGGAATTTCCAAAGTATCTAACCATCATTGTTGAAATTATAATAATAATCGCAGCATGGCGATTCAGCGATTGGAGAAATTGGAAAAATTATTATTCAGGGAAGGACTTGAATCATAATGCTTCGATGGATACTTAAGTACAAAATTTTGTTATTGGTATGTTTTTTCATTTCCGTCTATCCTTCGCTTTCCTTAGCTAAGATTGGGAATGATTCAAAACCTACATTTTCGGATTTTGAAAAAAGGCTCTTTGATTTAATCGACTCTGGAATAGAACCGTTGAGTAGACTAGACGAGAAACTGGACGAGGAAAGCTTATATAATATTGCCTTATTGGCAGAACAAAAACTCGCTGAAAACTCTTTGGCTTTATCTAAAGTAAAAATACCTGCTGAACTCCCAGCTGATATAAAATTATCGTTAGAAATAGTCAAAGAGGATTTATCTACAGGGTTTAAGGCATTAGAGGAAAGCATAAATTACTTTGCACAATACCTTATGAATCGTAACCACTTGTTGTACGATAAACACATCGAGAAACGTGACAAAGGTTTTCTCTATATTGACGGTGGATTAACTTCGTTAACTACAGTCAGATTGCGACTAGGTGCCCCTATAATTATTCCTAACGATACATCGAAAGTGTGGAAAAGATACTTTTATCAATTAGAAAGGGTAATTCCAATCAAAACCATCCCTAATGGTGAGTGACTGATTTGATTTATAAAATGAAAAGGGATCTTCAATTAGAAGATCCCTTTTACATTGACTTGAGGCAGTAGTGCGTGTCTTGATACACTCTTTTCAATGTACGAAAATAGGTAAATTCATACATTCGTTGAAGATAAAAAAATATCCCTTGTTCAACTAACGAAGCAGTTTAATTGAGCAACACCTTTAAAGAAAACTGGATATTTAATTAAAAAAAGCTGCCAATAAAGGCAGTTTTTTATTTACTCGCTCTTTCGTTCATTTTTTTGTCTTTTATGCAATGTATGCTTTGTTCCCCATTCATGCATTGCGTGTAAGATCGGTTCCAAGCTCCTGCCGTATTCAGTAATCGAATATTCCACTTTAGGAGGAACCTGTGGATAGACAACACGCTGAATAATATCCTCGTTTTCCAACTCGCGTAATTGATTAGTCAGCATTTTTTGCGTGATTCCCGGCATTCTTCGTTTTAATTCACTGAATCTTTGAGTACCGTTCTTCAATAAATGCAATAAGATAATTGGTTTCCATTTCCCGACTAATATGCTTAAAGAATCTGCTACACGACATAATTCTGGTTCTAGATTCATCCTAATTACCCCTTTAGTATCTTTTTGTATACTATACCACTTTTAAGTGCGTACTTTTTAAAATGATTATTATGAGTAATAATAACATCATTCAAAGGAAATCTAAAAACATTTTAGATAAAGAGAATGAAAGGGGAGGACAAAAAGGTGGATATGAATACTGTCTTGCTACATTGGTTGTAGCAATTGCTATAGTTCTTACGGGTGCAGGACAATATTCACTGGATGCGCGTTTTTTTTAAGGGAAGATCATTATATGGATGAAAGGGGATTGTCTTATGAGCATTGCAAATCAAGATAAGTTTGAGTTTGGTATCTATACTTTTGGAGAAATTATTCCGGACCCTATTACTGGAAAAATCATTTCTGCGGAAGAGCGTATTCAAAATATCATTGAGACAGCGAAGTTGGCTGATGAAGTAGGATTGGATATTTTTGGTTTAGGGGAACATCATCGTTTGGATTTTGCGGTTTCAGCTACACCTGTTGTATTAGCAGCGATTGCACAAGCAACGAAAAATATTCGACTAGCCAGCGCTACAACCGTATTAGGTACAGCAGATCCTGTAAGAGTATTTGAAGACTTTTCGACAGTAGATTTAATTTCAGGTGGGCGTGCGGAAATTATGGCAGGTAGAGGAGCATTTATCGAATCGTTCCCTCTTTTTGGCTATAACTTGGATGATTATCATGAACTTTTTGAAGAGAAATTACAATTGTTACAAGAGCTAAATAATAATGAACGTGTTACATGGCAAGGGAAGTTTCGTTCGCCATTAAATAATAGCGAGATTGCACCTAGACCAAAACAAAATAAGATTCCTATTTGGAGAGGAGTAGGAGGAACCCCTGCAAGTGCAGTTCGGACTGGGCAGGCTGGGTTTGGAATGGCACTCGCTATTTTAGGAGGTAATCCTCTTTATGTAAAACCTTTAGTAGAAGCCTATCGTCAAGCTGGGATTTCGGCAGGACACGCAGAAGAGGATCTAAAAATTGCGATCACAAGCCATGGCTATATTGGCAAGACTGCAGAACAAGCTGTTAATGAATTTTATCCATATTATTCAAATTATATTCGAACGATGATGGGAAGAAATATTCCTAAAGAGCAAGTGACAGCAGCTGTTTCTAAAAACAATGCACTTGCTGTTGGAGGTCCTGAAGAAATTGTTGAAAAAATTCTTTATCAGCACGAATTATTTGGTCATGATCGCTTTATTATGCAGCTTGATATTTGTCAGCCGGTTTCCCAGGTTGCAAGTGCGATTGAATTATTAGCTACTAAAGTAATGCCAGTAGTAAGACGAGAAATAAAAAACAAATAAATTAAAAAGTTAATATTCCAGAATAGGGCGCTTTAATGAAGGAATGAAAAAGCCCAATTTCTTATTAATTTACGGTGAATATAGAGATAGTAAATTTTAAATTGAAATTTATAATAACATTCTAAAGGAGAGTATGAAATTTTTATGAAAAAAAAATATATTCTAATGATAATCGCTTTATTTATTGCATCATTGAACTTGCGTCCGTCAATTAACTCGATCGCACCATTGCTCGAAACGATTAGAACCAGCTTAGGAATGAACGCCTCCGTAGCGAGTTTGCTGACCTCGATTCCGGTTCTTTGCATGGGACTCTTCGCTCCTGTAGCCGTAAAGTTCAGCGGAAAATGGGGTATTGAGCGGGTATTGGGATGGTCACTGCTTGTCATCGGAGTCGGTACTATTCTTAGGTTCTTCACGAATTCGGTCTCATTTTTGCTTATTACCGCTTTTATCGCGGGTATAGGGATTGCATTTGCAGGACCGCTTCTTCCCGGATTTATTAAGCGCCACTTTCCTAAGCATGTGCCCTCGATGATTGCGGTATACACGATTGCGCTTACTCTGGGAGCAGCACTAAGCTCGAGCTTGACCGTGCCGATGCACAATAGTATGAACTCTTGGCAGAGCGCGCTCGGGATATGGGCGGTAATCGCATTCATCGCAGTGCTGTTATGGTGGTTGTTCGTTATGCGGAATATTAGACCGCAAGATCATCCCACTTCAACCGGCACGAAGACGAGAATGCCATGGACAAATAAGAAAGCGTGGCTACTTACACTGACGTTCGGCTTGATGGCCATGCTATTCTATTCATTCACAGCTTGGTTGCCACAGATTATTCAAGGGATGGGCTATAGTAAGTCCTACGCTGCAAGTGCGCTTACGATTTTCGTCGTTGTTCAGATTCCGGTAAGCCTTGTTCTGCCGATCTTGCTTCGTAAATTCCCTTCCCGTCGCCTTTGGCTAACGGTTGCAGCGCTGTCGGAACTTGTCGGGCTTGTGATGCTTGCGTCCTCCATTGAACCGTGGGTTGCCACGATCTTTATTGGTGTAGGCGCCGGCGCATTGTTTTCCCTCAATATACTACTGCCTTTGGACGCTACCGACAATCCGCAGGAGGCGGCTGCTTGGTCGGCCATGACTCAATCAGCCGGCTATGTGATCGGGGCAACCGGCCCCCTTATTCTTGGCTGGATTCACGATGCGACGGATAGCTTCTCAACAGCAATAGTGGGGCTGATTGTAATTAACGTAGTGATGATGGTCGTGCAGATTGCCGCCACTACCATAAAAAGAAAACAACAATCGGGAGAAATTAATCGCGATAATAAAATATCATAAGCCAACCTTATGGGATACAAATAAAATAAGGAAGTGAGTGAAGCATAAAAGAAAGGAGATAGCTAAGAACTTAGTTATCTCCTTTCTTTTATGCCTGCTATGTATGAGGTATTGAATGAACGTAGTAAGGATGGAAAATTAAGGGGTTTGTTCAAAATAGATCAATTCATTAGTGAAATTCATTTGTATTGTTCAGCATTAGGGGGTGGAGCGCACAATGTTTCCATTATCAAAAAGGTTGCCTAGTGAAAATAATAAGATTTATTCATATAGAGCAATTAAAGAAGGGATTTTGTCGTTGCAGTTGCAGCCAGGGCAAGCCCTATCTGTAGTAGATCTTGCTAAAGCACTAAAGGTCTCTACTACACCGATAAAAGAGGCTATGGGGAGATTACAACTAGAACACTTAGTAGAAGTAATCCCGCAAGTAGGGACCTATGTTTCAAAAATCAAGCCAGTAGTAAGACGGGAAATTGAAAAACAAAAAAATTAAGAAGGTAAATAACGAACCTAAATCAATTCTAAATGCCCCATTAGTATCTTTTTGTATACTATACCACTTTAAAGTGCCTCCTTCTAAAAGTGATGATTATTAGTAATAATAACACTGAGAGAGAGGATGATATTAAATGACAAAAATCGGCATTTTAGTTGGTAGCTTACGGAAAGAATCTTTTTCTAAAAAAATCGCAGCTAATGTTGCAGCTTTATTCCCTGAAGGATATGAAACAGAATTTGTCGAAATAGGAAATCTGCCATTCTATAATCAGGATGATGATAATGAAAATAATGTCCTAACAGAATATACGGCACTCCGTAACAAAATAAAGCAATTTGATGCTTTTTTATTTGTAACACCTGAATATAACCGTTCTGTGCCTGCTGTATTAAGTAATGCACTAGATATAGGTTCACGACCTTATGGAGCGAGTGTATGGAATGGTAAACCAGCAGCTATTATTAGTCAATCTCCTGGTAATCTAGGCGGGTTTGGTGCTAACCACCATTTACGTCAATCACTTGTATGCTTAAATATGCCAGTGGTTCAACAACCGGAAGCTTATATTAGTAACGCTGCAGCTTTATTGGATGAGAGTGGCAAAGTTAGCAACGAAGGAACCCTTCAATTTTTACAATCATTCGTCGATGCGTTTATTGATTTGATTGAGAAATATCAAAGGTAGTAGTGACAAGGGGACGGTTCTTGCGTAACCAAACGCAAGAACCGTCCCCTTGTTTACTAAGATAACCGAAGGATACTTCGGTGTTCGTAGGAATCCCCTTCTTCAATCAGACCATGAGGTTTGATAAGGAGGGGTAGTTCAATAGTTGCTTATGTAGAAAAGTTCATTAATGTTCTAAATATCGATATAAAGTGGATTTACTAATACCTGTTTCATTTTTAATTTCAGCAAGGCTATATTTTTTACTTTGATACATAATAATAGCACGTTGTACATTTTCATCAGGTTTCCTGGGGCGACCCGTAGTGATTCCTTTTTGTTTTGCTTCAAATAATCCTTTTTTGGTTTTTTCACTTATCACATCAGATTGGAATTCTACAAGGTGTTTTACTATATCATAGAATTGATATCCACATTTATTACTTGTATCAATGCCCTCATAAAGAGATTGAAGATAAGCTCCTTTAGCATCTATTATTTCTAATAGTTCAACTAGATGGCGTGTAGAATCTGCTAATGCAAATAGTTTTGTTACAACTACTTTATCTCCTTGATTGAGGCTGTTAATGATGTTATTAAGTTGTGTTCTTTTTTTAGCTGATGAATGTTCCTCAGAGACAATTATTTCACAATTTAAGTTAGATAATTTTTTTTGCTGATTTTCACAATTAAGGTCATCTTCATACGGTCTACTATACCCAATTAACATTCAGACTCTCCCATACTTTTAATACATTTACTTCATCATACCATAATATTCATTTGAATAAAAAGTATCAAAATGGTTCCATTTTGGGAAGATAGGTGTTAGACTACTTTTGTTGAACTCGAATTGACTTGTAAAGTACAAGTTAAAAATAAAGGATATGAGGTGTAAAAAAAGTGGTAGAAAAAATAAAAAAAGAATGGTTTTCAAATATTCGAGCAGATGTGCTTGCGGGTATTGTTGTAGCTTTAGCATTAATCCCAGAAGCCATTGCCTTTTCCATCATTGCAGGAGTTGACCCGATGGTTGGGTTGTATGCTTCTTTCACTATGGCGGTCATTGTTGCATTTGCTGGCGGAAGACCAGGAATGATTTCTGCTGCAACTGGTGCGATGGCGTTAGTAATGGTTCCTTTAGTAAAAGAATACGGACTGAATTATCTTTTCGCAGCAACCATTTTAACAGGTATTATACAAATACTTTTTGGTGTGTTTAAAATAGCACGGGTCATGAAATTTATTCCGAGGGCTGTTATGATCGGCTTTGTGAATGCACTTGCCATTATGATATTCATGGCTCAGGTGCCTCACTTTCTCGGAATTTCGAATATGACGTATGTTTTTGTTGCTGTTACATTGGTCATTCTATATGTCGTGCCTAGATTTATTAAATCGATTCCTGCACCGTTGATTGCAATCGTTGTGTTAACAGCTGTTGCAATATTTTCAGGGGTTGATTTAAGAACTGTTGGAGATTTAGGTTCCATCACACAATCTTTACCCTCTTTTTTGATTCCTGACGTTCCATTTTCGCTTGAAACACTTAAAATTATCTTTCCTTATTCTATTTCATTAGCGATCGTAGGTTTGTTGGAGTCCCTGTTAACAGCTTCAATTGTAGATGATATGACAGGAACAGAAAGTAATAAAAACAGAGAAGCTAGAGGTCAAGGAATTGCGAATATCGTTACAGGTTTCTTTGGTGGTATGGCTGGTTGTGCGATGATTGGGCAATCGGTGATTAATGTGAAATCAGGTGGACGTGGAAGACTTTCCACGCTAATTGCAGGACTATTTCTAATATTTTTGATTATTGTTTTAGGGGATTTAGTGGTACAAATTCCAATGCCTGTTCTCGTAGGTATCATGATTATGGTTTCGATCGGAACATTCGATTGGTCATCGTTCCAATACTTAATAAAAGCACCAAAGAGTGATGCATTAGTCATGTTGGTAACCGTTGTGATCGTGGTTGCAACACATGACTTATCAAAAGGCGTTATCGCAGGGGTTATTTTAAGTGCCATCTTCTTTGTTGCCAAAATTTCAACCATAAGAGTAAAAGAACAACAGAATCATTCAAATACAATTTTTGATGTAGAAGGTCAATTGTTTTTTGCATCTGTCGAAGGGTTTGTAGAGTCATTTGATTTTACGGTTAAAGGTGAAAATATCATTATTGATTTTTCAGAGGCACATATTTGGGATGACTCAGCCGTCGGAGCTATTGATAAAGTAGTTTTAAAATATCATGAAAACCATAACACAGTTACCATAAAGGGGTTAGATTCTGCTAGTAAAAGACTAGTTGAAAAACTAGCTGTATATAATCAACCAAATCCAAGAGTATCTGGACATTAATCTTTGTTAGGAGTGAAAAAATGTATAAAAACATTTTATTAGCAGTAGATGGATCAGAACATTCTTTACGAGCAATGAAAGAAGCTATTAAAATGGCCACTTTGGTCGACGATTGTGCAATTGAAGTTGTTTATGTAGTTGATTATTCAAAATCAAAGGATGAAGTTCTTCATTCTCAAGGAAAAGAAGAATTAGATCTGTCACGTCGAAAAAAACTCTTACCTATTGAAGAACAGTTGAAATCGAGCGATTTGTCTTACCGTCTTAAATTGTTACATGGAGAACCAGGTCCAGCCATTGTAGACTATGCAAACAAAGAAAATTTTGATTTAGTGATTTTAGGTAGCCGAGGTCTAAATTCGTTACAGGAAATGGTGCTAGGAAGTGTAAGTCATAAAGTAGTCAAAAGAGTTAAGTGTCCTGTTCTTATTGTAAAGTAAAATTAGAGAAAATGAGAAAAGAATTACTCCTCTGATATGAGGGAGTAGTTCTTTTTTCACCAAACCAGGTTATTACTACTTAGAGTAAGACGATTGTATATAGATTAATTTTTATAAAAATGATTGATGTTCTTGTTGAACGGGTAGCGATAGTTAAACAAGGGAACTATCTTTTGATGGTTCTTTTTTTAGTATAATAGGATAATATGAATACGCTAATAAAAATAGGGGGATCATGATGACATTTTTAAATTCAAATCTATACATATGGAAGCCATTTTCAACATCACCGCCACCACCGTTTACTCCAGCTGCTTAGCCAGCTCTGACTTAATTTTATTTTAAAAACAGATACAGAATCGGCAAATTATAAGTTGTTCCGCAGATTCCTAAGGAGAAGACGATGAAATCTAAAATTCAGTTCCTGCTATCCATGATCATCTTTGGTACGATTGGCGTTTTTGTTAGATACATTGATTTATCTTCAAGTGAAATTGCTTTATTAAGAGGTTTAATTGGCAGTTTATTTTTAATGGGAGTCATGTTCATCATGAAGAAAAAGATTGCATGGGCTCATGTGAAAAAGAATGCTTTCTTTTTATTCTTTTCCGGTATGGCTTTGGGTGCCAATTGGATGTTCCTTTTCCAAGCGTACAAGCATACGACCATTTCGAACGCCGTACTCAGTTATTATTTTGCACCTGTGTTTGTATTGATTCTTTCACCTTTTGTACTGAAGGAAAAGCTATCAGCAAAGAAAATCATTACCATTGGTGTAGCCATGCTCGGGATGGTGTTCATTGTTGGAAATAGCGGTGTAAGTACATCTGGATGGGATCATTTAATAGGCATTGGCTATGGATTAATGGCTGCTGGTTTTTACGCTGCCTTAATGCTATTAAATAAGTTTATCAAAAACATGGATGGGCTCGAAACGACAGTCATTCAGCTTGGAACGGCCACATTGATTCTTATCCCCTATGTATTCTTGACGGAAGGCCTCGGGATTTTAGCAGTACCAGGTTCTTCTATGCCCTTTATTTTCATCCTAGGGATTGTTCACACGGGTATGGGATTCTTGTTATTCTTCTCAGGAATGCAGGGATTAAAGGGGCAGAGCATCGCTGCATTAAGTTATGCAGACCCCATCACATCATTAGTGATTTCTGCTGTGATCCTGCAAGAGCAAATGACCTTTGTTCAATTGCTTGGTGGTGCTTTGCTGTTAGGCTCAACCTTTGTCAGCGAGAATCAATCCAGTTAAATTTCCGAAGCGATTCATGAAGAGAGCAGGCTGAAAATTACAAGGGGACGGTTCTTGCGTTTGGTTACGCAAGAACCGTCCCCTTGTAACGCCCTAAGCATAGGATTCCTTGTCACTTTCAGGCTTACGCATGGGATTTTTACTCATGAGAAAATCGATATACGTGTCCTTAGCGGGATGATTAGGAATATCGTGACACAATAACGTAGCGAGGTTCTTGGCATCATCCAAGGCCCGGTGTGCTTTGTTCACAAGAATGTGATGGGCATGAAGTAACTGTTGGAGCTTCCCATTTTCAAATCCGTAGCTTTTCCATTTGATTTGTCTAACGGAACAGTACCAGTCATTCTCAATCGTTTCAGGGAAAAGTCTGATGATAAATCCACGATCAAAGCTTGCATTATGAGCGACGATCGCATCTGCTTTTTTAAAGATATCCAGAATCCTCTCACGGTCCAGCACTTTCCCTTTTACCATTCGATCGTTAATGCCAGTCAATCGGGTGATCATAGAAGGAATAGGAGTAGAAGGCTGTCTGAACTCACAGTATTCATCCACAAAGTGCATGACTCCGTTTCCATGGTACTCAGCTAAAACAATCCCCAATTCAATCACTTCTGAATAAGCAGGACTCGTGCCTGTTGTCTCTACATCCACAAATGCTATGTATTTCATCATTTCACTCCTTTATAATCATGATTGTATTATATATGAAGATCTCATTTCTTGACAGTGACGAGGGGACGGTTCTTGCGTAACCAAACGCAAGAACCATCCCTTTTTTTCTCCCAATAACATGAAGTGTTAAACTTGTCCCAAACAAATTTACATTTTTACCATATATATAAAGTATAAGAGAAATTTAATAGAAGAAAGGAGTATGTTGAATGAAACTTTATTTAGATCCAGGTCATGGAGGGTCAGATACAGGTGCATTGGGCAATGGATTGATGGAGAAGAATATTGCTTTAGATATTGCACTTAGAATACGTTCCATCTTAACTTCTCAGTTTGAAAATATTCAAGTACAAATGAGCCGGACAGAGGATACAACCAAGGATTTAAGTCAGCGCACGAATGAGGCGAATGCTTGGGGGGCAGATTTTTATTTGTCGATTCATTGTAATGCTTCCAATGGATCCGCGAGGGGGTACGAAGATTATATCCACACGAGTATAGCCGACACTTCTACGACCGCAAAATATCGAAATATCATCCATGCAGAGGTAATCAAATTAAACCAACTGCCTGACCGGGGCCAAAAGAAGGCCAATTTCCATGTTCTGCGTGAAACTGCGATGCCTGCCCTATTAACAGAAAATGGCTTTATTGATCAGGCGCAAGATGCGGCACTGATGAAACAATCAGCATGGCGCCAAAATGTGGCACAAGGCCATGCAAATGGATTAGAAAAAGCATTTAATCTTAAACGTAAACAACAACAGGAGGATCCTAACGCAGGAACCATATATAAAGTCATTGCAGGATCGTTCAAGTCAAGAGAGAATGCCGATGAGCGTGTTGCATTCCTTCGATCCAAAGGGATTGAATCGTTTGTGGATACCGAATCCATTTCAGGTGCCACCTGGTATAGGGTACAGGTGGGGGTATTTTTAAGCCGAGAGAATGCAGAAAAACGTTTGGAAGATGTCAAAAAGGCAGGGATTCAGGATGCATTTATAATCGTTGAAGACTCAAGCGGTACCCAAGAAGTAGAAAGTCCATCTGGATATTCCATATTAGGCCAGACTTTTCTCTCTCCAGAACATATGAATCGATTTGTTAAAAAAGTGAATCCAGGAGCGCTAGAGTTAGGCATATATTATTTAACATTCGGAGAATATTATGGAATCAGAGGTGACCTTGCCTTCGCACAAGCCATGCATGAAACAGACTATCTCCGATTCACCGGAGTTGTGAAGCCGGAGCAGAACAACTTTTGCGGATTAGGTGCAACAGGTCCAGATAACCAAGGCGCAAGCTTTCAAACACCTAGGGAAGGTGTGCTTGCTCACTTGCAGCATTTATATGCCTATGCAACTACTAAACCTTTGACTGATGGATATCCACTCCTTGATCCTCGTTTTGATCTTGTCGCAAGAGGCTCGGTGCCAACATGGGTTGGTTTAAACGGAAAATGGGCTGTGCCAGGCGCTACTTATGGTCAATCCATTTTAAGCATTGTATGAAAAAATGATTATTAGTGCCAAAGAAAATCTAGATAACGTATTAAAAGAGGTAAAAGGCTAATCTTTTTCTAGCCTTTGCCTTTTTTGTTTATATTTGAACGTTTTAATCATTCACTTTACTAAAAATTTGCGTAGGATAGCTTGTACAAAAATTTTATGAAGGGAATGAAGTTTCATGTTTGGTTTTTCAGTGATTCAGCTGGTTCGGCGAAATGGGCATAAACTTGATAAGAACATACGTCAAGAATTACTGCAAATCTATTCCCCATTTCGCAAGATTCCGTGCTTTTTGCACCGACCCATTGAGTATATAAGTAAGAAGGCAAAGAAACTGCCATTAGTTATTGAGTTTGAGGGTAATTGTTTTGAAAAGGGCATTAAAGATGTTGAAAATACGCATTCGAGCACCCTAAATTCATATCCTTCCATTTCCTGCTGTTCTACTAAATTATCGATCGAAAAAATAGAACATTTACTAGATAACTGCAGTCATATTAAAAAGATCTTTTTTGATCGAAAAGTGACAACGCTGCTTGATTCAGCCACCCCATCCATTCACTCCAACCAATTACAACAAGCCGGCTTAACAGGAAAAAATGTAACGATAGCAGTCATTGATACAGGCATCCACGCACACGAAGATTTACAAGGACGGATCAAAGGATTTAAAGATTTTATTAAAAATAAAACTGCTCCATATGATGATAATGGTCATGGTACACACTGTGCAGGAGATGCAGCGGGAAACGGGGCATTATCCAGTGGAAAATATAAAGGACCTGCACCTGAGGCGAATTTAGTCGGAGTAAAGGTTCTAAATAAAATGGGTTCTGGCTCACTTTCGACTGTTATTTCTGGGGTGGACTGGTGTATCCAAAATCAGGCACGATTGAATATCAATATTCTTTCCTTATCGCTTGGCAGTGAGGCACAGCAATCCGCCAAAGAGGACCCTGTCGTAAGGGCTGTGGAAAAGGCGTGGGATAATGGAATGGTTGTGTGTGTAGCAGCCGGAAACTCTGGTCCTCGGCCATCCACGATTGCTAGCCCTGGGATCAGTCCGAAAGTGATTACAGTGGGGGCTGCTGACGACCGTAATACGGTTGTCCGTTCCGATGATATCGTCGCAAGTTTTTCAAGTCGAGGTCCAACCATTGATGGTCTGGTGAAACCTGATCTAGTCACACCTGGGGTCAATATTATTTCTTTGCGTTCACCGAGATCTTTTCTAGATAAAACAAATCCATCAGCACGTGTCGGTTCCAATTATTTCTCCTTATCCGGAACCTCAATGGCCACCCCAATCTGTGCAGGCGTAGTCGCACAAATGCTGCAAAGAAACCCAAACCTATCCCCCGACAACATTAAACTGCAGCTAATTAACGCTTGTGAAGATATGGGACAAGACTTTAATTCTCAAGGAAATGGTTATTTAAACGCTGAAAAGTTATTCAATATGAATGTTAGTCAACATTAGGGTGACAAGGGGCCGGTTCTTGCGTTTGAAAATGCAGGAACCGGCCTTTTGTTTAACAGGATCCCTGTCAATCAGCTATAATAGAAAGCATCGCTCGTCTTTTTGTCAGGAGGTTACCATGAAAAAGAATATTCATGTGGTTGGAGCCGTAATTATTGAACACGATAAAATTCTATGTGCCCAAAGAGGTCCATCCAAAGCGTTGCCACTCAAATGGGAATTTCCAGGTGGGAAGATAGAAGCGGGAGAAACCCCGCAAGAAGCCTTGCGACGTGAAATTCATGAAGAAATGCATTGCACAGTAGAAATAGGCGATCAAGTCGAACATACCGTTTATGAATATGATTTTGCTATCGTTCATTTGACTACATTTTATTGCAAGTTAATAGAAGGAAGACCAGTCTTAACGGAGCATATTGCAATGAAATGGTTAGCACCAGACCAGTTGACAGCCTTGGATTGGGCACCTGCGGATCTTCCTGCGGTTGAAACATTAACAAAGAAACCTTTTTAAAAAGAGGCTTTGAATCATGAACCAAATAAAATGTAAGAAGCTTTAGGGGATAGAAATAAATTTCCAATTGTTTTTAATAAAATTCATCTTCTCATCTAACAAAGAAATACCAATGTTCCAATCTAAGAAGCTATAAACCTTACCTTTTTTCTGATATGCTATAAATTGCAAACGTATATTCTTATTTTTGGCGAGATGGTGATTAAATGTCAAATGATGTTCATATATCCGTACGGACACTGGTTGAATATGTGTTCCAGGGCGGAAGCATAGATTCGCGTTTCCGCTCCCAATCCACTTTATTAGATGGGACGAGGATTCACCAAAAAATCCAAAAAACCTATCAGGATTCTGATCAGAAAGAAGTCTATTTACGGACTGAAATCCCCTTTCAAGATCTCTTGTTCGTCATTGATGGTCGATGTGATGGCCTTTTGTTTCATGATGATGAAGTGATCATAGATGAAATTAAGTCTTTTTCACAGCCGCTCGATCAGCTTACGGGGGAAGGATATCCTGTTCACTGGGCGCAAGCAAAAATGTATGCGTATATGTATACGAAAGACCATGAGTTAGCGGAAATGACTGTTCAACTTACCTATGTCCATGTTGAATCGGAAGCAAAAAAATATTATAAAAAGAACTTCACTTTTTCAGAATTAGAGAGCTTTGCCACCGAAATGATTGAAGGGTACGCACCATATGCGGAGCTCCAGCAAAAACATCAGATTACCCGAAATGAAAGTATCAAAGATTTGAAATTCCCCTTTGAAACCTACCGGGCCGGGCAGCGGAAATTGGCGGGAGCCGTGTATAAGACCATTCTGGACGAGAAAAATCTGTTTACAAAAGCACCAACCGGAATTGGCAAGACGATGTCTACACTTTTTCCAGCCGTAAAGGCAATCGGCGAGGGTCTCCTGAATCGTATTTTTTACCTCACAGCGAAAACGATTACCCGAACAACGGCAGAGGAAGCCTTCACTAGGATGCGTTCTGGTGGTCTTTGCCTCAACAGCATTACGATCACGGCCAAGGATAAGGTGTGTTTCAAAGATGAAACGATTTGCCAAAAGGATTATTGTGAGTATGCAAATGGCTATTACGACCGAATCAATGAAGCCATTCTTGATATTCTAAGACATGAAAACGGGATAACCCGTGAAGTATTGGAAATCTATGCACATAAGCATACGGTCTGCCCGTTTGAATTCTCTATCGATCTCGCATATGAAGTGGACGCGGTCATATGTGACTACAATTATATGTTTGACCCGCGAGTATCGTTAAAGCGGCTGATCGAGGAGAAAAAGAAGTCTACGGTCTTACTGGTCGATGAGGCGCACAATCTGGTCGACCGTGGCCGGGAGATGTTTTCCGCTTCTTTAAACAAAATGACTTTTCTCCAATTAAAAAAAGACTATAAGGGAACGGGTAAACAAATTTATGAGTCTGCTAATCAAGTGAATGGTTGGTTTATCGCTTTGAAAAAGACAGTAGCAGAATCGAATGAGTTTGTTTTGGATGAGCTAGATAGTGCTCTAGAGCCACTGCTCCAACATTTTTTGGAATCAGCTGAAGAGGTTCTGCAAACAGAAACCTCCCCAAATCTCTTGGAAGCTTACTTCAAAGTGAAAAATTTCTTGAAGATTGTCGAGATTCTTGATGATTCGTATGTCATTTACGGTGAGAAAAATAAGAATGACCTGCAACTTAAACTTTTTTGTATGAATCCTGCTAAGCCACTCCAGCACATGGGGAAAGGGTATCGTGCCAAAGTGTTTTTCTCAGCTACGCTTTCGCCTCTCCCGTATTATCAGGATATCCTTGGCGGTAAAGAGGATGATTATAGACAGTCTCTTCCAACACCCTTTTCGGCTGAGCAGACAGAGGTTTTTATCAAACCATTGTCCACCCGTTATCGCGACCGAGAGCACACAAAGGCTGAAATGGTTTCAATCGTACAATCCTTGCTGAAAAATCGTCCTGGAAATTATTTAATCTTTTTCCCGTCCTATCAATATTTACTCACCGTGTATGATCTGTTTAAAGAGGCAGATGATGAGACAAACGTACTTATTCAAACACCGGCGATGACAGAAGAAGAAAGAGAAGCTTTTTTGGAGGCATTTAAGCCGAATCAAAGAGAAACCTTACTAGGTTTTGCGATCCTTGGAGGCATTTTTTCGGAGGGGATCGATTTAATCGGCGACCGTTTAAATGGGGTAGTGGTTGTTGGAGTAGGCTTACCACAGCTTTGTTTTGAGCGGAACCTGATCAAGGATTATTTTAACAAGCAAGGAAAAAATGGCTATCACTATGCCTATGTTTATCCAGGCATGAACAAAGTTCTCCAAGCAGGAGGACGGTTGATCCGCTCGGAAAAGGACCTCGGAACCATCGTCCTGATTGATGATCGGTTTCTACAAAATCCATATCAACAACTTCTTCCACTGGAATGGCGGCATTAAATGGTGACAAGGGGGCGGTTCTTGCGTTTGATGGCGCAGGAATGAACCCTTGTTTATTACTGAAAATTGTCTCATCCTTTTCATTCAACTCTGTTTCGTAACTAAATAGTAACTTTGAACTTGTCATAATTGCTTGTGTCATGTTTTATCCTCTCCTTGTACTCTTTATATAAATAAAAGTGGGGAAAAAGGACCTTATGAATGTATCCTTTTGGGCGCTGTTAAAGATTCGTGTTGAGTTTCTTCTTCAACGAACCGGTTTAGTGGAGGAATTGTCTTTAGCTCTTATTCAGCAATCGGGCCATTTAATGGAGTACAGGGCAGGAATATTTTGTGGGGAAGTCGAAGTTGTTTTATCGAATAGCAACTACGGTATCGAATTTTTGAAACTATTTGAACATGATGGCATTCACGAAAACCCAATTTCACATTTTCCTATACTGTGACAAGGTGTTTTTTGTTTGGAAGGAATTTATAATTTTTGAATAGAATAATCATGAAGATGATTAGGTAATAAATTTTTTACACATAAGGAGATAAAACTATGGCAAAAAACAAATTACTAAGAATGGACAATGTCGGCATCGTTGTAGAATCCCTTGATGACGCAATCTCTTTCTTCGAGGAGATTGGCTTGAAACTCGAAGGGCGAGCCACTGTCGAAGGTGAATGGGCTGGTCGCGTAACCGGACTGGGTTCTCAGTGCGTAGAGATTGCTATGATGGTTACCCCAGATGGCCACAGCCGACTTGAACTTTCGCGATTTCTTACCCCACCTACTATATCAGATCACCGGACTGCTCCTGTAAACACCCTCGGTTATCTACGCGTCATGTTTACCGTTGAAGACATTGACGAAATGGTATCCAGACTCACTAAGTATGGTGCTCAACTCGTTGGCGAAGTGGTTCAGTACGAGGACTCGTATCGACTCTGCTACATTCGTGGAACCGAAGGACTTCTAATCGGTTTGGCGGAACAGCTCGGTAACAAATAAGTAAGTGACGTTTTATAAAAAGCCTTTACTGAAATATCCGTTACTGAAGTAAAAATTGAACAGAAAAGCAGTGTGAAAGTAACTCGAAGAAGTCGGGTACGTCATATAACACAGTATTCACACTGTGCGACTCTCTGAGCCCCTTGGTAGCCAGCAGAAGAAGCAGGGAAGCAGACTCAGGGTTCGTGAATGCGAAAACGTTATATGCCAATCCGTCTCGATTTGAGGAAAATTCTTATTCAATAAAAGGGCGCAATTCTTGAATAAGGAATTGTGCCTTCTTTAGCTATAGGGCCATATTATTGTATAAACAAGAATCCATTTTGTTCAATCTTTTTTCAAAATGGGTTCTTTTTATTTATCGCAAAAATACTGGTTTGCGGGAGGATTCTTTTAACTAAAGTTTATTTCAAAACCACGATTATATGTAATATATAATTTACATATAGCAATATATATGTTACATTTTAATTGGAGGATACGCTATGAAAAATAACGTAAAGTTTGCCCGTGTAAAAGCGGATTTAACACAGCAGGAACTTGCCGATGCGGTAGGCATTACCCGTCAGACGGTCAGCCTGATAGAAAAGGGAAAATATAATCCATCATTAAAATTGTGCCTACAAATTTGTTATGCAGTGAATGCAAAGTTAGATGAAATTTTTTGGATAGATAGGAGGGATTTCGAATGAAAAAAATCACAGATGAACGATTGATAGTACGGAATTTACAAAACATAAAAATAGCTTATACCGTACAAACAATAGGGATTTTCGGTATTCTTGGCTATGAGTTCTTTCAAGACGGGATGGAGGGAATGACGAAAAACCCTCTGTGGTTAGTCTTCATGTTAACTGCAATTATCTACAATTATCTGAACATGAGTGTTAGTGTGGATAATGAAAAGAAACGAAAAAAACCATTGAAATCATTTATTATCAGTCTTGCTGTAGTTACAATCGCCGCTACTGCTTTTGCCATTCTTACATCCATTACCCCAAACTTTAAATGGAGCGATGGATTGTTGATTGGGGGAAGTATATTCATTAGTGGAATTATCCCTGTTTCATATGTCTATCGTCTTAGAATAAAACAACAAAAGGACTCGGAAGAAGATGAGTAAATTATATTAAGCAATCGGGGCTATCCTTGAACAAGGATAAGCGCTCATATTCTATTTTAGGGCCATTTTGTGGGATAATTATTAAAGTTAAAAACACTGCAAAGCATTGAACTGCATTAAGGAAGGGAGGACATTTAAAAATGGTGATTGTAACCTTTCTTATCATCGGTTGGATATTAAGTTGGTTTAAATTTAATGAATTATTTACTCAGGCATTTAAAGAACTATTTAAATTGGAAATTACGAATGCAAGCTATTATTTTATATTTTTTTGCATAGGTTTTTTGGGCGATTTAGTATTATTTTTTAAAGGAACTTATGAAGTTATTATACTTGGATCATAATACTTCAACTAAGCAATCGGGCGCAAGTGCGAAATGAAAGCAGTCGCTTTTTACTAAGGTTAGCAGGTTAGTACAGTTTTCATAGTTTGATGAAAGGGGAGAGATTGGTTGGTAAAAGTTAAAACTCACCCATTGATACTTATAGGTTTATTTTTTAGTTCAATATCAATGTTAATTTATGCTTATAAAAATAATGCTAATCAAGATATGGGTTACGGTATTATATTTACACTATTATTTATCTTTCTATTTGGATTGGTGCTTTGGGGTATTATGAGAAACAGGAAGATTAACCAGAAGAAGTGAGTTGAGTAACTTCTCTTGTTCAACAAAAGGGCGTGATTATGAAATTGATCGCGTCTATTTCATGTTAAGGGCCAGTTTCTTGAGCAGCACAGTTATGGTATTATGCTAAAATTAGAAATGTACATAAAGTAACACGACGGGTTTGTTCGAGTAGAGAGGGAGTGACATTCTTGTTAAAAACCCTTCGTTATGTGTTATCAGTAATAACCCTTCTACTTGCTTCGTATGGGCTAATTACGAGAAGTTTTAAGTTTGGGGATACTATGATTTTTTTCTTAGGTCTAACCATGTTGGTTATGGGGCTAGAAGAGTTTCGAAATGAACGAAAAGTAATGGGATGGTTTCTAATTGGCACTTTTTTATTTTTATTGTATGTATCGATTGAAGGGTTCTTATTAAGCTAACGGTGATTGTTAAACAACACTTGGAGGTGAGAAGGTGAAAATTTTCGTATACCTTTGGTACTGTAATGACAGTAATTTTCGGTGGGGGTTTTCTTATTCGTTTGATACGGGACTCTGATTTTTATATTGCTGAGTTAATAGGGGGTATTATAGGAATTATTATTTTAGTTGTTGGGGTATTTGAAAAGAGGAAAATGAAGCTCGATGATAATTCTTTATGAAATTACAAATATCTAACTATTTAGGAGGGTTAATATGAGTCATACATCGTTTGCTTCGGATGGGATGTTTGCTATTTTAACTTTTTTACCTATTATTTTTTATTTAGTTCTTATTGTTTTTGCTATTTATTTTGTAATTAAAGTAATTAAGTTCATGAATGAAAAGACAAAATTAGATCGAGAAAAAAACGAGAAACTTACTGAAATAATTAAGGTTCTTAATCAAGATAAAAATGATTAAATAATATTAAACTTTTTATTCCAAAATAGGGCGAAATTCATGAAAAAGGAATTGTGCCTTCTTAGCTATAGGGCCATTTAATTTAAGTACCATACGAAAGGAATGATGAAAATGACAAAAGTAACAATGTGTCAAAGTTGTGGTTTACCTTTTAACGAAGAACACGCACATTTTATAGCAACAGAACCAGATGGAAGTAAAAGCATTTACTGTACAAATTGCTATAAAGACGGGAAATTCATTCACCCTAATCTAACTATGGAGGAAATGATAGAGATGCTTGTACCTGTTTTGGGAGAAGCAATGGGCGAAGAAGAAGCAAAAAAAGAACTGACAACTTTATTACCAACTCTTAAACGCTGGAAAAGAGCATAATCCTTCTAAAATCAATATGTGAAACAAGACTTTATTATTTTAGGTATTCCATTAAATGGCACTTTTTCGGAGTAACGATAAAAATCCAATTTCTCAATTTTAATGTTGAAAAATTGGATTTTTTTATATTTACTTATAGTGCAAAGTAACGCTTAAAATAGATGAAACATAACTCCTAAAGTGACATAGTAGACTGATAAAATCATAGCTAAGAGTGTCTCATTTAATTTTCCGATATGAATGGTTGACCGACCTACTTTCACTTCGCTGTTATTTCCTACGTAAATAAAGGCTCGGGTTAAGCAGGCTGACCAAACGTTTCTTATGTTGGTTTAATATATATACTGCTCGTTCGTTTAAATGTATCATTTCTCAATTTTTTCTCTACCCTAACACAAATATCCTTTTCCGTAAAAATCTCCTTAAACGTACCTTTACCCGTCACTGTAAATTGCCTATGTTCTTGACATTCACCCCTATACGCATTATTATCTTATAGTGTAAGATAAATTAAGAGGTGATCACCATAGATTATAAGAAGTTAGCAGAGGATTTATTTGAATACATGGCAAGATGTCCTAAAATACCGATGCAAGAACCGCAGGAATTTACTCGCGGGGAAATTGGGATTCTTGTTTATTTACACTTTAATAGTGACAGTGTAACCTCTGGAGATTTAAGTGAAAGTTTATCCGTTAGTACCGGCCGGGTGGCAACAGCCCTAAAAGGTCTTGAAAAGAAAGGATTCATTATTCGTCGAACAGATCCATCCGATAAACGGAGGGTGAATGTATTGATTACGGAAGCAGGGAGGAAGCTTGTGCTTGACAAACATCAATATGGAATTGAAAGAATGACGAAGGCTCTTCAGAAACTCGATGAGGAAGAAGTAATCGAATTTGTTCGCCTTGTGAAAAAGATCATCTCCTAAATAGAAAATAAAATGGAGCTCCAGGGAACTCCATCTATTTTGCTCAAATTCCTTACACTATAAGATAAAACAAATGGAGAAATATAGGCTGAAATTTTTTCAGTATAGGTTGGGTGTCAACAGACTTAAAAGTAAAATTCAGGCTGCAAGTGACTCGATTAAAAAGGGGAGAAATTATGTTAAAAATCTTTAAATATTTAAAAAGGAATGAATGGCTACTCGTACTGGTTAGTATTGTCTTCATCGTGGTCCAAGTATGGCTTGATTTAAAGCTGCCAGATTATATGGCCGAAATTACAACATTGATTCAAACAGAAGGTAAGATATCAGAGCTGATGATACCAGGGTTATATATGCTGCTATGTACAATTGGGAGTATGGTGGCCGCTATTATCGTTGGTTTTTTTGCGGCCAAAGTGGCAGCTGGATTGTCCATGCGCCTTCGTGGAATGGTATTTGATAAAACCTTATCATTTTCAATGGAAGAAATTAATGGATTTTCAATATCCAGTTTAATTACGCGCTCAACAAATGATATTACCCAAATTCAACTCATTGTAGCGATGGGGCTGCAGTTAATCATCAAGGCGCCCATTCTAGCTGTTTGGGCCGTTATCAAAATTTCAGGAAAAAGCTGGCAGTGGACGGCTGCAACAGGTGGGGCTGTTGGTGCCTTGGTTATCATGCTTGCTGCCATCATTATTCTGGTCATGCCTAAGTTTCAAAGCATTCAGCATTTGACTGATAATTTGAATCGTGTCACTCGTGAACATTTAACCGGGCTTCGTGTTGTTCGTGCCTATAATTCCGAGAGATATCAAGAGGGAAAATTTGAAAAAGCCAATGATGACTTAACGAAAACGAATCTTTTCGCCAATCGATTATTAGCGCTTTTTTTTCCAGGAATGACTTTTATTATGTCAGGTTTAAGTGTAGCCATCTATTGGATTGGTGCTCACTTAATTAATGCAGCCAATATTCCCGACCGCATTGAGGTGTTCTCGAATATGGTCGTCTTCTCATCCTACGCTGTACAAGTGGTCATGGCGTTTATGATGGTCAGTATGATCTTCATTATGATGCCTCGTGCCGCCGTTTCTGCTAAGCGGGTTATGGAAGTATTAGAAACAGAGTCAAAAATTATGGATGGTAACGGAACCGAAGGCAAAACGGGTGTATTCGGAGAAATAGAATTCCGCAATGTAAGCTTTAAATACCCGGATGCAGAGGCACCCATCCTGCACAATATTTCTTTTAAAGCTCAAAAAGGGGAAACGGTTGCTTTCATTGGTTCAACTGGAAGCGGAAAAACAAGCGTGATCAATTTAATTCCCAGGTTCTATGATGCAACCGAGGGGGAAGTGCTGGTCGATGGTGTCAATGTAAAAAACTATACGCAAGAGGCTCTTCATAACAAAATTGGTTATGTACCACAGCGTGCCGTTTTATTCAGCGGAACAGTAGCATCCAATGTAGCGTATGGGGATAATGGAAAAACGAAATCCTCAGAGGATATGGTTAAAAAAGCGGTAGAGATGGCACAAGGTAAGGAATTTATTGAAAAAATGGAAGGACAGTATGAAGGACATATCGCACAAGGCGGCGGGAACGTATCAGGTGGACAAAAGCAAAGATTGTCGATTGCCCGTGCCATTTATCGCGAACCGGAAATCTATCTATTCGATGATTCCTTCTCAGCTCTTGACTATAAAACCGATCACATCTTACGCTCTGCACTCAAAAAAGGAACAAAGGATGCCACGATCCTAATTGTGGCACAGAGAATCGGAACCATTAAAAATGCGGACCGAATCATCGTACTGGAAGAGGGAAAAGTGGTCGGAAACGGTACCCATGAGGAATTACTGGAAAGCTGTAAGACCTATCAGGAAATCGCGTATTCACAGCTTTCGAAGGAGGAACTATCACATGGCTAAACAAGAATACAACATTGGAGACCATGAACAAAATTCTCAGCGTGCACATGGACCTGGTCCTGGTCCTGGACGACATGGGATGGGGCCCGGTGAAAAAGCGAATGATTTTGGTCAAACGATGAAAAAGCTTGTGGCTTACTGTAACAGCTATCTACCAGTGATCTTAATTGCCTTAGTGCTAGCCTTCGCCGGTGCAGCCTTAAATGTCATTGGTCCTGATCAGTTAAGTAAAATTACAGACATCATTCAAGAAGGGATGATGTCGAAAATTGATTTGAATGCTGTTGGAAGGGTTGGAATGGTATTGGCGATTCTATATGGATCAGGCCTTTTATTTAATTACATCCAAGGCTTTATGATGGCAACAGTCACACAGCGTATTACGAAGAAAATGCGCAAGGATATTTCGTCAAAAATTAACAAAGTTCCGTTAAAATATTTTGATTCTACGAGCTACGGGAATGTCTTAAGTCGTGTAACAAACGACGTCGATACGATCGGTCAAACATTAAATAATAGCCTAGGAATGTTAGTCACTTCTGTTGCAACATTTATTGGAGCGATTATTATGATGTTTTATACGAATTGGATTATGGCCATCACAGGGATTATGGCAACCATGATTGGGTTTTTATTAATGACATTGATTATGAAGCACTCGCAAAAATACTTTGGTGCTCAGCAAAAAGAACTAGGTCTGATCAACGGACATATTGAAGAAGTTTATGCAGGTCATAATGTGGTGAAGGTTTATAACGGTGAAAAAGAAGCCAAGGAAATTTTCCATGGCATGTAATACAAGACTTTACGAAAACGCATGGAAATCTCAGTTTATGTCAGGTTTGATGATGCCTGTGATGCAGTTTATTGGGAATTTTGGCTATGTGGCCATCTGTGTAGTGGGTGCGGTACTTGTGACAAACGATATGATTACGATCGGTACCATTGTTGCCTTTATGGTCTATATTCGTCTGTTCACACAGCCACTTTCACAATTAGCGCAAGCCGCCACCAATTTACAATCGACTGCAGCTGCAAGTGAACGGGTATTTGAATTTTTAGCAGAAGAAGAATTAGAAGATGAAAGTGAAAAATCAGCGAAGCTTCAAGATGTAAAAGGCGATGTGGAATTTAAAAATGTTCAATTTGGCTATCATGAAGATCAATTAATTATTAAAAACTTCAATGCCAAAGCAAAGGCGGGCCAGAAAGTGGCGATTGTCGGTCCAACCGGAGCGGGTAAAACCACACTCGTCAATTTACTGATGAGATTCTACGAACTAAACAGTGGAGAAATCTACATTGATGGTACACCCATTAGTAGGCTAACACGTGAAAATGTTCATGATTTGTTCTGTATGGTGCTGCAGGATACATGGCTGTTCGAAGGAACGATTCGTGAAAATATAGTTTTTTCAAAGGAAAACGTTACGGATGATGAAGTGGAGACTGCCTGTAAAGCAGTAGGACTGCACCACTTTATTCAAACATTACCGCATGGATATGACACGGTGTTAAATGACAAAGCCAATCTTTCAACAGGGCAAAAGCAATTAATTACCATTGCCCGTGCGATGATTGATAATGCTCCGCTTTTGATTTTAGATGAAGCAACGAGCTCGGTGGATACTCGTACGGAAGTATTGATTCAGCAAGCAATGGACAAATTGACCGTTGGCAAAACATCCTTTGTCATTGCCCACCGTTTATCGACCATTAGGAATGCGGATTTAATACTCGTGATGAAAGACGGCGACATTATTGAAACGGGTAATCACGAGGAGCTATTAGCAAAAGGCAACTTCTATGCAGACCTTTACAACAGTCAGTTTGAGGAAGTTTCTTAAACATATAGATAGGTGACAAGGGGACGGTTTTTGTGTAACCAAACACGAGAACCGTCCCCTTATTTACTCTGTCATGGGTCGACCTCATTCTCCAAATAAATAAAAAAAAGAAGGGATTTGGGAATGAAAGTTGAATAATACGTGTTAAGAAGCTTATATAACGATCCTTTAATGACGAAATAAAGAATACTTGAAAGTACTTTTTATTTTGCAAGATCGTTTAGTCTTTTTTTTCACAAATTTATCTGAATATTTTAAATTATTACATAATAAAAAGGAGGTCTACCATGAGTACTACTGTTGAGAAAATGAAAACTTCTGAACATCAAGTCGTTATTCAAAATGTGTACAAGTCATTTCCTAAAGGAAATCGACAAAATTTAGTGCTTGAAGACATCAATCTTGAAATAAAAAGGGGGGAATTTATTTCGTTACTGGGTCCAAGTGGTTGTGGCAAATCGACCTTATTAAAAATTATGGGTGGCTTACTCGATTCGACGAGCGGCGAATTAAGGATAGGAGGGGAAGAAATTAAAGGACCAAGAAAAGAAATTGGTTTTATGTTTCAAAAAGCGGTTCTTCTTCCATGGAGAACGGTAGAACAGAATTTGATTCTGCCCGTAGAGGTTGCGAAAGGGAATATCGAAGAAGCAAAAGCGCGCATTGGTGAACTTCTTGAACTCGTTGGTTTAAAAGGATATGAACATTATTACCCGAAGGAACTTTCAGGTGGAATGCAACAACGGATTTCACTTGCTCGTACACTGTTGAATGATCCTGATATTTTATTATTGGACGAGCCCTTTGGTGCATTGGATGAATTTACAAGAGAAAACTTGAACTTTTCTCTGATGGATATTGCTAGGAAAAGTGGAAAAACCGTCATTCTGGTGACACACAACATCAATGAAGCAGTTCTCATGTCGGATCGAGTGATCGTGATGGGCATCCATCCAGGTCATGTACTTGAAAACCTGCATATCGACATACCAAAGCCGCGAACCGATCAAGTGATGGCCATGGCACAATACGCTGAATACGTGCTACATATTCGAAGCCTGTTAGGAGTGGGTAGAACATGAAAGCGACAGTGGAAAGTCCAATGACCGTGAAACAAGCACGAAAACCGTTTAAACCCTTGTGGAAAAAAGAAACGGGAATATCAATGGCCATTTTAATTTCATTCCTTTTATTGTGGGAACTGCTGAGCCGAACCGGTGTATTTCATGAACTCATTCTTCCGGCTCCATCCCTTGTGGCTGTGGCTACATGGGAACTGTTAACGTCTTCATTCTTTTACTTGCATTTTGGGATCACCATGTATGAAACGATTGCTGGTTTCTTAATAGGAGGATTTCTAGCGATTGTGCTGGGTATTATTGTTTCATCCAATTTAACGCTGTACAAAGTATTAAATCCGTTTATCGTTGTTTTCCAGGCCATTCCTAAAATTGCGCTGGCACCGATTTTTGTGACCTGGTTTGGATTTGGACCAACAGCAAAAGTCGTGATGGCGATTGCGATTTGCTTCTTTCCTACCTTTGTAAACACGGTGGTAGGGCTCAAATCAGTAGATGAAGAAAGTCGACTTCTTTTCAAATCAATGGTGGCGAGTAAGAGGGATGTCTTTTTCAAACTTTCCCTGCCAACAGCCCTTCCCAATATCTTTGCGGGGCTAAAATCTTCTTTAACCTTTGCGTTAATCGGAGCGATTGTTGGAGAATTTGTTGGGGCAAACGAAGGGATGGGCTTATTATTAGATACGTTTAATTTCCAATTGGAGATGGCGAAAGTATACGGTCTCATAGTGATCTTGTCTGTGGTCGGTCTCCTGCTCTATCTCATGATTGAGTGGCTGGATCGCAAGCTTATCTTCTGGGGAGATCATGATAAAATCATTTAACATGAAAAAAGGATGCCTTATGTGCAGAAGTATTCAGTCAACTTCATTCGGTTTTAAAAAAACATATAGATGTATAGGGGGATTCAAAAAATGAAAAGGGTTACATTAATGTTGGTCATGTTCACCATGCTTGTTCTAACGGCATGTGGAAATTCCTCATCAACTGAAGTAGGGGGATCTACGGGTGATAAAAAATTAGAAAAGGTACAACTACTATTAGCGGCAGAAGGGACTGCCATGTATTACGCCTACGTTGCACGTGATAAAGGATTTTTTGAAGAAGAAGGGCTTGATGTTGAACTAGTATCAGGTAAAGGTGGTACCTATGTGGTGCAACAAGTAGGTGCAGGTACAGTCGATATGGGAATTATCGCTGTAAACTCAGTACTACCTGCATGGGACAAAGGAATTGATATTAAGACGGTTTATCAAATCAATGTAACCAATCTTTTTGATTTTATGGTACCAGGGGATTCTACCGTAACAGATATTAAACAGTTAAAAGGAAAAGTCATAGGGGTGACGGATCTAGGAAGCGGAGAAGTTCCGATGGTGCGTTCGATTCTTTCAGGTGCGGGTTTAAATCCGGATCAAGATGTAACCATCAGGGCCATTGGATCTGAAGCAACCTCCATACTAACCGCGTTTGAAAAAGGCGAAATCGCTGCATTTAGCGGTGGTGCGCATGATTTAATTTCGCTTTATGGACGAGGATTTAAATCAAAATCGCTGATTCCGGAAGAATATAAATCTCTTCCTTCGACAGGAATTATTGCAAATGGAAAAATATTGGAAGAAAATCCAGTGCTTGTCGAGAAAATTTCTCGTGCCATTGCTAGAGCAACGGACTTCTCCATTAATAATCCGGATGCAGCCTACGCCATCATGAAAAAGGCAGTACCTGAGCAATATACAGATGAAGAAATCGGACGTTTATTCCTAGACACCTTTATCGGGCTATCGACTCCGAAAGACCCTGAAAAAGGATACGGCTATATTTACAAAGATTCATGGGAAAAATTAGTACAACAATTCAGCACCGGGGATGAACCTGTCGTCAAAAATAAAATTGACCTTGATGAGTATTTAGATACAAGCTTGTTGAAAAAGATAAATGAGTTTTAAGTAGACTGAGAAGGGGGCGGTTCTTGCGTTTGGTTACGCAAGAACCGTCCCCTTGTAATTTTCCCCGTTTTCTGCCATCATCAAGTCGTTCTTGTAGGCAGCTAACGCCAGTTCATACCTCACTTTTTTGCTCGCCTCTACGAAATCCGAATCCTTCACAAGACCTGATAATGAATACTGGTGACCTCTGAAATCTACGTTTAGTTCGGTGATTTGGTTGAATTTGAAACTCTCCACGGGAACGCCATTCCCATCCTTCAACAGGTATTCACCGTATTTCTTGTTGCATATTTGTGCCACTTCCTCCAACACCTGGAAGGCATCGTCCGGATTTTGCCTATAGTTGAGGACAAGGCTTTCGTTTACCCGGCGCATTCTTCGGTTCCCGTTCTGAAGTTCCGTTATGCTGCTATAGGAGACCGTATAGAGGTATCCGTCATACTGGCGAATCTTCAGGTAGCGCATGCTGATTTCTTCAATTTTCCCCTGATGGTCTCCATTGACGATGACAAAATCCCCGAGTTGGATCTGGCGCTCAAACAAGTAGGTCAGTCCCATAATGTAATCCCGGATGATATGCTGGAGGATCAATGCCAAGGCACCTGCCAATACAACCGAACCAGTGACAAGCTTTGTCAGGTCGTAGAACTGGCTAAGCACAAAAATAAAGAAGAACACCAGTCCCAATCCCTTTGTCACCTGGTTGGCGAAATGCATCAAGGTCTTTTCCCGCTTCTCATCTAAAATGCTCGTTTTGTCAAAAAATAGCTTGATGGATTTGCGGATCAAATAAACCGTGAGTATAATCAGCAGTGCCGCCGATAAAATATTTATGTGTAACTGCTGGAACATTCCTAAGAAAGACATTCGATCAACCCCCACTTTTTTACACTATACCAAAGAAATGCGGATAAAACATAGTTGAGTTCAGCTAAAATCGCTTGAAGTTTAGCTTCGGAAAGAAAGTTTTGAATGAGTGTAAAAATCGTGTTATGCTTGTTCAAGAGAGATTCCTCATTTCGTAAAATGTTGTTGTGGTGACGACTATTTTACATGAGAATCCCTCTTTTTTATGTAATTTTGTTGGTGGAAATTAGAGCAACAACACACCTGTTAGTATAAGTAAAATAAATAACGGAAAATAACATTCCCTCATATGGAGTACCGTTGTAATACTGTGGGTAGAATGGAGGAAAATATGGAACAGAAGAAAGAAAATTTCCCGTGGCTGATTTTATTGCTTATGTCCAGTGTTACCTTTATGGGAATACTGTCGGAATTGGTGCCATCGGGAATCCTGCCTGAAATGAGCGGGGGATTGAACGTATCTTACTCATCTATAGGGTTACTAGTCAGTGTTTATGCCATTGCATCGGCAGTTGGAACGATTCCATTAATTACCTGGACGATGACCATGAATCGAAAGAAGCTTTTGACGATTTTAATGTATGTATTCGCGGTTTCTAATTTAATTATTGCCTTCTCTCCGTCTTATTATTTAACAGCTGCTGCTAGACTTGTTGGAGGAATCAGTGCAGGTGTATTGTGGCCAATGGTTTCTGCCTATGCGATGCGGCTAGTTCCTTCTAAATTGCATGGAAGAGCCATTGCGGTAACCATGTCTGGATCTACGTTTGGACTTGGGATCGGTTTGCCGATTATGACAGCAATTGGTACAGAACTGGGGTGGAGAATCGAATTTGGAGTTCTTGCTGCTGTTATTCTTGTTATAGCGATTTTAGGACAAATCATTTTACCATCTGTTGAAGGAGAAAAACGAACGACTACCAATTCACCCTTTTACATTATTCGTAATAAATCCGTTGTCATTTGCTTGATCGTGACGCTGCTAACGATTATGGCACATTACGGATTGTATACGTATATGGCACCGCTTGTGGAAGATTTTGGCTTTATCGGTGGAATTAAGATGGCCTCCATCCTGTTTGGCATTGGGACGATTATATCCGTTGTATTAGCAGGTAAAGTGATCGATGATCATCTTGGATCTCTGACCGTATTTATGTTAATTTTGGGGTTTGCAACGATGTTTTTGTTTGTATTCTTTAAGGGAATGCCATATGTCTCACACCTTGCTTTCCTATTATGGGGCGTTTCTTTTGGAGCGCTTGTTACGATGTTCCAGACCGCGGTAACGAGACAGGTAGAAGCGGGAAAAGACGTTGCGACTTCTCTCCAATCCAGTACATTTAATTTTGGAATTGTGTTAGGAAGTGCACTCGGGGGTTCTATTTTAGACCATTTATCGGTATACCATATTATTTATTTAACGATCGCATTACTCATTGTTCCGATCTTATTAAGTATTTTTTCTAAAAAGACTTTTTGGCAGAGGGACACGAATGGAGAAGAATCGAAGCTGAAACACAAAACCGTTTAGGATTTGTCTTTGCCATGTTAAAACATCCATCTGTAAACAAGAATAAAAAACAGGGAGAGTGACCTCGTATTGACGGCTCACTCTCCCTGTTTGTTGTACAGAATAAGAAATTGGATTTTATATTAGATCTGGATGACAAGGGGACGGTTCTTGCGTTTCCAAACGCAAGAACCGTCCCCTTGTTTCTTACGAAAATAAGATCAATGGCTTACCAACCAAATCTTATAATTTGTATATTAACAGATTTGTAAACGAATTTCATTGGTAAATGTCGGTACTTGTCGATTCGTGTCGAATTATAAAAGGATGAAGAAAAGAAACCAAAGCATTTAATCGAATTTGGAACGATTCCATTAGTGCACATTTCAAACAAATAGTCATTAACTTATTCCAGAATCGGGCGCGATTATAAAAGATAATCGCGCCTTATTTCATGTTTAGTCCATTTAATAGAATAATAGTTTATTTGCAATTAATTTTCATCTTTCATTTTTCGAAGAAGCAACCATTCGACTAATCCAGAGAGCACAAAAGGCAAAACAATACCTAGAACGATAGAAGGTGAATTTTCACCATTTTGAAAAAAATCCTTCGTTTGTGGAATCCTTAATAATAAACCGAAAATTCCTATACCGATAACGAAAGTTAGACCTCCATAAAATTCTCGTTTCCTTTTGAAGATCACATAAACAATGGCCATGATTAAAGTAACTAGAATGGCCATCCAATCAAAGGGGGAAGCAATTTTTACGATACCTTGTTTCGGTGCATAAAACTGAATAAGGAAAAATAAGCCAAATGGAATCATTGCCAGGATCCATACTATGAGAAACTTCATGAACTTTGATAATTGTATTTTTATATAAATACTTAGATGTAACAACTTAAGGCCACCATAAACCAATGCAACGGATAAGATCCCACTCAACAAGATAGCAAATACATTTACTTGTAATGTAGGTGCTGCGAAACTACCGAAAATGGTGTAAAAGGTACTGATTATAAAAATCATTCCACTTATTTTAAATATGGATTTCCAGGATGGTTTATCAAATTGCTTTGTTAGTTGATCGACCACTTCTTTCGGATTTTTACCGAAATACTCTTCTGCGGATTCACCATGCTTTTGCGCCTCTAAAATATCTTGTAATATGGTCATCAACTGTTGTTCTGTTTCTAATTCTTCATAGAAAAATCCAAATGTCCGCATATACAGCAAGATGTCTTCATAATACACTTTATTTTCCTGGGTTAGCTGTTCTCTAAGTATGTTATTTTGCTCCACCAATTGTTTGGCTGCATTATTTTTCAACTCATTCACTCTCCGTTCTTTTCTAAAATTCGATCTACTTTTACAATCAACGAACTCCATTGTTCATTAAAATCTTCTAATTGTTGTTCTCCTTCAGGTGTAATAAAGAAGTATTTTCGATTCGGTCCATCTGGTGAAGGAAGCTCCGTACTTTTAATTAGCCCTTGTTTTTCTAACTTTTGCACGAGGGGATAAATCGTTCCACCTACGATGGTTGTAAACCCATAATGACGCATCATTTGCACAAGTTCATAACCGTATACTTGTTGTTTTTTAATAATAGCCAGCACACAACCTTCAAGGACGCCCTTTAATAATTGCGTCTCCTTCATTTACTCACCTCACTACTTTGTAATACATATTAGTTAAATATACTGTATCATACGACAACTAGTTTGTAAAACATACTAGTTAGATAATCGTTATTTTTTGGAGCAAAATCATTCTATAAAATTTTAAAAAAGGTAAGCTTTCGAAATATTGCCGTTCATGATGAACAAGAGATTAATTTAGTGATCGTACAAAAAATACTGGGGGATCCTTTTTTCCTAAAAACAATTTTGAAATTTAATGAAAAAAAGCATAAAATTATAAAAACAGTAAAGCGTTAATACGCTTCATTGCTAGAAAACTTTAAAACGATTATAATCCCTTAAAAGAAAGGACAGGTACGGTTTAGAACGTTCACCCCTTTTAGATTCGTGCAACTAAAAACAGAAGATTATAATTAAATTTTATAACCTTTCTTTCATGTACGCTATTTGATCTATGTTAAAAAGAATATCGTTTTATGAGGAGGAATATTGGTTGGAGAAAAATCATCAAAGAGAGAAACTGCAACGAGGCTTAGATAACAGGCATATCCAATTAATTGCACTTGGAGGTGCCATTGGAGTTGGACTGTTCTATGGCTCAAGTGCAACCATTCAAATGGCTGGTCCGTCCATCTTGTTCTCCTATTTAGTCGGAGGCTTAGTTATTTTCACCATTATGAGAGCGCTGGGGGAAATGGCTGTGGATGAGCCGGTTTCAGGTTCATTTAGTTCTTACGCAAATCGCTATTTAGGACCGTTTGCAGGTTACTTAACCGGCTGGACCTATTGGTTTATGTGGGTTGTCGTCGGAATGGCAGAAATAACAGTGGCTGGTGTTTATGTGAATTACTGGTTTCCGGATATTCCACAATGGCTGACAGCACTGGCTGTACTTGTCGTGATCACAACGATCAACCTTGCGAATGTAAAAGCATTTGGAGAGTTTGAATTCTGGTTTGCGCTGATTAAAGTTGTTGCCATTATCGGAATGATTCTCCTTGGATTAGGAATCATCTTCTTGGGAATCGGGAACGGGGGTCAGCCAATCGGTTTTGACAATCTTTGGATTCACGGAGGATTCATACCAAATGGAATCAAAGGGATTTTAATGTCATTGGTTCTCGTGATGTTTTCATTTGGCGGGGTAGAATTGGTTGGAATTACGGCAGGGGAGGCAAAAAATCCTCAAAAATCGATTCCATCTGCGATCAATAATGTCGTCTGGCGGATCTTAATTTTTTATATTGGTGCGTTAGGAATCATGATGATTCTCTATCCTTGGAATGAGGTAGGCACGAATGGCAGTCCCTTTGTGTTAATTTTTGATAAAGTTGGAATTCCTGGTGCCGCTCATATCATGAACTTTGTTGTCATAACAGCAGCATTATCTGCTTTTAATAGTGGGTTATTCGGTTCGGGAAGAATGCTCTACAATTTATCCCTGCAAGATAACGGTCCGAAATATTTCGGAAAGCTTAGCAAGAATGGTAGTCCGAGACGTGGAATCCTGTTCTCTTCATTGTTTTTAATAGTGGCAGTCGTGTTGAATTATATTGTTCCCGAAAAAGTGTTTCTCTATATTTCTTCGGTTGCGACGGTTGCGGTTATTACCAGCTGGACGATTATCCTGATTGCACAATTAAAGTTCAGACAATCAAAAACAAAAAAAGAAATAGAAAAACTAGCATTTAAAGTGCCGTTATATCCAGTTTCAACCTATTTAGCATTAACTTTTTTAGCACTTGTCATTGTCTTAATGGCATTTATTGCGGAAATGCGAATCGCATTAGTTGTAGCGCCTATATGGTTTATCATTCTTTATATAGGATATAGGATTAAAAAATAGTATGACAAGGAGGCGGTTCTTGCGTAATCAAACGTAAGAACCGCCTCCTTGTCATATCATCTTATTATTACTTATCTGTTAAATAAAAACCAAAAGAATAAAGAGATGACCACCAAAGATGGTAGTCACCTCTTTATTGTTTAAAAAACCTCTTTTTATTTCGATAATCCTAAAATTAACTCTTTATAGATATCGAAGAATGCAAAGTAGTAATCTTTGTAGACATATTCATCGATTTTGTGTGCCATTTTTGTTTCACCTGGACCAAACATCATGAATGGGAAGTTGTCATCTTTACCTCGTAATAAGTTTGATGCATCCGTTACCCCTGGCGAACCTTTAACCGAAATTTCTAAATCTAAATGTTTTTTACCGAGTTCTTTAGCAAGATCAACCATTTTAGATTGTCCTGAAGTGAAAACACTTGGTAAGGACATTGTCACTTCAACATTGATATTAGAGCCTTCATTATTGTATTTATTAGCTGTGTTTTTGAATAGGTCAATTACTTCATCGTTATCAAATTCTGGAATCGTCCGCACGTTTATTTCAGCTACAGCTTTATCTGGAACTGAGTTTACTTGGTTTCCTGCATTAAAAATCGTTGTACTCATAACCAATTTATCTAGAACTTCATTTTTACGATCATCGCCATTCAATTTTTCATCTACTTCTAATAGATATTCCATCAATGGATTAATCGCGTTATAGCCTTGGTCAGGCATAGAACTGTGTGCTGCTACACCAATAGACGTTACACGCAAGTTAAGGGATCCTTTGTGAGAGTAAATAATCGTATCATGAGAAGGTTCAGCGACCCATAGATAATCTACATCATCCATATAGCCTTCATCGTATAATTTTTCAGAACCTGCTTGACCGACTTCTTCACCAGTCGTTGCCATAAAACGGACCGTACCATTTTTTAGTTCATTATTTTCTTTGAGTTCAATCAACACTAAAGCAAGGTTTACTAAACCTCCTTTCATGTCATTGGTTCCCCGTCCGTATAATTTTCCGTCTCTTTCTGTCAATGTGAACGGATCTGAAGTCCAATCGCTTTCATTACCAGGGGAAACGACGTCCATATGACCAGAAATGCCAATGACCGGACTTCCGCTTCCAATTTCAGCCACTAAGTTAACACGAGTGTCTGTAACTGGAACGATTTTAGATTCGATGCCATACTCAGCAAATAAATCTTTCAAGTAATTTGCCACTTCGATTTCGTTTTCATTAACAGATTTAATCGCTATCAGGTCAGCTAAAATCTTTATCTTTTCTTCTTCTGTAAAATGTTTCATACTAAATCCCTCCGAAATTTTATGTCTATCCTCAAGGAGAATGCAACTGTATTTTGCCCAAAAGTCCATGAATAAGTTATCCACTTAAGGACGCTCCGGAATTACTTTACTCCTTTAAGCCTAGAAAGACTAGTGGTGTGGTCTTTCCTTTCATATTTGCTGTATGACATGGGGACATACGGTGATTAGCCATCTGAAAGACCGAAAAACTAGATCAGGTTTTTGTATAAATAAACAAATTTAGCATACAGATTTATGTAAATGTTTTAGATTGGATTAAATTTATCTAACTTTAACCATAATGAAGTAGGAAGACCTAGATAAGGGGTCGAATACATACTAAATGATCAAGTATAACCAAATTTGTTTATAAATTGGGAGGAAATGATGGGAAGATTAATTCATTTTGAAATTCATGTAGATAAGATGGAAAGAGCTAAAAAGTTTTACGGAGAAGTCTTTGGTTGGACCTTTGAAGACTGGAGTAATTATGCAGGTATGCCTTATTTTGGAGTTGTTACGGGTGATAATAATGAGATGGGAATTAATGGTGCCTTGATGCAACGTCAAAGTCCATCACCAGAACCAAACCAGGCATTGAATGGCTATGCGTGCACAATGGGGGTAGAAGATTACGATTCAACTGAAGCGAAAATTCTTCATAATGGTGGTACAGTAGCGATGCACAAATATGCTTTACCTGGAATGGCATGGCAAGGGTATTTTAAGGATACAGAAGGAAATATATTTGGCATTCATCAACCAGATGAGAATGCAAAATAGAATTTTTTCATGACCATTTTTGTTGTATGGTTAAATCTTTTGTTTCATCAGGATTATGATGGATAGTGTGTGACAAGGGGATGGTTCTTGCGTTTGGAAACACAAGAACCATCCCCCTTGTTTTAATTTAAATTTTTAATAAATTCAAATTAATGTTAGTGAACTGTTCATAAATTCATGTTAATTAACATGAACATATACGTTACGAAAATGGGGCGACTCCATACTTATGAGCCACTCAATAGTTTAAGAATCCATTCCTTCACATCAACAAGTCGATTATATTCAGGGAATTCATTCGTTCCTGTAACAATGATCGGAACAATAGAATCTACTTTATGAAGAGAACCATGTGCGCCACCCCCTGCATGGTCGTGACTATGTTCTTCAACGAACTCATAAGAAGGCTTGGCATCCACAATAATGACACGCCCTTCCTGTGAATGAAGCGCTCCATGTAGCCTTGCAAGGGGATCTGGATAATCTTGATACTCGATGCGTCCTCCATTATGAACCTTCAAATCTAAGATTGAGGCATTCCCATCAATATCCCACGATTGCTCAAATTCATCAACATACGAACCCTTTGGCGAAAATGTAAATTCCTCATTACTTTGTGGGCTTACAACATGGTTCATTTGTTCATCTTTCCATGCGATAAAGCCAATTCGCTCATCCTTTTTTAAAATGTTCACAATTTCTGATAATTCAACTTGTTTATCGTTTACATAGATGTACGCCATCCGTTCATTAATGGCGATCGCAAGTTGGGCATTCCTTTTTTTTCCTTCCCAAAACGTATAATTCTTCATTGAATGATTTAAATCAATTAAGGCAGTTTCTTTATCTTCATTTATGGATGATTGGCCGCTATCTCCCAGTACAATCCACGTTACCTCTTGGATTGCATCTTCCCAAGATTTAAAGCTATTTAATATGTCTTGTAGCGCCTGATCTGCTTTTTCAATTCCCTTTAAATCATCCGGGCCACGTTTGTGTATGGAAGCATCTGCATCTGGTAAATAGGTCAGTGTAAAGGAGGGTAACTTCTTTTGTTCGATTACGTATTTCAACTCTTTTGCAGTGAATGTATTATTGCCTCCCATACGGTTCCATACAAATTTATGAATATCATTCTCTGGATTATATTGAGATAACGTACCAAGTGAAAGCAATGTTGGTCCATTGATTTCAATTTCTTTTGGTAAAAGATGGGCCATTGAAATAAGTTTAGGGACGTATAGTTGATGTTGAACACTTCCGCGGTATATAAGGCCATTAATCGAAGCGGATGAAAGTTGGCGATTCGCTAGCTCTTCATATATGGTTTGAACCTCTTTACTTAAATGGTTTTGATTGAGATGAACAACACTGTCCAGTGCAACATTTCTCACCCCATTATTCCATACTTCACTGATTTCACTTCCATAATTAATTCTTCGATCTTCATCTTCCTTAAACCAAATCAATCCTGGCACTTTATGTTGATCTGGATACGTACCGGTTAGTAACGTACTATCAATGGTGACAGACATCGTCGGATAAGAGCTAATCATTTCCGGATTCAAATGTCCATTGTTGATTAAAAATGAAAAGGCTGGTGCTTTTCCTTCTTTAACTGCTTTTTGTAAGGGTTCACTCATTAAGGAATCTACGGTAATGAGTATAACGGGTTTCTTTGTTGGGTTTTTTGAGATATCATCCAGCTCTTTTATTGGAGATGTAGAAATTGCTAGTACAAGACCAGTACATATGATAATAAATAGAATAAACGCGATTACTATTTTTCGTTTCATGGGCTCACCTTATAATCAATTATTTTACGTTAGTATGGCTTTTACATCGCGACTTTATTTCAACCCGACATTAAATGTGACAAGGGGGACGGTTCTTGCGTGTGGAAACGCAAGAACCTTCCCCTTGTTTTTTGAAAATTGAAAATAATATCACAAAGTGTTCACAAAATATCTAAATTTATGGTATATTAATAATAATTCTAATGAAGTAGAAATTTCATTGATGAAATGTACCATCATGTTGCATCTTCATCCTGTTTTTCTAGTTCTTATTTAGCGGGAAGGATTTCTGGTATTTCACAATGCTTAGATTTCAGCCCACTATAAACGGGATCTATGTAAGTATGTATGCATAGAACCCGCTTTATGGTGGGCTTTTTGTATGAATACGTTTAGATTGAGTTTTATGCAGTAATGGGAGTTATCAATTCCTAGGTATATATTATTGTAATAAAATAAAATTCTTTAATTTTCAAAAAGGAAATATTATACTATAGTAATAGTGCGTAAATCAAAAATAGAAGGATGCATGGAGGTCAAGTAATCTATATTGCTTTGATATTCTGCTCTTTACTTAAGTTATAGCGGGAATGATCGCTAGGATAAATGATGCTTAGATAATTCCGTAATGAAACCGTTTACTATTTTAATATAAAACGATTTAGTGGAGATCTTTGTTAAAAGGGGGACTTTTTATGTTGGGTATAGTGAATCTTTTGGAAAAGCCGAAAGCTGTGGAAAAACCGAAAGCCTCGGATAAGAAAAATGTTTTGGATAAGGAGCAAACGTTGGAAAAGCCGGAAGTTTTGGATATGGTGAATGTTCAAATTAACGGAACAACACACGAGGTAGAAAAAGGAACACGTATTTTAGATTACCTTCTTTCACAGGAAATACAGCATCCGCATATTTGTTATTCGGAAATTCTTGGTCCCGTGCAAAGCTGTGATACTTGTATGTGTGAAGTAAACGGCCATATTACCCGAGCTTGTTCTACTGTAGTAGAGGACGGTATGGATATTCTTACATCTTCTGAACTTGCTAAAAATGCACAAGAAGAGGCAATGGATCGAATTCTAGAAAATCATTTATTATATTGTACGGTTTGTGATAATAACAACGGTAATTGCCGTGTCCATAATACAGTTGAGTTGATGGGAGTCGAACATCAAACACGTCCACATCGTTCGAAAGGGTATGAAGTGGATCTAACAAATCCATTTTATCGCTACGATGCCGATCAATGTATCTTGTGCGGCCGCTGTGTTGAAACCTGTCAAGACTTGCAAGTGAACGAAACATTAACCATTAACTGGGAAAGCGAGCAGCCTCGTGTATTATGGGACGGTGGGAAAAGTATTAATGAATCCTCCTGTGTTTCATGTGGGCAATGTGTGACCGTTTGTCCATGTAATGCGTTAATGGAAAAATCAATGCTTGGTGAAGCTGGGTTTATGACGTCTATGAGTGATGATCTACTTACACCAATGATTGATCTTGTGAAAGCGGTAGAACCTGATTATCAAACGATTTTAGCGGTTTCAGAAGCTGAGGCAGCTATGCGTGATACACGTATCAAAAAGACAAAAACAGTTTGTACATTCTGTGGTGTCGGCTGTACATTCGAGGTTTGGACAAAAGATCATGAAATCTTAAAAATTGAGCCATCTGAAAATGCACCTGTAAACAGTGTATCTACATGTGTGAAAGGGAAATTCGGCTGGGATTTCATCAATTCGCAGGAACGAATTACAACACCATTAATTCGTAAAGGTGATGTGTTTGTTGAAGCTACTTGGGATGAAGCATTAAATCTTGTTGCAGAGAAATTAGGAAACATTAAAGACACATATGGAAGCGATTCATTAGGATTCATCTCTTCTTCGAAAATAACAAATGAAGAAAACTACTTAGTTCAAAAGCTTTCTCGTCAAGTATTTGAAACAAACAATGTAGACAACTGTTCTCGTTATTGCCAATCTCCTGCTTCTTGGGGCTTGCAGCAAACAGGTGGAATTGGAGGAGACTCTGGGACGCTTAAAGACATCGCGGGTGCAGGTCTTGTGATTCTTGTTGGCTGTGCTCCGGCAGAAGGACACCCTGTATTTGCTTCACGCATCAAGCGTGCGCAAAAACTACATGGACAAAAATTAATTACAGTCGATGTACGTAGACATGAAATGGCCGACCGTGCCGATTTATTTGTTCGTCCGAAGCAAGGTACGGACTATGTATGGTTATCTGCTGTTACGAAATACATGATGGATCAAGGTTGGCATGATCAAAACTTTATTCAAAAACATGTGAACCACTATGATGAATTCTTAAACATGATGGATCCGTATACACTAGAAGAAGCAGAGAAGATTACGGGTATTTCGAAAGAGATCTTAATCCAAATGGCAGAAATGATTCGTGATGCGGATGGAACGGCTATTTGTTGGGGTATGGGAGTCACACAAAATATTGCTGGATCTCATACCTCGGCGGCGATCGCAAACCTTCTCCTTGCGACAGGTAATATGGTGCGTAAGAATGCAGGTGCTTTCCCGCTTCGTGGACATAACAATGTACAAGGTGCGAGTGATATGGGAACAATGCCTAATATTTTCCCAGGTTATCAGCCAGTAGCGAACGACGAAATTCGTGCCAAGTTTGAGAAGGCTTGGGGTGTCACACTGCCTGCTATACCAGGTCTAGATAATATTCAAATGCTTGAACAAATTGATAAAGGCCATTTAAAAGGCATGTATATTGTTGGCGAGGATATGGCCTGGGTGGATGCGGATTCTAACCATACACAAGAGATGCTTGCAAAGTTAGATTTCCTTGTTGTTCAAGAGATCTTCTTTTCAACAACAGCCCAATTTGCAGATGTGATTTTACCAGGAGTCCCTTCTCTAGAAAAAGAAGGAACCTTTACAAATACAGAGCGTCGTGTTCAACGTTTATACCAGGCTCTAAATGAAACAGGCGATAGCAAGCAAGACTGGTGGATTCTTCAGCAGGTTGCGAACCGCATGGGCTTCAACTGGAATTATGCAGGCCCAAGTGAAATTTTTGCTGAAATGGCAAGCTTAACACCGTTCTTCTCACAGTGTAACTATGATGTCCTAGAAGGCTGGAATAGCTTCTGTTGGGGATCTCAAGATGGAACGGACACACCAGTGTTATTCTTGGATGGCTTTAACTTCCCTGATAAAAAAGCTCGTTTCGGATTGTTCGATTATGTGCCACCAGTGGAGTTCCCAGAAGAGTTCGACCTGTCACTTGATAATGGTCGTTTGCTTGAGCACTTCCATGAAGGGAACTTAACCCATAAATCAGAAGGACTTCAATATAAGTTCCCGAAAGTATTTGTTGAAGTATCTCCAGAGCTTGCAGAAGAGCGTGGTGTGAAAGATGGATCACTTGTCCGTCTCGTATCGCCATACGGAAGAATTAAGGTTCCCGTTCTCGTAACAGACCGTGTGAAAGGCAAAACCGTGTATGTACCCATGCACTCCGCAAGCCATGAGAGTGCTGTAAACTTACTGACAGGCGGCAGCTTCGATGTTGTGACGAATACACCTGCCTATAAACAAGCGAAGGTACGCATGGAGGTTCTAGAGGTAGAGGGAGAAAATCCTCTTCCAAAATTCAATCACCGTTATGCGACACGTACACCGCAAATGGGGCTTGAAATTTATCGAAAATGGGAACGTGGAGACTATGAGCCTATTTCAAATGTAAATGAGCATGTACAACCTGGTGTATATGACAGGAGGAATGCGTAATGGCGAAGCCAATTCATATCATTAAAAGAACCGAACTGACAGAAGAACAAAAAAAGGAACAATCTTTGGAAAACCTGCTAACTGAGGTTGCGCAAAATAAAGATTCGTTAGTTGAGACACTTGATTTATTGCAGGAATTACACAATAGTGGGATATTAGAGGCCATCAACAGTCTTGTTAAAACAAAAGAAGAAGTCGCTAAAATTGCGGTTGGACAAATGACACGCGAGCCCGTTACCAATATGATTAACAATGCAATGGCAGCAGGCGGCGTATTAACGCAAATGGATCCTGAAATGACAAAGAAGCTAATGGAAAGTGTGGCAAAAGGCTTAGAGAAAGCAGAACAAGGACTTCAATCTAATTCTCAAACTGGAATAATCGACATGATGAAGGCATTGAAGGATCCGGATATGAACCGAGCCATTACATTTGGTTTGAATCTACTAAAAGGGATCGGTGAAGAGTTAAAAGATTAATAGATGAAAGAGTGAAATTCCATTCGTACTTTGGAGAACGAATGGATTTCCCTTTTATAATCAGGCTCTTTTCGTAAACTTTGTTGTTCTTTAAGATCATTTGTACCCTCTAGAAATCTATTCAGACAGATTGGGCAAGTTAGAAACGTGTCGAGTCCGAATAAGAGGCTCATTCAGACAGGTTGGGCAAGTTAGAAACGTGTCGAGTCCGAATAAGAGGCTCATTTAGACAGGTTGAGCAAGTTAGATGCGTGTCGAGTCCGAATGAGAGGTTCATTCAGACAGGTCGGGAAAGTTAGAAACGTATCGAGTCCGAATAAATAGGCTTATTTAGAATTATTTAATCTTAAAGCGGATCGACAAGCAACAATCCTTTCGAAAACAGGCTATAATCAAAACTAAAGTAATACAACAAGGGGTAGTTACACGATGGGAAAAAATTTAGAACATCAATTTAGTATGCTTGTTCGGGAAATTAGAAAAGAATATGTTGGAAATGGACCAAAGGAAATTAGTACGCGCTTTGTGGGAAACTGGGCGATTAGTGAAATGAAAGGGAACTTAACCAATGTTGAAAAGTTTATGATTAGTTCGGAACAAGGTCAAAACATGGTCCATGAGGCTCGGACAAAAATGGTAAAGGAAATCTATAAGAAGCAAGAGGTCATTGATAAGTTTGAGGCCTTAATTGGAGCAAGAGTGGTGCGACTATTTTCAGATATTAATATTGAACAGGATATTGCGATGACGGTTTTTGTCTTCGATCCATCCGTTGATTTAACAGCAAAATAAGAGAACAAGGGGAGTAGGGGAAAATGGGTCAGCAAATTCTTGTGAAGAATCAAGTGTTACGTTACGAAAACGGTACGGTTCATCTTGTAGATGATTTAATCGTGACAGAGTATCCGATTACGATTATTTTAAATGACCAGGAATTCGCAACCCTTGTATGTAGTCCAGAACATATGGAGGATCTCGTAGTCGGATTTTTGGCGTCAGAGGGGATTATTAGTCGCTTTGAGGATATTAAGGAACTTCAAGTGATTGAATTAACAGGAAAAGCGATTGTTAAGACACACAGAATTAATAAATTGAATGAAAAATTCCACTCCAAGCGGTATGTAACATCGTGCTGTGGAAAAAGCCGTCAGAGTTTTTATTTTTACAATGATGCAAGAACGGTGAAGCCGATTGAAACGAAAAATGCGGTGCTATCAATCGAGGATTGCTTCCGTCTTATGGAAACGATGCAGAAATCTTCTACCATTTTTCAAGATACGGGTGGCGTTCATAATGCAGCGTTATGTGATAAGAATGGAATGGTTGTCGCAAGAACGGATATTGGCCGACATAACGCATTGGATAAAATATATGGCTACTGCCTTAGGAATTCGATTTCAATAGAGGATAAAGTGATCGTATTTAGTGGACGTATTTCTTCAGAGATCTTAATAAAAGTGGCAAAAATTAAATGCGGGATTGTTCTATCAAAATCTGCCCCAACTGAACTGTCTTTACGCTTAGCAGAAGAACTTGGTATTACGACGGTTGGCTTTATCCGAAACAAAACGTTAAATATCTATACAAATCCAGAGCGTATTACCGGATTGGAACTTTAGTGACAAGGGTAGTGACAAGGGGACGGTTCTTGTGTTTGGAAACACAAGAACCGTCCCCTTGTTTCAATATGCTCAAAGTGAGGGGTTAAGCATCATGAACGAATGGTACAATAGAAAGTGCACGAAATGCTATTATAAGTACATGAATGATTTTACGAACAGGGAGGTTGAAAGAAAATATGTTCTCGCGTTATAAAGGATTTTATATGATTTTTGCTACAATCGTTGCAGCGATTATTTTGACAAGCTGTGGAACACAAGCTGAAAATGGACAGAAGAGTGAAAATGATGCAAAGCAAGATGGTGAAAAAACAGACTACTCAGCATCCGTTACAGAAAATCCAATCGTAACCATAACCATGGAAAATGATGAAAAAATCGTTCTTGAATTGGACCCAACTGTGGCTCCAAATACGGTAGCCAATTTTATTTCTTTAGTGCAAGACGGTTTTTATGATGGACTCATTTTCCATCGGGTTATCCCTGACTTTATGATTCAAGGGGGAGATCCTGCGGGAAATGGCTTAGGTGGACCTGGATATTCAATTGAAGGCGAATTTAGCGAAAACGGATTTGAAAATAACCTGAAACACAAACGCGGTGTCATTTCCATGGCACGAACGAATGACCCGAATTCCGCTGGATCACAATTTTTCATTATGGTAAAGGAATCTTCACAACTTGATGGAAAATATGCTGCATTTGGTAACGTAATCGAGGGAATGGAAATCGTTGATGAAATCGTGTCAGCTGAACGAGACAGTGCGGATAAACCATTGAAAGATCAAAAAATGAAAACGGTAAAAGTGGATACGAAGGGTTTTGACTATCCTGATCCAGAGGTCCAATAAATATTTAGCACTTGACCGCAAGACGTTTATGGAAAACGTTATTGTGGGTCAAGTGTTTTTTGTTCTATATGACAAAGGTATGGTTCTTGTGTTTGGAAACGCAAGAACCGTCCCCTGTGTAATTCCCTTTGTAATTTCCCCTTGTTTTATATTAGATTAGCTAAAAAAAAATAAGTTCAGTCAATTTAAAAGAATTAAAAGATTTGCGTTGACAAAACCAACTATTCTGGTTAGAATACTAATATATTCAAAAACTAAATACTTCTCTTATAAAGAGAGGCGGAGGGACTGGCCCTATGAAGCCTCGGCAACCATTGTTGAAAAACAAAAGGTGCCAAATCCAGCAGTTTTTATCTGAAATATAAGAGGTTTGACTAATGTTTATGGTAGTGCGACCTCTTTATAAAAAGGTCGCACTTTTTATTTTATATAAGGAGTTGAAAGATTTAAGAAACAATAGAAAGAGAAAAAAAGCAGCTTGAAAATTTGTCTTTTGGGGAACCTTACGTGACTATTCCTAACGGAAGAATCGTACAAATCACCTATTCGAAAAACAGAGATTTTCATTCTAGTAGACTATCAATAGAAGAATGATAAACTAGAAACTTTGCTATTCCCACTGACATTCAATCGGTACATAAAAAACATTAGGAGGAACAACCATGAAAAAAATCGTTAGTTATTTTGTATTATTTAGTATTTTATTTGTCCTTGCAGCATGTGGTTCTAAAGCAACAAATAGTGAAAAGGCAATTAAGATTGGAGCAACGGCTGGTCCATATAGTGATCAATTAAGAGAAGGAATTATCCCGATTTTAGAAAAAAAGGGCTACAGTGTTGAAATTGTTGAATTTAATGACTATGTCCAACCGAACAACGCACTAAATGAAGGATCAATTGATGCTAACCTTTATCAAAATAGAAATTATTTATTCAATTTCAATGAAGAACAAGGGATGGATTTAGTTCCAGCATTCGCGGTACCTACAGCACCCATCGCACTATATTCGGAAAAACACAAATCTTTGGATGATATTGAAAAAGGGATGACCATCACATTACCAAATGACCCTGTAAACTTAGCTAGATCGCTTCATATGTTAGAAAGTTACGGATGGATTACAGTTGATAAAAGTGTTGATCCAATCACCGCTTCAGAAAGAGACATTAAGGAAAATAAGTATGACTTAAAAGTGAAACCAATAGAACCTGCGCAAACACCGAGATCGTTAAGTGATACTGACTTTGCCTTTGTAAATGGAAACTACGCCCTTGCTTCCGGTTTAAAACTCGAAGAAGCAGTCGATGTTGAGAAAACGTCAGAGGATTTTCTCATTTATTTAGCCGTTCAGAAAAAAGATGAAAATAGTGCCTTTTTAAAGGATTTAGAAGCAGCGTATAAATCTGAGGAATTTTTGGAGTATACAAATAAAAATTCCAAAGGCTATGTAAAACCTCCATATCAAATCGAATTGGAGGAAGGAAAATAATGATTGAGGTTCAACAACTTACCAAAGCGTATAACAACATCACTGCCATCCAAGATATTAACTTGATCATTGAAAAGGGAGAAATCTTCGGGATTATCGGATATAGTGGCGCAGGGAAAAGTACGTTGTTACGTTGTCTCAATCTACTAGAAAAGCCGACCGAGGGAAACATTTTCGTCGATGGAGAAGATATCACCACATTATCGGATAAAGAAGTTCGAAAAAAACGACAAGAAATCGGGATGATTTTTCAGCACTTTCACTTAATCAGTGCAAAAACAGTTTACGAGAATGTGGCTTTTTCTTTAAAAGCAGCTGGTAAATCGAAGGAAGAAATGAAAGAACGTGTGCCAGAACTTTTGAAAATGGTTGGTCTTGAAGATAAAGCAGACAATTATCCATCACAATTATCTGGGGGTCAAAAACAACGTGTCGGGATCGCTCGGGCACTAGCGAACGATCCAAAGGTATTACTTTGTGACGAAGCCACTTCAGCATTAGATCCGACAACAACAGACTCCATTTTAAAACTATTAAAGAAGATAAATGAAACATTGGGGATTACCATTGTTCTCATCACCCATGAAATGGAAGTCGTACAAAAAATTTGTGATCGTGTTGCGGTCATGGAAGCTGGAGAGATCGTTGAAATTGGGAAGGTCTATGATCTATTCTCTGCACCGAAACACCAGTTAACAAAGCAATTTGTGAATTCGGTACATTCCTTAACCTTACCTGACAGACTAATGGAAAGTCGGAAAGGAACGATTGCTAAAATTACCTTTAAAGGAGACTCGGCGGAAGATCCGATTATTTCCGAAGCATTATCCGCCTTTACCATTACCATTAACATTCTTCATGGTCAAATTACGTATATAAATGATCAACCATTAGGAATTCTCATCATCGAAGTAATTGGCGATAAATCGGAAATCGATGCAGCAATTGAATTTATCGCCAATCGGACAAAACAATTGGAGGTGTTAGTAAATGTCGCCTGATTTATTAAACGAGTTTGGAAAAGCACTTTTGGAAACATCCTGGATGATGTCGGTTGCTGTTTTATTCGCCATTATTATCGGGATCCCGCTTGGTATTGCCCTTTTCGTAACGAGTGAAGGCATGTTCCATGAAAATCGCCTGTTACAGCAGGTTGCGGGAACAGTGGTTAATATTATTCGTTCCATTCCTTTCATCATATTGTTGGTTGTTCTTATTCCATTAACAAAGCTGCTTCTTGGAACATCGATGGGTCCTACTGCTGCGAGTGTTTCGCTAACATTCGCTGCCATCCCTTTTTACGCACGGCTGGTAGAAACATCTCTACGGGAAATTGATCGTGGCGTTATTGAAGCGGCTGAATCTTGTGGTGCATCACCATGGTTAATTATTAAGGATGTCCTATTACCGGAAGCAAAACCAGGAATGATTTCTGGTCTTACCGTTACCATCATTAGCTTATTAAGTTATTCCGCCATGGCTGGGATTGTCGGTGGGGGCGGCATTGGCGACCTTGCGATTCGTTTCGGATATTACCGTTTCCAAAACGACGTGATGTTGATTACCGTGATCATTTTAATTATTCTCGTTCAACTGATTCAATTCTTCGGAGACCGAGTAGCAAAGGCAGTGAACAAAAAATAATCCCATAGGAGGAATTGTAAAATGAGCGTGACAACAGAAACAAGCTTTTTATATGGCTGGGAACATCCTGACAAAATGAGAGAATTTCGTAAAAATCATAAATCGATGGCAAAAAAGGATAAAACAACCACTTTAAAAGAAGCCATTGCAAGAGGAGTAAAGCAAGAAGATTATATTGTTTTTGGTGGAATGGGCTCTACAAGAACCCCAACTGCAGCCGTTCATGAAATCATCCGACAAGGAATTGGTGATTTAACGATTGGAGCAAACGGGTCTCAGTTTGACTGGCAATTATTGGCTGCGGCAGGAAATATTACGAAAGCAGAAGTAGCCTATGGCTTTGCCGATGAAGTTCGCGGATTATTTTTACCAGCAAGAAGAGCGGTAGAGTCAGGGCGGCTAAAAGTATTATCCGAAACAACGAATGCAGCATTCCAATGGAGATTTATGGCTGCAGCAAAGGGACTGCCTTTCTTTCCAACCCGAACTTCACTTGGAACGGACACATTAGCATACAGTGGATCAAAAACGATCATTGACCCATTTACAAATGAACCAATTGAATTATTACCAGCTTGCTATCCAGATGTTGCGATCATTCATGTACATCGGGCCGATCGTTATGGAAATTGTCAAATTGACGGCAATATTGCAAGTGATGTGGAAATTGCCCATGCAGCGAAGTTTGTGATCATTACGGCAGAAAAAATCGTTCATGATGAAGTGATTGAAAAAGATCCAGCACTAACGAAAATTCCTTATTTTACGGTAGATGCGGTTGTGGAAGTTCCTTACGGGGCTCATCCAAACCAAGTATCTGGCCTTTATTCCTTTGATGAGGTTCATTGGCAAGAATGGTTAGATGCATCCACCAAGGAAGAAACTGTAAAATCCTATTTAGAAAAATACGTTTATTCTAGCAATGACTTTTATGATTACTTAGAAAAAATTGGTGGAGTACGTACCCTTCATCCGTTAGAAAAAATTGAAAACAAACTTGCAGACTATCCAAAAGTTGCTAGAAGGAGAGGATAATCATGGCTACTGAAACAGAAAAAATGATTATTGCCGCATCTCGCTTATTACCAAAAGATGCAGGAATCTATGTAGGAACAGGAATGCCATTACTAGCTTCCGTACTTGCTCAAAACACACACGCACCTGATTTACTACTCGTCTTTGAAGGTGGCGGTGTCGGTGGAAAACCAACCGGACGATTGCCTATTCAAGTGAGTGAATCGTTAACGTATGAAAATGGGGTAATCGTAGGATCGATGGACTATGTGATGAGTCTAGCGCAAGCAGGTTGGATTGAATACGGTTTTCTAGGCGGGGCTCAAATTGATCAATATGGAAATCTAAATACAACGATTATTGGTGATTGGGAACAACCAAAATTGAGATTACCAGGTTCTGGTGGAGGTGCAGACATTGCCTCTTTTTGTGAGAAAAACATTATCCTGATGAGACAGGACAAAAGAAAATTTGTTGAAAAACTAGACTTTCTAACAAGCCCTGGCTATTTAACCGGCCCTGGTGAACGAGAAAAAGTCGGTCTGCCAAGAAATACTGGACCCTATCGTGTCATCACCCAAATTGGAGTATACGGATTTGATCAAGAAACAAAGAAAATGACCCTTCTTCAATTATTTGAGGGGAATACATTAGAAGACGTACAGGAACTTAGTAGTTTTCCTATTGAAATCAGTGATCATTGGAGCTACGTTAAACCGCCTACCGAGGAAGAATTACAAACACTTCATGCGTTAGATCCGGACGGGATTGTTCTTTCTTAGAGAACCAAAGAGCTGTTAGAAAGGAACTTTGGCTAGGTAAAAGTCAGCAAAGGGCCTTTTCTTTTTGAATAAAAGATACGAATGAGTTCTTCTTAAAAAATAAACGATAGAGAAAGGAAGAATAAATATGACAAAACAAACGTCCATTCAGGAAGCGGTACAAACGATCCAAAATGGTTCCTTACTTGCCCTTGGTGGAAATGCCTTGCATCGCTCACCCATTGCCTTTGTTTACGAATTAATTCGCCAGGAGAAAAAAGATCTTTCTTTAATAAAAACGGCTGGAGCATTAGATGTGGATTTACTTGCTTTAGCAAAATCCCTTCGCTCCGTGTATGCAGGTTATATCGGTTTTGAAATGCTTGGTCTTGCGCCAAACTATCGAAAAGGTGTCCAAAATGGAGAAATTACCGTTCACGAGCATGCTTGTGCAAGTGTGATCGCAGGCCTTCGAGCAAGTATTTACGGTGTACCCTTTCAGCCCATTAACGGATTTGAAGGTAGTAGTCTCCCAGAATTGACAGGTCAAGTGAAAAAAGTAACTTGCCCGTTTACAGGAAAGGAAACCGCTGTCGTACCAGCCTTAAACCCAGATGTTGCCATCATTCATACCAACCTTGCGGATGAACAAGGGAATGCTTATATCGAAGAATCTGTTTTTGAAGATTTATTGATGGTAAAAGCAGCGAAACGTGTCATCATTACAACCGAAAAAATCATCTCATCATCAGATTGGACAGTTAAACCTCAAATACAAGGATTTCTAGTTGAAAGTGTAGTAGTAGCAGAAAATGGCGCTGCACCTGGAAGTTGTGCACCACATTATTCCATTGATGAAAAAGAGATACATAGTTATCTAGAAAATCCAGCACATTTTTTAGAAGGAAAGGTGGCTGTTCCAAATGTCTAACGTTTTAACCACACATCCTGCAGATTATATAACGATTTCGATGGCAAGAATTATTCAGGATGGAGAGCGTGTTTTCCATGGTGTTGCTTCTCCTATGCCAGCGGTTGCCATTCAACTTGCAAAAAAACTTCATGCAAAGAATGCCGTTTATTTGAGTATCGCTGGAGTCGTTGACGCTGTTCCCAGTCACTTTTCCCATCATTCGACAGCAGGAGCTTCTTTAAGAGAAGGTGCCCTTACGGAATTTTTGTTGTCCGATATTTTTGATTTAAGCGCCCGCGGAGCTCTCGATGTTGCCTTTTTAAGTGGAGCCCAAATTGATCAATTTGGACGCTTAAACTTAAGTGCAATCGGATCTTTCGATAAACCGAAAGTACGTTTACCTGGAGGAGCTGGAAGTGCTGCCCTTCTCCCAACGGTCAAGAAAGGAATCCTTTGGAAAACAAATCATGATCAGCGGTCCCTTGTCCAAGACTTGGATGTCATTACAGCCGCAGGAAATACAGAATATGTCATCACACCACTAGGTATTTTTAAAATGACAAGTGAAGACGGAAAATTACGGTTATATACGGTCTTTCCTTATAGTTCCTTTGAGGAAATTGTGGAGAAAACAGGATTCCCTGTTGAGAAACATGAAGAGTTCCATACGTTTGATCCGATTTCTGAAGAAGAGTTTCGTCTATTAGAAGAAATAGATGAAAGCGGATCTCGATTTAGTGAATTTCGTTAATAAGTGACAAGGGGACGGTTCTTGCGTAACCAAACGCGAGAACCGTCCCCTGTCTATTATTCTTTTATTCGCACTGGGAGACTTTGGGTTGAGGTTGTGAAAACCTTCACTTAAACAAATAGGCGCTTATCCAGAATAAGGATAGCGTCTCATTTAATTTATCGAGGTATTGAATTAATCACTTTACCTTGAAATAATGGGTATTAAGCAATAGGACAGGATTATCGAAGAAGATGAAGGGGGTATTTTGTTGAAAATTTTACGATATGTTCTATCAATAGCAACTTTTTTACTTGCTGTTTATGGACTGATTACAGAAAATTTTGAGTTTAACCATATTATGATATTTCTCTTAGGTCTAACAATGTTGGTAATGGGTATTGAAGAATTTCAAAAAGAACGAAAAATAATGGGTTTGTTACTTGTTGGTGTTTTTTTATTTTCAGTATTTGTATCAATTAAAGGTTTTTTATTAAGATAAAGAGGCTTTAGTAAAATTGCTGACGAAGTCATTTTTACGTCTCTTGCGTATTTTCTATCATAGTTGCCAAGAGGACTCCCACTTCAAATTTTCGCTAGAAAATTAAGTGGCGGGAACATTCATTTAGTATGATCGATGTGTTGGTTATTGTATTATGGATAATAGAACGACTGCCTCAATAAATATTTATCATATAAAAATTAAGGAGAATTATATGTCCTGGAGCAAATTGAAGCAAAATCTGGAGAGTTTTCTCTGTCCTGCATTATATGGAAGGGTTGAATACCGTGCAACTAGCTACCGTTATTTACCTGATAAAGCAGGACTTTGTTATATTGCGGTAGATAAAAAGAATGTATTCAATATGAGTGATAGTTCTACCTCAATCAAATGGTATCAAACGGAGCAAGAAATTAAGAATGATTCAGATATCCAAATTCCTATCAACCATGAGGAAATTGAAGCGGTAAGAAAAGAAAGCAGGGGGATCGTTCCAGAGGATCGTCTCCAAGTAATTGCAAGGAGTAGAAAATTATCAGTATATGCAAAGGAGCTTTTGTCAGCACAGTCATCATTAAGTAAATCAAATTTTATCGTTGTAGCTAATAAGTTTTTATCCACTTCTATAGAGGCATGCCTAGAGAGCAATGATATCCTATTGAATATTCTAGCTTTGGTGGACAGACGGGTTGGAAAAAAACGAATTTTAAACATGACTGAGAAGATGAAGTTAAAGCATCCAATTGTGCAATATTTTTATGAACTACGGCTTAGCGCGTTATGAGATAGCGACAAGGGGACGGACATTCGTGTGTTTGGAGACGCAGAACCGTCCCCTTGTTTTGATTAATTATTTATTTGCTTCGTTTATGACACTAAGCGAATTGTTAAGTGCAGCCTTGCACTTGCTCGCATCAGGGTTTGATGAACGAACTGCTGCTAATACACTGTCAATCGTTCCATCAATTTTGGTCCATGTTGTGCCATCTATGCTTCTCAGCTTAGGTTCTGCTGTGTCCCATTGATGTTCTAAATTGTCAGCACTTTTTTTAGCTGAAGTAAAGTTATTGGAGTTTACATCTTTTAGCATATCATTTTCAATGTTCACAAAATCTGTTAATTGTCCAGCTAATGTAGTTTGTGAAGAGTCGGTTTGCGATGCTATATTATTACTTCTCCAAACATAACCCCCTATACCAACAATTAGGAAAATACATAGTACCGCAATGGTTTGTGTCAAAACACTTTTCTTGCTTTCATTTGTTTGGTTTGTGTCTGCTGTTGCACTTTTTGCCGTTGTATCCATTTTTGTAGCAGTAAGAAAAATGATAATCGCTAAAATAGCTAGAAGAAAAATGACACTAGTCCATGTTGTCCCTAAACCTAACCCACCATTCACTTTTGGCTGAGATAGGTAATCTCCTAATGAAGCTCCGAGTGGACGAGTAAGAATATACGCAATCCAAAACGCTAATATCCCATCAAGTTTCAAAAATTTATATGCTAAAAATACACAAGCTATGATAATAACGACTATTATTCCTGTGTTAAGATAACCAAGACCGAGTTGTTCGGAATATAAATCTCCGACTGCTGTTCCAAGTGCAAATGTGAAAAGAATGGTAAGCCAATAGAAAGCTTCTCTTTTTCTTGTATGAATGGAGTGTACAGAGAGTGTTTTTTCACTAAGATACCAAAAGAGAAAAGTTAATCCTAATAGTACGGAGAAAACTACTGTACTTACCTCTAGCGGCACTCCCATTGCGTCTGTTAAATTATCAGTTACCAACGTTCCAAATACACTTATAAGAACAACCGTTAGCCAATAAATGCCTGGAACATATTTAGTTGCTCTGAATTGAAGATACAATACAATGCAAAACGCTATTCCCATAATTACGGTAGTGAGAGTTAAACCAAATCCAAGGTTGAAATTTAGGAAATCAGCAAATGTTTCACCGACAGTTGTACATAAAATTTTAATAATCCAGAAAAAAATGGTTATTTGTGGAACCTTGTTTAACATTACCCTACCCAGCGATTTGTTTTCAGTGGGAGTGTCTTTTGTCATAATTTCATCTCCAATTTGTTATATTATTTGAAAGTCTGTGAAAGAATCTTTTAGATCTAGTTGGATTGTAATATTTTGTTCTAAATTTTCTATGAAAATTTTCTTAAATATTTCTTAAATTGAAATGATGCATGGATTTAAGAAATATTTAAGACTCGATTAATAAAATATTTAGTTTATGAAGGTATACTGATTCTCTAACATAAGTATTTGGATGAAGGAAAAAGATTATACTTTATGTGTTGATTATTATGGTGTTCTTTTATACTAGGACCTAATAGATTAAAAAAAGAATGTTAAATTAGAAGGCTGTGAAATAGGTGTCGATTCGTCTAAAATTATTACTTTCGTACATTGCCATGATTATTATTCCCATATTTTTCACTCTGATTGTTGCTATTCTTGTTGTTCTACTATTTAGAGGGGATATAAAAGAAATACAGGATCTATATTTGCCCCCTGAAGAAAACGTAGCTATTTCCCAAAAAGAACAATTAATTATCGATTATTATCGTCAGACTAAAGTAGAGCCTGAGCGATTTTTGGATCAGTCATTTTTACATGAGACAAATAAAAAGCTGAGTCCATTCGGTTATAGACTGGTCGTTAGAAAGGAAAATAAACTGATTTACGTACCTTCCTCACTTAAAAATTTGACTAGTGGGGATTTGCAGCCGTTTGGTACAAATAGAGGAGTTGATCCAGTTGAACGGATTGCTAATAATCAATTTGTGTCAATCAAGCAACTTGATTTTTTCTTCCCAGATTATTCGGAGGGTACTTTGTTTTTTATTCAGGATGCCAGCGGTTTTGCTAAAGTAGTTCGTTCATTTTTTCCTATTATCGTTATCTTGTTAATTGTCATTTTGGTCGTAACCAATAGTTTGCTTACCTATTTTGTGTCTAGGAGTATCATTAGGCCAATAAGAAAACTACAAAAGGCAGCCAGTATGATGAAGGAAGGGAATCTTAATGTAGTGATTAAACCAGAATCAAAGGATGAATTAGGTCAGTTGGCACAAGGGTTTGAGGAGATGAGAATAAGATTAAAAGAATCGATCGATTTACAGGTAGACTATGAAAATAATCGTAAAGAATTACTAGCGAATATTTCTCATGATTTAAAAACACCTATTACCAGTATTATTGGATATGTAGAAGGAATCCGTGATGGTGTCGCCAATAGTCCGAAAAAAATGGAACGATATATTCAAACCATTTATACGAAGGCAAGAGATTTAGATCGAATGATTGACCAGCTATTCTTATTTTCTAAATTAGATTTACAAAGACTTCCTTTTCATTTTGAACGTATCAAATTGGATCAATACATAACTGACTTTGTAGAAGAACTCCGATTTGATGTAGAGGGAATGAATGTTGAAGTGAGTCTGGATATTGATAAAAATGAGACATATGAAGTGTTGGGAGACCGTGAGCAGCTTAAACGTGTGATCACAAACATTACAGATAACTCTTTAAAATATAATGATAAAGAGGAAAAGAAACTCCATTTTCATCTTTCTGCAATGGATTCATATATTCTGTTCAAATTAGAAGATAACGGTCCTGGGGTAAATGAAAAAAGTATTCCTTATATCTTTGATCAGTTTTATCGTGCAGATTTGGCACGGGGAACCAAAAAAGGCGGGAGCGGACTAGGGTTATCCATTGCCAAAAGAATCATTGAAGAACATAACGGATCCATTTGGGCAGAGAACAACAATGGAGCGGGTATATCGATTTTTATTACGTTAAAGAGGGCAAATGAAAATGATGAAAAAAATATTAATTATTGAAGATGATATTAGTATTGCTGAGTTACAACGAGATTATTTAGAAATAGACGGCTTCGAAGTGGACATTGCTTGTACAGGGAAGGAGGGTCTACATAAAGCATTACATGGTCAAGTAGATTTAGTTTTACTTGATTTAATGCTTCCTGAAGTGGATGGGTTTCAAATATGTAAGACGATTAGAGTAGAAAAAGATATACCGATCATTATGGTTTCGGCAAAAAAAGAAGATATCGATAAGATTCGAGGTCTCGGTTTAGGTGCGGATGACTATATAGTAAAGCCATTTAGCCCAAGTGAATTGGTAGCAAGGGTTAAAGCACATATTTCACGATATGAAAGGTTAATTTCTAGGGAACCTCAAAAAGATACAATTTCGATTCGGGGACTACGTATGGATAAAGAGTCAAGAAGGGTCTATGTCAATGATCGTGAAGTGGTTTTTACTACAAAGGAATTTGATATACTACTGTTTTTAGCTATGAATCCTGATCATGTATTCAGCAAAGAACAATTATTTGAACGGCTATGGGGAATAGATTCTTTTGGAGATATTTCAACCGTTACGGTCCATATTAGAAAAATCAGGGAAAAAATAGAGACAGACTCTTCTCGCCCTCAATATATTGAGACGATATGGGGAGCTGGGTATCGATTTAAAGGGTAAATATCTCTATTCATTAACCGAATAATATATTTTGTATAATTCAATACCTCTTACATGGATTCGTATGGATCCATGTTTTTTTGTGGGTATAAGAAATGACAAAGAGAAACCAAGGTGAGAGAAGTCCTTTATTCCAATGATCTTCTTTTAATTAATCTTTTTTTAATAATTGGTTAAGGTGTTATTTATTATTTTGATTTATTCTTATTAAGAATCAAAATGGTTGATGAATTTAATACTAGAAATAGCTTCGTTTCAAAAATAATAGTTGGGAGTCACAGCATGAAATTAACAGGGCATTTGTTCAGGGCTTTTCTTATAAGTTTGGTTTCACTGATCGGATTTAGTTGTATAGCGGTTTTAATGAGTGGTCAAAAAATCATTCAATTTGATCAAACCGTGATTTCATTTATACAAGGTTTCGAGTCGCCAACCTTAACCTCTATCATGAAGTTCTTTACCTACATTGGGTCGTTTTCGGTTGTGGCAGTGATCGCTATCATGGCTTTTCTTTTTCTCTATTTTGTATTAAAACACCGTATAGAGCTTCTATTATTTGGCACTGTTATTCTCGGAACACCGATGATCAATCAGATTTTAAAACAATTCTTTCATCGAGCTCGACCAGATCTACATCGATTAATTGAAATAGGAGGATATAGTTTTCCTAGTGGACATGCAATGAATGCATTTGCCGTTTATGGAATCCTGGCTTTCCTATTATGGCGACATATTCCTACTCGTTTGGGACGAACGGTTCTCCTTATGATGAGCACGATATTCATTCTTATGATTGGTACGAGTCGGATTTATCTAGGTGTACACTATCCGAGTGATATAATCGGTGGGTATTTTGCCAGTGGCTTTTGGCTTGCAAGTTCCATTTGGTTTTTCCAGAGATATAAAGAAAAGCGGTATGAAAGAAATCGTTTTTCCGAAAGCAAGGGATAACGAATTGGTGCAGGTTCATTGAACAAGGAAATAATTGTATATGAGTGACAAGGGTGGATAAAGCACGAAATCGAGAAACCGGTGAAACGGGTCTTGGTTTGTCCATAGCAAAAAGGATCATAACCCAGCATAATGGGAAAATTAAAGTAAATAGTAAGGAAGGAATAGGAACTGAGGTAGAGTTGTTATTACCTATTAGTAAACAGATTTAAGGTTGTCTTTCATCTTTGCTTACAACTAAAAAAGAATAATAAAGGATGATAAGCGTTGGGTAATATAACAGCATATATCGATCAATACGGATATATTGTACTATTTATAGCATTATTATTAGAATTGATCGCTTTGCCATTACCCGGTGAGATTCTGATGAGCTATACGGGATTTCTTGTTTTCCAAGGACATTTGAATTGGATACTAAGCATTTTAATAGCTGGTTTTGGGTCTTGTATCGGAGTGACCATTTCTTATTGGATCGGCTATAAGTTAGGACAACCCTTCTTTGAAAAATATGGCTCGCGTTTTCATATAGGTCCGGAACGGTTTGGAAAACTATCCCTCTGGTTTAGTAAGTACGGGAATAAGTTGTTGCTGATTGCTTATTTTATCCCTGGGATTAGACATATTACGGGGTACTTTTCAGGAACGACCCGACTGAGATTTCGAACGTACGCTCTATTTGCCTATACCGGAGCATTTCTGTGGGTGACGATATTTATTACACTTGGTAAAGTATTAGGTCCGCATTGGGAGACATTTCACAATTCCATTAAAAAATATCTCATTATAGGTGGGTTAGCAGCTGCTGTCATTATAATGGCGATTTACATCTACAAAAATTATAAAGAGAAGATAAAAGAGACCGTTATTAAGTTATTGCAGCTAACTTTGACCATTTTTCAAACGAGAAGACGAGTTGGATTTCTATTAGCAGCGACTTCCATCCTGACGTTGGGCCTTATGATTCTAATGATTGGAATGATACAAGATTTTCTTGGAAATGAATTTACCACTTTTAATACAATTGTGGGTTTATTGATTTCCTTAGTTTTTCATAAGGACTGGACAGAAGCCATGCAAATATTCTCATGGTTCGGTTCAAGGCAAGTCCAATTGATCCTTCTTGGCTTTACCTTCCTTTGGATTTTATGGAAAGGTCAAAATAAATTAATTGAATTATGTTCATTTGCAATCGTTATTTTAGGTGGAGAACTCTTTGAAGAAAGTTTAAGAAGAATTTTTCAATCCTTCTCTACTGATCCTCATTCGATTAAGGGTCAACTTTTCTATCATTTTCCAAGTGAGCAATCGTTCATGAATTTTGTCATTTATGGTTTTGCCACATTTATATGTGTACGCTTCATAAGAAAGGCTTGGATTCACACCCTTGTTCCTGTGTCTGGATTAGTGGTTTTAATGCTTATTGCCATCAGTCGATTGTTCTTTGAAGTCGAACTTCCAAGTGATATTGCCGCGGGCTATGTTTTCGGTGGAGTCTGGTTGGGCTTAAATATTCTTTTACTGGAAATATTCCAATTACTAAGGAAAATAGATATACACCAAATACATTAAACGGTCTGGATGATAATAGAGTGTAGACAAAAATGATAGGGTGAAGTATTTTATTTAATCTATCGGATACTCTAGTAGAAGATGAGGTTGTTGTTGACAATGACCAAGTTAGGAATCTAAAAGTTGTTTTTTTATTAAAAATTTAGAAATATTAGGAGAATAGATCAATGAATACACGAGAAATCAAGGTTCAAAAACAAGGATGGATTCCTAAAAAGGAACGAACAGGGGTAATCGTGGCGATGATTATCGCTGCTTTAATAATACTTTGGGAACTTAAGGGACTGTTGCAGCTTTCAATAACCACTCTGCACAGCGGGCAGTTCGAACATACATTTAAAAGTTTTGGCTCCAATGCAAGAATGGCCTTATTTTTTGTACTTGCTTATTATGTGCTTCTTCGTGTTATTAAACTTCATATGTTAAAAGGTCAAGGTAAGTTAAAACAATGGTTGTCCACTTTGCTGCGCTTTGCCCGAAAATGGCATACTCCAGCAGCGATTATTGCCATCGCTTTTATTATCTTACATACGGTAGCTGTCTTTATGTATGGCTTCAAATTTGATTTTGCCAATATAAGTGGATTGGTTTCCTTGTTAGTCCTGCTTCCAGTTCCTATATCAGGACTATTTCGATATAAGAGGATGGATCGGAAGTGGCATTTGCGGTCTGGTATTGCTTTTGCAGTTCTATTTTTAATTCATTCTTTTTTATAACCAATATGTTATAAACCGTATTCAGCGATCAGGTGCAAAAATAGAGCAACTATGGACTGTTTTTAAGCAGTCCATTTTTTTGTCTTTAGCTATTGAGGGGCAAGTTAATGAAAGAAGAAGCTATTTTGTGAAGCTTATGTAATCTGATTTATTAACGTTAAAAAATCATAAATAATTAGAGAGGTTGAGGAAACAATATAAATATACATATACTACCGTTAAAACAAAATTTTAGGAGGTCATTATGAAAAGGGAAAAAATTGTAACGGGGATTTTAATGCTAATAGTAATGTTGATGTTATCTGCATGGACGAGCAGTAGTAACCAAAATAGTTCCGAAATAAATACGAATACGGATCGTATACACTCAGGTTCTGCCGAAGTCCCTAAAGGTTTAAAAGAAGCAAAAAATCCAACTTATAAAGTTGGTAGTCAAGCAATTGTTAAAGCTCACCACATGAAGGGGATGTATGGTGCTAAAGCAACCATTGTAGGCGCTTATGATACGACAGCATATGCTGTGACCTACACTCCGACTACCGGAGGACCCGTAGTAAAAAATCATAAATGGGTTATCCAAGAAGAAATTAAAAATGCTGGGAATAACACCTTAAAACCGGGAACAGAAGTAACTTTAGAAGCGAACCATATGGAAGGTATGATGGGTGCAAAAGGAATCATTGATTCAGCAGTACACACAACCGTTTATATGATTGATTACATTCCGACAACGGGAGGGCCAATGGTAAAAAATCATAAGTGGGTTATAGAAAGTGAACTTTCAGCTGGGCAATAAACAAAGAGTACGGCTATAAAATGCAAATATCATTTAATAACGAGATTTTAGTTATTCCAGAAAAGGGCGTCATCCTTGAATAAGGATCAGCGCTCTTTTTCCTTTCTAGGGCCACATTATTGAGGAAAGTAAATACATATTTACAAATAATGTAATCGAGGTTGTGAAGGATTACACTTAAATGAAGCGGGTTTATTCAAGAAAACACTGAAAGTACATAAGATTCGAAAGTGTTTGATGCAACTCAAGCCCTTTTGGCATAACATAAAACAGTTACAAAATAAAGCAGTGGATATTATGAGCAGTAATATTGCGAATGGCGGGGATGACTGAAATAAGAATAAAATGGATGATATAGGTCCCTCTTGCTGTTTTATTTGAAGATTTCGTTATGGGGTGAAGTTCATGAATGGGAATCAAAGGATTTACAGAACCACTTCTATCCTTCCCACAACAACCAACACTAACAGTAATAACTCTAATAACTCTAATTCAACCTTAGGTAATTTTGAATATAAGCCACCTAACAATACTGGCACAATCCTAGGTATAATTGGCGCTGCAGTGTCTACTGTGGGAGACGCTTTGCAGACTATTGGAGCAATCATACAACTAAATATAGATGTTCCTGCCGATTTTCAATCACAAGTAGATGCTTTTAAGTCAGATCAAGAGAAGGATAAGATGCAGGAAGAGATTGAAGATCTCAAGGGACAAGTGAAAGAGATTGATGATCTCAAGGAACAGATGAAACAGCTTGAGAAAATAATTAAGAGTAACCAAAATTAAGAGGTTACTCTTTTTTTATTTATTTTCTTGATTTTGTATGAATGATCCTGAGGTTTTCATATTAACACCAGAAAACAGAATATTCGAAGTTGGGATTCTTGCAAAACCATGAAGAAAAATAATGGAAGACATGAAAATGGGATGGTGCCTGTTACTTGTTTTTAGTTGATCATCCTGAACCTATTTTGAACAGTTCTATAAAGGCCAATTAAAAATAGGCATTGGAATCAGTAACAATATCGAATAAAAGTCCATATTTTGTTGGAGAAAGTATTCAAAGGCATTTCTCATATAACCTGTTGCACAGTTGTTTTTCGGATGATGTACGTTCTGTTCCCTTTTTAGGTTGCTGTCACAGCTTGTTAATTTAAATACGGAGGTATGAAAATGAATAATTTCCAAAATGAACTTCAAATGTTGAATGTCAACGATTTTCAGGCGAACGAGGCAATTCCTTGGGACCAAAGCCAATACTATGTGGATCAAGATCAAGATCGACAATTCGGATCTTTTTTCCGATGTTTTAGTTGCTTTAATTGCTTTAACTGCTCTAACTGTTTTCGTTGCTCTAACTGCTTTCATTGCTCTAACTGCTTTAACTGCTCTAATTGCCATCGTTGTAGTGGTAATTGTGGTAATTGTGGTGGAGGTAGATGCGCGGCGGCGGTCGTTGTGGCGGTCGATAAATCTAGTTTTCGAATAGAAAACGTAGTTGACTATGAGAAGAGCCCCTATATGAGTTACAGGGGCTTTTCTCTATAAGATTAGACATAAGAGACAAATTACGGTACATAAGATTATAGTGGGAAATGATGCCATTCGATTTGAGGACAGCTCACAGATAAGGAGGAATAAAATGATGAATTTGAACCCTTCAATGCGTCTGAAAGTGAAAAGAGACACTTTTTTTCTCCCTGATCCAGGTTAGGTGTGTATTTTCGAAATAATATAAGTTCGTTCCAAATGAAAGGCAGTACGATCGATCAGTGGGTTGAAAAGCTTATACCGATGTTCAATGGGGAGTACACTTTGGGGAATTTGACAGACGGATTGCAGGACCAATACCGAGATCGGGTGTATGAAATTGCAGAAGCGCTGTATCGAAACGGGTTTGTTCGGGATATAAGCCAGGATCGTCCGCATCAATTGGCGGATCAAATTCTTAAAAAGTATGCTTCTCAAATTGAATTTTTGGAAAATTTAGCCGATTCTGGAGCGTACCGCTTTCAAACCTTTCGTCAAGCCAAGGTGCTTGCGATCGGCTCTGGCCCTTTTATTGTCTCTTTGATTTCTTCGTTGATTGAATCTGGATTGCCTAAGTTCCATGTACTGATAACGGACTCAGTACCGACCAATCATCTTCGGATAGAGGAATTGGTGGTACATGCCCGTAAAACGGATCCGGAGGTAGCCGTTAAGGAAGTCACACTAAAGAATGAGGAGGAAAGTTCTTGGCGGAAGCTCGTGCAACCGTTTGATTCGATTTTGTATGTATCGCAGGAAGGGGATGTAGAGGAATTACGAGTTCTTCATAAGATTTGTAGGGAAGAGGGGAAGCTGTTTCTCCCCGCCATCTGTCTACAGCAGGTGGGTTTAGCAGGTCCACTGGTTCATCCAGACTCTGAAGGATGTTGGGAGTCTGCATGGCGCAGCATACACCAAACCGTGTTTTGCCATGACCAGCAATTACAGGGCTTCTCTCCCACGGCGGGAGCGATGTTGGCCAATGTGATTGTGTTTGAATTGTTTAAAAAGATTACGGGAGTGACTGAATCCGAACAGAAAAATCAATTCTTCCTGTTTGATTCGGATACGTTAGAAGGAAATTGGCATTTGTTCAGGCCACATCCATTAGTGACTAGACGTGCTACAGCTGAATGGGTTCAAGATTTCGATTTGCGGCTCAAACAGAGTGCGAGCAAAGGAGGGCCGAGCGGATTACTTCTTTACTTCAGCCAGTTGACATCAGCGGAATCAGGTATTTTTCATATTTTAGGAGAAGAGGATTTAAGGCAGCTGCCGTTAGCACAGTGCTGCGTTCAAATAGTGGACCCGTTGTCGGAGGGCCCTGCAGAGCTGTTACCAAGCATGGTCTGTACAGAACTGACGCATGACAAGGCACGGAAAGAAGCGGGGCTAGCTGGGATTGAAGCGTATGTGTCGCGAATGGTCGGTCTGCTCGTGACGACGCTACCTCCACAACAGAAAGAAGCGGGGAGTACGGTAGAATCACAGGAATTTGTTGGTATCGGAGCGGGGGAAACGTTTGCAGAAGGCGTTTGTCGTGGATTGCTGAAGTGTTTAACCGAGGAATGGAGCAAGCAACTGGGCGATCAGAGGAATTTTGTCTCTCAAGTGAAGTTGGATGCTGTAGAAGATGAACGTTGCCAGTATTACTTACAGGTACTAACTACGATGCAGGGAGCACCGATCATCGGATTGGGAAAGGAAGTGTTCGGATTCCCTGTGGTATGGGTTGGTACGAATGGCCGCTGGTATAGCAGTGTGGGTTTGAATATAACAATGGCTTTGCAAAAAGCGTTACAACAGGCGCTTATGAACGAAACAAAAGAAGCAACTTTTTTTACGCCACAAGTGTTGGAGGATTCGTCTGTGTTTCTGCTAGAAAAAGCACCACAAAGCCTTGTCATTCATACGAGTGAAGAGACATCACAATCCGAGGTCTTGCGGTCCGCAATGCAAGTCTTTGAATGGAACCGCAAGCGGCTCTTGGTTTTTGAACTAGCATTAGAACCATTTTTGAAAAAGGAAATGGTAGGTGTGTACGGTGTATTGTTACGAGAGGGGGAATCCCGGTGAGTGCTGTCGTAGTGGTTGTCGGAAAAGGATTGTTAGCCGACCACGTGTGTGAAGAATTGTCTGCTCAATACCAGGTAGTTCGTCATATTGATTTCGAGGCAGGAGTACCTGAAGCGACTGATTTAGTTCTAGTGCTGCAAGATGCCTGGAATCCCTCCGTTCATCAAAAAGCGGAAGAGGTGTTACGTCCAACCGGCATCCCATGGCTACGAGGCTTCATTTCATTTGGAGAAGGCGTGGTCGGGCCATTGGTTCGCTCGGATACACAGGGGTGCTCCCAATGTGCGGAAATAAGACGTCTCATGGCAGGACGCGATCGTAAAGAAATGTGGGAAATGCAACAGAAGCTAGCGGCGGACGGAGGAGTGTCGCGTGATGCATGGGCATCGCGCACGGGGCTTTTGCAGATCGCTCACTTGCTCGGGGCGGAGGTACGAAGGATATTGCTGGGTGATCAGGTACACTCGGAAGGACGGGTATGTTTAATCAATCTGAAAACACTAAAGAGTTCATGGCATGCTTTTTTGCCCGACCCGTTATGTCCGGTTTGTAGTCCATTACCTGACGATTCACGGACTGCGGCCAGAATTTCACTGAAACCAAGTCCAAAGATCGAAGGCAGTTACCGCTGCCGTTCGATGGATGATCTAAATAAAGTGCTCGTCAAAGACTATCTGGATCACCGGACTGGCGTTTTGAATGGGAAAATGTATGACCTTGTGCCGCCTTTTGCTGATGTAGCTGTAAATTTGCCGTTATTCACGGGGGATGAGGGAGTAGCAGGCAGGACTCATTCATACGCGTTAAGCGAGTTAACTGCCATTTTGGAGGGGTTGGAGCGGTCCTGCGGTATATCACCCCGTGGAAAACGGACAGTAGTCTATGATTGTTTCAATAACTTGAGAGATCAAGCTCTCAATCCGATCAAAGTAGGCGTGCACGCGAAGGAACAGTATGCACGGCCTGGTTTTCCATTTAAACAGTTTAATCCGGATTCCCCGATGAATTGGGTATGGGGCTATTCGTTTTTGCAAGAGCGTCCGATTTTGGTTCCAGAGTTGCTTGCCTATTACAGCTTGGAGTGCGGACAAGGGTTTGTCTATGAAACTTCCAACGGATGCGCATTAGGCGGAAGTTTGGAGGAAGCCATTTTCTACGGTATTTTGGAAGTGGTGGAACGTGATTCGTTCCTGATGACTTGGTACGCAGAGTTGCCCCTCCCGCGTCTTGACCCTTATTCGGCAAACGACCAAGAATTGCAGTTGATGATTGACCGTGTGCGGGCGGTGGCGGGATATGATCTGTATTTTTATAACTCAACAATGGAGCACGGAATTCCAAGCATTTGGGCGATGGCAAAAAACAGGAAGCAAAAGGGATTGAATATCATCTGTGCCGCCGGAGCTCATCTGGATCCGGTACGGGCGGTGAAAAGCGCGGTTCACGAGTTGGCTGGCATGATGCTGACACTTGATGAAAAATTAGAGACGAACGAGGAGGAGTTTGTGCAAATGTTGCAAGATTCTTCCCTCGTGCAGAAGATGGATGATCATGGCATGCTGTATGGTTTACCGCAAGCGCAAGAACGTCTGCAGTTTTTACTGGACGAGGATCGTCCGTTGCGGACATTTGATGAGGAATTCAAGTGGAAGTCGAGAAATAAAGACCTAACCGATGATCTGCAGGACATTCTTCAGAAGTTTCGTCGCTTGAATCTTGATGTGATTGTGGTGGACCAGTCGACATCGGAAACGAAAAGAAATGGACTGTATTGCGTGAAAGTGCTGATTCCGGGGATGCTGCCGATGACATTCGGACATCACCTTACCCGAGTAACAGGGTTGGAGAGGGTGCTACGGGTACCAATGGAACTTGGGTATAGGAAGAAACCACTGACATTCGAACAGCTCAATCCACATCCGCATCCGTTTCCATAAGCAGTGAAAAGGAGGGAAGAGGATGAGTCTAGAGGAATTTCTGCATAATATACATTTTGATATTGATAAGGCAAGCCCACCGGACTGGGAAGTGGATTGGGAGGATGCACCTCTTGCGTATAAAATCTACCGTGGCTTGCCGGTGGTTCCATTATCTCTGGAAGTACCGCTGACACTTGAAGAATGGGAAGAACCTGCAAAGCCAAACCTTCGAAGAGTCGGTCATTTTCTCTGGTATGTATTCGGTCTTACTCAATTTACCCAGTCAGCCTTTACTTTAGATTCAACAGAACAAGCGGCAGACCTAATGCAGTCGTATCGGCGGTTTGCTCCTTCCGGCGGAGCATTGTATCCAAATGAATTGTATATGTATTTGAAGTTAGAGGATTTGCCTGTTGGAGTCTACCATTATGATGTGGCACATCATCGCTTGGTGTTGTTGCGAGAAGGTCATTTCGATTCATATATAGCTCGGGCTCTTGGGAATCGGCTGTGACGTGTCGGCTTGTTTTGGTACGGTTTTTGTATCGACAATGTTTTGGAAAAACTTCTATAAATACAATAACTTTGCTTATCGTCTGCAAGGATTGGATGCTGGTGTGCTGATTGGACAGTTACTGGAGGTAGCGAAACGGTTTGGCTTTGCTTCAGGGGTGTACTTCCAATTTCTTGATCGTGCGATCAATCATCTACTTGGACTATCCGAAGAAGAGGAGAGTGTGTATGCGCTTATCCCGCTAACAGTGGAACCAACAAGTTGGTTTACGAATGAGGGTGGCAGAGATGGGTTTGTTTCTGCCGCCGAACTGTGTCGAGAATTGCCAGCGATTCAGACTAATCACTACGTCAGGTCACAAAGGGTCAAAAAGTTTCCGATGTTAACCAAGATGAATGAAGTGTCCATGCTGGAATCGACGCGATCGTTTCGGCAGATTATGGAGAGGGAGAATGTGAATGATGAGTGTCAAGTGGTACCTCTCCCTCATGTGAAGCGGTTATCGTATGATTTGGCGCCGGTTTGCCGAGCGCGCTATTCACCGGACATGGATTTCGTTTTGGGAAAAGTAAGTCAACTGCAACTGGCCACTCTTCTGCAGGAGTCAACAGCTTCCTTTTTGTATCGGAATGATTTGGATAAAGCACATCTGAAGCGTGAGTCCCGTGTCTCACTGTATGCCTGTTTGCATAATGTTGAAGGATTCCGGATGGTGCTTATCATTATGACAGCGATGATCATGTGTTACGACAGGTACACCTCGGTGATCATCGACTCCGTTTGCAAAACGGAATGTCTGTAGGAAATGTGAATTTGTTCCAAGTACCGCTTTGCCTACATGTGGCAGGGGATAAAGATCACTTCAAATCGGAACTGGGGTACAGAGGATATCGCATCCAACAAATGGAAGCGGGGATGCTCGTGCAACGATTACTGTTAGTGGCGTCAGCCATCGGGATGGGAGGGCACCCACTCCTAGGGTTTGATGCAAACTCGTGTGATGAAATTTACAAAATGGATCCACGAGGGAAAACCAGTCTAATCCAAATCCCGATTGGTCCCTATCGACCTCGCCCTTGGTTGAGGGGGAGTTTGCAAAGCTAAGTAAGGCAAGCATGAAAGCTCAGAATAATCGAGTGACAGGCGCCATCCAGGAAATTGGATGGTGCCTGTCACTTATTGTGTTTTATATAGTGTTTTGTAGAATAAAATTCAATTTTACCTCGCGATGAAATGTGTTGTCAATAATAAATTTGTAATATTTTCAAAAAAATGTTATAATCATTTTACAATTGTTTTTTCAATCGTATTCTTAATTCCGCTGTATTTTTTTGCAGATAGAATTATGGATGCGTTTTTTTAATATCTTTATTAAACCGAAGAAAAATTCAAACAGTTGTGTGAGCTTTAAAGATAAGTTGGTTGAATAAAATGATCAAGTTACTATCTAATAGTAACCAAGTTTTTATTCCACAAGGAGGACTAGAATAATGAATCTAATCAATAAGAAAGTTACACACAAGCGTTTTGGCATGGGTAGTATAGTGAAACATACGGATTCTAGTATAGAGATAAATTTTGCATCGGAAAATAAAATGTTTGTTTTCCCCGATGTATTTGGAAAGCACCTAACACTGCATGATCAAAGTGTTGCTCATTCATTTGAAAAAATTCTACAAAAAAAGGAAATGGAACGAAAGGAGGAAGAATTAAAGAGGGAAGAGGAAAAAAAACTACAACGAAAAAACCAGGAACTTCGCTTGGAACATGAAAAACTTATGAAAAATCATAAACTTCATCCCGAATCACAAATGGTCTTTTGGTGTGACACAGAAGAACAGAATAGCTCTTTTTCAGAGTGGAAGGTTTTTTCAGGCGTCATAAAAAGTGGTAATAACAAGGGGAAGCCAAACAAACCCATCCGCTTGCATCAAAATAGCGCTGTCCTGTTAACAGCAGTAGATTCCAGTATGCTTGAAAAAGACAGACGTATCTTAGGTGTCTATATGGTGAATGAAGACTTTATCGGTAAGCTTTGTGAAGATGGATCTATTCCTGCTCATTCAAAATACAGACTCCAACTTACAGAACAGGAATCGGATCAAATGCTTTTCTGGAAATATTATGCAAACGAAAAATCCCCCAAAAAAATGACATGGAATACAGGTAAATACCGTTATTTTGATAATTTATGGATGGCTCAAATTTTGCTTGATATCGTTTCGTTGAAAAGTGACCCAATGGAACGAGAGCTGGCACAACAATTTTTTGAACATTTTTGTAGAATGAATATGATAACAGATCAAGACTTACCAAAGCCTAATGGCGCATTAATGCGAATGTGACAAGGTGTGACAAGGGGACGGTTCTTACGTAACCAAACGTAAGAACCGTCCCCTTGTTTACATTTGCATTTTTGGCAAGCTCATTGAATGAAGACCAGTATTAACGGAGAATGTTTCAATAAAATGAACGAAGAATTCTGATTTAACTAAGGGGGTAGGTGTAGTGAGAGGTCAATTCCTTAAATTCCCTTCGGTCAGACATTTACCATTGACATAAGCCATATGCCGTATATTAATGAAGGAAAGAGTTTATTTGTTAAATAGGCTCATAGGATCTATTTCTTTTCCATTTATCTTAACAACAAAGTGTAAATGTGGTCCTGAACTTCTCCCGGTTGAACCAACTTTCCCTACCTCTTGACCAGCTTTCACGTCCTGCCCTGTCTTAACAGCTAATGAGCTTAAGTGACCGTAAAGAGATTCATATCCATTTGCATAAGAGACAATAACAGCATTCCCATAGCTTCCTAGATAGCCACTATGAATGACTGTACCATCTGACATGGATACTACTGGCTTTCCATTAATCCCCCCGGCTGCAATATCTGTTCCGTTATGATAATCACTCGATTTAGTAAAAGGATCTATTCTCATGCCAAAACTAGAAGTGATATTTTGAGTAAAGGGAACAGGCCATGTTAAACCATCTAAACCAACTGCAACATGACCCATACTAGCAAAGGTATTGGCATAATCTAAAACCTCTGTCACATACCAATCATCATGATTATAGGCAAAAACGGCTTTTTCGATATTTCCATCTGCTGCTCCATTTGCAGCTAAATAATGAGCAGCCGAAAAAATAGCATCTTCTAAATTATAAGGATCTGCTACTCCATCCCCGTTACCATCCGTACCATAGCCACCATATTTTTGTATCATTGCAGGATCTGTAAGGATTTCTTTAGGGATTGAGGCATTTCCTAAACGATCCCCACCCGGATAGTTCCACCCAATCCAAGTTAAAGGCATAAATTGCATATGTCCAATTGCCCCAACATATGAAGTCATGTCTGCAATTCTTGAAAAATCAGTTTCTACTTTATGATGTGCAGCTAAAAGGTTCCAGGGAACCCCATACATTTTTCCAGCAGCTTGATAAATGGGGAAAAACTCACTAGGGATCATATTTAAAGCTAATTCTGTTGGCTCTCCTCCTGCAATTCCTCTAGATTCGCTTTCACTTGAGAAAAACGAATAAATGAAACCCGTCAACAATAAGAAAAGCAATAACAGCGATATGAATAAACCGGGTAGCCCTACTTTAAATAAAAGGGCGACTAAAGAGCCACCCTTTTTTACTATTTTTCCTTCTACTTCTTCCATTATTTATTGCCCCACCTCAAAGCCTGTGACTTTCCACTTTTCATCCACCATAGCAACACTGACCCAATAAGAAATTTCTTCTGATGACATTTTTCCGGTTGAGTCGTAAACATCAGCTACAGCAATCACGTTCCAATTTATACGATCAGGCAGCACATCATCCACTGGATAGGCTGTAACTTCTTTTATAACGCGCTTATAACTTGCTGCTGTCGGCCTTCTGGGTGCATGTTCTAGTTTTACATATAGATTTTCTTCTGTCATGTCTTTTACATGTTCTAAATAGGCATTTGGATTTTCAGGGTCCATGGTTGCAAGCTGTAAAATAAACTTTTCTGCTAATCCTTTTGTATGTTCGATTACGTTAGGATCTTTATCTTCTTCATTGTCCATATGTACGAGATCAGATTTTGTATTCATTTCTGTCATTACGGGTTTGTTTTCTGTTACTTTTTCGTCTTTATTTCCTGCCAAAACAACGGCAGAAACAACGAGCACTAAACCTAATATCAGGGCAATCATCAATTTTTTATCCATCACATCGCTTCCCTTATCCCATTTCCATAAGAGATTTCGAGATTCAATTCTTTTAATTCCGTTTCACTTGCTACGGTTCTCATTTCAACGCGTTTTTTCTTGATGATATGCAAGCAATAACCCTGTGGCTTATCGCCTGATACGATCTCTTCTTCATATTCTGACAGTGTAATTAATTGAGTGTTTTTCATTTCTCTTACATCATTTTCTGATAGTCTCATAATCGTTTTAAATTGACAGTTATTAATAACGGCCGTTCCATATTCGCCGGCTGCGATAAAGTCACTTACATTTTGAGTAGCAACCAGGAGAAACCCTTCGTATTTCCGAATACGTTTACCCATGTTCCTTACAAATTCCATGGTTTGAGGGTATTTTTTATCTGCAAGTTTCCATAATTCATCCACAATTAATCCTACTGGTTCGTTTCGATCTCGCTTTACTTCTTCCCATAAATCTTTTAAAAGTAGGTCCATCATAGGTTTTTGAACACCTTCACTTAATTCGTGTATATCTAATACATTAATCGCTTTATTTAGATCCCAGTTCGTTTGGCCGTTAAACATACTAGAATAAACTCCGTCAATATAGGCCCTTAAAATCACTCTGACACGCTTCAATTCTTCATGTTGTAACATTTCAACGTTTAAATCTGTTAGTGTCGGGAATGTAGTAGGTAAAGTTGTGACATGTTTCTTATGATCTAAGCCGATATTTTTATAAATCGTTTCAATGGATAGGGATAATAAAGCTAATTCTTCAGCTGTCATATCCGGAATAATCCATTTGAAAAAGTCAATCACTTCACTAATTTTTTTAGGTAAATAAGCGGCTATATCTGTTGATTCGTCACCGCCATCAGCGTCTACAACGGTACTTCTAATATGAAATGGATTGGTTATAAAGGTACTACCAGGTTTAAAAATAATTTGATTGGCTCCTGGTATCGTGTCATATTCGCGTTCTACATCTATAATAAATTGTCTTTTTGCTTTTCCTGAGTAATACTCTCGAAAGATCTTTAATTTAACAGCAAAGCTCTTTCCAGATCCAGATTCACCTAATAACGCCTCATTTCTGTTATTAAATAATTGTTTATCCCATGGATCGTAAATGACGGGTGATTCAGATTTAACATTAATTCCTTGCAGGGAACCCGTATTATAATTAAGTTCTGAAGCATTAAATGGAAGCATAGCACCAACTAATTGGGAGTACATGGGCCAACCATAACGTCTTTCGATATCGTCGCTTTTATAGCCAATGGGCAACATATACCATAGACAATTCGGGTTGTTTTTAATTCTATTGGCTTTCATTTGATTACTCTTGATATTCGTTTCAAAACGGCTGCACTGAGAAATTAAATGATCCGGGTCGTTGTCTTTCACGCCAAAAAGAAAAGTTACTTTGAAAAGGTTTTCACTATCGTCGCTTATTTTTTCTAGCAATCGTTTTGAACTCTCTATTTCTTGTTCATATCGCTGTTTTATGGAAGTTACACCTTTTTCTACGAGCCTTTTTTCTAGTTCTTGAATTTGACTATTGATCTTATCGATTTGTTCATTTTTGGAAACCACCTCTAACGAGACAGACACATCAACGTTTACCCTTGTTGTGATAATAGGATCCAACCAAGCTTCCCCAATTTCCTTAGGGAAATAAGAAATGGAATAGAACGCATAATGTAATCCATCAATCTCTATTGTATTTCCTGTTGTAACGTCTGGTGGTTGCCATGCTGTGAGGTCTGTTTCTTTTTCATATGGCTGATGAATACGGCTGTTAGGGGATAATCTGTTGTAAATAATGGCTTTTACTTTTTCTTCAGAAAGACGGCCAATTTTTAAGCCTGCTTTTTCTAAGTGTTCAATCATGTTGCTCATGAGGTCTAATAAAGAGGATTCAGCATCAGAATATTTTTTTTCGTTTGATTCTAGGATTAAATAAAAATGATGAGCGTTTCTTGCTTTAATGGAGTAGTCCTGTAAATACTCGATTTCACTTTGTAACATGGAATTTTTATAGTTTGCAGAAAAGGATAGATTGCCGTTTTTTTGTATTTTTTCTTCTAATTCTCGAATGTATTGTGAGATGTCCACTTCATCCGAGATGATAAGCATTTGACAACGTTCACCAGGATTAAGAGCGTTTAACGCTGATTGTGTATGTTTAATGGCTTTTCCAATGCCTTTTTTATCCATGATCGACACGTTTAAAGGGTCAATCACTTTTAAAACGGTTTTAAATTTCCCATCTACTGTCCGTATAATTTCATGACTAAATTCTTCGATCGGAACTTTCAAAAAATCCCTTTTGAATCGTGCCTTTTTACTTGCTTTTGATAAAAGTTCGAACGGGCGTTTTTTCGTGATTTTCATCCTTACCCCACCTTATAGAAAATGTTTTTTTCGTTTTTGAGCTTCCGTAGTTACGCATAAGAACGCTTATTTTGGGTTCCCCTGTTCTTTCGTCGATCTCGAAAGTGGTTCTTATGAAGTAATAGGCAAATACAATGGTGATGATCGTAATAATAGGATTAAAAGTAAAAATAAAAACGATTGAGCCTGAAATGCTTGAACTGGCTATGGTCCATAACCATCCTTTAAGTGTTAACCCTAGAAAGGATCTTACAGCGTGAACGTTTCTAGGGATTTCAAACTTAAACATGGCTTCACCTCCTAACGATTTTATAAATATACATTTTTAACGTGTCACCTGCCATGGAACCTACACCAGTGGAATTAAATATACTTTTGATAAATACGGGGTATATTCCTAAACATAAGAAGGCTAATGATCCTAACAATCCCCAAAATCCACCCATTGCGGCAACTCCCATCCCTAGTGATAAACAAAGCATTTGATAAGGTTGTGTAATGACCACAGCTAACATACTCATACAAAATTGTTTAACCAGTCCAGGATTGACCGGATAGGCAGCCATTACCATAGGAGAAATAATAATCCCAAGGGCAAACATGGCCACCCTTATCCCTCCTGCAATGGCTAGGCCAATAAAAGCAACTCCCCATAAAAGAAAAAGCAATAGCAGATGTACGCCTGTTTCTACTGCGTCATCCAGTGAAAACAAATGAAATAATTCGTCACCAGCTAAAAATTCTAGTTCAAATCCTGCAACCCAGGTTGTTAATTCAGCAGCGATCATAGCGAACCTGTTTGCTAATATGGGAAAGCTATAAATCAGCCCGGCTGCTATCGCTATTTCTCCGATAATCTTTGCATAGTTTACCTCTTCAGCATCTATTGTTTGGTTATACATCGCACCTAAAACTCTTTGATAAAGAAATAGGGCTAACATCATGCCGGCAATGACTTGAGTGCCGGCCATGATGTGGTTCAAAATTAGGAACTTTTTCAGATAAATCAATAGGGGATGTAATCACATCACTGATCAAGTCAATTCCACCGTTTACCATATCTGTAGCCCATTGATTTATTTCTTTTCGAAGCCAGTCGCTTACTTTTTCATCTACATTCCAAAAATCAAATCCTGCCACAATCCCACCCCCTTATCTGAAGTAGTTTAATATTTGGTTTGCTAACCAGGGGGCACAGGCAACAATAGCAGCTCCTAGCACAACTTTGAAAAACCGCGATTTTATACGCCTTTCTTCGTGTGGATCCTCACTATTCACTAGAGAGTAACCTAGTGTGATCGCTTGAATGGCTACGAACGGAATGGCCAAAATCAACATCCACCCTTGTAAATCCTGTAAAAATGCTTGTAATCCTGTGATAATTGGCATTATTTAAACCCCCTGAATATTCCGTGTTTTTTAGATCGTTTCATCTAAACGCAAGTTAATTAAGATTAACACCCTATATTAGGTAACGAATGATTGAGATGCAGACTCCTTCTCCTAAATCTTATGTAATAATTATGCAATTTCATTCAAAAAGTATTTGTTAAGATCTCTTCACACACCTAACCATCACAATAACGCTAGCGTTATTGCGGCTGAATGAACATGATTGTCGTTAACATTATTTAAAGATTATCTACCGCAAGTGCCATCCCAATGAGATAGATATCATGGTCATTTTCGGAATGAGCTTATCATACTAAACGGAATCTCCTCCATTTGAGCGCTAAAAGATTAACGTAATATCCAATTTCATTTGAGATTCTTGCTCCATATTATATGACCCTAAAATGAAAACAGACTCAGTTCTTGTTAGCGAGACGCCCAGATTATGGAACAATGAAATTTGAATTTCACTATTCATAGGAATTTTAAATAACTTTTTATAACTGAATTCCCCGATAATAGCTTAGGTATTTAAATAAATGTAGAAAATATTTCATTTTTAAAGTAACAATACTATATTATAATTAAAGTAGTTATTGTTACTTATTTCACATAATTAGGTTTATCATCATGAATTTACATTTTAACGAGGAGTGATTTACATGCAAGGGAAAACAGCAATTATTACCGGCGGTGGCAGTGGATTTGGAAGGGAAACCGCTATAAAACTTGCCCAAAGAGGAGCAAATATTAGTGTTGTAGATGTATCGAAAGAACATGGAGAAGAAACAGTAAAGCTCTGTAAAGAATTAGGTAGAGATGCTATTTTTATTGAAGCGGACGTTAGTAAGGTAGAAGATGTTAAAAGATATGTATCTCAAACAGTGGAACACTTTGGAAAAATAGATATGTTTTTCAATAATGCCGGTATATCAGGTTCAGGTGTACGCACATTAGATTGTTCAGAAGAGGAATTTGACGCAATTGTGAATGTGAATTTAAAAGGTGCCTTTTATGGCTTGAAATATGTTGTAAATGAGATGTTAAAAACGGGTGGTGGTTCCATTGTTAATACGGCATCGTTAGGTGGTATTGTTGGAATGCCAACGTTAGGACCTTATTCTGCAACAAAACATGGAATTATTGGATTAACAAAAACGATTGCCGGGGAATATGGAAGAGATCATATTCGAATTAATGCGATTGCCCCAGGTACGAATGAAACCCCAATGGTAAAAGCATTTCCAGCAGAAGCGATTAAAGCAATGGGTGATGCAGTACCAATGGGTAGATTAGGTCAGCCTCATGAAGTAGGAAATGTCGTTGCATTTCTACTAAGTGATGAAGCATCCTATATTCACGGAGCAGTGATTTCGATTGATGGTGGATCTGCAGCACTATAATTGTCATAGTGACAAGGGGACGGTTCTTGCGTAACCAAACGCAAGAACCGTCCCCTGTGTAATTTCCGAACAATTGGATCTATAGAAGAGGGCTGAACAAACAAGAAATAGAATTATTGAGGCTTATGCAGAGTGCCAAGGCATTTTATTTTGATTATAGCAATGAAATGAATACCATTTGGCGATGAATTATTTTACTAAGTTTTTAATGTTTTTATTGATATATGCAAAGTTAGCAGTACACTATTAAAGTAATAAGGTTTACTTCAGTAAAATAAGGTATATTATATTTGTTGAATAGATTCTCTTTAAAGACAAGAAAAGTAGGTGAACAAAGTGGGAAAATATCAATTGGATTACAAAGGTCAGGCAGCTGTGACGAAGTTTCATGAAAAACAGACGCCTGCCAAATTTGATAAAAAGCAGCAACTTGAAAAAATGCGTGCGGAGTATTTGAAAAAGAAGCAAAAACAAACAGATAAATAATATGAATGGAAACATAGGAAGACTAAAATCTCCCTATGTTTTTCTTATTCGAAGTTCTTTTTTCAATTGCGATCGTTAAGAAACATTGTATTAAAGGAGAAAAAATGAATTGAATTGGTTATCATTTGTATAGGCAATGTTTTTTGGATTAGTAATTTCCTTGAAATGTACAAACAAAACAATGAAGAACAACAGGTTTTTCGATCAAACTAGCAGAAATCGAACTTATTCATGATGAAATTGGGGAACACCCTATTCTTTTATTAGAAGATGTTCTATCAGAATTGGATCGAGTTATCTATTTAAGGGGGCATTGAGTTGTTAACGAATGGAAAGAAAAATGGGATTGAAATTGGTGTTTACACACTTGCGGATATAGGACCAGACCCTTTTACGGATAAAGCCATTTCGGCTAAGCAAAGATTGAATGAGATCATCGAAGCTGCACAACTTGCTGATGAAGCTGGATTAGATGTTTTTGGAGTGGGTGAGCACCATCGACTAGATTATGTTGTCTCTTCCCCAGCCGTTGTATTGGCTTCAATTGCACAAGTAACAAAGAATATAAAATTAACAAGTACGACAAGTGTATTAAGTACACTTGATCCCGTTCGCTTATTCGAAGACTTTGCTACATTAGATCTCCTTTCAGACGGACGTGCGGAAATCTTAGCAGGACGAGGAGCTTTTATCGAATCTTTCCCTCTATTTGGATATCGTACAGATGATTATAATGACCTTTTTGAAGAACATATGGATTTGCTTTTACAATTAAATAAACATGAAACAATTACTTGGTCAGGGAAATTTCGTTCTTCACTAAGGAATGCTGACATTTCACCACGACCTTTAAATGATCAAATTCCAATTTGGATTGGAGTTGGAGGTACACCAGAAAGTGCAGAGCGTGCTGGGAAATTTGGAGTTGGAATGGCCTTAGCTATTTTAGGAGGAGATCCAAAACGTTTTAAGCCACTTGTTGATATCTATCGCCAAGCTGGAATAAAGGCGGGTCATTCACCAGAACACTTAAAAGTTGGTGTCACTGGTCATACCTATATTGCTGAGACCAATCAAATTGCCAAGGATGAGTTTTACCCTTATTACTCTAATTATTGGTACTATGTGAACCGTCAACGCGGAATGGGAACGAGAATGTCGAGGGATGACTTCGAATATATGGCAAGCCCGAATACAGCACTTTTTGTCGGAAGTCCAGAGCAGATTGTTGAAAAAGTTCTTCGGCAACATGAGTTATTTGGCCATACCCGTTTCCTTGCTCAAGTAGATATTGGTGGATTGCCTTTTGATAAAGTAGTTAGAAATATTGAATTATTAGCAACAGAAGTCGCTCCGCAAATTCGAAAAGCAATCACTAAGAATCAATAGGAGATTCTTTCAAAGGAATGGCTAATAATGAATGGATGAAACGATAGGAACAAAATATGACAGGGGGACGGTTCTTGCGTAACCAAACGCAAGAACCGTCCCCTTGTTTGTCCCCTTGTTTGCCCTTGTTTGCATTCCTCATTGTGATTTTAAAATAATTCTCATTAAACGAAAAAAATTATTCTTTTCATTACATCACTTCATTTGGTTACAATAACTATAAAAGGAATTTTTACTTTTATATTAGCTAGTAGGAGATGGATGAACTACAAGAATTTCGATTCATTTTAGGACGCCACGGTTGTTTTGATTTTGGTGAAATCAGATATGGAAATGATACTGGCAGGGAATTTTAGTGGCGTTAAGAGATTTTAATAAACGGAGGATTTTACATGAAACTTACTGAATCGTTTACTTTACCATCAGGACGGACATTAAAAAACAGAGTGCTTATGGCACCCATGACAAATTCTTCTTCTCATCCAAACGGGGATGTAACGGAAGAAGAATTAGTCTACTATGCAAGACGTGCGAAAAGTGGAATAGGTGCCATTATTACAGCTTGTGCAAATGTAGAACCACTAGGTATTGGTTTTCCCAATGCGATTGCTGCTGACACGGATGAACGTATTCCAAGCTTAGCAAAACTGGCATCAGCGATAAAAGACAATGGCTCTGTTGCGATACTGCAAATTTTCCATGCCGGTCGTATGTCAAACCCTGACTTACTACATGGGGAACAACCTGTCTCTGCAAGTGCTGTTGCGGCTGTACGACCTGATGCTGTAACGCCTCGTGAAATGTCAGGTGAAGAAATTGATGCGACCATTCGAGCGTTTGGTGATGCCACTCGTCGTGCGATTGAAGCTGGGTTTGATGGAGTTGAAATTCACGGTGCTAATACGTATTTAATCCAACAATTCTTTTCCCCACACTCCAATCGTCGTACAGACAAGTGGGGTGGCGATGTAAAGGAACGTATGGCATTCCCACTAGCCGTTATCGAATCAGTGAAACAAGCGGTACGCGAGCACGCAAAATCACCTTTCATTATAGGTTACCGACTTTCTCCAGAAGAGCAAGAAGAACCAGGTATTACAATGGAAGATACAATAAAATTGGTAGAAGTTCTTGCGAAACAAAACGTTGACTATATCCACGTGTCAGTTGGCAATTTCTTTACTGATTCCATTCGCAATAAAGACGATCAAGAAACACGTGTAGGATTGATTCAAAAAGCTGTCGGAGATCAAGTTCCAGTCATTGGTGTTGGCGCATTGCAAACAAGCGGGCAAGTTGAAAAAGCACTGGACGTTGTGCCATTAATCGCACTTGGACATGCCTTGATTTATGACCCTGATTGGTTCATAAAAGTTCAACAAGGTGAAACGCCTTTTGATGCCATTTATCGTAGTAAAAAAGAAGAACTGGATCTCCCTGAAAATCTATTCAATATGGTAACGAATGCTCCAGGTTGGTTTAAAGTAGAAGACTAATTTTTAGTGACAAGGGGACGGTTCTTGCGTAACCAAACGCAAGAACCGTCCCCTTGTTTTTTTCAAAAAAAAAGACCTTCGTTGTGAAGATCTTTTCATTGCTTATGCCAAATACGAATGAGTTCGTGCATAAGCAACTAGTGGATAATAAAGTTTCATAAACCTAAAAATTTATATAAAAAATGCAATTTGTTTACTTTCTTGCTGTTTTTCAGTAGGATCTGTGCTAAATCGACCACGTTTCTGAACTCTTGAACGCTTTTCGATTTCCTCAGGAGACATTTGGCTCGCTATTCGAATAAGGATTTCCTCTAAACGCGCATTCATTTTTAAATTGCGTTCGTTCTTTCTTCTCACAATCCCATCACAGCCAACCGGGGAGATGTAAATGGCTTCAGGGGCATCTTCAGAAACGATTTGACTCATATCAGCAATGATCATTTCCTCAGGAATTTCAGAAGTATTAATCGCTAGCTCTTCAGAAATGGAAACCACTCTGTTGCCTAAGTCCCAATATCGTGAATTCTCTATAATACTGCTTGATAATTCAAAGCAATCCTGTTCTAAAGCTTTTGAAATACTATCTTCAGTATCTAGAGAGATGAGTCTTTCGCCAATCCAACGAATAACTGGAACAGCCCAAGAGTTTCCTAAAGCCTGATATTGATTCGTGCGTTTTGCTTTTTCAAGAGCTGTATATCCATCAGGAAATCCCATCAGTCGTTCACATTCCAGGGGTGATAATCTACGAATACGTTCATCTTGAACAACATATAGCGAACCATTATAGGCTGCTGCATTTCCATTCCACTTTGTTCCATACGCTGAGTAAAGGCAGTCCGTGTATTCTCTAAAGATTTCAAACTTGTGTCCATTTTTTGTAAATGATAAATCTGAACTTGGATAGGAACCTAATTCATTTTTATTAATTTCAAACAAAACGTTTTCTGGATGGAAATCCTTCCCACCAGCCATGACATAAAGTCTCTTACGTTGTTGTGGAAGACCAAAATACTTTGCATCGAGCACTCGCCAAGCAACATTACGTTTTGGTCCTTTTACAAATCCAGCATTTGGCCATTTTTTATTGTCAATTACCTCTTCTAATCCCGCTAAAGAAGAAATCAGACTGCCAAAGGCATTCGTTTTGTCTTTTAATACACCTTCAACATTTTCCCAAAAAACGACACTTGGAGCTAAACCTTTTTCTATTCGAACTGCATCATTTGCTTCGACAATATCTACAAATTGCAGAGTTAGATTCCCACGATCATCCTCAAGTCCATTTCTCCAACCTGCAAGTGAGAAAGCTTGGCAGGGCGTTCCTCCACAAAGTAAATCTGGCGCTGCAATTTCACCATTTTGAAGTAAGGAGGGAATCGTTGTCATATCCCCCACATTTGGAGTATTTGGATATTTTTCACTCAATACACGAGAAGGAAATTCAGCTATTTCAGAAAACCATTGAAATTCGAACCCAAGAGGCCCCCACGCTACTGACGCTGCTTCAATGCCAGAGCAAATACTTCCAACAGTTTTAATATTCATACAAAAACCTCCTTCTAAATAAAGCCTGTTCTATTATTATAGTTAATAAGAAAAGTATTTCAATACGAACGTTAAACTTATCTAACTTTCATTATGATATAGATCTAACCAATTAAATCGATATAGGGAACTAATCATTGTCGGCCACCTACTTTCACTACGCTGTTATTACTACGTACATAAAGGCTTGTTCAAGCAGGACGGCCGACCATTTAGTTTATGTCGAAAAGTTCAGATGGATATATATATTAAAAGAAAGTTGAAACAAAGACAGTCAAGTTAATCGTCTAAGTTTCAACCATAATTTTCCTGATTTGTCTATAATTCTATAAAAGGAATGTATGTTCTTATAAAGAATATTCCATCCCTATCAGATTGTCAATCCATTTGGATGTTAAATATTGTCTGTAGATTAAAACCGTTCATTTCTTTTTATTTTCATCAAGAGAGGATACTATTAAACTAATAAATATGTTCAATTCGGTACGAGATACAAGAGAAAGTTACCGAATCCCCAAGAGTCCCTAACTGAAAAAATAGCCAGAGAATTGGGAGTTGAAAGCATTCCAATTCATTCGGAGGAGTACCATCATGATGAAATCAAAAAAACCAAACATTAAATTTAATAAACAAACTTTAGAAACTCATGCTAAAGCATCTGAAAAATATGTAGATGTAACGCTATCTTTTCCTGACAAAGAATGGTCTGGTTGGATTCCGGTTGAATATCGACGTACAGGAGTTGATTTAAAAACAGAAGATGAAATGGTAAAACACGTAGAAGATATTTATAGCATGATATCCTCTTTAAAACAATCAGATTGGCTTAAAAATGAGGAAAAGTTTTGGAAAACCGAGAAACCCCGAGCAAGCACAACGAAAGGATTTTTTGATGTCCTAGCTCTTGGCGGTTGGAAATGTACAGTATGCACACTTCCTCAAAATAGAAATTTTGCTCGAAGAATACAGGATTTAAAAGAATTTGGATATACGATCGCAACGGATACGAATCGTTCTTGTCCAAATTGTAAGAAAAAAACGACCCAACTCATCCTTCTTCCCATTCCAAGGGTCATGATCGCGGGTAATGGATATGAAACTTGGACTCCCGCATTAAGAAAACGTATTTTAAATGTTTTAGATCACTACGATGCTTACGAAGGAAAAAAGGGACAGCATTTACTACCTGACCACAAATTTTCAGAGATTAGATGGGATGAAAATACGAAAGCTGAAAATCCAGATAGTATGACAGATTCAGAAATAAAAGAGAAGTTTCAATTGATGACCAACCAACGAAATCAGCAGAAGCGAGAAGCTTGTAGAAATTGCTTTCGTTCTGGCTTACGAGGTTACCCATTTGGAATTAAATATTACTTTAGCGGAGACGAAAAATGGGATAAATCGATCCCTGAAAAAGGAAAAGCAGCTGAAAAAGGCTGTCATGGTTGCGGATGGTATGACTTGGAAAAATGGCGCCGTTCAGTAATGGAGAAGTTAGAGTCTTAATAGTGACAGGGGACGGTTCCCTGCGTTTGGTTACAGCAAGAACCGTCCCCTTGTTTCTCCAGAGGTCTCGAACCGTTCTTTTGTTTATTTTAATATTCTAAATATTGACACATTTTATGATAATTTAGATCTTAAAATGTCATATAATAATGGTAAGAGGAAGACAAAGAGGTAGACGCTCCTCAAATTTAGAAAGAAGGTGGTCATGATGTCATTCGCTCATTATAATGAAATCTATGATATTTGCTGCGGAATGATGGATGAGGAAGTGTTGGTAAAAGAAAGAGTTTTGTTTGAAAAATTGGATCCGATGAGGGAAACGATTCCTGATCCCAATCGCTGGTGGGAAGAAGCAATAAAAGAGGTTCACAGAGAACAAGAATTAGAAAAAGCCAAAGAAAGAGAGTTGCTATATGTATAAAATCAAAAAGAATAATAGCTAATCATCCACCGTATTCTTAAAATGAAGATACGAGAGTGGATGATTTTTTGTGTTGGAAAAACTTAAGGAGACAGAGGGACCCTTTTATTTAAATATAATTTAAGTGTTGGGCAACGAATAAGTTTGACTTAAATATCAATTTAAATGAATAAAAGATAAGCTACAATTAATCGAAATGTATAATAGGTAATGACAAGGGGACGGCTCTTGCGTTTGGTTACGCAAGAACCGTCCCCTTGTTTCTTCACAGTCTCTGAAGCTTACTAGTAGGCAGAAAGAAAAAGTAAATAAGCTACGATTGAAATGTTTAAATGAAATAATCTAACTTTGGAAAACAGTACTCGTCTGCTTAATACATAGAACGAATAAATTGATTTAGTTGGAACGCCGTATGCGGTGAAAGTCGCACGTACGGTGTGAACAGGGGGAAAAGGGAGCGATAACTTCAAACCCTTACCTATCTGTATTAAGATGTGAGGGGGGAATGTTGATATGAAAAATAAAAAGATATTAGTAATAGTGGCTATTGTTATTGTGTCTATTTTTGTTTTAGTAAATCTATTAAAGAAGGATTTATGGGACGTTAATGCAGATTTATTGAAAGAAGAAGTGTTGTCTATTGAACAATCTGTTGAAACAGTAAATTTAACCGATATAACTCCATTTGAATGGGATGTAGCTTATTCCTTTGACCCATATACAACAAAAGATACGATATATGAAACAATTGGATATAAATGGGATAATATCAGTGAAACGGTAAATGAAGGAATGAACCAAATTGTGTTTTTGAAGGATGGAAAAGTAGTTTGTTATTTATATGGATACCCTGAAAACAATGGATATGGCATCTATTTTACGAGTGAAAATGGAATGGGAGTAACCTCTGCTTCTGTGCTTAGTTCGAAGGATGATTTAACTTTTCAAGTGATAAGAAGTGATAATGGTTTATATTTAGAAAACAATTAAACACCAAATACATCTTCAACTAATGGGTAGCAATACTTGAAGATCAGAACTGTCATTTTGACGCTCTTGTTGTGCTAACAGATAGGATAATCGAAATAGTTTTTTAGAAAATCGGGTCATAATAGTAAATATTGAGTTATTGAGGAGATAGAGGATGAAAGTCAGGAAAGAGAAAAAGAATGGTCAGGGCGGCATTTTCAAAGACATACTTATTGAAATTCGAGATTCAATCTTATTTGAATTAGTTTGGAACATCTTAATGTTTATACCAAGAATGATGATTCGTTTAATCAAGAATATATTTAACTAGTCTAAATGAGTGCGATTCTTTAAAGGTATCGCCTTTTTTGGTTTGATGAACGAAGCAGATTGTGAAGTATAGTACTTAAAGTAACAGGTAGCATTACTTGAACAGAAGTAATGCTTTTTCTTGTTCAAGTAAAGAGGTTAATTCAAGAAAAGCGAGTAAATAGTATGTAGCAATAAACACTAAAAAAATGATATGGAGGATTTTTAATGCGAAAAGTTGTGAAAATCGTGTGCTTCTCGTTAATGTATATACTTTTTATTGCCTCCTTTTTTACAAACGCCATTATTGGAAATCCGATAACAGTAATGGTTTTAGGATTGCTTTCTTTATTGATTGGAATTGTTGAACTTAAACAAGCTGGAATTATGGCAAAAGTTTATATGGCCGTGTCGGGAATCCTTTTTTTGTTAGCAATTGTTATGCTTTTGCTTCCTGATGTTCCAATCCTTATTAAAGGTGGTTTATTTAAGTAACGGGGGCTTGAGTTATAAATTGGGATACAGCCGCAATCCCCGTTGTTATTGAACTAAAGCAGCAATTTAGTTCAACAACAAGCATTAAAAATCCCCATAATAATTCGTAGATATAAGAGTTCGAATAATGCAAGAAGGCATATATTAAAAATACAGAATAAATAAAGTGAAAGGAAGGACCAAAGTGAAAAAGGACACTAAATTAGGGTTATTTCTTTCATTGGTTGTATTAATTGGTTTTCCCGTTGCTTTTTTAGTTGTATCATTGCTTACAGGAGACTGGGGTTATTTTGTAGTTAGTATTCCACCTTCATTTGCGGCGGGATTTATGGGTGTATGGATAGCTATTAGGGGGATAAAAAAGGAACGGAAAAGTGATTAATCGTTCCCACCGATTTAAACATTATCCAGCTAAAGGGGCTTTACTTTCAGAGTAGTAACGTATTATTCTTGTTCGACGAACGGGTGAATTACTTGAAACTGGAGCTGCCAATGGCGGCTTTTTGTTTATTAAGCTAACGAGCTTTAGTTGAACAAGCCAAATTAAAAAATCGGTTCCTAAACGTTGTACAGGAATCGATTTTTCTATGTTTTATTTTGCTTAACGTTGTAAATCTGCGATTCCCCGACGCTACTCCAAATATTGTTCATTTCCTATTCCTTATTATCTACGGTAATTTTCTTATGGTTAATATAAGCGTTAATAAACATGAGAATGCATGTAATTCCATTAAAAATTGGTAATATAACAAATTTACTAAATATCAATTGTATAAAAGTAGCTAACAAAAAACAAAATCCAGCGAATAACCATAGATTTCGAGATAGTTTAAAATTCTTCATTAAATCTTCCCCCCATCACAATCTATTGCATAAGATTACTGATGTACATGAATCCTCTGAGTTTTTGTTTTACTTTCTGGGATATTAATACGTCTAATTATATTTTACAGTAAATGAACATTGCTATTGTGACATCTTGTTGAACAAAACTGCTTTAATATTTGAATAAGGACTACACATTGAATTTTGACAGCCGTAAACTGTCATTTGTGTCAGTCATTTCAAATACAAATGATGTTAGTAGAAACTGGTCTCAAAAATCTATGTAAATCTATGAATTTCCATAGAATATCTAGATATTTGAGTAATTCGCTCCTTGTTTGAAAAAAACAAGGTCTTGGTTGAGCCAGTTTGCTGCTGTACAGCCCAAATGCTCGACTGCCATTTCCGCGTATCCCACAACCGTTGGTGAAACAAAAAGACATGGTAAAACAATAGGTAATCTTCACCTTCCCGAAGGATAAAAGGTCCCTTTCCTGTGAAAGCGTCCGTTTCCTTTATGATGAACAATAAAAAGTGTATTAAACGAAAGCAACTTCGGTTGCTTTTCTTTTTTCTATTATTTCTTTGACTTTTTTATAAGGCGTATAAAGAGTAATATCTTTATCATATAATCTTTTCTTAATCACTTTCGCAGCATTTTCATCCGCATGGAACGTTCCGCATATTTCGCAAACAAACTTTTCTTGTGTGCCTCGTTTTCCAAGACATCCACATTTGTGACATTCTTGACTCGTGTAAGCTGGGTTGACGTATTCATATTCAATCCCGTTGACATCGCATTTAAATGAAAGCCGTTCATCGATATAGCCTTTAATCCAACGAGATAATTTTCGTCTAATGTGCTTCGGATATTTATCATCCCATGAAACGAAAGTTAAATTTTCTCCTCCAATTTTAGAAGGTTTTTCTGTTTCAATAAGACGATTCAGTTCGCAATTAATATAACTTTTAACGGTTGAATCGTGTTTTTGTTTATGGCGATTATATTTTTTATTCCCTAAGTTGTTTTGAAGAATACGTTCCGCTTTTTCAAAATCGCCTTTGTCTTTAAGGGTTCGAACCATCGCATAATAAGGATTTCTTTTTTGATTAACCATATTTAAACGTTCGGTTTCTTCGCTCAATAATTTGTTTAGACCTTCTCCATAAGAGTTTCCACTTGAAGAGACCAACATCGTTTTATACCCTTTGTCTACACCTATTTCATTTTCTTCCAACCAATTTTTTCGTTGTTTTGTTTTTACAGTATGAGACAGAGTAAACAAACATTGGTCAAAAGTAATACGTATGTTTTTATGATACATGTTTTGGTCTAGACATTTTAGACGAATTCTTTTATTTTTTTGATGTGTTGAAATTTCAATATATGTATCCCCATCTTCTTGTAGATAATTGTACATATCAGCATCTAATTGAAAAGTAAGAGAATGAGAATAAGGCGTTTTGCCTCTATAACGTCTGGCATAACGATGAATAAGATTATGAATATAGTTTTCTCTTATTGTAAGTTTTTCAATTTTTTTAGGTTTTACCATCCTTTTTCTCGTTAAGATTAAACCAAATAAGGAAGGAGCAGAACATACATAGTAAATATAGCTTCTTTCATCGTCTGTTAAATTTCGATTTTCTTTGGCTGCTTCTTTCATTTTATTGCAAGCATTGGACCAAAGAGATTTTAAAGAACCAATCACTTCTTCTAAAGTGATTTTCCAAAAACGAGCTGGTAATTTAAACTGTTCCACTAACTTTTTATCCTTGACCCATTCGTTACGGATGTCATAATTTTTGTACAAGCGTAAATAACTATTGATTCCTGCTAGTCTACTGTACATATAGTTTCTGGCGTTTTGAATTCTTGCTCCTAGTTCTTGAACGATAACTAGGTTTTCTTCTTCCAATAAATAAGCTTTTTGTTTAACCGTTCGTTTGAAACTTTTTTGGATAAAAGGCTTCTTTTTAACTTTCTTTTTCGCCATGTATCTTCTCCTCCTTCCTTGTTATTGGCTTTTTTTAACTTTAAATGTATGATACCAAAAAATATTTTTGAATCCAATTGATAGCGCCCGAAAAATTATATTTTGTTAATTGCATTTGAGTGAATAAAAACCTATCGGAATAATCAATAGGTTTAATTAGAATTAAGTATATTTTTGGTAGATGTTAACCACCTCTTTAATATGCTGTTTAGTGCTTTCGTTACCACGACTATCTACAAATAAGAACCAAGCAAGGTAATTATCCAGGTATTTTGTAGATACACCTTTAAAGCGGTCTATCCACTGTTTCAAACGAGAATGAAGACCATTTACATTTTGGATATGACAAGGGGACGGTTCTTGCGTAACCAAACGCAAGAACCGTTCCCTGTGTAATTAGTGCATTTGTATCTGACTCAATTTATACCTCATAGGAAATGATAAGAAAGAAATGGGCTTTCTATTAAAATGATTTGAAGTGAGGGAAAAGTGATGAAGTGTTTTTTGATTATGCTTTGTTCGTTTTTGTTATGTGCAAGTAACGTGGTATCAGCAGAGACACCAACGGAGGCAAAACAAACACTTGTAATCGGTAATAACAAAGAAGGAGTCTATCTTTACGCTACCCCGAATCCAAAAGAAGACCTATATACCAATTTTGTTGTTAAAATTGGTAACCAAATGGTCGAGACCGAGGGGTGGAAGGTTTCAATGAGAGAAGAGAGGCAACCTGAATTGTATGTAGTAGATCTTAATCACGATGGAAAGAAAGAAATTGTTGTCATCCTAACAATAGGAACTGGAACATGGGTCGTTATGAAAGAAGCACATATCCTCCAAGAGGTGGAAACAGCTTCTGGGATGGGTTACGAAGAAATGGACATTGATAATCCCGTTCATACAATCGAACGAGATTTTACAATTACAGCGACGAACAAAACGATACAAGTAAAAGGCCGAGGACGTGTCTGGGAAGCCGCTAATCCATGTGGTGAAACGTATTATCACCACCGATTTCCACTCTATCAATCCGTAAATTGGAAGGTTAAGGGGAATAAACTTGTTGCAGATGTGGGATTAACCATTACGCACAATTGTGTCCCTGCTGGGTTCCTGTTAACGTACGAACAAAAAGGGGAAATCTATGTAGCGAAAAAAATCAAAGTAAATTTATAAAAATGGATTATTACTAACTTTTATAAAACATTTAGATGTAAGTAATGGGTAAAGACCTGGAGCAACTGTCTTTATTTTGTATGGTCTGTAAACGACATTTAATAACAAAAACCAATGAACCATTTACATTTTCATTGTGCATGGATAAAGAGCGTTGATCAATTTAGGCCAAGAACACGAGGAATATAAGTTTTTTTGTTAAACGTTCATGGTGACCTAATATCAAAAGAAAAAGAACCCATTACTGAGTTCTCCCTCTAGAAATTTCACCCGTTAGCCACCCCCGCAGTTTTTCAACATCTGAGGTTTACGGAAAAATTTACATTTTCTTGTTAAATTGATTTGAATCCTTATGAAAATGCTACTTATTTATAGAGTTATTATTGCTCTCATCACGATTTTTGGAAGCTGTTTTGTCATCGACTTCAGCCTCCTCTACGATTTGGTTACCAATAGCACCGCCTGAAATACCGCCTATTACAGCACCAATTAGTCCAAATGGAGCACCTATCATAGCACCTGTAACAGCTCCATTAAAAGTTCCTGCTGCCTCACCAAAGTCACTCGCATCTTGATTGTTGCCACTTTCTTCTACATTTCCACCAAAGTTATTGCGTTCGTTACTCTGATTCATCTATTCACTTCCTTGTTTATTAATGGGGAATATGCTAATGATGAAAGCACACCATCCCAAACATATACTACCCAGCTGAAGTAGTTTTACTCACTATATGTTGGTTCAAGATATGGTTGTCTTATCGGCAGCCATTTTTTCTTTTTCAGCTAACGGGTTACTTGAAGAAAAGCATTGAAAAATTATCATTACTCGAAATAATTGTTATTAAACTTAAAAAGGAGAGATTATCGTTTTAATTTTATTTGGTTTCTTAATTGCTTTCATTACTGTTATATTATTTTTGATTTTATGTTCGAACATAATAATTTCTTTCATTATTTGCTTTTGAAACATGAGATTGTCCCCATGTTTCATTCAGAAGGCAAAAGACAGATATATTTTTAGATATTCTACTAATTTATTGTATCCATCAGACCCGTGTGATTGATATTATAGTAATTGGAAGGAAGTGAAGCCGTGTACAGATTTAAAAAAACGATTGCGATCACTTGGATCATTTTAACTGTCATTATGGGGTATTTTGCTTTTCAGCTACCAAGCATTTTAACAGGTAGTGGATTTGAAATGGAGGGGAGTTATGCCGATACACAAAAAATATTAGAAGAGGAGTTTGATCAATCGGCCAATTCCATCATTCTTTTGTTTGAAAAAGATCAAAATGCTTTAACCTCTGATTTTGAAAACTTCATTGATGAAACGATACATAAGGTAGATGTGATCCATAATAGCGATCCTTCACCTGCTCAATTTAAAGATAACTATGCCTATGTTACCATCAAGTCCGACGAACATACGGATCTAAATGAATTAAAAGCCGCATTCCCTAACCACAAAGACTTTTCCGTTTCATTAACGGGAGGATCGATTATTGAAGATGAAATGAGTAAAAGCTCTCAGGAAGATTTAAAAAATGCTGAGATGATAGGTCTACCCATTGCCATGATCGTCCTGCTTCTAGCGTTTGGTGGCTTGGTTGCAGCAAGTATTCCGCTTTTAATCGGAGTTGTAGCAGTGGTAACAACTATGGGTGTGGTTTACTTTCTAGGCCATTCTATCAATTTGTCCATTTTTGTGTTAAATGTAGTACCTATGATCGGAATAGCCCTTAGTATTGACTTTGCTTTGTTGTACATAAATCGCTTTCGAGAAGAATTAAATCATCATTCTGTAGAACAAGCGATTAAAATAACAAATCAGACAGCTGGCCGTTCTATTGGTTTTTCTGGATTATGTGTCGCACTTGGGTTATCCGGAATGCTCGTGTTTCAGGTTGATATTTTCAAATCTGTTGCCATTGGTGGTATCGCAGTCGTTGTTGTTTCTGTTCTATCCGCCTTAACGTTTTTACCTGCGATTTTATCCATTCTTGGGCATCGAATTAATAAAGCCATGATCCTAAAAAGAAATGATGAAGTCGAAGCAAAGTGGAGAAGTTTTGCTACTTTTGTGATGAAACGTCCATTGGTCATGACACTTGTAACACTTGCTATTCTTATGATTGCTATTTTACCCATTAAAGATATGGAATTAGAAATTCCTGATGCATCTGCTTTACCAGCTAATAGTGATGCAAGAATAGCCTATGAAAAATTTGAAGAAACGTTTGTACCTATTGATCAATCAACTGTAACTTTCATCGTGGAGACTGAGGATTCTCTTTTAGCAGAAAACTCTCTTTCAAGTGTGGAAAGCTTTATCTCGAAATTAGAAAAAGAAAAACTTGTGGATAAAGTGGATTCGATATTTACCGCCTCAGGCGATGTAAATGCTCAACAATTTTATGATATGCTGCAAAATCCACAAATAAAAAGTGGACTGGAACCAGTTCTGGATACGTTAACAACCGAAGATAAAACCATTCTTTATGTAACCATCAACGCCCCAGCCTCATCAGAGAATGCAAAGGACTGGGTAAGAGAGATAGAATCCACAGAAATGCCATTGAATTTTACAATGGGCGGATATCCTAAATTTAATCAGGAAATTTTTGATGAGGTATACGATAAAATTCCATTAGGACTTTCGATTATTCTTGGTTCAACTTTTATTATTTTACTTTTGGCTTTTCAATCGATTTTAATCCCGTTGAAAGCTATATTAATGAATATGTTCTCATTAGGTGCTGCTTTTGGGATTGTGGTTTGGATTTTCCAGGAAGGCCATTTTGGGATTGACCCATCGTTAATTGGCTTAATGATTCCAATCATTGCATTTGCTATTGTTTTTGGTTTAAGTATGGATTATGAAGTATTTTTAATTTCGCGTATCCAAGAGGAATACTTGAAAACAGGGGACAATAACTTTGCTACTTTGGAAGGACTCACGATAACAAGCAAAGTGATAACGGCTGCAGCTGCGATCATGATTGTGGTAACTGGGGCATTCGCTTTCACTGAAATTGTTCCCGTTAAGCAAATTGGTATCGCCATCGCACTTTCGATTTTTATCGATGCTACGCTTGTAAGAATGATCCTAGTCCCATCATTAATGAAATTACTAGGGGACTGGAATTGGTGGCTTCCTTTTAGAAAAAGAAATAGAGTGAAGGAAAATCCTGGGGAGTAGAACCCAGGATTTTTTAGGTGACAGGGGGACGGTTCTTGCGTTTGGAAACGCAAGAACCGTCCCCCTGTTTCATCAGGATGGCACAACAAAGGGAGATTTAGACTAGAATAAAGTAAACAAGAGAATCCAGGTGTTCAAAATGTTCCACTATTTCATGAGCATGGTTATTTTATCGAGATTGTTTTATTTTTTTTGTTATGGGATACATTATCAAAGAGGTGATAGAATGCATTTATTTACCTATAATGCCTATAAACTAGTGGGATACCAAAGTTAACGGAATAAAGGATAAAAGGAGAATTGAAATGCCGGAACATTATGAAGTGATTCTAAGAACCATTGCTTCCTTTGGTCTCCTATTAATAGGTTCCCGATTGCTAGGAAAACAAACGATTTCTCAAATGACAATTTTTGATTTTATTGCGACAATAACAATGGGAGCCATTGCAGCAAGCTTAGCCTTTAATACCACCTTAAAGGCACATAATTTAATTTTGTCATTTAGTATATTTGTTGCAGTTATATTTCTAATCGCTCTTATTTCATTAAAAAGTCAAAAGGGAAGGAAATTCTTTGCTGGAGATCCAACGATTGTGGTACAGAATGGGAAGATCTTAGAACATAACATGAAAAAAATGCGTTATACGCTAGATTATTTAAATCAACAGTTAAGGGAAAAAGATGTATTTAATATTGAAGAGGTACTCTTTGCTATTGTAGAAACAAATGGAACATTGACCGTATTAAAGAAACCACAATATAGGTATGTCACAAGACAGGATTTAATGATTCCAGTAACGCAAGAACAAAGACTATCCATTGAACTCATAATGGATGGGGAAGTGATTGAACAAAACCTAAAGCAAAACAATCTTTCACAGAAGTGGCTGCAATTAGAATTAGAAAAGCGTAAACTAGACAAAAATGAAGTAGTGTATGCAGTGATGGCTACTAATGGGAATATTTATATTGATACATATAAAGACTACATTCACTCTCCAATTGATAAGGAGTAAGGGGCAATGGGATGACAAGGGGACGGTTCTTCTGTCTCCGTTTTCCAATGCGTGGGTGGATGGTCAGAATGAATAGCAAACGAACAAATAGACAAAAGGGATCCATAGCTAAAATCATCTGGATCCTTGGTCATATCCTATTTGGTGGGTCGAGGTACCTGTCCTCCTGATCAACTATACAGTGAAAGAGAGAGAATGATAAAATCGCGCTTTATTTCCTGAGGAATTAATCGAGATGAATGGAGTCCGAAACGGAGTCTTATTCAGACAGGATAGATGTTCTGAATGACGATGGAGTCCGAACTAAGGTTCATTTTGAAAAACTTTAATCACAAGCTAATCCAAAAACAACAATCCTTTCGAAAACAGCCTATTTAAAAGAAAAATCGATCTTCTGTGAGTTAACAACTGATTGGCTCTGCTATCTACTTGTAAGTAGATAGCAGACAAGGAGAAACATCCCCTTGTTTTATTATTATTTTTCAACCATTTGAACTTTAGTAAGTAGAGGACGATTGTTAACCCAAGTAACATTGACTGGAAGTTCAAAGAAATTAGAGAGCTGTTCACTGGAAATCATCTTGCTTGTGTCTCCAGAAGCGAAAACTTTCCCTTCTTTAAGTAACAGCGTCTTATCAAATATTGGCAAAATTTCTTCTATATGGTGGGTGACATAAATGATAGTGGGCGAATCTGGACTTTTAGCAATATGTTCAATGGATTCTAGCAATGATTCACGGGCAATAAAATCTAATCCGTTTGTAGGTTCGTCTAGTATGAGTAATGAAGGATCTGCCATTAATGACCGAGCAATCAAAACCCTTTGTTTCTCCCCTTGAGATAAGGTTCCATAATGACGATTTGCATACTCGAAACATCCAAGATTTTTAAGTAACAGAATGGCTTTATCTCTCATTTCATCTGTAAGAGATTCATAAAGTCCAATAGAAGCAAAGGCGCCACTTAATACGACTTCAAACGCGTTATCATTCAAGCGGAATTTTTGTTGAATGGATGAGGAAACAAATCCAATCTGAACCCGTAGTTTTTCTGCAAGATAGGTTTGCCCAAATTCCATTCCTAATACGCTCATTTTTCCTTTTGTCGGGAAGGCGTACGCGTTTAGCAAGTCCAAAATGGATGTTTTCCCAGCTCCATTCAGTCCAAACAAAACCCAGTTTTGGCCTTTTTTAACTTTCCAATTAATATCCTGTAAAATCCATTTCCCATCTCTTCTCAAAGATACATTCTCCAACTCTAAAATCATATAGATTCTCCCCTTTACCAGTTTCAAATCAATTAAATTTTACTAGAGGTACTCTTGTAAAAAAGGTCGAAAAAGCGAATAAAAAAAGGACAACTCCTTTTAAAATCTTGGTTACCAAGCGCAAAATCCCAAAAGGCGATGTCCTATTTTATGCTAACTTTCCATTCAACGATGGTCAAGTTCATTTTAGCTTTAAGATTAGGGTTCCCCGGTGTATTTATAAACGGTTAGTAGTCTCATAACAGAATTTAATAAGCCTGTGTATAGTGTCAATGAAGTACAGGAAAAGGGGGGACACAATAAATGAGAATTAAAACAATCCAGAAATCCTAGCGGATGACAATCATACCGCCAGCAAGTTGATTACAGATATAACAAAAAATTTTAAGCCTTTGTATGTAGTAATAATAAGGAGTGGATCGCGATGAAACAATGTTCAAATTGTAAGCGGGAAATTTACAGAAAAGAGTTTGTTTGGCATGGGGGACCAGAGCAGTTTTGTTCGGAAGATTGTTTGCCAGAAGGGGTACTTGATGAAACCTATGCAATGAATTATGTCTTTTTACTGGAGAGTTTTAATGAAATTGAAGAGAATTATTGGTCTATTTCGTCATACTATGAACGGCAAAATCTTCTGTCGGAAATTGAAGATTGTATTGTGCAATGCGAGGAATACCAGTTGGGAGATTTAGAAGGTTCATTTTATAAACATGAACTTCGAAATATGTATAATGGTTTTTTTGAACTTCAGGATAAAGTATGGTCACGTTTTATGACAAAGGGATGGTTCGCGTTTCCAAACGCAAGAATCGTCCCTTTCTTTGTGAAGTTTGGGAAATTTACATATTAAATGACAGTTTTTTCAGTCTTTCCTTGTTAAGATAAAGGAGTATCAACTTACAGTTGGAAAGGGCTGAAAACAGTTTCTTGTTAGCGAATTTTAAAAGTAGGTATTCTTAAATCTGAGTTAGTTAATGGGAGATGATTGTGTGAAAAAGCGGAAAAGCAAAGTGCCAATTTTATTTCTTCTATTATTCTGTTTAATTCTTACGGGATGCTTTAGTAAGGACGCTTCTAACGAAGAAAATGATCCTAAATCTGAACAACCGGAACCGACAGAGCCAGAACCAACTCCAGCACCAGAGCCAGAGCCGACTCCAGCCCCAGAGCCAGAACCAACTCCGGCACCAGAGCCGGAGCCGACTCCAGTACCAAAGCCAAAACCGACTCCAGCACCCACCCCAGAACCTTCGGAATATCATAAATTAAGCCCAGAAGTAATTGGCAATAAGTATGAGGGTATCCTTGATTATCCTCAAGTTACAAATTTAAAGAATAAGTCTGCCCAGGATAAAATTAACGCGACACTTAAACAGTATATACAAACAGCATATAACGAGTATCTCAATATTAAGGCGGAAGAAAAGGAGCGGCGTCAGGATTACTTTAATGAAAATGGACACGAGGTTCCAACGGAAGAGGAATATATGTATACCTATGAGTACCAAGTGTCCTATGGGGTAAAGTTTAATGAAAATAATCTGCTTAGCATTGTTATGAATGATGCTATCTATACCGGTGGAGCCCATGGAACAACTATCGTAACATCCTATAATTTTAATATATTAACAGGCCAGCAGTTATTTGTGGGGGATATCGCAAAAAGTCAAACCAATTTAAATAAAATTAAAGATTATGCCATCAATGAATTGTCAAAACGTGATTACGTGTTCAATGAAGAACTGAAGAATATAGAGATAAATAACAACCGTCCTTTTTATTTTGCACAGAACGGAATCATTCTAATGTTCCAAGAATATGAAGTAGCACCATACGCTGCTGGAAGACCAGAAGTAAAGATACCTATTGAAGTATATAATTGAACTACCCCTCCTTCAATCAGACCGTGAGGTTTGATAAGGAGGGGTAGTTCAATTTACTAGAGGCTGCTCGCTAAATAATGAATCAAAGTTAAAAAAGCTAAGAAGGAAAAATTATAGATACTAAATGTTAGTAAATATTTTTTCGCATCTGTTGGGTTTGCCTTGATAAATAGTTTGTACGAAATGACACTGGCTAAGGATGCAATCATGGTCCCGAGTCCCCCAATATTCACTCCGAGTAACAAAGGTTTCCAGTCCGTTGTGAAATTTGCTAGCAAGATGGAAGCAGGAACATTACTAATGAACTGACTTAGAATAATGGAACTGAAAAATACAGAAGATGAGTCGGTTAGGCTTGCACTTAAGATGGAATGAACAAAGTCCATATTAGAAATATTTCCGACAAAAATAAAAAAACAAACAAACGTAACGAGCAATGAATAATCAATCTTCATCACTATTTTTTTATTAAAAATGAATGTGGCCATCAAGGTAATGATGAAGGCTATTCCATAACGAATTAGGCCAAAGATCGATAGAATGATGAGGATCAGTACAATTCCCCAAATGATCGATTTTTTTCGATCCACAATCGCAATCGGAGTAAGGTCTACTTCTATGCCTCTATTCTGGATTCTAAAATGAAACAAAATAAGCAAACTGATCCCAAGAACAGCCAGTAATAGGACTGTTGCAAAAAAGGGAATGGGTTGAATCCCATAATAGGAATAGATGAATAAATTTTGTGGATTTCCCATGGGGGTAAGGCTGCTTCCAATATTGGCAGCGATCGTTTGAAAAATAACGGTTTCCATCATAGGCAAATTCGTTTTTTTACCAATCAAAAGTGTCAAGGGCACGAATGTCAACAATGCGACATCATTTGTGAAAAACATAGAGCCCACAAAGCATAACAAAATAAGAATCATCGAAACCGATCTACTATTATGGCATTTATTGAGCAGGCTGACGGCTAATTTATCCATAACTCTCAGTTCTTCAAAAACTTTAATGACGACCATCAGATTAAATAAACTCACCAATACATGAAAATTAATATATTCCAGCTTTGGAGGCTGGAAAAAGCAACTTATAACGGCTAATAGGAGCGAGATGGTGAAGACCAAATCTTTTTTAAAGAAACTTAAGTGTACTTTGATTTTCTTTTTCTCTTGAATGAATACAGATTCTCTCACGATGCACCACCGGTAATCTATGTTATAAAAATTTTTGACAACTATATGATTCTAACATGTTCATAATAGAATGAGTAAAAAAGTTTATCCAGAACACGTGGGACGGGGAAAAAGAAGGAGCTATTTTATTATGTCTCCTTAAAAGGACATATGGAAGATGAATGATATGGTTTACGAAGTTAAAATTTTATTAAAAGATTAAATGATTTTTTCAAAGATTTTACTTCTAAACACTTATAATGTGAATAGAGGACAATTACAATTAAGTCATATTCTACAGGAGAAGAGAAATGAACGAATTGCAAGTATGTAGTGAATTACATAAATTTCTGAATTGTTTAGGTGTCATGGAAAATAATCTTGCCTCCAAGAGTCTAACGCTAGGTTATAGGCCCATTCGATTCGGTGGCAGAATGCATAGGTTCGCCACTTTAAATGGAGAAAAACGTTACAATTGTTTAATCCTTCATGTTGATCCGGGTAATCCTGAATCGAACAAAGGGAAAATGATTCAAAAAGAAATACAACAACTCTTACATTTTAATATTCAAGAGATGAGATCTTTTACATTAAAGAAACATGAAGTCTTTATTCCATTTGAAGCAATAAGCTCAAAAAAAGAGATGGAATTATTAAAAGGTTTTGTTCAAAAGCAATATGACATTTTTATGAAACAGTGACAAGGGGACGGTTCTTTTGTCTCCATTTTCCAATGCGTGGGTGGATGGTCAGAATGAATGGCAAACTAAAAAATAGACAAAAGGGATCCATAGCTAAAAACATATGGATCCTTGGTCATATCATATTTGGTGGGTCTCGGTACCTGTCCCCCTGACCCTGTCTGGAAGAAAAGGAATTTAATAGCAATATTATTAAAAGCCAATCCAACTATGATAAAATGTATATAAATATCTTTGGAGGTGACTTAGGATGAAATGGGAAGATGTATGTCAAGCATTCCCAGAACAATGGGTGTTGATTGAGGCTGTACAAGCTTATACGAATGAGAAAAGTGAACGCATTTTAGAAGAAGTTACTCCCTTAAAGAAATTTTTAAACTCTCCAGATGCAATGAAAGCTTATCAAGAACTTCATCGCGAAAATCCCACTCGTGAACTATATGTTCTTCATACTAATCGTAAGAACCCCAACATCATTGAGAAAAAATGGGTAGGTGTGAGGCGATAGTGAAAAGGCTGATCATTGAAGATGGGTTATTACTTACTGATATGGAATTAACATATAGAAGACAATCATTAGGGCTTAAGCGTGTTTTGGTTGACACAGGTTCAGGTGGCACCATTATTTCAACAGACTTAGCTGAATCGATAGGGATTATTGCTGAAGAAGATGACATGATCTATCGTATTAGTGGTGTTGGTGGTTCAGAATTTGTCTTTTCTAAAAGGGTTGATTCAATCAAAATGGGAGAGGCAGAGATAAGAGATTTTCCGTTAGAAGTCGGGGCAATGAATTATGGTTTTGATTTAGATGGTATTATTGGACTTGATTTTTTGCAGCAAATAAAAGCAATCATTAACATAGACAAACTCACAATAGAGTTTAATTAAAAGGCAAGTATAGACGATTATTCTGTATTTGCTTTTTATTTTACACATTTTTGGGATTGGAAATATGACCAGGGGACGGTTCTTGCGTTTGGTTACGCAAGAACCGTCCCTTTGTTTCTCTTTTGAATCGATGAAAATGTGCGATCAGAATGGTATAATACATGTAAATAGTTAAGGGAGTGAAAAAAAATGAGTATTACAAAATGGGATTTATTTAAGCAAATTGATAAAATGCCTGAAGAAAAGTACCATAAAATTAAGGAATATCTGGATGAATTAAATAATCAGCAGATGGAAGAAGTTGTTTTAGATAAAGAATCAAAAAAGAATTTAGAGAAGTCATTGGATGAATATGCAAAAGGGGAGTACCTTACTTTTGATGTTGTATTCGAGGATGGTGAAAAATAATGTTTGAAATTCGTTTTTCAAAGGGAGCCGGTAAATATTTGCAGAAGTTGGACAGAACAACAAAAGAACGGATTAAGAAATCTTTATTAGAATTAGCTGAAAATCCATACGAAGTAAAAAGCTTAGATGTAAAAAGATTAGCTGGATATGAGGATTCTTATCGATTACGAGTTGGCAAATATAGGGCTTTATATAAGATAATAAATAATGAAGTTGTTGTTTTTGTGTTTGATTTGGATAGCCGTGGTGATATTTATAAGTAAAGAGTCATTGATTTAGTTCTAAATTCTATGTTTTTTCTCCTCTTGACAACCTTCTACTTCTAACCTGTTTTAGTTTAATCCACATAATTAATTTCCATTTCTATAGTTTGTAAGTTTAACAACATTTGACAAGGGTTCTTCTGTTTCCGTTTTCTAATGCGTGGGTGGATTGTCAGAATGAATGGCAAACTAAAAAAATAGACATAAGGGATCCATAGCTAAAATCATATGGGTCACATATTCGGTGATTCAGATACCTGTCCCCCTGAACCACCAAGGGAAGAAAAATCTTGTATCTCAACTATTCCATTTCTTCAAATAGTTTTTCAAAATAAGCTAATTCTTCTTTTTCGTTTTCTCCATCAAGAGTAACTAATACTTCATCTCCTTTATTAAGACCTAAACTTAGTACTCCCATAATTGATTTTAGATTTACTTTTTTATCTTGATATTCTAGAAAAACGTCTGATGAAAATTGGTGTGACTCTTCAGCGATGATAGAACCTGAACGAGCATTAATCCCATTAGCCATATTAACAGTTAATTTTTTTTGTATCATAATGTAAACACTCCTAATTATTTTTTATCTTTTCTTAATTTTATTATTTTTCGATAATTTGGTCAACACATAATATTGATTATTACCTTTTGTTCACTTTGAAACTTTTCATAACAAAATATACTTCTGTTTCCTTCACTGTCATTACCCATCATCTTGTTTGTTCGTATGTAGTATCGTACTCATTACAATTTACCTTTCCGTAATTTTGTTGATTTCTAAACAAATAAATAAGATATGACAAAGGGACGGTTCTTGCGTAACCAAACGCAGGGAACCATCCTCTGTGTATTATTCCCTTATTCGTTCTGGAAGACTTTGAATGGATTGTACGACCATATCAAGCTTTGCTTCAATTCGATAGAGCAGATAGAGGGTCACGACAATGGGAAAGCCGACCTCACTAATGAAAGGAATGAATTGTTCCACTACACACACCTCTTTTCAGTTACGATTGGGATTGATTGTTGGTACTCAAAAAGGCTGCCTCGTGAAAGAAAGCAGCCTTTTCATTCCATTATCTAATCCTTTTTTGTGCCAAGCATCTTGGTGATCTCATAAAATGAAGGCACTCCTATAACACGAAAGGTGCGATCTATACTAACTCATAACCCGTTACATTATGCTCGACAAGACGAACTTCCTTCGCACTGACGAAATTCATATTGGATCCAAAAATATTTGCCGCAATAATGGTGTCCATCACGAGTTTCGTTGCGACAGGATCAATCGGCTCTTTTGGATTATCAACGCTCAATTTTCCTACTTTTCCTTCGCTATTCAGAAAATGCAATTCAATGGTTTTGGCCATACTATTCATCCTCTCCTTCTAAAAATGCCATTTTAATTAAAGATTAAACTAATTCGGAAACATCATTACGCTTCACACCACTAAGTGGATCGTTCGAGAGTGAAGATAGTGCTTGGGCTACTTGGTACAACTGGTCAGCCGTGACCTCTTCTTTTACATTCGAATAGGTCTTTGTTTTAAAAATTGGCTCACCCTTTTCATTCAACCCTGTTTCGTAACTAAGTAGTAACTTTGAACTTGTCATAATTGCTTGTGCCATGTTTATCCTCTCCTTTCACTCTTTTTATACACAAAAGTGGGGGAAAAAGGCCTTATGAATTTTAATTTTTTTAAAAATTTTTTCACGAACGACGATCCTTTAAAATCAACTGGCGTAAAAACCGATCCTAAGCGACGTCATCATCATGTAGTGGATAAACTTCTTCATCGCGAGATCACCCCAAGCTCTCACTTTACGCAAAGCGATATTCTCCTTGTCAGCAATATCTCGATTCGACAAACCATAATAGAAACGCAAGATTACCCATTTCTTTTGTCTGTCTGTCAAATGATGAAAATGGCTCAATAAATCTTCCATTTCCAGCACAGTATCCTCATGTGTTAAGTGAAATCCAACCTCATTTTCAGGATAGATAGACCGATCATCCCACTTTTTTTCTTTCTTTAAGGCGGTTAACAATTTCCCTTTTATAAATTTGTAAATATAGGTTGAAAATAGCCCTTTTTGCTCATCGTAGTGCTGGCTGCCTTCCCAAAGGGCGATTAACCCTACTTGATAAAACTCATCATGATTTTTGTAAATACGCAAGGAATGAATAAGTGAGTGAATCATGTTTGAATACTCCGCAGCTAATTGTTCAAAATCCATTCTTTAGATCCTTCTGAACTGTGCACCATTCTTCGTATTCCCGGGTGCTTTTACCATAGCGAGAAAAAGGAAAAGTTTCGAATTTAGAATCAATCATTTTCTGTGGGGAATTTTCAAATTTCCAGCCGCAAAAATGAAAATTCGAGCTGCAAATTGGGCTTTTTCAGCCTCAATTCGCAAAATGAATCTGTTTTTTCAAACGGTGAGCATTTTTTTGCATCGAAAAAGAAAAGTAGCAAAAAGTGCACAAATTTTAACGTCTGAAATCCCTACAACTAGGCCTTTTCCTTCAAAAAGAAGGTCTGTCTTTCTCGTTCACAATTTTGTCGAAAAGTCATAAGGCCTTTTTTACCCCTTTTTGTATATAAAAATAATGAAAGGGTGGTGCAATACAATGAATTTAAAATCAGGTGCCGTGCAACAATTTGAACATTTTTCACAATTTCAATCACTTACGGAGTTTCATCATCATATGGAAATGTGGCTAGTAAACTACAAACAGGATTTTTCAAAAGGGGAATTAGTCGGATTCAAAAAGCTCGTTCTTTTTACTGCAGAAATCCCTGGAGTAAGCCATGCGAAAATTGAGACCATTTTAAACACGATCCATGCCGAATATCATGATCATGAGATTTCTCGTGATACGTTTAAAAGAATGCTGAGCAAGGCAAAGAGGCTTGGGATTCTTACAATCTATGAAACACAAAGAGAAAATGGTTCCCAGGATTGTAATGTATATGTGTTTAATCGTTATCCACAAGGCAAAAAAGCCATGTATTCAAAGAACTAAATAGAGTGGTTTGAGGAATGCATTTGAAGAAAACAAGAGGAGGAATGAAAGATGAGTAAACTATTAATTTATGACAATCCGATTATGATTCTACCGACACTAGCCCAGAAAATAGGGTTAAATGAAGCGGTTATGCTACAGCAAATTCATTATTGGCTTGGAAGCAGTAAACATGAATATGAGGGGCGGAAATGGGTGTATAACACATATAGCGATTGGCAATTACAGATGCCCTTTTGGTCAGAGAGTACGATCAAGCGCACTATCAAATCGCTTGAGGATCAAGGTTATTTGCTTTCGGCGAACTACAATCGCTTAAAAATGGATAAAACCAAATGGTACTCGGTTAACTATGAAAAGTTGGCAGAATTAGAGTCCGATGCACAGGCCTTCTTGGAATCTTCGACAGCCCAAATTGGTACGACCGTCGTTCCAGATTGGCCTATAGAAGAGAGCAAAATGACCCAAGCAATACCAGAGATTACTACAGAGACTTCAACAGAGACTAACACAAATAACTCTATCCCTTTTTCCGAAATCATTACCTACTTGAACACCAAAAGTCATTCAGCCTATAAGCCAGGAACAAAGAAAACAAAGGAACTCATTACAGCACGCTGGAACGAAGGATTTACCCTCGAGGATTTTAAAAAGGTCATCGATTTAAAGACAGAAGAATGGCTGGAGGATCCCTTCTGGAGTAAATATCTCAGACCCGAGACGTTGTTTGGACCTAAATTTGAATCCTACTGCAATCAAAAAGGTGTGAAGAAAACATACAGTGAAGGAGATTTTGACCTTGATGACTAAGCGAGAGGTATTCCAATTATTAAAGCTTATTTCGGTTTATTATGATCCTTATGAAATAAATCAGGAAAAAGTGGATGAATGGTTCGCGGTGTTAAAACATGATTCCTTTATGAACTTAGAGAAGAATTTACGAAAGCACGTGGCAGGCTCGCCCTATGCACCGAGAGTTTCCGACTTGATTCGAAAGCCAGAAAACAACTCACGAGACATTCCGAATGTGGAGGAGACGGCCGCATTTTTAGATCAGCAAATAAAACCTGCCAGTGTTGAAGTTGTACATGAGTCACTCGCTCGTATAAGAGAGATCCTTGGCATCGAAAGAGGTGAAAACTGATGGAGAGAAATCCCTATTATAATCTGGAAGTGGAAGAAGCCTTGATCGGTTCTTTCTTTTTAGAGGAAGATTTGATGAAGGACTGTACCATTCGCCCTGAGCATCTATACGTACAGAAACTAAGAATGATTTTTACCTTGATGCTGCAGTTAGTTGAGAAAGGAAAGCCGATTGATATGGTTTCCGTTGCAGAGGAAGCAGGAATCAAACATCTAGAAAATATAGGTGGCTGCAGCTATTTGGCTGCGCTCGCCGGCAGTGTCCCATCAACGGCCAACTTTCACTATTATCAAGAGATCGTGAAACAGTATTATCAAAAAAGAAAAACGATCGAAATTGCCCATCGGATCAAACAGAGGGCAGAGCATGAGGACATTGAAAGCATATTACGTGATGGAATTCAGGATTTACAAAAGGTTGAAGATCACTTGACGATCGAGGACGGCGGTGATATCAAACAAGGTTTAATTGATTTATACCACGAGTGTGAAAAGGATATGGGGGATATCGTTGGTATTCCGTCAGGCTTTACATCTGTAGACCAGCTCACAGGGGGATTTCAAGAAAGTGATCTGATTGTCATTGGCGCCCGCCCAAGCGTGGGAAAAACAGCCTTTGCCATAAACTTGGCTCTCGAAGCAGCAAAAGAAGATGTTTCGATCATTTTTTCCTTAGAAATGGCGAAAAAACAACTGCTCAAAAGAGCCCTTGGTCAGATAGGGGGAGTCAGTTCGGTTAAATTAAGAAATCCATACCGGCTTTTTCAAGAAAAGGATTGGAACGATCTTCACCAGGCCATGGGTGTTCTTTCCAAGCTGGACCTGCATATTTTTGATCAAGGCGGAATCGATGTGAACTTCATTCGGTCCCATGTCCGAAAACTGAGACGGAAATATGGGGAAGAAAAACGAATGCTCGTCATTATTGATTATTTGCAATTAATTATGGGAGATCCAAGACTGAAAGGAAACCGTCAGGCAGAGATTAGTGAAATCAGCCGAGCGTTAAAGATGATGGCCAAGGAGTTAAATGTGGTCGTGATTGCTCTTTCACAGCTGAGCCGAGCCGTCGAGAGCCGGCAGGATAAACGTCCGATGTTATCCGATCTTCGCGATAGCGGTCAAATCGAACAAGATTCCGATGTGATCGCGTTTCTTTATCGGGATGACTATTATGATCAACGGTCGGAACAAAAGAATAGAATTGAAATCATCATCGCCAAGCAACGAAATGGTCCGATTGGAACCGTTCATCTGGCCTTTTATAAGGAATTTGGTAGGTTTCAAGATTTGGTAGGGTAGTGTGGTTTGTATAAAAAGGGCAACTCGAATGCGTTGTTCAGAACTCCTTTTTCTATTCAAAAATCCACTAAAAATTGACTTATCTGTTAAATTGTTCAAATGAGGGTATTGATAGTGAGGAAATGTTACAGTATAAAGGCATAAAATATGGTAAATATATAGGTATAAAGTATGATAAAGAGAAAAGTTGAGCTTCATAAGTAGTAGATGAAACGATATATGAGGAAAGTATAGCTGGTAATCAAACAAATAAAAATGAATGGAGTTAAGTGCATCTATGTTACCAAAATATATCATCAATACGGAAACATCTTCCCTTTTTTCTTACTTTCATAATGGTTATGAATTTTCAAGAGTGATTGAAGGGAATAAAACCTTCCTTGTCAGCCAATCACCGAATGAGATTGTCGAGGAATCTTTCTATTCGATTGGATCGGATCTAGAGGGGGCGATGAAAGCAGCCCGTGTACTCTTAAAAAAGAAATACAAACCCCCAGTCACCTTATCGGCTCAAAAAAACATCGTTCTGATCCGATGCAGATCAACCGATCGAAATAGTACGATTTGGCTCATTAATTCCCATATTCAAGACATCCAACGATATGAACACAATCAAACCATGGTCCATTTAATCGGTGGCCATTCGTTGATCGTGGACATCAAAATATATTCACTCCAAGAAAAAAGAAATCAAGCTGCCTTTTTACATACAACCTTGCTCAATAATTCACAAATGAATAAAAGCATATCCTTTCTATACGAACAAAATAAAAGGATGTTACTGGTGAGAGAAAAAGGGCAGGTCAACTATACCGTGAAAGAGAGAGAATGAGTAAATCTCAAATAAAGAGAGTGATAGATGTCCTTACTACTATACCCGGGTTGGAGGTGTTTCGTTATCATCCAGTACATAGATGAGGCAAAAGCAGCTAGGGTGGTGACAAGGGGACGGTTCTTGCGTCACCAAACGCAAGAATCGTTTCCTTGTTTGTTTTAAATAAGTACTTTAAACTATGTATCAACGAAAAATGAATATATAATAAGAGAAACTTAACAATAATGGATGTGATGACATGGAAATAATCCATATACCAGCTAATGCCATTTCGATTGTTAGTACTTCAAGTAAAGGTGATCAGTCAAAATGGTTGATAAAAGAAAAATGGATAAAACAAAATACACGAGGGTATGAAGATATTGCTGAGTATGTCGCATCACTGATTTTGAAAGCTTCTACTCTTGATCCATCCGAATATGTTCTTTATGAGCCTTGTAAAATTCAATTTGAAAACGGACAAGTTACAAAAGGATGCTATTCACTTGATTTTCGAGGGCCCAAGCATCAAGAGGTATCACTTGAACGCCTCTTTGAAACACATTTTGAGTCGACTAGTGATATTTTAGAGAATACAAAGCTCTCTGCGAAAGAAAAAATAGAGCAGGTAGTAGAAAAGGTTTACCTTTTTACGAAATTGGATATTATGCTTCCTCTAACAAGGATGTTAGCATTTGATGCACTGGTTTTAAATGAAGATCGTCATACAAACAATTTATTATTTCTTTACGATTTCAAATTAGATGCATGGAAGCTTGCGCCGTTGTTCGATCATGGACTAAGTTTACTATCAGATGTAAAGGATTATCCAATCGACGTAGATATCAAAATATTAAGAAGAAAAGTGAAGGCAAAGCCATTTAACACCAATTTTAAAAAGCAATTGGCTCTATATGAAGGTCCTCCATTCATTCATGTAGAGAAGTTAAAAAGGTTATTAGATGCATCTCCATATGATCTAGGAAGAGCATACAATGTGATTCAAATGCAATTAAATGACCCGGCATTTGAAAAACTTTTGATTCGAGGTGCACAAAATGATTGATTATATGAAATTTGATGTTATGCATTTTGATGAAGTGATCGCAAATGTTGACTTAAAGCCTAATAATAGCAAACTTCCATATGTGAAAAACTTTGTAACTGGCTTCAATAAGCAGTTCTCACCTGGTATGGAGGGACCTATTACAGTAGAGGAACTTGAAAAATGGTTAAAGTGGCGTACATTCCCGCCAACTCGTGCAAATGCGGATGAATTATTGAAGGCACTTGGACTCAATGCGTATAACCGTTGGGCTATTGTAAGAAAAACGCATGGCGTGATGGCTGATGACGAGATCTGGCTACGCTTCCAAGGTGAAACCCTCAAACATAAGGATGTTTGCTTGCGAAAAGAGCTTTATTATCCAGAGGAAGTGTAGGTTGAAAAAGATCGGGTCACAGGGACAGGTCCATTGACCCGCAGATTACCTATTAAATAAGAATATATTTGAAAACTCCCTAGGCTATTCACTATGCGTGAATAGCTTTTTAAAATTAAATGTATTGTGCTCAACAAAATCTTATTGTAAGATGACAAAAATTAAAGTACAGACGGTTAAGATCCTATATATATAAAGACAATTCCTTTTAGAAAGTTAACGAAAGAAGGGGAAAATATGTTATTAAAAAATAAATCCATTGAGGAGCTTCTTGACATGGAAGAGGAGCTTCGGGTTTCAAAGACTGTAGAGGAGGATGGATCTCTATACCCTTTCATACAACTATATGAAGAACTATATCGAAAGATTAATAGGGATCGAGATAGTGTGTATGCTATAAGTCTTGTTCAGATTAAAAAGATGTTGATTTCCTATCTCATTCGGTACGGAACGTATATGAAAACGCAATACCAAAAGGATGATCATGCAGCTAAGAGTCATTTATTGAAAGCGATCCAATATCAACGTGAGATTCCAATCGCCCATTATCGACTAGGTTTTCTTCACTACAAAAAAAGGCAATACTTGGAGGCAATGCAACATTTTGAAAATGCCACTCAATACCAAAATAGTTGTGATGAAGAGGAGTATAAGTTGAATCAACAGCAGCTGCACCATGCTTTTTTATATTTGACCAACAGTGCTCTATATATCGCAGAAAAAGCTCAATCGTCTCTACATAATCTTGAATTGGAAGGCAATTTTGAAAAACTGCCTCAATATGAAATGTCCTCATTCTTTGAAATGATCAATCAAAATGAAGGATATTTAGCAGCCAATGCTTATACGGTTGTAACATCTGATGGAAAAAGAATGTGTTCAAAAGAAGCATGTGAAAAAATGGTCGATGATAATGATTTACCGGATCATTTAGTTCTTTATTTTTCGGACCGGCAGCATTCCTTATTTTATAATGGCAGAGAAGTGAATTTAAGTATCAATAAAGCCGAGATGCTTCGTTATTTACTCCTTCATTCGAATGAAGAATCACCAGCAATGAAACATCATTTTGATCGAATCATTGAAAGTAAAAATGAGAATGGAGAAATTTTAGATAACACATATACTCGGAATATTAAAAGAGTAAGAGAAAAAATAGAAGAAGTGGGAGTATCCATTCCGATTATAGACAATAAGCAATTTCGTGGGCAAAGAGCTTATTATTATAATCACACCATTCCTTACACGATCATTCACCGGAGTGATGACCATTTCATTTTAGACTGATGACAGGGGTGTCACCGACTTTCTGAGATACTGTATGTACAAATCAGAAAGGGATGATGATTCATGAAAACTTGGAATCAGTTATTTGTTCGTCACGGATGGATGTTAGACAAAAAAGAGGAAAATGTATTTGATTGTACACATGAAACAGAAGGAAATGTTAACTATTTAGTAGAGTGCCTCAATCAAGCAGAAGTATCTTATTCAATGAAAGGTGGGGTATTAACTCTACAAGATGATTCTATTTCAGAACAAGAATGGATCGAAATCCTTGAGTTTCGTGATCGGGGAAGAGGAGGATTTCTTTGGTTCCGACCGGGTAGCGAAGAACCGAAAGTACGGGAACTGGATACGTATATTTCTGGGATTGTTCGCCAATTCAATCGCCTTGGCTTCTATACAAATGGATCCTGTGATGGTCATGGGAAAAGAGCAGCTCATGTTATCTTTGTAAAAGAGGGAAGAAAGATGGAATCACTTGAGCAAATGCTATTAGCTATAGGCGTGAAACGTATGAGTCTTCGTGATCAAAGAAATGGCTACCATGTATCGTTTCCGTTAAAGAAAAGTGAATTACTTGAACTGGCTGAAAAATTGAGCTTCATGAAAGAAGAATGGTTGGATCATGGATACGACCATATTAAAAAGGAAATGTTTTATCAATTGGTTGAACAACTTCTTTCGATTCCAGGAGCAAGTGGAAATGAAAGCAGAGTACGTGAATTTGTGAAAGAAAAGTTAACTCCCTATGTTGATTCTATCACAGTAGATCGGTACGGAAATCTTTTAGCTGAAAAGAAATATAGATCGGGTCATGGACCTACGATTCTATTAAATGCACACCTCGATATTGTGGAAGAATTAGAAGCGAATCGATTGATCGTAAAGGAAAATGGAAACTGGTCAAGCAATAAAGGAATTTTAGGGGCGGATGACCGAGCAGGAGTTGCGATCTTGCTGCACATGGCTGAACAGTTGAACTCCTCCGCTTTCTCAGGAAAAGTGAAATTCATTTTTACTGTTAAGGAAGAAATCGGTTTAGTGGGTGCCCGAGAAGTGGATGAATATTTCTTATGGGGAACAGATGCAGCGATTGTGGTGGATCGGCGGGGAAAAGGGGATATTGTTACCTCATGTGGAGGGTATATTCCATTTTGTGATGAATCATACGGTAGATTATTTGAGGATGTTGCAAAAGAGAAGGGGCTTAGTGATTGGAAATGCACCCCAGGCGGAAGCAGTGATACAAGAATATGGGCTGAACATGGCATTCAAAGTGTCAATTTGTCTGTAGGATACAATTATGAACATTCGGATGAAGAGTGTTTAGATGTGCAAGCTTGTTACGGTACAGTCCAATTAATCCAGGCATTTTTAGGGAAAGGCCATGAACTTCGCCGGGTGTTGAATGGAATTAGAAGAAACAATCGATTTTATGTGAGTTAACAACTGATCGGTTCTGCTATCTGCTTATAAGTGGATAGCAGAACCATTTCCTTGTTTGCGTGAATGATTTTGAATGAACTCTAATTTCTCGAAATCGATGATGAATGTTCCTTTCATTAAGAAGCAAGACTTATGAGACCATGATTCGTGCACTTTAAGCAATAGTTCAGTTCACAAAATATTGAATTTCCAGCTATGAGCGGTTAAAATAAAGATGATCGTGATATTCCCTCCCATTCTTCTCAACTCCCCCCAAAGGATGTGTTGTCAAATGACACTCGAATTACTCATTAAAGAAGACTCCAAGAAGTATATCCCACATGACCAATTATTCAAGCAACTGATCGGTACTTTCTTCGGTGAATTTATGGAAGCTTTCTTTCCGGAAGTTCTGGAACACATTGATTTTGCGACGCTCAAGCCATTATCAGAACAAATGTACACCGATCTGATCGATGGAGAAAGTCGAACGGTTGATATCTTGGTCGAAGCGAAGTTGAAAAATGAAGATACGATTATCATTATTCATATTGAGCCGCAAAGCTATCCTCAAACAGATTTTAATGAACGAATGTTTCGGTATTTCAGTCTAATTTACAAAAGAGAAAGAAAACCCATTTTACCTATCGCTATATTTTCTTATGATGAGAAGCGATATGAAAAAAGTCAGTTTACGATTTCTTTTCCATTTAAACATGTACTGACCTTTGAATTTTTTATGTTGGAATTAAGAAAAATGAATTGGCGCTCGTATATTCACACTAATAATCCGGCAGCGGCTGCCCTTCTCAGTAAAATGGGGTATTCTGATAAAGAAAAAGTTCAAGTTAGAAAAGAGTTTTTGCGAATGTTAGTAAAATTGGAATTAAATCCAGCCAAAGCAACACTCATCAATGGCTTTTTTGAAACATATTTATCATTAAATGAGGATGAGGAGGAAGAACTGATGGAAGAAATTAAGCAATTGGATAAAAATGAGGCGGAACAAATTTTTGAATTGCCCAATTCATGGAGAGATAAAGGTAGAAAAGAAGGGAAAGAAGAAGGAAAACAAGAAGGAATACAAGAGGTTGCGATCGAAATGCTTAAAAAAGGATTATCGATTGACTTAATTGCTGAAGTGACAAAACTTGATGAAAAAGAGATTCTTGATTTAAAGGGAACTTTATAGTGGTGACAAGGGGGCGGTTCTTGCGTTTGAAAACGCAAGAACCGCCCTCTTGTTTTTTCTCCATAACAGAATTTAATAAGCCTGTGTATAGTGTCAATGAGAAATGATGAAGGGAGAATGGTGAACATGAGAAGAAAATGTAAGCATTGTCAATCTAGCGTTGGAGAGTTGTATCGTATGAATGGGGATGGTGCTGTTTTCTGTGATGATGATTGCTATGATGAGTATACGTCTGAGAATGAGGATGCTCCGAATGACTATGATCAACCTTATATGGATGATTATGATGCGATACGGTTTGAGTACTTGGAATTTCTGAAATTTGAGGAGGAGATCATGTCTCCGCGAAACGGACAAAACTTACAATATAATGTCGATGAAATCCTGGATAGCATTGACTCCGTTCAATGGGAATTTTTTGACTATTACCATCGAGAAGGGGATGATGGGGTTTTTGCTCATGAAATATATTCCTATTATTTAAAACTGGAAAAATTAAAGGAAAAGATTTTGCGTTGGAAACCGGAACGTGAAGTCTTTTTTTATTTGAAAATTAGATTTAAACGTCATGCATTCCCAAATGTAATCAACAATTGGTTCGAATTTGCTGAACTTCTTCAACAAATGGGACTTAAAAAGCTTTATCGATCACTTAAAGAAAATGTGTTTCAGGAAGAGGAAATGGCCTTTTATTTTTTTGATGATAAAAAATTCAATAAAGTGTTAAAAGAGCTAAGGCAATATTTTAATGAAGATCAGATTCATCTTTATATGAGTGAGGCCTATCCATGTCATGGATGCGGGGAAGTGAAACCAGTTAAAGCAAGGAACAAGAAGAGGAAGGGCTGGTTCTTTTGTGATTCATGTGCAAAGCCATATTATCCGGGTTTCTTTACGAAGAAAGAGCTAGTAAATGAAATCCAGCTTTGTGATCAAGACGATGATTTCTTGAAACGGTCTGAATTGCCAAATTGGCATTACTATATACGTAAAATCAAAAGATCATGCCGGTATCATCATATCGATTACCCGGATTGGATTGAATTGGCATACGATCGGTAAGCAGGATTTACTTTCCATTTTACATCAAAGCGCAGCTTAGGATCTATTTTTCCAAGAAAGATAGATCCACGGAAAAATAAAAGGTACTATCAAAAGCATAAAATTTAGGAGGAAACAAAATGGGAGAGTTATATTATAAAGACGGAAAGCTGAAATATCAGGGAGAGTTGGCAGACGGGGAACCTCACGGACAGGGAGTTGGTTATTGGGATGATGGCAAAACGGTTTGGTTTATTGGAGAGTTTCGAAAGGGTAAACCAGAGGGAAAAGGGAAATTCTATTATCCTAGCGGTCAGCTAAGGTATGAAGGAGAATTTAACAGGGATCTGCAATATTGCGGACAAGGGACTGAATACTATAAAAATGGAGAGATATGGTTCACTGGCATTTATAGAAAAACTCCCGGTCCTTACTTCTTCTATGGTGCTCGTCGATATGTTGAAGGAAAGTTGTATTATAAAAATGGCAGCTTACGTTATGTAGGTACATTCGGGGGTAGATAAAAATTATGAGTTTAAAGAAGGAATTGAGTATGACGAGGAAGGCAAGATGAAGAAAATTTGGAAAAAACAGATTAACGAATTTCGATGAAATAAGGTATTTTGGTCTTCGGCAGGTGATAAGAATATGTCCCTCGCTTTCGATTAAATAGGGAATGGTTCTTGCGTTTCTAAACGCTAGAACCATTCCCTATTTAAATATTATATGAAGATATTAACATTTCGCTTAAGAAATTCCATTAATATGTAACCGCTTTATTCTCAATAACTGGTACAATAATACTATACTATTATGATATTGAATGAGGAGTTTTTTAACTTGAATAAAAAAGAACTGGCTAAAGAACAACAGGTGCTTACTAATACCATTGAACGTATAAAGGACCAAACGTTTTTTGTTTGGGAATTAACAGAAAAGAAAAAAGCAGATATCCGAGAAGGAAATTTTTCAACAGGAGATGATGTTGTTTATCGAAGAGGTGTTCTAGATCAGGCTGTTTTAAAAAATGCATTGAAAGAACCTTATTTCGGACGATTCGATATCATTTCCGATGAAGAGGGGCCAGAAACCTTTTATATCGGGAAACAAGGTGTTCGTGACAAGAATTATCAGGAAATTGTTGTGGATTGGCGTATGCCGATTGCTTCTGTTTTTTACAATTTCACACCAGATCAATCCAGACAGAGTTATACGGTGCAAGATGAAAAAAATAGAAAGAAATATTCGAATACCGTTGATGTTTTGAAAAAGAAAGAGTTTACCATAAAGAACCAAAAAATCATTAAGATTATTCAACAGGTAGCAGAGGGAAATGAAGATTTAAATGTTACGATCACTGAAGATGGTGAAGAACTGACCGTTACCGATCATTTTTTAAAAGAGATTATTGAAAATAGCGAGACGACGGGATATCTCAAAGAAATTATTGCTACCATCCAAAAGGAGCAAGACCTCGCTATCAGACAACCAATCGATAAGAATGTCATTATTCAAGGGGTAGCAGGATCAGGAAAATCATCGATTGCCCTTCATCGCTTATCTTTCTTACTCTACAATAACAAGAAAATTAATCCTGAAGATGTATTAATCTTAGGTCCCTCTAATTTGTTTATTAGTTCAGTGAAAGATCTGCTTCCTGAACTTAATTTAGAAGGCATTAAGCAATCAACCATCCAACAAATGATGATGGTTGATTTGAACCCCATCTTAAAAGAGAAAGTCGATTTGAAGTATAATCATTATTTTGAAAAAATCTTATTTACAAAAGATCATGAAAAGGCACGTCAAATTATCAAGTTTAAAGGGTCAGAATCATTTGCGGTGGTCCTAGATATCTTTGTCACAGAATTAAAAGAGCAATACGAAAATAACATAAAACCCATTACTGTCCTTAATGATGAGCAATTAAGTAAAGAGGAATTAATTAAAATTTATAATGGATATAGTTACTTGCCTTTTGTAAAAAAAATTGACCATTTTCTGCAACATATTGAAAAACATTTTACTAGAAAATTAGAAGAAAAAATAAATAATATCACAAAACAGCATGATGAGATAGTCGGATTTTTAAAAAACGGTGGATTAAGCCAGACTGAGTACTTAGAATTAATCAAAAAAATAGAACAGGTAAAAATTTATAAAACTAGAGAGATCCGGAATGATTTTAAAAAAGAAATATCTACTTGGAAAGATAGTATGAAAGGTCCGGACTTGGTAGCGATCTATAGAAGGGCTTTAACTTATGAAGTATTAAATGTGTGTAGTCATGAACTAGACGCTGGTATACCAGAGTTATTTATGGGTTATGAAGTGAATCAACTAACGTATTTTGATTTAGCTCCGCTTTTTTATATCTATCTTTTATTGTATGATACTCCGGTTCAATTCAAACATATTGTTGTAGATGAGGCACAGGATTTAAGCTTCCTTCATTTTGCCATTTTGAAGAAAATGACCAAAACGATGACCATTTTAGGCGATAAAGACCAATCTATTTTTATGGAATATGGTCAATATGATTGGTCATATCTAAATAAATCGTTATTTGAATCAAATGAAAATATGATCATAGAGTTAGAGACCAGTTACCGTTCGACAAAGGAAATTATTGATGTTGCAAATATAGTATTGATGAATCAAAATGGAGTTTTTCATAAACCAATTACACCTTTAAATCGCAGCGGTGAACAAGTGAATTATGAAGAAGTTAATTCAGGGAAGGATTTATTAGATAAGATGATTCTAACCATTAAAAAGTGGAAAAAGAAATACAAGAGAATAGCAATCATCCATAAAGATGAGCAAAAGGCAATTAAACTGGCTCAATACCTTAAACAAGAATATAATCGGGATGTTGAATATATTAGTCCAGAAGAAGAAATGACTAATAAATCAATTTCTGTCTTAACATCCTATTACAGTAAAGGCATGGAGTTTGATGCAGTCATTTTATGTAACGTTAATGAAGACAGCTTTCCAAAAGATGATTTGCATGCACGTTTGTTGTATGTCCTTCTTACACGTGCACAACAGGAAGTAAAAATATTTTACCAAGACAATCCTTCTTTGCTCTTAGAAGGATTGATTGAAAAAGTACCTGTGAAAACTTCAAAATTTGATGATATTTTATAGAGTGAAATTCAATTGCTTCTTGTAAAATTTCATATCAATCATTCTTATATCTTTTGAATTATATCTTAATTTTATCAGGTCTTAACAGGCAATAAGACCTCTACCACAAGATTCAGAGTAAAATCGAATATGGATAGTTAGGAGATTACCTGATTGGTTCAACTAACCATCATTAAGGTCAGTCTCCCAGTGCAGTGAAACATTTCTGTAATGGGGACTTCGGGGTGTCACAGTGACTTTTTCTAAAGTAAATAAATTATAATCATGGAAGAGTGAAGTAATAAAATGGTAAAAGAAGATTTTATAAGGTGGATGAAAAGTAATTCAAAGTTATCAAATACTACAATTGTTAAATATGCAAATGCAATAAATACAATCTCCACTGAACTATCTAAATATAATATGTTAGAGGAGGATTTATTTAAAATTAACAATCCAAGTCAAGTTGAAGAAATGATTGAAAAGTATTTTTCAATTCCTGAATTTGAAGAGAAGGATATAAGAGGTAATCGAATGTATAGTAATGCCTTAAAACAATATAAAAGGTTTACTGATACGATTAACATTGATAATAAAAAGAAAGAAGTAGAATATCAACCTACAAACAATTCTATGCTTGTTAAAGAGGTAAGTAGTTGGTCGAAAATAGATAAAGTCAACCTGATTGGACGTAAAAAAGTAGACTGGTCGATGTTAAAAGAAGGAACAACCATTCCTATTCAATTTCACAACGACTTTGAAATGGCTAACCATGGGAGACACTTAGAACTTGGTGAAAAAGAAAAAGTAACTTTTATTATAAACGATAAAAAATTGGATGCCATTCTCACAAATGTTGATAGAAAGGTAAATGCTGATACATTACAACTGAAATATGGTAAGGAAGTAGCTGAATTGTTTAAATCAGTGTTCCATTCAAGTTATGATTTTATTAACGAACAGCGTGAAATGAATTCAAACAAATCGATTGTTGTACCTGATGATAGGGCAGAGTATATTGAATTTTATAAGACAGATCACCCATTTGTTTACAGATTAAATTTTATAACACAGGGTAGTAGTGATGTTGATATGGAACAATTTTTAAATATAACATCAAAAGAACTTATAGACCATGTATACCACTACATAAAATCTAAAGGTTTCTACTATCCAAAAGAAGAAGTCATCAATCTATTTCTTATCTTTAAAATCAAAACCCTTCGTCATCCTCTCCGGCATCTCAGGAACAGGTAAAACCAAAATGGTCCAATGGTTTGCGGAAAGTCTTAGGAGCAACAGAAGAAAACGGCCAGTTTAACTTAATTCCGATTCGACCTGATTGGAACGATGGCTCTGATTTATTAGGCTATGTCGATATCAAGGGAGACTTTAAAGAAGGTCCATTGACCAAGATCATTAATCAAGCAAGTAACGAGCCTCGTTTACCATTTTTTGTATTACTGGATGAAATGAATCTTGCCCGTGTGGAATATTATTTTAGTGATATTTTAAGTGTCATGGAGAGTCGGAAATGGAAGGAAGGTCAAATTGTTACTTCGACTCTATTATCAAGCGATATAACAGGCTATGATCAGGACATTAAAATACCTAATAACTTATACATAATTGGAACCGTTAACATGGATGAAACCACGCATCCTTTTAGTAAGAAAGTGTTGGATCGTGCGAATACGATTGAATTTAACCGAGTGGAATTAAGTAACATTAGTTTCTTGAATGAAACAGAAGAGGTTCCACCTATTCCCATTTGGAATGAAAAACTAGCTTCAAAGTACTTACATTTAAAGGACGTGTATCAAGTAAATGCAGACTTGGTTATGAAAGCTACTGAGGAGCTTGAAAAAATAAACAAATCATTGCAAAAAATGAATGCCCATGTTGGCTATCGTGTCCGTGATGAAATCTGCTTTTACCTGGCCTATAACCAAGAAGATGGGCTGATGGAATATGAGGAAGCCATGGATCATTGTATTTTGCAAAAGATTTTGCCTCGAATTTCAGGTAGTGATTCACGAGTTGAGACCTTGTTGATGGAGTTGTATCGGCTTTTTACTAATAAGGAATATAGGGATGAGCTTGATATCTATGAATCTGATATGGAAACAGCCAAGTATCCAAATAGTGCTCGAAAAGTAGTAGAGATGCTGAGGAGGTTAAGAGACGATGGTTTCACTTCCTTCTGGATCTCGTGAGGATGTTGAGCTCGTATTAATAGAGACTGAAGATTTTTCCCTAGTCATAAAAGGAAAGCCCTATCATGAGCGGTATGAGGGAATGAAGCAATATCGTTCAATGGATTACCACGACACGATGGAATTTTCTGTCCATGGAAAGGGAGTTCAATCCATTCACGTATATGATGTGAACGGACAAGATCTATCTGATTCTACGAAAGAGCTCAGGCCGATCTTTTTTGAAAATGGGATTTATCAAGTGATCGTCATGCCGAAAAAGGAAGTAGACTTAACGTTTTATCATGAGCATTCGATCCTTCGACAGGCTGTATCGAAGGTCAATATTGCCTCGCAATATATGTTAATGGGAAATCTTCAGTTTCAAAATGAGGTTGGGTTTACCACGTTTGAGATTCGATCTGAAAAGGAAACGTTATTAGAAGTTACGTTAGAGATTTTTCCAACGAAGCTTGATTATAAAAAGGATTATCAAAAGCTTTTAGAAGAGGTAAATGATGAAATTTATAATCTGGCCTATCATTTTATTCGTAAAACGTATTTAGGAGCGACAACGAAATTAGATGGTGCTCCTTCCATGGCGGAGTTTTATCGTTTAATCAGTAAGCATTTTGATCAGTTTCTCCAAGCTATAAAGCGAATTGAGCAGCAGCCCCACCATCTTTTGCAAAATGAATCATGTTAAAGCTAGAGGGGATCAGCTTCGAAAACTTGATTCAAGAGGAAGAAATTATCTCCGTAAGAGACCGACCTTATTTGTGGAAGTGGAAAAGGGCGTCCATGTACAAAATAGAACGGTGATGCCAACAGAGGGCTTACGGATCAAGAAAGAGTTAACGTATGATACATTAGAAAATCGTTTGATTAAATTTATGATCGGTAGACTGGTCGATAAGTTATCCGATTTACTGGATCGGATCGTCAATCAACGGAGATGGGGCAACGAAGAACCTGATTCTGATTTGATCGATAAGATTGGGCACATGATCAAGCAATTAGAAAGTAAACAGAAAAGTCCGTTTTGGAGAGGCATTGGAAGGCTTGATCGATCGGTTTATAGTTTGGTTCTGCAAATGGCACCAGGTTATCGGGATGCGTATCAAATTTTCTTAACCGTTTCAAAAGGGCTGACCCTTCAAGGGAAGTTTTATCAAATGTCGGTAAAAGATGTGGCGACCCTTTATGAGTATTGGACCTTCCTAAAATTAGGACAAATCCTCAGCAAAAAATATGATTTGTTAGGTCAAGATATTGTGAAAGTGAATCGAGAAGGACTGTTTGTGAATTTAGAAGCGAATAAGACGGCAAAGCGTGTTTTCCAGCATCCAGTGACGAAAGAAAAAATTGTGTTAACGTATCAAAAATATGAAGGGAATTTACCGACTCTTCCGCAAAAGCCTGATACGATGTTGAGTATTGAGAAAAAGGGACGGGACTATTCTTATCATTATATTTTTGATGCCAAATATCGGATTGATTATGCCGGGAAGGGTGGCTACTATCAATCACGCTATCAAACCCCAGGTCCAATGGAAGACGATATCAATACGATGCACCGTTATCGGGATTCGATCGTGACCGTTAATCATGGTCCATATGAACGAACAGCCTTTGGTGCTTACGTTCTTTTCCCATGGCAGGATGAAGATATTTATCAAGAACATCATTTTTATAAAAGCATCAATGAAGTGAATATTGGCGCCTTGCCGTTTTTACCGAATGCCACCACGTTAGTCGAGCAATTTGTGGAAAGATTGATTGAAAGTAGTCCAGAGGAATTGCAGGAGGAAGGGATTCTTCCAAGGGGATCGAAAGAACAATGGTTTTCGGATCTTGGATGAAAAGGTACTCGTTGGACTTGTGTCATCAAAGGAAGACTATTATTCCTTTGTACAAGAGGGGTATTATCAGATTCCTGTTTCTCTGTTAAAAAAGGGATGGCAAGAAGCGAAGTATGTGGCCTTATATGTGAAAAATGGGATAGCAGATGTACATGGTGTGAGCGTGTATGGAAGGATATCGAATGTCACCTTTGATTTTGCTAAATAATGAAGAATATGTAAAGTTTCAGGTTGATTATTGGCAGAATCTTAAGCAGAAGGTCATTCGCCCTGTTCATTATGGGGTATCGAGTTACGTGATCACGACTATTAATATCCTAAAAGAAGCGAAAGAACTCCCCGAGCTTTTCATGAAATCAAAAAATGAATTGGTTCTTTGGCGAATGCTGAGAAGGGTATCTGATCAAATTAAGGTCACCTTAGATAAGAAAAATATTGATGAGGCAACAACTATAGATTCTTACTTCATCAAAGATATAACCATTCAAATTGAAAAAGAAACAAGAGAAATGGTCTTCAAGAAAGAAAATGAAGAGATAAAAATAAGTGTAGATGTTCTTGAAAAGCAGCCATCTCGGGTTTTTAAATTATTGTTGCAGCTAATGGAAAAGTAGAAGGGGAGAGGAGTGCTTTTTTGAAAATTGCTCTTATCAGCTGTACTAAATTGAAAAATGATTATAAATGTCCTGCAAGAGATATGTATATGAAATCTCAGCTTTTTAGCAAAGCAGTTCGTTACATTGAAGAACAAGATTATGATGATTGGTTCATTCTTTCTGCAAAATATGGACTGATTTCTAAGGAGAAAGAGATTGAACCTTATGATCTTACTTTAAATAATATGAGGGCTGCAGAGAGAAAACAGTGGGCAGAGAAAGTCTTTGATGAATTGATGAAGTATAATCCTTCTCGAATAGACTTTTATGCTGGAAAAAAGTATAGAGAGTATATTATTCCATTGTTGTTGGAAAACGAAGTGAAATTTAGCATTCCTTTAGAAGGGCTAGGGATTGGTCAGCAATTGCACTTTTATAAAGAAAACATTAGGGGTAATAAAAATTTTAAATGGATAGAAGTCATTTATTTTACAATTCTGATGGTTTATTTTATATCAGAGAGTACAAAGGTGGATTTTGGGATTTTTGTCTACGGGGTACTAGTCCCCTAGTGTTACGGTACTGGGGGACCCTTTTATTCTTTGTGCATGTATATGGAATTAGAATTACATAGATTGTATCATCTTTATAACAATATTTCTATTTTATGAAACTCTACATGTGGTACATTTTCATTTTCGATATCATCTGTAAACTGTATGCCACTTATGACAACGATAGGGCTATCACCTGGAGATACGATTGAAATGTTTGTTACTGCTCCTTCAAAAAGATGTATGGGTTTTAATTCTTTTGACTCAGTATTGTACACTTCCAAGCTTCCGGCAATGCCGTGCCCGTGTCTGTTTCCTTGTAAAATTAGGATATATCTTTCATCCAACCAAACAGCTCCACTCGGAGTAACCATATATTTACTACCATCTTCAGTATTAATAATTTCTTCTAAACCATCATTTGGTGTGTAAATATACAGATAATCACCTAATTCTTCCATACCAGGAGTTAGAAGTACCTTTTTTCCTGATGGGGAGTAATCGAAGGGAATCATACGATTCATCATATTATCAAACGTTTTGGTTTCGCCGTCGTTTGTTTTTAGCTTTAGGGTCGAATGGTCAGGACCAAATGAAATATTAAATGAATCTTCTTGTATAGAATCTTCTTTAGATTTCCCGCTTATTGTCGATGTTTCTTCACTTGTTATAGATTTAGAAGTTGTTTCCTAAGAACTTTTTATTTTAATAGGCTCATTATTAGAATTTAACTGGGACCCCCAAAAAAATACACCTCCTACTACTCCTGTAATTACAATACCTGCTGCGATGCCTTTAAAGAAATCTTGCTTCAACATAATTCCTCCTACAATTAAATAAACTCTTTATAATGATAACATAGTATGTTGGAATAGTGACGAGGGGACGGACTGCGTTTGGATACGCAAGAATCGTCTCCCTGTTTGTATTGGATCTAGCGAATAGTCCAGATACTATTCGCTATTTTATTTTGTGTAAAAATTGAAATTAATGAAACGAAATTTTATTTTTGTTTCATTGTATAGTATGATATAGGAAAGGAGGGATATATATGCAAGTACAAATTACGGATGGAAGCAATCAAGAATTAATTCCTATTTTACTTGAAAAGGCGAATGCTGAATCTGGAATAGATGGAATTAAGTCTTTTATCGTTGTATATATTTGCGATTCAATCAAAATATAAACGTTACCTAATTGGCGTTTCTCCTAGCGATAATACAATTTTTAAACTACAAATGGATATCGATCATAACGTTATTCATACATTAAACGAGGGTCTACATTCAACAGATTATACTGTTGAAAATTTCGCTCAAGTAAAATACGCTTTGGACAAATTTTTTTATGAAATGACAGAACGAGGAGTTCTTAGCTACACGTATCAAAAGGATTATTTAATCTCATCATCAGAACTAGGGAAAAGCTTGAATATATCTCGTGCAACGATACATCGTTATAAAGAGTTAGGAATGGAATCTGTCGATGGTGTTGGTCATCACTCTTATCCAAAGCATAATGAATTCTATTGGAAAGATGGAATTTGGTCTTCTCGAATACAAGCTCTTTATCAGGGGTTTAAAATTCGAAACCAGACAAAAGACGAATTAATTGTAGAAATTGAACGAGAATTAGATGTATATGTGAAACAATATGGTGGGACATTCAAAGAGGTATTTGGAAACGTAACAGATCCGTATCAGTTAGATGACCCCGATGATTACTTTGATTGGAAAGAATTATTGGAGGATTTAAAAACGCTCTATGAATAGACAACATCAAATAGACCGAGTTCATTATATAGCAGAGTTGTTTTCATCAAACAAGTCGTTATTTAATTCTTCTTTCATTCCAGAAATCAAGGTGAAGGGAACTCGTAAAATTGTGGCTGCTTTACCTTTACAGTTTCATGATTTTTATGGAGAAACCGTCTTATACATTAATGAACTGTTAGATCATGATGGTACCATTAAAGAGTATCGATATGGATGGGAGTTAGTAAGTACAGCCAAAAGACGTTTAAGTAAACAAGCAAGGCATATTTTAGCATTCGATAAACAAACTCATCCAGAACCACCCCATCAGGTTGATACAGATCCTTTTCATCATCATCATGTACCAGGAGACTTAACTAAAAGAAAAGAAACTAATGTTCAGAGGTTAGAGGATGTTATATCTATTTTGACTGATTATATTGCTTCCAATCTTAAATACAATGAAAAGCATTCTTTTTAATCCTGCGTTTGGGTGTAACACGGGGATGGTTCTCATGTTCGATCATTTAGTTCGAAACATGAACCGTCTCCCTGTTTGCACGTAAATACACGTTTTTCAACTTGACAAGAAGTCTACTTTTTATCAAAAACAGTTGACAGGCACCATCCAGATAATGGTTGGTGCCTGTCAACTGT
>CAWFID010000007.1:0-45949 GCA_963815765.1 uncultured Bacillaceae bacterium
AATTTTTAAAAAAGTTAACTGATAGGGAAAGTTGTTTACTAACAGCTGAAGATGATTTCTTTAATCATCATGCAGTAAATATGATTTTTAATTACATTTTACATAATCTATTAAGGAGTTGCTCTCATTGGAAGGTAGCTTCTTTTTTGCGTATAGATATCTGTTGTAATTCCAATCGAAGAATTGACCAACCGCTTTGATACTATCTTAGGATGTACTCCATGCTCTTCGTAGTCTATTTCATTTCATAATATAATTCCCTCTTCTCAGTGATTATCTTCATTTTATTTTTTCAATGGAGAAAAATGTTTTAATAGTTTTCGTCTAGATAATTGACAAATAAGATAAAAGTACTATAAATACTGTTTGTATGATTAATAAGTACTTAATTATATTAATATCTACTAGATAAAATATAAAACTTTTTACCTATTATTTTGATTATTTTTCCACAAATCCCATAATTTTTATGGCATAATAGTACCAAGGTACATAATATGTCCAAGTAAATATGTATGATAGAAATGTAAGGTTGTTCTTTGATAACTGAATAGAAGCGGAGGTGTGAAAGATAAGTATACAGCAGAATCAGACTTATCGTGTTTTATCCATGTATGATCGCTTGTGTAAAGGGCATGTGCTTGTAAAAAAAGCAGAGGCGCAAATGTTTAATATTGGAGAAAAGACGATTCAACGGGATCTTGATAGTATACGCGCCTTTCTAGAAACAACAAAAACCAATGAGTATCTGGTGTATGACCGTAAACTAAAAGGATACCGGCTTGAAATGAAAGATGACCCATTTTTACGAAATGAGGAGATTTTAGCTATTGTAAAGATTCTCATCGAATCTCGTGCCTTTCCTAAAGCTGATATGAATCAGCTGATTGATAAACTGACCGATCTAGCTCAACCATCTAATCGAGATTTTATTAAACAGTTGATGTTAAATGAAAAACATTTATATGTAGATTTACAGCATAAACGATCACTGTTTTCGCTGCTATGGGAACTAGCCAATGCTGTTTATGCAAAGAAGTTGATCAATATACGTTATAAAAGAGAACATGACGATGTGGATCATGAACGAACTCTAAAACCAGTAGGATTAATTTTCTCAGAGTATTATTTTTACTTAATTGCCTACCAAACAAAACGAGAACTAGACTTTCCAACGATTTATCGTGTAGATCGCATTACAGCTTGTAATATTACGAATGAGCATTTTAAAGTTCCATATAGCGATCGTTTCCAAGAAGGGGAATTTCGTAAGCGCATTCAATTTATGTATGCTGGTGAACTTATGACGATTAAATTTCGTTTTACTGGACCATCGCCTCAAGCTGTACTGGATCGGTTGCCAACTGCTCGAATTGTAACTAAAGATGAGAACGGTATTGTGTTTGAAGCGGAAGTGTTTGGGAATGGGATTAAGATGTGGTTGTTGAGTCAAGGGGAGATTTTGGAGGTTTTGGGGCCTGAGGAGTTAAGAAACACATTGGAACTGAGTGCGAGGAGAATGTTGGGTAGTTACCAGCAATGATTATTGATTAACTATTCGAAATTAAATACTAAATTGAAATACAAGGTGTATTGTAAAATAATTTTTTATTTAAAATAAATAGTTTGACATATTTCTTAAAGATGTTCTATTTATGGGCAAATGCTTATTTCCATATAGAATAATGAATGAGGGGATTTACTTTGAAAGATAGTGATTTAAGTTTTGTTCTCGATGAAATGAGTAAGTATTGCAAAAGTAATGACTTGAATTTTGTCATTGTAGGTTCAGTTGGTTACAAAGAAGGATTTAAGGTTGTTGGAGAAGTAGATTGTGATGACTTAGATTGTGTGATTATTTACGATGAAATTAATCAGTTACATACATGTCCTTTTATCAGTGATGAGTTATATACTACAGCTGTAAACGCTCTTGCTAATGATGAAATAGACTTGTTCGCTACAAAGTTGGAATACCACAATGTGAAAATTTCGTTAGATTTGATATCAGTGGAATATTTTAAGAACCTAGCATGTTTAGAATTTCAACAACCGGAAAAGATTTTACGAAAATTATCAGATGCAATTGAAAATCCTACAAATGAGTATCTTAATTTTTATGCCGAAAGATATGCGTATACAAAATATGTTTCAAATTATCAACGGTATTTTATATACCATTTACCTGCTTATTTATATTCTAATGATTCATTATTCTTAGGAGTGCTATATAATAAGTTTCTTTTCAATCCTGCATTTATCACGATCACAAATGAGCAGGTTCTGACCTATCACCGACAATTACTTTTTAATTTTGTTGACTATTATAAAAAGCTGAAAGTAATAGATTCTAAGTTGGAATATTCAAAAGCCATGAGGAATTGGAGGTATTTTTCAGAAGGTAGTAAAAGGTTTATTCATCAGTTGTTTAAGTAACTTGATGAGTGTAAAAAAGATGAGGGGGTTCTAGTGCAATTAGAAAAAAAGTAGATTTATATATACTAGAAACAGGGATTCATCAATACATTCTCAAAAACAACGTAGAAAATGAGTATACGATACAAGTAGTTGAGAAGGATGTCGTTTTACTAGAAGAATTGGAAGTTCTTGTCCGATCTCATTGGCGGGATTTTCAACAGGAAAATCAAAATCTTGCCGAGGATTTCCTGACTTATTTCTTTTCTGAATTTGATGAAGAAAAGGGGATTGATTATGTATTTCCAAGCTATTTTCGATATGTCGAGGCTTTTGGAAGATGTCCTAAATTTGAAAAATACAATTGTGAAGTAGCTGCCAAAAATTTAACCGCGTTATCTTCTCTATGTTTAATTGAAACAGCCGACCAACAACTTATTTTTGGTGTTAAGCGGGGGATGGATAGTAAACTATCGGGTTTTTCTGGTTATATTCAATCGAAGTATATGGAGAATCAATTTGTAAATCTTTATCAACATTTAGCTGATTGTTTGTGTGATGAGTTGCAGATTAACGCTGAGTCTATTGCTGAAATAGTAAGAATTGGACAAAGTTATTCTCCTCAAATTATCGATGAAAATGGAAAATTAAATAATAAAGTTTATCATAATCATTTTTTAATTAAACTTACCCTTTCAGCATCCGAGGTGTTACAACGCTTCCAATCAAATGTTGAGGTTATTTCTTTAGAATGTATTCCATCAGACCCAAAAACCATAAAGCGATTTATGTTACAAAATGAAGAAAATGTATCTTCTCATTGTCTGGGTGCGGTAGTGAATTATTTAGTATATCAAAAAGACGATAAGCATATGCAGGATCTTTATGAGAAACTAAATCACCATACGATTCATTTTTCTAAAAAGAAAGGTAAACAAAAGACGAGTCAGTTGTTGGAGGAAATGAACGTATTTCAATGGGGGCTAGTTGGAAATAAAAGAATTGGACAATATAGTGTGGCTCCATCGATGTGGAAGCAACTTTTTAAACATTTAAATTACCCCATCCATTATTTAATTGTAAGTGGTGATTCAGAAGATGAATTAAAATCAAAATTTGAAAAAGCGATTGAGTATGGATGTTTTAAAGGGTGCAATGTAGCTATGCCATGGAAGCAATTAATGGAAAGTAAGTGTCACACGAAAAGCGATGAGCTAGATTTTTGTAATGTAATCAACACATATATACTAGAAAATCAACAGTTTAAAGGTTACAACACAGATGGCAAAGGAATGGTAAATGTCATTAAAGAGGTGACTCAACTTCAAGAGAAAGTTATCTTCATTGTTGGGGCAGGTGGTGCGAGTCAAACCGTCCCATATCATTTACTTCAACATCATGTGCAAAAAGTATTTGTTTATGACGTTATAAAAGAGCGTTCTGACAATTTGGGAAATCTGTACAATGAACAATTTAAGAAAAAGGGCTCTATCATTCAAAGTATCGAGAGAGCAGATCTCATACAAGTTTTACAAGTAACAGATATACTGATTCAAGCTTCCCCATGTGGCATGGTCGGAATCGAACAAACATCACCTTTTGATTTAGAGTTTGTGAAATATTTGAAGAAGTCTTCCATTATAGCAGAAATGATTTACAATCCTTATTCTACACCGTTACTTGAAGAAGCTAAACGACATGACCTTACTGTAATACCAGGAATCCATATGCTGGTGGAACAAGCTGCATTAAGCTTTTATTATAGTTTTGGGATAGAGTTGGATAGCAATCAAAAAAATATAATGAAGGAGGTAGCACTCGCTGCGTTATCATCATGAAGAAAGTACTAATTACTGGTGTTTCAGGTTTTATTGGTTCACAGGTGGCCAAAGAATTAAAAGGAAACTACGATATTATCGGAATTGATCAAGTAAATGCTTGGCACGACTATTGTACGACTCAATATATATTTGACATTGTTAATGATCAACTGCTTGATGGAGTTTTTCATGATCATTCGATTGATTATGTTATTCATATAGCAGCTGAAAAAAGTTTAAGAGTATGTGAGGAAGACAAACAACGTGCGTATCAGATAAATTTTTTAGCAAGCAAGTACTTGTATGAGCTAACCAAAAAACACAATGGAAAATTCATTTTTTTGTCAAGTGATCAAGTGTTTGATGGTCGATTAGGGCACTATCATGAATTTGCTCCATTAAATCCAATCAATTATTATGGAAAATTAAAACAGGAATTTGAACAACTCTTAGTAAAAGATAAAGCGGCTGCAATTTGCCGTACAGCACTCGTATTTGGCGATATACCACACAATCAGCTACCTTTTTTTGATGAGATAAAAGAGTCTCATTTGTTAGTAGTTCAAGGATATATCGTGCAACATGTTATTCATAGATTGCGAAATCATAAGCCGATTATTTTGCCTCAAGATGAATATATGACACCCACTTCAGTAGAACTGCTCGCGAAACAATTAAAAGCTGTAATAGATTGGGATCTAGGTGGAATTTTACACTGTTGTGGCGGTGAAAGAATTAGTCGTTATCAATTTGGTCTTAAAATTGCAGAACTGTTTGAATTGGATCCATCTTTTATTCGTAGTCATTCCAGTCAGGATCCTTTGCGACCAAAAGATGTCTCACTATTATTTCAACACTCTGAAGAGCAACTAAATATGCGCTATCCAACACTTGTGGAAATGCTTGAGCCAATGAAAGAGAAACAATATATTCAGCAATAAGAAGGGATAAAAATGCACTATAAATTTAAATGGCCTCCTAAAATGGGGAAATGGCGATCTTGTAAAAAACTATATTGATTCAGGAAAGCCACTGTCTATTCCTGATGATAGTGGTGTTTACGGGGAATTAGAAAAAAGGTTTGCTGAGTTACATAATCGTAAATATGCGTTACTCGTTTCTTCGGGCACAATGGCACTGTATTCTGCTTTCTTTGCATTGAACTTAAAGCAAGGAGATGAAGTCATTGTAACGGCGTTTAGCTATCATGCAACAGCAACCCCTTTGCTGCATTTAGGAGTTAAAGTTATTTTTTGCGACGTTGAACCTGATACAGGAAATATTGATGTGACGAAAATTGAACCCCTTATTACAGATAAAACAAAAGCAATTGTGTCAAATGATCAATGGGGTCATTCTTGTGATAAAGACAGGATTGTGGAGATTTGTAAAAAATACAATTTGAAATATGTAGAGGACTGCGCACATGCACATTTTTCTACCTATAAAGGAAAGCTAAGTGGAACATTTGGTGATGTTGCATGTTGGAGTTTACAAGGGAATAAGTTACTGACAGGTGGTGAAGGTGGAATTTTATTAACCGACGATCAAGATATTTTTGAACGAGCTGTTTTGCTTGGTCACAATCTTAAACGGCCGGCAAAAAGTGTAAAAAATCCGTTGTACAAGCCATTGGAACGAACCGGTTTTGGTTTGAAATTACGTATGCACCCTTTAGCGGCACTTATGGTATTGCACCAATTGGAACATTATTGTTTTGACTGGATTCAATCTCGTAAGGAGACATTAACTTATTTTGAGAATCGTTTAGCAGAGGAAACACCATTCCAGCCTATGGTCAAGCGAGATTATGTAACTTCAATGGGGGCTTGGTACGGATTTTTGCCAACGATCGACCCGAGCGTCGGTGTAGACCGTGTTCATCTAACACAGTGGATGAAAGAACGCGGTTTTGATATTGATATTCCAAAATCAAAAGTTATTTCTACCTATGAATTGTTTTACAATGAAGAATTTAACATGGGAGGATTTGATAATCAGTCTCACAACAATCATGTCCTAATGCATTAGCTTACTACGAAAAGATTTATATGTTCCCAACATTTACCTTCCATGAATATGATGTCTATTAATGCTTATATAGAAGCGATAAAAACTTTATTTTCAAGGAGTATCCTTATGATTGAACTATTAAAACAACAGGATGTATCAATAATTGAGAAATTACATGAACAAAAATATCAAGAAGTGTTTCCACATCTTTTGTAGACATGAACGAAAGGTTCAGAAAAGTAATATCGTTATATATTTTTATGGACAAAAATGTGATTGTTGGTTACCTTATTGTCGATTTTAAAGAACCTATGAAAGATTTGTATTTATGGCTTGGTGGCATTTTACCAGAATTTCAAGGGCAAGGTTATTTTGGAATAAGCGATGGATGCACTGATGAAAAATAGCCCGTAATGAAAGTTATCGCACGATGTCATTAGCCACTTACAATCATCGCCCCCGATATGTTGAAGTTGGCTATTCATAAAGGTTTCCATACAACTGGTAAATAACGCATGGGGCATATGGTGATGGGACAAAAATACTATTTTAATAATGTACTCAGTGCATAAGGAGTTGCGTATTGGCTTAACAAATACGTGTAATTTTAACTGTTTCTTCTGCCATAATGAAGGGATGGAAAGTAGCAGAGCCATCACATTACATCCAGAAAAACTAAAAAATATTTTGAATCAAGCTCAAATGAATGATATTCACAAGATTACGTTTACAGGTGGAGAGCCAACAATTAATCGAAAAGCCATTCAAGAGGCTTTAGCCCATTTAAATAGTATTCGATATTTTCCACAAATCACCATTGTTACAAATGGGTCTTTCATGGATCCTCACTTTACCTCTATTTTGAAAAGTTACGAAGGAGATTTGAATATCAATCTTTCATTCCACAGTGTCGAAAAGTTTTCATTGAATCAACTAACACAAACAAATCTATACTTTGATCGTGTATGTGATTGTATGGATTTACTTAAGCAACAGAATATTAGTTTTCGTTAATTATGTTGTGTTAAAAGGCGTTAATGATTCAGTAAAGGACTTCCAACGATTAGCAGCTGAATGTACAGCACGAAATGTTCAAAAAGTCACCTTTTTAGAACTTCTAGTTTCAGAAGAAAATCCGGAAACGCTGAGCATATATGTGGGTTAATGAGCAAATCAAAGAAACCATTGTTCAATCTTTAATAGCAATAGTAGTTTACAACAAGAATTTGAAACAGAGAAAAAAGTTCGATTTAGTTATAGTAATCATCATCACACCTTATTTTTAGAAGTATTAAAGTTATCATGTAAACTTGGTTGTGAAAACTGTACTGCGATTAAGGATCGAATGATTGGACCTGATGGCGAATATTATCCATGCTTCGTACAACAGCAAAATTCATGTGGAAATGTTTCAGAAAATATGGCTGAGGCATTCCGACAAGGTGATAAAGTGATCGAACAATATGTAGAAAGTACGGTAAGAAAAGTCCACTTCTGATTTGAGGAAAAAAGAATGAAGGCTTTAATATAAAAGGCTACCAATTATCACTTTTTCCAGAAAATAAACAAGAACTTCGATTACTTGAAAGTGATATGTGAAATTCGAAACTTGCTTTTCAAATGATGGACTTCGTTGATGGTGAGTTTGAAATTGGTTTGAATGCGATGAAACTTCCTTAAATATGGAAAATATGAAAGCGACCATTCGCCAAGATGTTCAATCAGAGGGAGATATGACTTTCCTATTACGTATTTTTTTAGATGTTTACGTGCTGCAATTGACTCATGGCGGTTTCCTCTTCATGCATCATTAACTGCTTATAACAATAAAGCAGTTTTCTATTAGGGGATACGAATTGTGGAAAAAGTCGAATATCATCTTTGTTAAAATCACATAAACTATCTAATGTCAATGTTGTAGGTGATGATCATCTCTATGTTCATAAACAAGGGTTCTTTGGAAATTCAGTCACGCCAACAGCGTTTAACTACTTTTCAAACAGAATTATTTTGAAAAGAACGAAAACACATTTTTACCTTATCGTGATTATTTAATTTTTAATGTAAAAGATAAGGCTAATTCAGTAGGGAATTATAAATGTAATAGAAGGTGATCGATTTAAGGAGAAAAAGCAATAAGATATTAAAATATTTTATTGCTTGGCCATTGTAATACTATAGGAAATATACCTGTAAACCACTAATCTCACAAGATATATTGAATATCTATGAAGAAGGTATTTCAATCATTTATATACGGGGTGAAGGGGTATATACAAATAGAAGGAAAAGAAAGAGTATATTGAGAAAATGATTCAATATTTTGAGCATTAACTCAACTTTCGCAAAGTGAAATTGGTAAATAACCTTGATATAACTAGGAAGGCCATCTACTGTTCAAGTTTACTTTGAATTAACTTTTTCAATTTTTTATTTGTTTGTTTTAAGGCATCTTGAAGAAGCTCGATTAACTGTTGCAATGCAACAGCCCAATCAAGTTCATTAATTTCATCACTGATTTCATAAAATAACCCGCTAATTGTACGTTGATCCGTATTACAGCGGTTTTGCCAGGATAGAATGATAAAACGAGCAAATACAATCGTGGTATGGCTGATAAACGCATCATACGAACGACTTTGAAACTCTTTTTCAAGTTTTAAAAGAGATTTAGCTTGTCTTGAAGAGAACACCTAAATATCCAGCGTTTTCTATAGATTTGAACAATTTTGTTCTGAAAGGGTAAAATCAGGGACTTGAGGATGGCAAGCCATTCACTTTTCTTATTTCTGTTTTGAACGAATACAACTTTTAACTAGAAGTTCCATTGGCCATTTCGGTATGAATAGGACGAAGGATTCCTTTCTTTGATTTAAATGGGTTGAGATAAACGATACAGCTGTTTTAAAGAGACCTTATTACCATTCACAAGGTTAACGTTATTTTGTTTCTTTAGCCATGCCGATCACGTCTAATCCTTGTTCAACAATTACTTTAATAAGCGGAGGCAGGGTAAACCAAGAATCCATTAAAACATAATCAGCAGTTTATTCCATTAGCCAAGGCACGCTTAATCATATCAGGAATTTGTTCAGGTGCTGATTGTAAAGCGTTTTTCCGACGTTTATAACCGCAGGTACGTTTGTCAATTTGTTCAGAGATTCCATTAATTTGAGCCTTTTTAGAACTAAGTAAGGAAAAGTCAATTGGCATGAATGAGTAGCCATCCGAACAACCTAAAGTCAACATACGAAAACCTTTGTAGAAACGCATTTTAAGTGGAAAAATGATCAAAACAACGAGCAAGTAACTACCATTTTACTACGATTTCGTCTAATACGCTGAATAGTCAAAATAGAACTTTGTCTGACTTTTATCTAGACGATCAACATTTTGAATCGTAAAGGTGCTCAAACAAACAACGACGCCAATTAAATATTGACTGATTTAAAAAACGATACTGGTCAAAATCTACCCGTTACAAATGGTATCGGGATATAAATTACATATTTTTGCCAATGCAGATGGTCTTATTTTTTCTTAATCAATTTACAACAGCGAATGTCTATGACAGTGTACCAGCACCGTCTTTATTGCGGTCTCTTCCACAAGAAGCAAGTAGAGATGATCGTAGCCGATAAAGCCTATGATAGTAAGAAAATTCAGAGAAGCTGCCAATCAAACAGATGTCTTTTTTCTATCTCCTATTAATAAAAGGCGAAGCGCTAAACGGAAAGATTCCTATGGCCGTATTATCCCTTGTTTTCTAAGTACATCTCTTGGAAAATGGCTGATGAAACAACGTACCGATATTGAGCGTCAATTTAATATTTTAAAAGATAAAGGACTGGAGCAGCCTCGGCTTTTTGGTTTTAACCGTTACCTATTGCATGTTCAACTCAGTATACTTATACACAACTTGGAATATTTATTTTAGTTTTGCAACACCATCATATTAAAAACAGAAAATGATAAACTGTTTTTTATGATCATAGACAATTTAAGGTGAAAAATATGATAAAATTATATCAGTTTAATTTTGATTTAGAATTTTAAATGGTTATAAAGTCTTAGGTTTGTTTGGCTGTTTAAACTTAACGATTAAGCTAGTAACAGTCTACTTTTAGGGAGTGGTAATAGAATGACAAAAAAATCGGATGCAATCGAAGATGAGTTTGGGAAAAAAGATCAGTCTATTAATTTGGACGAGATAGATAAATAGATGAGTCTTTAAAAGAGTTTGCCGAATATGATGATTATAATGATAATCTCTGATGTTTATGAATTTGATTTAAGTATCTGATGATGACGATATAGAAATTAGATTAGATGAGTCTGATGATGAATTGGAATCAGATGATCTTGATGATGATATATTTTTAGAAAAGGTAGAAGAAAAGTCGATTGATATCGATGAGCATGAAGCTCCAGTAATCGATGAAAGAGATGAAACTGTTCTCAAAGATGAAATAGTTACTGAGGACAGATGATGAGCTAGAAGATATCGTACTAGGCATTGCAGAAGGACGTGAAATTGGGATTGACCTTGGAACAACAAATTCTGTTGTTACCTATTATGATGGCGGGTCGGTAAAAACGTTAAAATTTGGGTCTGAATCAATTATCCCAAGTGCTGTTTATTTTGAAGAGCCAGGAAAAATTGTATTTGGTAAACAAGCTGTCAATAAGCGCATCGTGAACCCTGAAAGCGGGATTCGCTATTTTAAAAGAAAGCTAGGGGATTTGAAGGACCGCTATTTCCAAGTGAAATATCAAAAAGTAGAAAGCAAGCCTGGGACACAGCCAAGGTTACATACGTAATCGATACCAATGTGTTTATCGATGTTCCTGAATTAATGAAGCAGTTTCGTGATGAAGATACTGTTTGCGTACCAGTTACAGTATCCGAAGAATTAAATTACCATATTGAACAAAAATCCTTCTACAAAATTTCAGGCAGAAAAAGCCTTGATTATTTCGATAAGTATAAAGATCGAATTCGTTATGAGAATTCTGATTTGACATTATTACCGGATGATTTCTTCAAAGGGACAACAAATAACGATAAAAATGAAACAAAATCTTGTCGATCGCTTTAAAGCTAGAAGTGAAAATCCAATTGCTTATCTACAAACGATCGTGGATTACGTCAAAAAGCAAACATTGTTGAAGTCAACACTCAAAATTATGATGAGTTTCGATTAGAGATGACGATGAAACAAAACCAGGAGAACCTACGTTTAAGGTGGCAGCGGAAGAAGCAACACAATTGTTTTTACGACATTTGCGTGAACGAGCGATGAAAGAATTAGGAAACGTAACAAAGCTGCCATCGGCATTCCGGCTTCTTTTACTCCGCAACAAGAAGACGCAACACGCCAAGCTGCATATGCAGCCGGATTTGATGATGTTCGATTAATTCGTGAGCCTTTCGCAGCTGCCATTGCATATGGTATGATTCAAGTGTTGCGAAGAAGATCCTAGTTTATGATTGGGGCGGAGGTACATTTGATGTTTCCATTATTGAAACAGAAGCAGATGGGAAGTACAGAAACCTTGGCGATGACGGGGATGTGAAGTTAGGTGGCGAAGACATTACCCGTACGATTGTGGAAAAGATGATGGACATGATTGAGGATGACCATGATCTAATCATAGATGAACCTGAATCCATGGGCATAAGTGATGAAGAGCATCAAAAAAATAAGACGGCGATGTACAAGGCAGCAGAAGAGCTAAAAGTACAGCTTTCCGAATTTGATTCTGCTCCTTTTCTTGTATCGTTATTCGTAGCATCCGGGCGAGAAAAAGCCATTTGAGTTTGTGTCCAGCGTAAATCATTTGAAACATGGATTGCAAAGTATGTTCAGCGTACACTGCAAAAGACATCAAATGCTCTACAGAGAGGCAGGCTTGCAATACAGTGACATTGACATAACCGTTCTTGCTGGAGGTACTTCGTTAATTCCTTACGTTCAGCAACAAGTAGAGGCTGCATTTGGATTTAAGCCAAATTATGAAAAAAATGCAGCCCTAGTCATTGCGGAAGGGGCCGCCATTTATGCTGCAACTGAATTTGGGGGAAAAGCGAGATAACAGATAAACCAGTAATCTACGATAAGACAATGCATCACTTCGGTGTATTAAAAAATAAAATAGATTTCCAGAATATTATTCCAAGTGGCTCAGAACTTACCATGCTCGTGAGTCTGTTACATTAATGCCTCTTCATGATTATGCCGGAAACATTAGAAATAAATATATATCGTGGAGACGTGAGTAGTCGTTGCAAGTTATACGACAGATGAAAACATGATGCACATTGAGAAAGTTAACCATTTCTCAAATATTCCTCCACGAATGAGAACGAGGTAGATGTTGAGATAACCTTTGAAATGACTAAAAATATGGATTAAACGTATCTGCTGAAGTAAAAGAGACAGTGACAGGAGAATCACTATCACATGGACATATAATGAAGCATAGTGCAAAGTAGCAGCTATAGTTTTCATTTATAAAGGAGATGTATTACATGACCGAACAATTAGAAAATCATATTATTGAAAGTATAGTTGAATAAAAGAAAAAGGAAGATAAGCTGTTTGAAAAAGTTCGAATTACTTTTATTCGTGAATCAGTATTCCATTAGAATCACCAGGGGCAAGGTCCGGACAAACCTCTTGCTAAGTAAAGGACATCCCATACAACAAATGGCATATTGAAAAAATGAAATACCAGCAATTTATAAAAAGTAACAAATGGAGCTCAAAGTTTCAAGAAATAGTTAATACTATTATTCGAAAAGATACAATGAAGTTAGAGGCAGCAAATTCAACATTTATTAAATCGATTACAGTGAAACGATTCCAATAGATATAAAAAAAAATATACAAATTATTTCTAAATATGTCGTTAATTTTCAAAGGCGGTTGCAGATGGCTATGACGAACATCTTTTGAGGAATGTAATGATGTAGAGGAAGTGCAGGAAAAAGCGAGAGAGGTGTTAAGAAAGCATTTGGAGAAGGGTTAATTTCGCATATCGTGCCTGCCCTTCTCCAAGGCTTTAAAGCTAGTCCGAATTATTATAAATGGGTCGATGACTATTTTAATGATTTTATTGAGCAATATGGTATTTATACAAGAATTTATGAAGTAAATCAAGATATAGATTATGACGATTACTAGATCTTAGGTGTTAAAAGAAACAGATAATCAATCTTACACGGAAAAATTGCAGATTTATTAATGCTTCCTTATTTTTTTAATGACGATCAGCGATAAAGTGGACATGCTCTCCTATGTAAGGCCAATGTTACGTTGGAGATCAGTGAAAAATAAAAGAGGTGAAGGACTTTGTCCCATATATGTAGGCATAGATTTTGGAACATCTACATTATATGTAACCAGTTGGGATGAAGAAAAACAACTAGCTGAGCCTGTACCTAATTTAATCCCATCAGAATATGGTTCTTCATTAGCTACATTGATAATGTCGTGTACTATGAGGAATCAGGTAATTTGGTTCTAGGAAAAAAGGCTGTAAAGCATATTCAAATAGATCCTTGGAACGGGGTCGGTGAAATTAAAAGACATCTAGATGATGACGGATGGTTTCGAGAAATACGCGATCAAAGAAAATCAGCAGCAGATATTATTACAAGACATTTTTAAATATATAAAAATCACGAGCTAGAAATTGTATATGGAGGAAACCGATTACTAGGTGACAGTGATTAGTGTACCTTATGCGTTTGAACCGAAAGAACGAAAGAAGATTGAGACTGCTGCAAAAAATGCAGGTGTGCCGTATTAGGTTTAATAGAGGAGCCTGTAGCGGCAGCACTTTCAAGCGGATTGTTTGATGAATATGAAGCCAGGAACAAAAGAAACCGTACTTATGTTCGATCTTAGGCGGCGGTACTTTTGATGTCACACTATTTGATGCGGCTGTTAGACGTGATGGGAAACAAGAGTGTGATAGGTTAAAAATACGGATGGAGAAAATCTTCTAGGCGGAGCAGATATCGATCAATCTAATGGCGGATAAGTTGTTAGCCATGATGAATGTAGGCTCAAGCCAGTCGATCATGAGTAAGATTTAGCGGAAATAAGCAATACGAGGAAGCCCGTCAAACGAAAATTGGCTCTATCAGATATGCAAGAATACGACGATTTTTAAAAAGTTTGAAATCAATAGAGATCCATTTAGAAGAATAATCACACGTAGCCAATGTTAGAAGGTGGTTAGAGGGAAGTTTTTTATACAAAATTGATAATGTGTTACATCGCGTGTTAGAGGATGTATCTGTAACAATCTCCGAGGTTGATCAAATCATTCTTAGTCGGCGGGACAAGCAATATTCCGGCAATAGCTAATAGGGACCGAACTTCTTTGGAAAGCGTCCAAAAATGATGGATGACCCAGGAGAGCTAGTGGGGAAGGGAGCGTCAATTTACTGTGGAATTATAGCAGGTAGCAGTGAAAAATTGATGTAATCCGCCGTTCTAGTCACGGATTCGGTGTACGGGTTACGAATAAAACGATTAAACCGATTTTAAGGAGAAATGAACTGTATGGTCAATATTCTCCATTTTATGACTTTTCCATTCCAAAGATAAAACAGAAGGGGAAAATCGTCATTTATCAAGGCAATTCTACATTTGTTGAAGCATTGCAGTGAAGTAGGTTACCTAATTGTTAACCAGAGTGATTATCCGAATGGGGTTATTCGCTTGCAGCTGAAAAATGTCTGACAGTGGGTTGGTGTGCTATCGGACGTTAGATGAAAAAAGCAAATTTGTTAGTGAGGGCGAAGTGGCCCGAGTTTAATAATTTGGAGGGAAGGCTAATGACATTAACAACCTATACTACCCTAGAGGATTTTTCTGTAGAGATTATAAAAAATAATGGTAAAAGCAAAACAAAAATAGATTTTAAAGTAGGAGAAAAACCTTTTATATATGATTCTAAAAAAATATATAAACCTACTGTTGATGAATTAATAAGAGCAGGAAAAATTCAAGAAAAGGCAGAGGAGAAAAATAATTTAGAACCGTCAAAAAACAATGAACAATCGAATGCAACTGAACATCAATCGGCTAAACCTTTTTACTTTCCCTTTCGAGGTAAAGCTGACGCAAAAGAGGAAAGAGGTAATTCGATGAAAAATAATCAGGAATTATTAAGATTAATAGAAGACCTAATGGAAGACAAGTTAAATGATAAGTTCGGCGAGTTATACAATGGTTGTCAGGTTTTAACAGAACAAAATCAAGAGGTTAAAAGAGAAAGCTGGCAAACTAGCTAACAATGAAGAGGTGGCTAATACTAATCAAAAGATTGATAGTATAACGCAATTAGTTAAAACATTTCCTCAGCCGATAACTTTAATAGATCTGAATACCTTTTTAAAGCCTGTTTTAGAGGATATACCAGAAACGGCAAAAAGTATGGACCATAAACTTCACCAGTTACCTAGAAAGATTAAATCGGATTTTGAAAGTGTAGCTGAAACAAATACATCTAAAATTGTATCTACAGTTAATAAGAATTCGGATCGTGTGAATCAGATTTCTCATTCTCTTACATCTTCATTTTCGCAAGTGGATTCAATATTAAGTCATTTGCCAAGGAAAATTGAAGACACCGTTACATTGCACTTAGAAGATACATCTAAAAACATCAGCCGTATCAAAACAATGATGAATGAGGCAAAGGAAACCGTAGAGGAATTGCAAGGCAAAGCGAGTGTTCTTGATGATTTGAAAGGTAAGCTAGACAAAGTTAACTTTTCACAAAAGTTAGAGCCATTTAATCATGAAGATGATGTTGTCATCGAACTAGCAGAACAAGGGCAGCTCATTCTCGAACAATTAACATTAGCATCTCGTCACTATGTTGCTCAAAGTAAAGAAATGGAGAATTTAAGAGCCGAAAATGAAAAGTTGAGGCAAGAGCATGACCAAATCGAAGCGATGACAACGAAGAAAGTTAGAACAAATGGTAAAAAATGAAGTTACGAAACAAATGATTTTAAAATTTGCGGGAACATTTGCGAATCTAGATGATTTATATACAGAGAGCAAATTAAACGGGGTACAAGCATTACTGACGAACCATGGATTCGTTCGAAGCGAAGAGCTGAAATTAGGTGAACAAATTTATATTACGGATGAAAATCGCAGCGCTTATAGGCGACCGTTACATTCGAATATGATGGCGACGGATTCTATTTAATTGAAGAATCACAATTTGTCTGGAAAGATTCAAACCAATCCATAAAAAAGGCAAAAGCCATAAAGGTCCCTGAAGAGAGAATGGTCGAAGAAATAAAGGATCTAAGTGAAGAAACAGAAGGTTTAAATGAAGAATTCATAAAACCAATTGTAGAGGTTGAAAAATCAAGCGTGGATGAAAACAATACAGACATTAGTGATGCTGATCATAAAGAAGTACTGTTACACAATGAAACGATTGAAAATGTGCAGTCAGCTGAAGAACAGACAACAGAACGAATGCAAGAAAGTAACAATGGGCTTGAAGAAATTGTGAAACCTAAAGTTCTTTCAGCTGAACATAATGAAGAAGTGACGAATGAAGAAGAAACACGCGAGAATCATGAGGCTAAAGTAGAAGTAGAAAGCAAATAAGCTGGCTGATATGGGGACTTCTTTTGAAAAAGGAAATCCCCCATTCTCTAGGCGGCCATAAATGGAAACGATGATTATTTTTATGTTATGAAAGGAATGATTACTTTGGCGTATTATGTGGGGATAGACTTGGGGACAACAAACAGTACTGTATCCGTAATTGAATACAATGACTTTATGGATAATCCGATTGAAAAACTGAAAACACTCTCAATCTATCAATATGATAAAAATTATTCACCTAATCTAAATGCAGTAGAGCTTCCATCTGTTCTGTACTTTGATTTAGATAATGAAACAGTGTACACAGGTGAATATGCTAAAAGTATTTATGGTGGTGGAACCCGGCCGATGCAAACCATACGAGGGGTGAAAACGCGGGTTGGTGGGGAATCCGCTGTTGAAATACCAAGCATTAGCGGGAAACAGCCTTCCCAATATTTCGATATGAAACAATGCTCAGCATTGTATTTAAAAACGATAAAACTCTCATTAGAGAAGCAATTGAATGAGAGGATTGAAGATATCACAATTACCATTCCGGCTGCTTTTAATAATGATGAACGGATGGCAACGGAAAACGCTGCACGTCTAGCAGGATTCAAAAATGTCATCTTACTCGATGAACCGACTGCCGCCCTTTATTGGCATATTCATGACCCCGAAGCATTTGTAGAAGAACAGTTATCAGAAGAGGGGATGAATGTCCTTGTTTATGATATTGGTGGTGGAACGCTTGATGTGAGCATTGCCAGCATCTCACAGGATATAACAGGGGATGTTGAAATCAATATTGTAGCAAGATCTCCGCGAATGGATCTTGGTGGCAATAATTTTGATCAGCTATTAGGAGCATATTTCCTGTCTGAATTTGAAAGGGCCCGTTCCTCTATTACAGATCGAGCCATTGAAGAGCAGAATCGAATTATTGCACGGATTGTTTCTGAGGCCGAAAAGGCAAAAATTGAATTTAACGATCGAATTTCTCAATATATTGACAAACCTAGACGTCGTGATAGACAGGAGCAGGCAGTGGGATTTGAGGTCATTGATGGACAAAGTACGTTAACAACGATAACTTACCCAATGCTTAATCAAATTTTTAGTTGTTACACGGATTATGATGGCCGTGAAACCTTACTTGCACCTATTAAACAGACGCTTGCAGAGGCAAACATGAAGCCGGAAGATATCAGTGAAGTTTTATTTACAGGCGGTATGTCTAATTTCTATTTAGTGGAAGAAATAATCCGTCGATATTTCAAAGATATCGATAGGATTCAATATAAATTTATTGATCCGGTGTCAGCTGTATCAAAAGGTGCATCAATCTATCAATTTGCCCAAAATGAGGATCATTTTGAAATCAAAAAATTAAAACTACAAGACCGGATGGCTGACGATATTTTAATCAAGATTGGTTCTTCATATGAAGTAATGATTCCAAGAACGGTAAGTCCAGGTGAACAAGGAGTATTTAAGTATCGGGTGCCTGAAGAAGAAATGATTGATATCCCGATTTTTTTATATTATGGTCTTGGGCATGATCCAGCTGCCTATACACCGGTGGACGGGAGGTTTTTTAAACTTCAAAAGGCAGTTGATAAAGGAGATATTATTCGGATTGAGTGGTCTTTTGATCGAAACAAAACGGTTCATTTGAAAATTTTAGAACATGGTGAATTAACAATTGAGGAGAAATCAGTTTTAATATCACCAAGTGATGCATTAAAGGATCCAATCCACCGTTTAAAGGTGAACGGTTCTATCTTTGGAAGCTAATTTAAAGGTGATTATGCAAGAAAGAAGGGATTTGTATGAGCATAGACATTGCTCTTAATTTAAAAGAAATTCACCTGGCTAATCGGCGTGTTGAAGATGCTTTAAACCGACGTTTTGAAAGAGATGCAGAAATGTATATCAGCAATCAGGATATTGCATTTATAAAAGAATGTCTTTCTAAAGGCGAATTTGAATTAATGTACAGTAAGTACAAAGCAGAAAACTACCATCCGGATGTATTTTTCAAAACAATTCTTCGGAATGCGTGGTTGATTAAAGATATGAAGAACATACATTTTTCTGAAATTATCCGCCCAATCTTAAAAGAGGTGCATCCTGAATTTAGCAGAAAATTATTAAAGGAAGTTGCCGAGAATAAATTGGATGTTCCGGAAATATTCAGAAATAACCTATTGGGGCACTATGCGCGAACGGTCGATCCGCTAGAAGCAGAAGAAATGATTGAAAATGGGGGCAACTTAGGCTTAAAAAGACTAAAGATTCTTGTCCAGCGTGTTTTAGGACATTATGCAGGATCACCATTGTTTTTTACAAAATGGAGTCGCTTTTTGAAACAGTATCCAGTATTAGGCGGGGATGATTATATTTTTAGCGGTATAACGGTGGATGAAGAAAGGCAACGCAAACATTTAGAATTGATTGTGGAACAAGTAGAAAGGTTCGAAATACCGCCACGATATATGCTGGCTGCTCTCAGAAAAGGGAAAATTCCAGCATTTGAAATTTTACTTCTAAAAGCAAGTCTAGCCACAGAGAAGGTGGCAAGACAGCCAAGAGGAGTACGTGATAATCTAGCATTTGAAAACATGAAAAAATGGTTGAAAATTCTTCGGACAGTCACAGACCAAATCCTTATGGATAAAGGACTGGAAGGATCAATATGAGTGGATTTATAAGGAATTAAGAACGTTTTATGAAGATATTTTTCGAATTAATCCATTCCAAGCGGGACAGATTATCCGTCATTGCTTTGGAAGGTTAAAAAGTGAGGATTTGAAAGATCGAATATCTACGTATTTTGAAAAGGCAGATTATCATGTGAATTATGAGGATGAAGTAAAAGCCCTTAAAGGTAAAGCGTTTCATTCTGAATTTGAGGATGTTGAAGGGGTAATAAGAGCATTAGATGATACAAGTTCAGATAATCTGAAAAGATTAGAGTATTTGGCTATTTCATTTTCGAAACTGCCTAATCCTTGATCAGCATATGAATAAGCTTCTTAGCCAGATCAATTTAAGTGACAAGACACATGTGAATTTCCTAGGGATTCTCCTACGAGACCGAAAACCACTCATTTGGAGAAAAGTATTGGAGTATGCAGAGCGGAATTTACAGATGGACAAGCTAGTTTATCTTGTTGTATGTAGGTATGTTCCACAAAACGATGCTGTAAAGACGTATATGCATCGCAATTATTTCCAAAAGTATAGTGAACTATATGGTATATAAAATAGAGAGCTTGTTTCAATGATAGTGTTGAAACAAGGTCCTAAGTTAACAAGAATAATAGACATGGGTTGTCAATAACCTTGTTATTCTTTTTAAGGTGGGAAAGGTGAATGGGAATATATTTAGGTATCGACTTCGGAACATCCACATTATGTGTGACACGTTGGAAGGAAAATAATAATCAAGTAGAAATGGTTCCGCCATTGGTTAGTACAGGCTTTGGCAAGTCAGGCCCTATTGAAAATGTGATCTTCTATGATAGTGCGGAAGAACACTTAATTGGTGCGCCTGCTATAAAGAAAATGGAATTAGATCCGCATCAATTTGTGAGTGCCATAAAAAGAGAAATTGAGGGTAATGGCTGGCAACGAAAGATTTTTGATCAATCGAAAACAGCAGTTGATGTGGCAGCCGATATTTTTTCTTATATCCGCGTGAGGGTAGAGGATATGTATGGCGGCAATGAAATTGACGGGATTGTTGTCAGTGTGCCGTTTGCATTTGGACACCGAGAACGTCAAAAAATTAAGCAGGCCGCCCAAATCGCAAAAATGCCGGTCCTCGCATTAATTGAGGAACCCGTTGCTGCAGCGTTATCATGCGGTATTTTTGAAAATAAGGAAATCCGCGATGGGGAAAAAGTGCTAGTGTTTGATTTTGGAGGCGGGACGATCGATATGACCATTTTTGAGAAAAAATGTGAGCCCGATGGAACCATTGGGATAGAAGTTATTACAACCGATGGTCATAAAGAGCTAGGCGGAAAAGATATTGACAAGAGGAATCATCGACAAACTCATCTCCATTTTAAAATATCCATTTGTCGACAAAGCCTGCCGATAAACGCTTGGATAGTTTCGAAAAAAATCCGTCGACTGAGGGCTGAAGAATTAAAGAAAGCTTTCACATATGAAGGGTATATCCTCTGTTTTTGAGGCAACGAATGGGGAAGGTAGACGATGAACTCATTGAAAAGGATTCCTTTAATGAATGGATTCAGCCTGATTTACTTGTGAAAAGAAGGAAAAGCTAGAGGACACGCTCGATGATATCGAACTTGAAGCGGAAGATATTCCCCATATCGTACTAGTCGGAGGTTCAAGAAGATTACAGCGGTGCAAGATTTACTGACAGATTTTTTTTGGCAAGAAGCCGATCGTACCTCGAAATATGGAAGAGCTCGTTGGATTAGGTGCAGGGATGTATTGCGGCATGCTTGTTTCAGGGAAAGTCTCCTTTTAAAGTAATCCAGAAGGTAGCCACATAACGGGTATAACCAAGGTGGCCGAATGAAAACAATCCTTCCAAGAAACTCGACTTACGGAAAATGGTCAGAGGATCTGTATTCGATTAACAAACCAAGTGTGGCGGTGTATCAAGGAAATCCTTACTTCTTAAAATTGCTACAAATCGGAACAATCGATGTGGCATCATATATACCTGATGTGTTAGGTGTATCGCTTCAATTAGGAACGAATCAAACGGGAGCCATTTTATTCCGATTATACAAAGACGGTAGTTTGGTTGTAGCAAAGATGAGGTAAAAGCAAGACTAATAATTTGAGGGTTACCATTGTATACAGTAGGAATTGACTTAGGGACAACGAATTCAGCTTGTTGTACATTAATTGACGGTCGTTATGAATTTATTACATTTGGACATGAGGAAGTATTACCATCTGTATCTTTATATCAGGGAGGAAAAAGTCTTTTGGATCAGTGGCAAAGAGAAAATCAGTGGTTTATGCAACGAATTATATTAGTTCATCCAAAACGTATATGGGAGATATGGGAAAAATCATGGACCATTGACAGGGAGATTTTTACGCCGACAGATGTGGCCACCGGATTGCTTTCACACATCCAGTAAAAATGTTCAAAAGCATTTTGGTATTGATGATGGTGAAGATATTGAAGCAGTCATAACAGTACCTGCTTATTTTACATCTAATCAAATTGATGAAACGAAAAAAGCAGGTGAACGTGTCAGGTTTTAAAGTAAAACGAATTGTTACAGAACCTGTTGCAGCCGCAATCGCTTATGGCCATGAAATGACGGGCAGTGACGAGCAACTCTTTATCCGACTTAGGCGGAGGTACCTTTGACGTTTCGTTGCTGACTGTTAAAGGAACTGGTATAAACCGTTCGTATGTAACCAATCAAGGTAATTGGGATAAGAAAACTCGGTGGGGATGACTTTGATGAATCTTATTAGGGATGATTTTTTCAGAACTAAGGAAGACATAAAAGGGATTAATTTGGCCAGCCAAGACCAATCCGGATTTGATCCTCTACTTTATGCGAATTTACGCCAAAAACTAATGCAGGCTGCAGAAACCGCTAAAAAAGAATTAAGTCAATCAGATTCTGCTAATATCGTGGTTGCGAATTTATATGAAAAAGATGGGATTGAGTATAGTTAAGATATGATCGTTACCCGTGAGCAGTTTGAAAATAAATCAGAAGAGTTGATTGACCGAATTGAAGGGAAATCAAAATGCTGCTAAATCGTTCAGATACCTCTGTTGATCAGGTATCAAGAGTGATTTTAGTCGGAGGGAAGCTCCCAGCTGCCTTTTGTGAAAGAGTTTATTCAGAAGTATTTCAACAGAATCCTGATTTTAGATATAGATTTATCAAAGATAGTTGCCATGGGAGCTGCCCAATTGGCTTACAATAAGCACATGGAATAGGTGATATCGTTCATGATCATGATTTCGCATTCCTTAGGAATTGAAAGTACGGGTGAGGAATTTGAACCGATCCTATTAAAAGGAAGTTATTATCCTACAAAGGAAACAAAAGAATTTACAACGATGGCGAAATAACCAAACTTCTATTGCAATCAATGTGTATGAAGGAGAAGATACAGCGGATGTCCACCAAAATGAATGTTACGGCGGATTTACCCTGGAAAAATATTGAATGAGCCCCAAAAAGGTGTGACGCATTGAGGTTACCTTTGAGTTCGACGAAATCGGATTTTAACCGTAACAGCTACTGATAAGAAAACAGGATCTAGTAAAACCGTTGTGATGAAAAAGGGAAAACCAAGTACGAGATGCCAAAGGCTAAACCGGTTCAGTGGGCTTGTCATTGATACGACAGGAAGTATGTCTCCTTATATTGAAGGTGTAAAGGAGACATGTCCATGCCTTTGCAAACGAAGTTCAGCGGACTGGCGCTAATTTGAAACTTGGTTCGTTGGTATATGGAGATGAGACTTATGATGAAAGCCTGGAAACTTTTTAGTATGACTCAAAATATCGATCAATTTAAACGTAATGTAACTGACTTGTCCAAGGTATTTCGGCGGTGATGAGCCGAAAACAACATTCGAAGTAATGATGTGATGAAATGAAAACTTTTAAAAAGTAAATCAAGACGTTAATCGTGTAGTGATTGTCATTACAGATGCATCTGCACATAGTTATCCAGGAAAAGGAAAATATAGCTCAGACGAAATATTAAAAGAACTGAAGAAATCGGACATTACAACCTTTGTTGTATCGCCAAACTATAATTATTACCGAAACTTTGCGAATTCGACTGGCGGAAAACATTATTTAATATCTGAATATTATCGTTTTGTAGAGGTTATTAACGAAATAGCAGAAGAGGTTGCATCGTCAGTTGCAGTTAAAGTAACCGCAAACGGAAAGCACAATTAATTATTTTCATCAATTTGATTTATTGTGCTTTTTCTTTTCAAAAAATTGAAGAGCCGGCAGGTGTGGAATGGGCTTTTCTCATACTATAGGTCATGTTGTTGGTCACGTATCCGGTTTTGTCCTTGGGAAACCAGTCAAGTTTTTCGGCCAAAATTGGGTAGCCAGTTTTTCCAGGAAGTTGCACAGATGTTCAAAAGGCTTCAATCACGACTGGTCAAACCTTTGGCAAATTGGGCGCTGGAACAGTCAACACCGCAAAAGGTTTGCTTACCAATCAAAGAGCAGCTGCGAAATGAAGGCTTAAAAGAGCTATATACTGTCATGGAAAAGGATGGCCAATGGACAAAGTAAATGGTCTATATGGCCAAAAAACAGTAAAGATATCATTCTTGGGGTAGCTGATAGAGATACGAGTCTATTGTTTAAAGGAACAAAAGGAATTGCCAAAACGGTCATTATTGGAAGTATAGCCGTTGGAGTAGTAGACGTAATGAATGGAATAGATCGGGTGGCAGTCGCAACCGAAACGGAACATTCAACTGATCTAAGTTTAATCATTTAGATGGGACGAAGAGAAAATCAATTCACCTTCCGAAGCGATGCGTTGGCGAATGAATATATTATTCAAACGGTGAACGCCAACATTTCAAGGAAGTGTATACGATGAAACTGGGTTCCTTATGAAATGGAAACAGTCGAACTTCCAAACGGGGATCAAACGTAACAGGGGTATTTCCTGACTTTCAAGAAACGACAGCTGTCTCAATTCCTGAAGAGCGCTTTATTTAGAAAGTGATTATGTACAGTTTCAAACAGCCAGAGCTTCTTGCGAACGAACTTGAACTAGATCCAGAACTAAAACAGGAATTCTCATCAGAACAACTAGAACAAATTCAAACTGGGCGAGACACCAGACGGGTATGTATGGCATCATCATGAAATTCCAGGGAGATTAGAGTTAGTACCCGAGGAAAGACACGCCCAATAGTGGCCATACGGGTGGCCGGTTTATTTGGGGTGGGGGAACAGAATACCGCTAGGAGGTTCAAGGTTTGGAGCTAGAATGGAATTTTGTGAAAATGCCTTTGTCATTGAAGGATATCGAAAAACTGGAAATAGACTTTCAAATAAGGTTTCCTTCTACATACAAAAAGGTCCTATACCGTTATCACGGTGGGAGGCCAAACAAGCGAAGGTTTACCACGAATACAGGGAAAGAAAGAGTACTTAAAACATTTTTACCTGTAATAAAAGAATACAATGTAAATGTTTATCATGTGAAAACATGGCTCAAGCTACCAAATACAATGTTCCCTTTCGCTAATACACCTTCAGGTGATTATTTATGCTTAAATCATGACGGAGTAAATGAACCTTTTGTTGTCTTATATCATCATGAGATTGACGGTCTTGAATATGTCAGTAAAGATTTTGAAACGTTTTTAAATGCCCTTTACTAATAAGATTGGAGAGATGAATGTGGATCAAAAGCAAATGTATGCAAACCTGGTTCAGGAAATGAGGGAAATGACGGTTAAACACCGCCTGCCAGAAGACCTTGTGGCATCTCTAGATAAATTGACTTCTGAAATGGAGTCGTTTTCAGTAAAAATGCCTATTGTCGGTGGGTTTAATGCTGGGAAGAGTACGCTGATAAATTCCTTTTTGGGAACGGAACTATTGCCAGTTGAAATTACGCCTGAGACATGCTGATCGCAGCCGAAATTAAATATGGAGACAATCGAATTGTTGCACATACACAAACAGGTGAAACGGTAAACTCTTCCACTTGAAGAAATAAAGAAAATTGATGCCAATGCTTATAAATTTATTGAAGTCTATTTACAGAACGAAAAGATCCGGGCATTAGGAGATGTTATGTTAGTGGATATGCCTGGATTCGATTCTGGTATTAAAGAACACAACAAGGCGATTTTTCAATATTTAAAAGAAGGAATTGTGTTTATTATTGTTATTGATTCTGAGGATGGTCGATTAAATCAAGCGTCCTTAATTTTTTATATGAGCTTGATTTATATCAACTAAATTATGCGGTTATCGTAAATAAAGCATATTAACGACCACAGTCAGAAATGGACCAAATCGTTGAAAATGTGAAAAATGTGGTAAACGGCATTTCAACAGGGATCATGGCTGAGACTGCTTCTGATCGGATGGAAAATGGAATGCAGGATTCTTAAAGGCGATTCAATCATTTCAAAAGGACGAGCTGTTTAGAGAAAAAATTTCAGCCGCAGCTGCTCCAATTTGTAGCCAGAGTTAAAATAAACCTGGATGTCATTGCAAGAAACTCTGACGTTGATGCAGATGAAATTAATGCACGTATCCGTGAAATTGAATCTAAAATAAAGGGGTTAACAAATAAATTCAAACAAGAAGAAACACAAATTACACATAAGATTCGCAACGTTGTTAAAGAAAATATTCTAAATGATGTTCGAAATGTATTAATGAATGAGTCCAGCTCATTAGCTTTAAGCGCCAAGGCAGGGGAGACATCTTTCAATCAAAAGGTGAATGAACTTATACGCCCAGTCTTAATGGCATCGACGAATCAGCATCTAGAACTTACCTTTTCTGAACTGGTTACTTCATTGTCAAAAGAAATGCTTGATGCCAATCAAATTGCCCAAGGTATTAACGCTTCATCTCAAAAAGTAGGGACGGCAATTGAACTTGCACAAGAAGGGCTTGATAAGCTCGCAGAAAGTGCTGAGTTTATGAAACGCTTTGAAAAGCTATATAAGGTATCTGTCGGTGGATTGGCCATTATTACAGGAATTGTTGCCCCTTGGATAGAGATTATTCTTTTTTCCTACCAGATATTTTAAAACTATTTGGAATTGGCAGTGAGGAACGCCAACATGAGAAGCTGAAGGAACAGGTGGAAACACAAATTATCCCGCAAATTATTAACAAAATCCGCGGTAATATTCAGGACAATCTAGAAAATGTAAAGAATGACTTCTTAGAAAAATTCAAGCAAGAATTAGAAGGTGAAATGTCAAATTTATCGGCAGCACTTCAACAATCCATTGAAAGCAAACGGAAAAAAGAGGGGGAATTAGCTGATTATCTTAAGGCACTAAAATCTGATATTGAAAGGCTTGAAACGATTAGACAAAGCTTAGTCTAGGAGGAAGTCAAAATGGAAAAGCATTATGAAGAAATCATTCATCAATATGAGGAAATGGGGAAAAAGTACTTATCGCAAAAAGAGCTAATATCAGATCAGTTACTTACTGATTTGCATCTCTTTTCATCGGAGTTCCGTGAAAAAATCGAAGGAATTGTCCAAGAGGAAAAAACGTTGAAAATTGGTATTGTTGGAGAAGTAAAAGCGGGAAAGTCCTCTTTTGTCAATGCATTCCTATTTCAAGGCAAGAAAATTCTGCCGGAAGCACCGACACCAATGACAGCAGCATTAACGAAAATTTCTTATTCTAAAAAGCTAAAGGCGGAGGTTTTTTTCTACAGCCGTAGGGATTGGGATACAATTGAAGATCTTTCCCATCAATATGACTTAGAATATGAGAAGTTAAAAAAAGAGTTGATCGCGAAAAGAAGTAATCAAAATAAGAATCCCCTTTCTTCCTTTATGTTAAACAGTGGAGATTTTATCACAGCAGAAGAACGTCCACATATCAGATGAGGAAATGAAGAGATATGTAGAGGAAAGAGTGCCTAAAGAAAAGTCAGGTTGTAAAGAGCTTACCAATCTTGTATTGAAAAACGGAATTGATGTGGATCGTTACCTTGGTACTTCAGAAATAATCGCCGGAGTTGACAGTATCGAAGATCTAGTTGGCAGACTCAGCTATTACGTTGGGGCAAACGGTATACTGACTCCCATTGTGAAGAGCACGAATGTTTATCTCGATATTCCAGGTGTTAAAGGTTTGGAAATTATTGACACGCCAGGAACAAACGATCCAATCGTTTCTCGAGGGATGGTTACAAGAAAATATTTAGGGCAATGTGATGCCATCTTCCTATTAAGCAGAGCCAGTCGTTTTATGAGCAGTCATGATGTTGAATTTATTGTGAATACTTTACCAACGGAAGGCATTCGCAAAGGTATCATTCTTGGAAGTAAATTTGACAATGCGCTACAAAACCTAAAACCAGGTGGAGTCTTGGAAGAGGGCTATTTGGAATTACGGAATAAACTGATCAGGTATGCATTCCAGATTGTTGATGAAGAATTAAAAAAGAACCCAAATAATAAAACACTGCAATCTTTAAAAGAATATATGCCGCCACAATTTATTTCGTCTGTTTTATATAGTATCGGACATAAAGGATTGAAGAATCTTGATGAGCTTGAAAGCCATGTCGTCGAGCGCCTACAAATAACTTTTCCAACGATGGAAATGAAGCCTGAACTGTTTACGTATCTTTCAAATATTGAAAGAATCAAAGAGAAAGAATTCCCTTCGATTATTGATAGTAAAGAAGATATTTTGAAAAATAGATTAAACGATACCCTCTCCGGACAAAGTAAACGGTTTAAGCAGATCCTTGAAACCATACAATCAGAAATAGCAACACGGTTAGATAATCTTACAAACTATGATCAAAAGCAGCTAGAAGAGAAGTATCAGCTCATGACGTCTAAAATTAATGGTTCCAAAGCGGATGTTGATTTTATTTTCCAAAAGGAAGCAATTGGTTTCCAGAAAAAGATAAAAAATTTACAGCAGGATTTGAGAGAGGCACAAGCCTATCATCAAAATATTGATATTACAACAGAAAGCAAAAATGAGTACTCTCATTCTTCAGGCTGGTGGCTATGGAAAAAGGATCATTATGAAAATGTTACCTATCACTATGCAAAGGTGAATCAAGTGATCGATAATGTCCGAAACTATACTGTAGCTATTCAAAGACATGTTATCGATACGTTCCATTCCATTATCGACATTAATGGATTACGCAAGGAGCTAAAGAAAGCTATTTTAGAATTACTAGATTTAAAGGATAGTCATCTGAGGGAAAATGAGATGTTAAATCCAATTGAAATTTTATTAAACAAGCTAACGATTCCAGAATTTGAATTGGACAGCAGTAAATATGAGGAGATGATCTCGTCAGCCTTTGCTGCAAGTGTCGTTCAAAATGACGAAATTCATAAGCTTGTGGCAAAACAAAATTCGGTGATGTCCAAAGTAGTGAAAGAAACAATTGCAGCATTGGAAAATGAAGTTAATAAGGTTTCCAATCTATTATCTGAAGAAGGTAAGCAATTTACGGATAAAGTTGCAAAGAGTATGAATAATGTATTAGGAGAGCTTCAAAAGCAGCTTGAATCAAAGGAAAAGTACGTAAAGTCCTATGAGCAATTACTAATGGATATTAATCGGGATGTAAAAAGGGTTATGGTCATTGACTAGACTAGGAAAAAGGCTGGAGAAGATATGAACTTTTTGGATTATATAGATAAGGATGAAGGATATAAGAAAGCTAAGGCTTCCAATCGATATTTAGACAATCCGGAAGAAGCTCCTATTTTAATATCTGAACTATTGAAAACGAAACGGACTTCACCAGAACTGAAAAGGACAATGCATCGTTTGGAGCATCTTATTCGAGACGACTTTCGCAAGTTTGCCGGAAAATTTGATATGGAGGATGAAATAGCCGTCTATCAAAAGCTGCTCCAAATTGTCGATAAAATAAAAGAAAACAAGCGGATTCAAATATTGTCACGGTAAAAATTTCTTAGCCGTCGGTGGCGGATTTAGTGCGGGGAAATCAAAATTTCTAAATTCGATCATTGGAACGGAACTTTTGCCAGAGAACCAGACTCCAACGACCTCGGTTCCTACCTATTTGATGAAAGGGAAAGAGAAGCTGAGCGCTTATACATTTAGAAATCAAGTGTTGGACATTGATAAAGGAAGCGCTCAAAGCTTTGTCCCATGAATTTTATAATCGATATGTGCTAAGTTTTTCCAAAATCATAAAAAACATTAATGTGCAGACCCCTTATTTTCCATATGAAAATCTGATTCTATTGGATACACCTGGTTATACGAAGGCGGAGTCATACAAACTCGAGAGCAATACAGATGAACATATTGCCAGAGAGAAACTAAGGATAGCAGATTTTATCATTTGGTTGATTGATATTGACGATGGTGTAATAACCGATAAAGATTTGGACTTTATTACGAAATTGCGAGCGAATGTACCTATATTATTTGTGTTTAATAAAGCAGATATTAAGCCGGAATCCCAGGTAAAAGAAATCGTAATGAATGCTAAAGAAATTATATCCAAAAAGGGATTTAATGTATTTAATGTAACGGCTTATTCCTCTCTTGAGGAAAAAAGAATATATAGGGGACTGTATTCCCACTTTTTTTGAGTATGCTAATAAGCCCCTCCGAAAAGGAATGACCTTTAAGGATGAATTTGTAGAAGCAATCAAAGGCTGCGACGTTTATTTTAAAGAAGCAGAGGCAGTGATGCGACAGCAAGAAAAAGAAGTTGGTGAGCTTCTATCCTATACTAGCCAAGTAAATCAGTTCCGTGATCTAGCAGGTATCTATTCTAGTATTCATGCTGACATATCTGCCCATCTTGGCTTGCAAAAGGAATATACTTCTTTGAAAACTCGATTTTCAGAACTTATGAAAGAGATCGATTCGCTTACATTCATAGGCTGATCAAGCGGATGGAGGTGTAAGATGAAGGAGTTAGATAACCACGAAAAAGAAATGGAGCTTCTATCCAAGGTTTTTCAAACTGAGGGAGACAGCCACCATTTAGATGATACATTTAGACAGTTACAGGATCTAATAAAGCAAGATTTAGTGGCGATTATTGATGAATCAAAATATCCAGAAAAGTCATCTTTTATTGCAGTACTCGAAAGCTTTATTGCGCAGCTTCAGCTTTTTATTCAGTTTCCCGCGTTAAGAGAAAATACAGTGATCGGTGTTATGCACACTTCAGTGAATAGCAGACAAGCCTTCTATAATAAGGTTATTCAGCCTGGACGGAACCTTGAGTTTTTAATAAAGAAAAATAAAAACATTCCAATCATACATTGTCATCGAGAGGATGAGAGGATTTATTTATACAATGCCTTTCATAAACGTGAGGAAATCAGCAGGTTGGATATTCGAGTGTTACTAGATACTTTAACTCGGGATTATCAGATGGATTTACGAAATGTAATCACTCATTTTTTAAGTGAAACGCCATTCATTCATGAACACATATCCTATATTGATTTTTCTTTAGCATCAAATGATCATGAAACGTACTGGAGTTTTCTTGAAAGGACAGATGCCCTTCTTGTAAATGTGATTTTCAAATTGGTTGGGATAAACCTATTCGCTATTTACATACGATTGGATATAACAAGAAGGTTCTTCTAATGTTTTACAGGAAGACCGGGATGATTTATTAGATTTGTTAAAGGATATGAATCTTGACGTTACGATCGTGAATGAGGATCTTTTCGGTGAGCTACAAGCTTATAATGAGCTGTGTAACCGTAAAGATTTGTTCGACGGATCGAGCAGCTGATTGGAGAGAGTTGTGCATACGTCTACCAGAAGCGTATCAAGAGTTATCATGTAATTGAAAAGCTAAATCGGACACTGATGCTGTTGGAGCATTACGATAAAAGCGGGTTGATTAAGCTCCGGAGCGGGGTTCAGCTTGAAATTGATAAAGCGACAGTTACGTATGAAGGATTACAAAAAGTACTAAAAAAGATACAATCAGTTTTGAGTGAGATTGAGGAAGAATCGATAGGCAAAGCTGAAAACGGAGTATTAAGAACACATCAATTAGAAATTCTTTATAGGCTGAGTCAATCTTATATAGGGATTGAGAAGTATGAAGAGGCCAAATCCGAGCGCTCAAGAGCTCATCAAAGCAGGCTATAAAAAAAGCCAATCTATTATTACTATATATTGGTGACAAACAAGGGGAAAGCCCATCCAAATCATATCTGGATGAGATTCATTTGATGGATCCGGCTGATCCTGAAGTATTGGCTGCGAAGATAAAATATAAAGAAGCGTTAGGGTTTCACAAGCTGCAGGTATTCAATTTTGTATTAAAAGTCAAAGATAGCGATAATCCGGATATTCTTTATTTACTAGGCCAGTATTATGAAAGTCAAGGTGAAGAAGAAGAGGCTGTGACATATTATCGACTGGCCCTTGAAAAAGGAAATCAGGAGGCAAGTAGCTGTTTATTTCACCTGTATAGGGCGAAGAAAAGACTTAAAGTGAAACATTTATCTTATTTAGGGAATTATTTAAACAAGGATGCGAATTTTACATTAGGCAGTATGTTTTTAGCTCAAAAGAAGGAGCAGGAGGCTATCATTCGGCTCTCGTTGGCTGCGATTTTTAATCATCCTGATGCCATCATGATGCTGTCGGATCATTTTTATCATAAAAAAGATTATCATCGGGTGATTGATTATGTAAAAGAGTATCTTAAATTAGATGAAAAGAAGAGACGCCAAGAAATGGAAGAGCGTCTTGGGATTTGTTATTATCATAATAAGGATTATGATCATGCTTATGAAACATTAAGAAAATGTTCAACGGGAGAAGCGTATTTTTTGATTGGCCAAATGTACGAAACAGGCATAGGCAAAATCAAAAATATGGATCGTGCCCTCCGTATTATGAAAAAGGCAGTAAGCTTGGACATAATAAATGCAAAACCCACCATATCAAAATTTCTGCCCGTTTAGAGGAAGAGAAAAAGAAGAAAGAAAAGGCTGCAACTACTAGCTATAGCTCAGGAAGTAGTTATCAAAAAACATCATCAACCTCATATAGTAGTAGTTCGTCGGGATGTTTTTTGACAACAGCCACCTGTATAGCTCTTGGGAAAGAAGATAACTGTGAGGAGATTCTAGCATTCAAGAAATTCCGTGATCAGTGGTTAATTACACAGGATGAAGGGCCAGGATTAATTCAGGAATATTACCGCATGGCACCATCCTTAGTGGAAAAAATTGATTCCAGCGAAAATGTCCCCAAATCTACCAATATATATGGGATAAGTATATACATATAGGCTATAAGCACCTCCTAGAACAGGATTTTCCAAAGGCAAAAGAAATGTATGTTCAGATGGTACTAGAGATACAGCAACGTTATTTGTAGCCTGTATTCTTGGGGGAATATAACATATTCAATATAAACACTTTCTCCATGTTGACTTTTCAGGTATTTTTAGGCGGATTTTTACTGTAAAATTCATAGTGTATTGTGGCCTACCGTTAAAATATAGTATAAATGCTAGAGATACGAATATCCCAGCATTTTTTATTATTTTTAAATTGCTTATATAAAAGTACATAATATGTCCAAGTAAATATGTATGATGAAAATGTAAAGCTACTCTTTGATAACTGAATTGATAAACGCTCTAATTATTAGTTAATTTGACCTAAAATAATAATAGGTAAAAAATACTAAATTAAAACTTAATTTCGACAAAAAGTGACAATTCTATCCATTTTATTATGTTATTATTTAAATATAATATTACAAAGGGGCGAGAAATATAGGTAAAATACAGGTTCTTTTTGATCAGGCTATTTACTATGAAAATAGGAATCAATTCGACAAAAGTCATGTCTTTTTTAAAAAATTGATACAGTATCCTGATTTACCTATTCATATGTTAAAAAGGTCATGCCTTTTTTTTTATTCCCAAAATCAGTTACTTATTACCTATAAATTATCGAAAGAATCAATTCGAAAGGGGGGGTCTATTCAAAATATAGGGACCATATTCCTTAAATGCTCCGAAAAGCAAGGTTCAATCGTCGATGATGCTAGATGGCTTTTAGAGCAGCCAGGAATGGATTATGAATTAGAATTATCTTTTCACTGTTTAAAGATATTAAAAAATCATGGTCAAGAAATTTATTTAGAAACGCTTCGTTTATATGAAAGAGTAACTAAAGTCTTTGAAAATGGTCGAAAAGATCTTTCGAAACTTTATTGTCAACTCACTTTGTTCATAGTTGAAGAAGAGTACAAAGTTCGAAACATTACTCAAGCAAGGTTCCATCTTAGGAAGATTCTTGTCTTGCATCGAGATGACCTTTTCGAAATTAATGACGTAGTAATATGGACCATTCGATTAGATTTAGTCACCTTACTTTTAAAAAGAAAAGACTGCATTTCAATAAAAGGCTTAGTAAGTAAGGAGATCAGTGCCTTTTTACTGTTTTTTGAAAAAATACATAATGGTTTGTTCGAAAGTCAAAACTTTGAAATACTTCATCAGCAAAATCCACCCATTCTCTTATCGGATAAAAAGATTATCTATCAATTGTTTGGAAAGAAAATCATGAATATTCCTCTTACAAAAGAAGAATTGCATTTCTTATCATTCTTTCCTCATGACTGGTTAGCAGTGCAAGTAGTTTTATTAGAATTAGGACTGGATGGATGGGAATTATTTCAAGAGAACTCTTTCCTATCATTGTGATCTTCCTGATGCCTTATCACTGTATGATGAAATCAATAGAGTGTTACCACTAAAACAGGATAAGACTCTATCAAATATAAGTGTAACAGTACTTGGCGGCGGTCATAAAATTGGAGGAACCTCTATTCTTATTTCAATCGATGACCACCATTTACTGCTCGATGCCGGGATCCATATGGATGCAAATGAAGGGGTTTTTCCTGATTATTCAGCTTTGAAAGAGCTGGGCCTTACGCTTGATGATATTGACGCATTGGTGATTTCTCATGCGCATCTAGATCATACGGGAGCCATACCGGAAGTTCATCGATTAGCTCCTAATTTGCCTATCTTTTCAACCGAGGCCACTTATGAGTTGATGTCGATTCTTCTTGGGGATTTGTGCCGAAACAGTCAGCATATCGAGGGATTCTACCAAGAGAATGATTTATCTGCTGCTTTGTATAACGTGCAAACGAAAAAGATGAATACAACGTTTATGATTCCTTCAAAAGATCATGAGTGGCTCATTACGTACTATCCTGCAGGTCATATTTTAGGAGCTGCAGCTATCTATATTCAAATGAATGATCAATCGGTTTTGTTTACAGGAGATTACTCGGTGGAGGATCAATTGACTGTTCGAGGGATTGATTTGCCGAAAGACCTTCAGGTGGACGTGTTGATTACGGAAAGCACCTATGGATACTTGCCTTCTCAAGCTGCTCTGCCGAGAAAATGGCAAGAAGAACAGCTTATTCGGTTAATAGAGCGCACGGCAGGCGAAAGCGGTTCAGTCCTCATTCCGGCGTTTGCCCTCGGAAGAGCGCAGGAAATTCTGTTAATTTTAAAGGAGTATATGAAAAAGAAAGGACATTGGTCTTTTCCGATTTACATCGATGGACTTGTACCGGAGATTTGCAAAGTTTATGAAAAATATTTAAAAAGTGATCCGCGGAGGCAAATGGAAAAAAACATCTTCTTCGAAGAGATCGAAGTGGTCAAGGAGAAATACCGTGGGATGGATCGAGAGGAATTTTTAGAATATGTGCTAGGCATAAAGAGAAAGGTCATTATTGCAAGTTCAGGCATGCTTCAAGAAGGTAGCGCTTCTTCTCAATATGCTTCTGTCATATTAAAAGAACCTGAAAACGCGATTGCATTTACGGGGTATTTAGATGAAGAAAGTCCAGGATTTTTCGTTCAGCAATTACAATTACAAGAATCACCTAAGATTCGGCTAGAAGGTCAAGATATTGAAGTGAAAGCTCAAATTAGAAGCTTTCGTTTATCCGCACATGCAAGCCGGGATGAAATGCTTCAAACGATTCTTTCGGTAAAACCTAAAGTGGTTTTACTTGTACACGGGGAAAATGACAAACAATACAAGGCCCCTCAAGCGTATGAGTCATTTATTGTCTATCCAACGATTTTACAATTACTAGAAGGGGCAAATATAAGAGTCATTCCTACTCAAAATGGCCAAACGTATTTCTTATCAAATAAATGGAGGTAACATAATGAGTCAATTATTAGTTCAAATAGTCAAGCATAACGGTTATATAAAAAATATGGAAAAGGAATTGAATTTAGATAGAACCGGGATGGAGGATAAGTTAAAGGCACTTGGACTTGGAAATAACAATCGTCGACGGGCGTTCTGTTGGGAAATTCAATCATTGGCAGAAAGATTTGTCATTGAGAACTCCTCTGTGAATAATGCTGATCTAAATGACATGATTGTTGAGGATTGGAATCAAAAGAAAAAATTAAAAATCTCGAAAGAAGCAATTTCAGCTTTCTTTGATCGTTCTTTAATCGCAAATGACAAACAAAAGCATGCCTTTAATGCTCTTTGTGCAGGCAGTTTGGAGTCGTATAAAGTTTATGCCAATGAAGATCCAACTCTTTTCAGTGAATTATTAATTCGTTATCTTCTCTATTTTGTAAACAACTATTCAACGAAAAAAGTATATGACAAGTTGTTGGAAAACTTCTTTGATAAAGAGGCGGTTCAAGTTGGATGTAATACATTACAACGACTTGGTTTCTATATGAGAAATGGCAAGCAGCTTCAACATAATATTACGAGTTTCCTAGAAAATTTGACATTAGAAGAGTCCGTTTTTTCAAAAGGATTAACGTCTATTTTACTACCTATGCTTAAAAAATTAGCAGAAGAAGATTCTATGATCGAATGCTTTATATAAAGACGTAGAAGCATATGCGGAAAAAATGGGCGCTGCCGAAGAAAAAGAAGCTGAACAGCCAGAAGAAGTACTTGTTACAGCAGAACCGATAGCAGAAAAGGAAAGAGGATATTGAGGAGTTAACCTTTCAGGAACAGTTCCAATTTTACACCAATAAAATGCTGGAGCTTTTCGAAAAGTCTGCCGCAGAATCCCTCAAAAAGTGGATAACAAGCATGTGAAAAAGCTTGAAGAAGAAAACCAACGTTTATATGCCCATCTTGAGCGTATGCAGGAAGAAAAGGAACAATTGCAATATAAAAAACTATTAGATGTTTTTGATGGAATTGCCGGGATCAAATCGCAATATCTACTTTCAGAAATATTTGAAGAAGTGATGAATGGAAATGGAGTAGAGCCTGCGAAATTAATTGGAAAACTAAAAAATTTATTCCATTATCTTCGAATAATGGGAATCGAGCCCTCTACTTATGGGTTTGAAATTAGTGAAGAAGTGGAAATCAGCAGAGAAGTATTGAAAGAAAAATTCACTTTAACAAGTCCGCTTAGTAAAAGTGAAGAAAATGTCAAAATTAAAATTTTAAAGAACGGGTGGATTGTAGATGGAAAAAACTTGATTTATCCATTGGCTGAAGAAGTAACTGAATAACAAATTATAATAAAAATTGGAGGAAGAAACAATGACAAAAAAACGGTACGTTGGGATTGATTTAGGGACAACGAATTCTACGGTTTCTGTGGCAGAATTAAATGCAAATGGACAGGTACAGCCAAAAACATTACAAATTCAACAGTTTGAGGATCATGGAATGACTTTTAGCGAGGAGTTGCCGAGTGCAGTTTATTTTGATGACGAGAATGTTCCATATGTTGGCCGATATGCAAACGGATGCAAAGTATTTATCCATCAGAAACATTATCCAATGTAAAACGGTATATTGGACAAACCGTTGAATGGGAGATTCATAAGGAGAAGTATCAACCAGAGCATATTTCTTCTTTTATTTTAAGAAAAATTAAAAAGACGGTAGAGGAGAAATATTTTGGAGAGGAGATTGATAGTGCGGTAATTACCGTGCCAGCGAGTTTTAACTATCTTCAGCAAGGAAAAACGAAGATGGCGGCAGAACTAGCTGGTTTTGATAAAGAGAAGATTCATATGATTCCAGAACCAACAGCCTCTTTGATTGATTTTTTACATGAAGAAGAATTAAAGGATCCTTCTTCACGAGTACTAGATGTAAGCGAAAAGTCAAAAACAGTGCTTGTCTTTGACCTTGGGGGAGGAACATGTGATGTAACGATTCATCGTATTACTCAAGGGGAGAATAATAAATTAAATATTCAAGATTTATCAATCTCTCAATACACAGAATTGGGTGGAGACCAGTTTTGATAATGCGGTGATGAAATATTTAATTGTCAAATTATTTAAGGAAAAGGGCATCACACCAAAACAACTCATGGAGAAATATTCTGAGAAAGAGTTTAATAAGTTAAGAGAAATTCTTGTTGATTTTGCCGAAAAAGCAAAAATTGACTTTTCAAGACGAATTATGACAAGAGAACAAATGCAAGGAATCAACTACTATGAAGAGTCGCATTTGTTTGACTCCCTTTCTTTTAGCTTAACACTGTTTGATATTCCTTCTGAGTTAGAGGGAGAAATTTCGATTACAAAAAGAGAAATGGATGAACAAATCCGTCCGCTCCTCTATCAAAAAAATGATCAGGATGATAAAAATGTTGAATATCCGATCATGAACGCGTTATGTCAGGCTAGTGTGCCGCTGACGGTGCATGATATTGATCATGTCTTTCTTGTAGGAGGAATGACTGCTTATCCGACTGTAAAAGGAAGAGTGTATGAGATTTTTGGAAAAAAACCAATCGTTGCGGCTAATCCGATGCAATCAGTATCAAGAGGAGCGGCCATTTATCACTATTTTCTTGATAAATATTCGATTATACCAATAACGAATACATATCCGCAAAATGTGTATGTAAAGGTTCGTAAAGGAACTCCAGTAGCATTTGTTGAGAGAGATACCCCTGTTCCATTCCAGAAAATGATTGAGAAAGGCTTTTTTGTTTCAGGAAGCGGGGAGTATGCCAACATGATGTCGTTAGAACTGTTTACGGCAGAAGACCCAAAAGCTCTAGTGCAGCAATCATTAAAAAATGTTGAGTTGAAATTTGATCAGCCAATTCGGGTAGGTTCACCATTAGTATTCCATGTAGAAGTAGACCGTGATCGAAATCTTCAGGTGAGAAGCTTGGTTAAAAGAAGATGAAACTCAAATGATTCATGTGAACTTAGGTATTGAGGAATATACAGAGGAAGAAAAAGAACGAATCCAAAACAGACATAATGAAATGACTAGGAAAGAAGGCAAGTAATTCGATGAAAAAAAACATGACGACTTTAGGAGAATTGCTGACTCAAAAGCTTCAAGAACAGCTAAAAGAAACAGTACAAGGCGGGACTCCAATCCCTTCAGGGCAGCCACAAAAAGACGTATTACCGGACATAGCACTGCCGAGTGAAGAAGAAATTAGGGATGCTTTAAATAAACAGAAGGAATCATGGACTTCTAATAAAGGGGAAGATTCCCTAATGGATGATCTTGATTTATTATTCACTGGAAATGTTCCGAAAGATAAAGGGGAAGAAAAGGAGAAAAAGGTCAATTTATTCTGGAGTCGAGGGCGGGTTTGTTGGACATGTCAATGTAGAAAGTCTAAAACCAGACCCTGATTTAACCATGAGGAAAATAGCATCATCGTAAAAGCGATTGAAATGATGAGCAGAAGCCAAAATCAGGAAGAAATCATGAAGGCGGCCGTGACATTGAAGCGATTGGAGACAAAGGGATTGAAGTCATGTTCCGTGAAGCATATATGTTTGATTTTAAAGATGCAGAGGACCGCTAAGAGTGGAAGCCCTTGTTCAACTCTGCAGCAACTTAACCGTTTAAGTTTAAAAGGAAGGATTCTGCTTCTAGGGATTTTGCAATATGCGAGTAATGAGGAACATATTGAATTGGCGATGAGAGTGGCTGGTCAAGTGAAGGAAAGAGATGCGGTCCCATCGATTCTGCAACATGCGCAAAATCCATCTCTATTTGTCCCTGCCTTCAAGGCGATGATCCAACTGGGCGATGGGGATGCCATGATCAAACTATTAAACATGATGGATGGTATGAAACTGCCAAAAGCAATTCTTGAAGAAAATATCATGACTTCGAAGGATTTATACAGAGTGGGCGATTCGATCATTCCGCTACTGTTTGAGAAATATACAAACCCAAAAATAAGAGTGTACCGTCCTATTTATGCAAACGGGATCCATTCTTCTCAACGGTAGCCGTGCCGAGTCTTGCTGAAATCATTGAATGGGAGTCAGCCCCAGAAGTAATCAGAGAAGCGGCTAAACTCCTTGGAAGTATCCAAGAGCCAATAGCTGTTAAAACCTTAAAAGATGCGTATCAAAAATTTGCCGTCAAAACGAGCATCGATTATGGAAGGGATTGGTCATACACGAGATGAAAGCTTAGTTGATTTTGTGATTGATTAGCTTTTCAAGTTTCCAACACAAAACGATTAAAAGAAGCTTGTTTAATGACGTTAGCTAGTATCGGTCATGAAAAAGCCATTTCTTTTATTCAAGGATTTGTTAAGGATAATGAAGTGGGCCTCACAGCTATCTTTGCGCTTACTCAATTAGGAGATAAATCAGCGTTTGACAATATATCCAGCTATTAACAAATGGAACGGATGAGGAACAGCATCGGTTACGTGGGTATGCAGCGCTGCTTCGATTCAAGCAACTAAGAGCAAATGGGAGAGAAAATGCGTAATCTATCAGACTCGAAAGTGGTTTCAATTTTATTAACTCTTCAGCGTCCTAATATTATTCCAAAAGAAATTGGTTCAGTATTAGAGGAGTTACTTAGAAAAGCAGCCGAGTGCTCCTGTTCGTTTAGAGATTTTATCGGTTAATTGCAAGCATATGGAATACGAAACATCAAGTTTTACCACAACAAGTTTTATACGAGGCGAGAAAAGACGAGATGGATCCGTTAATGAAGCGTGAATTAGAGCAAATCTTTAATTCGATGGAAAAACGCATAGCGAAACCAAGCTATAATCCCCGAGGTGAATGGTAATGTCCTTAAAAGTTCAAAGGAAAAAATTTTCCTATATTGAAGTAGAGGGAATTGACCAGAAATATATAGATGCCTGTTTCTTATTACTAAATTTAGATACTAACAAATATTAGATACATCCAGATGAAAAAGAGATTATTGCGAAAGCGAAGTTAAACAGAAGCAAGATTATGATGAAAAAAGTAGATCGACTGGAGTTAATTGCAGGGAGTTGCCCCGCTATATTCACGATTCTTATCCGTTATATAACTTTTAGTGCAAATGAATATGGCATGATTGAACTTGTTAGAAAAAAGTATGAAAGAAGAAGCGATATTATTGAACAGAGAACAAGAATGGGAAGCAATTATAAAGGATGCCATATTAGCTGAGAATGTCCTTATTATATGTATATTAACTGGTTGCGCTCAATGGGAATCATGGGGACATTAAGTCTGTTTTTGAAACGTTTGGGCATCAGTTTATGAAGGACTCTGGTCTGGATTTGCCGGATGACTTTGAGCTTGCTGAGGAAGTCGAGGAAGCAAATGAAGTTGAAGAAGCGTTTGATAGTTGATTCCAAGGATGATTATCATTAAAGACAAAAGTTGGAGTGGAATCTTTTAAGTTTAAGTATGAAGAAGCTGAAAAAGAACGAATCTCGTTGAGTGAAGAGCTAAAATCATTGCAAGCTCAATTAAAAAAAGCGAATGATCAACTAAAGTCAAAAGAACAACAATTAGTTTCGAAGGAGAAAACATATAATCAATTAAAGAAAAGTTTAGAGGCAGAGAAAAAGGCGCGCGAACAAAAGAACAAAGAAGCCGGTAAGCTCAGCAGCGAGATTGGCGATTTGAGAAAAGAGAATGACAGGCTCCAAAAGCAAAATAAACAATATGAGCGGGAAATCTCCCAGTCACGGGCAAATAAGGACGACGCTCTCCGCTTCCTGGAAGAGCGGCTTCAAAATCAATTTCGCTCTGAATCAAGCTTGCAATTAGAAAGCTATAGACAACGGATCGCAGAGCTTGAGGATGAAAATCAAAGATTCTCTGCACTCCTAGCAGACTACAGTGAGCTGCGTAAAAATGCAGATAGTTTATCAGAGGAAAAAGAATTATTAAATAAACAAGTAGCTCTTTATATTCAGAGATTTGAAGAGCAAGAAAAAACACACAGAAGAGAACTTAAGAAACTTCTAGAAGACCGGCCAACTCAGTTGATCTCAAATAGCGAAGCAAAAAATATCGAACCTGATCAAAAGGATACAGAGTTGGATGAATTCGAAGAATTTGGAGATTTCCTAGTCAACATTGGAAGAAATGAACCTAAGCCTTTATAGAGAAGAAGAGAAAAATTTAAAAAAGAAAAGAGTTTGTAACACATATAGTTTATATTGGAAGTTTCTTTCTTCTTATTATTTGGAAGTGAACTTCCTTTTCTCTTTAACAGATCCAGAGGTGGAAAAAAATTAAAGGACAAAGACCTGTCTTTTAAATTAGATTTATAAATAGTATGATAGATTTGCCAAAATAGGGGGAAGTGGTATGGCTGTAGAAATCTATGAGAGTTTTAATCCTAATGATCCGAGGACAGATGGTGAGCAGTATTTATTAAATGTCTTTAGCAGTAGTTCACGTTTTGATGGGTGGCTAATATTTGAGCAACCCCATATAAATTCGATGAAGCCAGATTTTGTTTTGTTACATCCGCAGCGGGGGATTGTGATCATTGAGGTGAAGGATTGGAACTTAGATTCGAAAGTTTATGAGAATGGTGGATATATCCGTGGAACAGATGGCCATGCACATAAAAAAAATCCGATAAACCAAGTAGAGAACTATAAAAAAGGTATTTTGAAATCGGAGTTAAGTAATAGTGTATATCTTGCCGAGAATTATTCGAATTATTATGGTTGTATCGAAACGGTAGTTTATTTCCATGGCGCATCAAAGTCTCAAGCAATAGATTTTTGTCAAGGTGGACATACTTATACGAAAGTTTGGACCATTGCAGACATTGAATATATTTCAAATCTACAAAATCGGTTAAGCCCAGATAGTCATACATACGCTTTGGCAAGAGAAAATTCAACTTTTAATAGAGATGGTTTACTGGAGGAATTAGTAAAGGAATTGTCAAAGCATCTTCAATATGCCGATTATAACTACGAACGAAGGCAACCATATATATTGACGACACATCAAAAGAATTTGGCAGAGCTCAGTCCGGGTTCGATTCGTAGATGGAGTGGCGTAGCAGGCTCAGGAAAGTCATTAATTTTAGCAGAAAAGGCTACCAAAGCATTAAAAGAAAATAAGCGAGTACTTATTTTAACATTTAATATTACATTGCGTCATTATTTAAGAGATTTATGCAGTCAGCAATTTGGAGCAGGTGCATATGAGGGAGAGCGGAAAAAGCTTAGAAAAGATTTGACAATTATCCATTATCATGAACTGCTTAAGTTCATAATGACAGAACATGAAATTGGGATAGACTTCGATGAAGAAGGTGGGGATTTTGCAGGGAAGTGTATGAATGCTATTACTTTATATTTGTCTAAAAATCAAAAAAAGGCTCACTTTGACTATGATTATATTTTAATTGATGAAGGACAAGATTTTAAAGGGGAATGGATACGGTTTTTAAAACAGTTTTTCACCCGAGAAGGTGAACTATTTATTGTATATGATAAGGCACAAGATTTATTTAAGCATGGTGTGTGGATTGAAGATCCTGAACAGGTTAAGAGTATAGGGTTTAAAGGAAGACCAGGTACTTTAAAATACACACTTCGTTTACCTGATACGATGGTTAAAAAAATACAGGCTGTTCGTCAGCAATTACAGATTAAAGCGGAAGAAATCTTAGTACCGCATAACGAACAAGTTGATTTGTTCCAAAATGCTTATTGGTATAACTATCAGTCGAATTTTTTAACAGATAAATTAGCGCAAATTAGCTATCATATCAATGAATTGCGTCAATCAAATGATTGGGAAGACATTACAATACTTACAACAAATGAAAATACAGGTGCTGAAATTGTAAAACATTTTGAAAGGCATGGTGTTAGAACCTCTCATGTATATGATTTGGAGAGACAAAGAAATAGTGAACGCCGTCGTTCCGAAAAATGGAAGTTTCATGGAGGGACTGGAAGACTTAAAGTTTGTTCCTATCATAGTTATAAGGGATGGCAAACACCCAATATTGTGTTGGTTTTAGATGCGCCATCTACTGTCTATTTACATGGACATATTTCTTATACTACATCAAATTCTCAATCTATAAGAGATGCATTATTTATAGGTATGTCACGTGTTAAAGGAAAAGCGACAACAGGAGAATATTCCTTTTATTGCTTGAATTACCTACCAGAGTTCGACAATTTAAAGTCCTGTTTTTAATAATAGGATTTATTAAGACTAAAAGTTAGCTATAACATTTTATGTAACAGGTTTTATAATTTACTACATCCAAGGTAGATGTTAGTAATAAATTCTTCCACATGATTAAACCAAAGCTTTTAATATATTACAGAGAGGCTGTGTTTTAAGACAGCCTCTTACACTAACTAACCAAACAACATCCACTCTAGAATTAATGCTATTTTTATCTACAATTACTACAATTCACCTTCATATTACAAACTCTCTTCTCAAAATCATTCCCACATTGGAATTTCCACCAAACAACTTTTCCAGAACAGCTTGTTACATCAAATGGTGTTAAATCACCGTTCTTGGTAGGATGCCATAATTTTGTAATCTCTGGTTTAATTGCAGCTAAACAATTTCCTTCATAAACTCGTTTGCCATTACAATAAGGACATCCTTTTTTTGCTGGAACGCCGTGAAACAGGTTCCTTCCATTCTTGCTCGCATGTAGAGAAAAACCACCATGCCATTACATTACTGCCAGGTAACACATCCTTTGGAGTCAGGTCACCATTTTGATTTGGATGCCACATGGCAGCGGTTTGTGTACGTTCTTTTTCTAATGATCGAACAGGACCCGCTTTATAACCTGAACAATAAGGGTGAGTTTGTCCGTTGACTCTTTTGCTAATAATTGCATCCCAATCTCTTGAGCAAGTACTACAAGTCCACGAAACACGTTCATTGGAACCGGGAGTGAAATTCCAAGGCGATAATTGTTGATTTTTTTCTTTATGCCATTCTGAAGCCAATTCTGGGAAAAGAAAGCCTAAGCTTCTTTCCTTTTCATTCTTTTTAGCTTTGATAAGTATTTCTAAGTAGTCATCTTTAATATTAACTTTTACATTTTTTATAAGAAAAGTTAAATCGGTTCCCTCAAGATATCTAAGAAGTTCAATGTATATTAGAATTTCTTTTATTACATTTGAAAGGCTTTTTTTATCATCTGCTTTACACTGTATCTCAATCGAATCAAATCGTTGGATTTTGGGAAGCATTTTGTCATCCCCATTATTTTCACGGATACGAATGAGTTTTATTCCCCGTTTATGTAATACTTGATTTTTTCGTTCGTCCTGTTTAATCCTGTTTTTGTGATAGAAGTAACCATCGTATTCAATTGCAATATTTAAGGAAGGGATAAATACATCGATTTCTATTGGCTTTCTATTATCTATTGTTAATAGATATCTATTTTGACAATCAGGGAAAGCCTTACTTAAATAAAAGAAAATACATTGTTCATGAAATGAACTGGAGTTGCCAGCATTACATTTTGGACATCCTCTATTTTTGCCGTTTCTATTATCAATTTTAGCCTGCCACTCATGTTCACAAAATCGGCACTGCCACCATACACTTTTTCCTGATCTAGGTGAAATAGTAGCGGGATCCAAGCCCTTGTTTTTAGTAGGATGCCATTCCTCTACAAGTTGAGGATTTATTACCTTTAGGTTATAATCTGATGACACTACTTGTTGTTGCTTTCTTGGAAAACAAACCTTGCAGCGATTCCCACTACTGGCTCTTGAAGAAATCTTATCCTGCCATGGATGTCCTTTATCACAAATCCACCACAAATATGTTTTTGCCTTTACGTGTAAATTTCTAGGATCTAATCCAACATTCTTTTCCCAGTTCCATTCTCTGATTAAAACCTCGTTTAATTTCTGATAGGCTATTTTTTTGAGCTCCTTTTAGAATAGATTTTATTTTCAAAAATAGTTCAGTAAGCACTTTTATAAAAAGTTACGATTTTCGACATTGTTTTACAAAATTCTTTGTTGTATAATCATAATTGTTATACGGGGCTGAATGGGGTTCTGGTGTCCCCCACG
>CAWFID010000008.1:0-17630 GCA_963815765.1 uncultured Bacillaceae bacterium
ACGAATATTTTGGAACGCAGTAAACGCATCACCCATGCGGGTATTTGGCATTAAAACAACAGTTTCACCACCAAATCGAGCCAAAATATCGGATTTGCGGATCTGGACCTTTTAGTTAATTGGAAGGCGGAATGTTTTATAATTTTACTTCTTCAATAACAACAAGGATGACCCCATTTATCATTTATTTACAAGTTTAAAATGATCCAAGTTGTAAAAAATTTATCAGGAAAGTGGTTTGTTTATTACGATCTGAATTCTCATTTCTTTTTTTATCCTGATATCTATAAAATGTCGATTGTAAGTACGGTTAAATCATCAACCGCAGAGTCCTAGTGATTCATTTTCTTCGCAAATTCAGCCAATTGAATCAGATTCATTCCTTTAAGCGTTTTTCAGTGATATCTCTCGCAGAAGCATATATATATTTTCCATTAGGCTGGGAACGCCATTCTAAATATCTGTAAGACCCACTCTTACAGCTAATTCTGTTGATAAAACTCATGATTGATTTTTGTTCTTCCAAATCATTAAGGACATTCAAGGTTGAGGGAATATCATCTGGATGTACGAGAGAAACAAAGCTTTCTCCTTCTAGCTCCTCGACCGTATAGCCCAGTATATGTTCAAATTTTTGATTGACTTTAAGAACTTTCCATCTGTATTGGCAACACAAAGCATATCGGGATTCACTGACAGAAAACCTTTATTTTCTGTGTCTAACAAATACTCCTTTGTTACATCATTGAATATACAAGCAAAAATATCCCCATATAAAGGAAATACTTTGACTCGAATCCATTTATCAATTGAGAAATGATGCATATCAAAATGCATGGGACTTTGATTTAGGATTGCAGTATTGAATTTATCCTTCCATTGCCATTCACCGTCCCAACCTATTGGAAATACTTCATAAAATCTTTTATTTATAAGATCGCGAGCTTGAACACCCATCATTTTTTCATAGGCCTTATTTACGGCTAAAAATTCATAGTCATATGGAATCCCATGTTCATCTATAACCTTCCTATGACAGGAGTATGAGTTTGGTGATTTTTCAAAAAACTCCTTAAAGAATTGTCCTTCCATAAACGTTCCTCCAAGTTATTTTGCACTATAGTTACATAACATTGTATGATATTTCTGAAATATGTGTAGCGGTTATTCTTTAATTAAAATAGGATTTATTTCGAATTGAGAGAAATCAACGATGACCCTCCTATTCCTTTTCTTCTATAATAGTTTTATAAGCTCATGTGATATCAAGTTAATACTATTATGAATTTTATTTAAATAAGTTTCAATGAGAAAATTATAAACATCATGTACATAGGATAAAAGAGAGATTGGGCAATAGGTGGGCTACTCTTATAAGAATATGAACAATGATAGACAGTCTAAAGGATGTATGTAAAGGTTCAAGTTACAAGATAAAAGCTCTAAAACGATTAGAATCTTTCGATCGTTTTAGAGCTTTTATTTATGATTGTGTTGTTATTTCCCTAGGCCAAAGGAGAACTAAAGTTGTAGTGGTTATGGGCAAACATTTAAGCATTTCAATTTATAGATCACATTATGTAAAATCATGCCACATATATTTTTCACCAGTGCCCTCTTGAGCTACGCGAATACCGACAGCGGCACCTTGACCTGCAGCAATGATGGCTTGGCTTGGTATACCAGCTAATAATCCAGCAATATAAAGATTAGGGATAGAGGTTACACCTTCCCAGTTTACACCGACTACTTGTTTGACTTTGCCACTTTTGATATTCGGATTCACGCCAATTTCAAAACCGAGTGCTTCTAATAATTGGGTCTGAGTATTAGTAGCTACAATAACTCGATCGGCTATGTATGTTTCCCCATCCGCTTGGAGCGTAAAGACATCCCCGTCTTTTTGAAGCGATTGTACACTAGTTGACTTAAGCTCAGCATAATCTTGTACCTGTTGTTGATATTTTTCTAGCAACTCATTTCCAGAAGTATCAGGTGTTCCTAAATAATTATTTAAATGAGGGACTTTTTTAATTTGTGACTCACCAGAATCAAAAACGACTGTTTTTAATCCAGCATGTCCTGTATAAAGTGCTGCAGAAAGTCCGCTGATTCCTCCGCCAATGATGGCAACATCTAATTTCATTTTTTAAAACACTCCTTTTCTAGCGATCAATCCATCCCCATTAACTATATTACACGGAAGGAAATTAAAGTTAAACGGGAAAATGGAAAAAATCTATATAAAGGAATGAAGGTATTTTAATAAGATCTCCCATTTTTCAGTTTCGATTATACAAATAGATGGAAACAAACAACAAAAGAATGGCAATCAATTTCTGTTTATCGATCGGAAAACGATTTCCACCAAAAAGACCAAAATGATCAATCACAGCACCCAGAATGATTTGACCTACAATGACGGCCATTAGAGAGGCGGAAACTCCGATCTTAGGAACGACAATAACCTGAACCACTACAAAAAATGCACCCAATAAACCACCTGTTAATTGCCATTTTGGAACGGTGGAAAGAGCTGAAATATTACCAGAACCAAAAAAAAGTAAAATAAATAATAATGCCAATGTTCCGATTGAAAAACTTATAAAGGAACCCTCAATTACCCCGACCTTTTTACCTAAACCACCATTAACTTGACCTTGCGTTGCCAATGCCATGCCACCGATTAGCGCCAGTAATGGAAAAATAAGTTTTAACATAAGCTAAAATCTCCTTTATTACATTATTTTCTAAAAAGAAGAAAGCACAAACGATGCTATTGATAAACATCGTGAAGTGTCAATCTAAAAGTATGATAAATCAAAATGGTCTTTTTGTATTCATCCAATTGGATGGTAGGGAAGTAATCCAATTTTAAAATGAAATTTATGATCATTAAATAGAAAGTTTCCCTTCACGTAACAAATAATGATGAAGAAAATCTCTTTTATGCTATTAAATTCCGTCCGTCAACCTTGTATGAATATTTTTGTGAGATAATATATTTTTATAAAGTAATAGAAAACCCACTAAATATATTGACATTCTATATTAAGTCCATTAAAGTAATAACTATCTTAATATTGAAATTGATAAAATACTTCAATTTAAATTATATTCGAATGTATGAACGGACACTAAGATTTTATAACAGAAGTCTAATGGATGATCGATGTTTAAACAAGGGGCATTTAGTAGTTCCAACTCATTTTGTTCATTTGTTTTGTTCGCGACTAAGAGGATGATTTTAATCTTCATCAATTTAATAGTAACACATATTTTCTTATCCAGAGAAGCAGAGGGACTGGCCCTATGAAGCTTCGGCAGCGGATCCATTATAGGATTTGTGCCAAATCCAGCAAGCGAATCGCTTGGAAGATAAGAAGAGTATTTTGCATAATGATGCCAAGCCCTCTTCTTAATCTAAAGAAAAGGGTTTTTTTATGACCTAAATTAAAGGAGACAAACAGCATGATTGAATTTCAGAACCTTACGAAAATTTATCATAGTGGAGATCGACAAGTTGCTGCACTTAACGGCATTGATTTAAAGATTAATAAAGGAGAAATCTACGGAGTCATTGGATATAGTGGGGCAGGAAAGAGCTCTCTTATACGATGTGTAAATTTTCTTGAGCAACCTACATCTGGAAAAGTGATTGTGGATGGTCATGACCTTACTAGCCTATCTACGAAGGAAATTCGCGTGATCAAGAAAAATATAGGCATGATTTTCCAACACTTTAATTTATTAAATTCAAAATCTGTATTTGCAAATGTCGCGATGCCACTTACATTGGCGAATACCCCGAAGGATAAAGTTCAAAAAAGGGTGAATGAATTATTGGAATTTGTCGGGTTAGCTGACAAAGCAGAGGCCTATCCCGATCAACTTTCTGGTGGTCAAAAGCAACGGGTAGGAATCGCAAGAGCCTTGGCAACACAGCCGTCGATCCTTCTTTGCGATGAAGCTACATCAGCTCTCGATCCGCAAACGACAAGTTCAATTCTACAACTGTTAAAAAAGGTAAACCAGGAATACAATATTACCATTTTGATGATCACTCATGAAATGTCAGTCATTAGGGAAATATGTGATCGAGTAGCTGTTATGGAGGCAGGGAAAGTTATTGAAGAGGGCAGCGTTTTTGATGTCTTTTCATCTCCAAAGACGATCACGGCTAAGAATTTTGTTAGTACAGTTATGCATGATGAACTGCCTACTTCCATTCAAGAAATGTTTAAACAGGATGCTATAGGAGAGCAAAAGATATATAAGATTAATTTTACCGGCCATTCTACAGGACAACCTTTATTATCAGAGCTTGCCAAAAAGTTCGACATCGATTTTAATGTTTTGTTTGGAAATATTACGGAGCTACAAGGTGTTCCTTTTGGAAACTTAATTGTACAGTTTCAAGGAGCTGAAGCTGAGATTACCCATGCCTTGTCCTATATTGAAGAAAAGAATATTCGTGTAAAGGAGGTGACTGCAAATGCTCGTTAATTCAGATCAGATTATTGAAGCATTAATTGAAACGATCCAAATGGTCGGTTTTTCACTCTTGTTCTCGGCCATTATTGGTCTGCCTCTCGGTGTCTTGCTGGTCGTAACCCGGAAAGGTCAGTTGCTTGAGAACCTGCCTGTTTTCAATGTCTTAAATGCAATCATTAATATTTTCCGGTCCATCCCTTTTATTATTTTAATGGTGGCCATTATCCCGCTTACGAGACTCATTGTAGGAACTTCCATCGGTACAGCAGCAGCAATCGTTCCGCTCGTCTTTTTTGCGGGGCCGTATATTGCCCGATTAGTAGAAAATTCATTACTTGAAGTGGACAAGGGTGTCCTTGAAGCAGCCGAAGCCATGGGAGCAACACCGTTTCAAACCATTTTCAAATTTCTCATTCCAGAGGCGTTAAGCTCACTCGTTCTAGCTTTGACCATTGCTACCATTGGTCTTGTCGGCGGATCAGCTATGGCTGGAGCAGTTGGCGGCGGCGGAATTGGGGATCTGGCGATTACCTACGGCTACCAACGTTTTGATACAGTAACCATGTTGATTACTGTTGCTATTCTTGTAGTCTTAGTCCAAGGCTTGCAATCGTTTGGCAACTTTTTATCTAAAAAAATTAGAAGAAGATAACAAAGGAGGAAAACATCATGAAGAAATTATTATTAGTAGCAATCATTAGTCTATTGGCGATTTTCAGTGTCGCTTGCTCTAGTCAATCAAGTGAGAAAAACGAAACGGTTAAAATCAAACTAGGGGTCAGCGGTACCGATACTCGTATATGGGATTTTGTTGCTGAAAAAGCGAAAAAAGAAGGAATTGACATTGACATTGTAACATTCAGTGACTATGTTTTGCCAAACACAGCTCTTGCCGAAGGTGAACTGGATGCCAATGCATTTCAAACGGTTGCCTACTTTGACCAATTCATTAAAGACCAAAAGCTTGACCTTGTCCCCATTGCTACAACGATCATTGCACCAATGGGCATTTACTCTGACAAATATAAAGATGTAAAAGAGATTCCTGATGGCGCGAAAATTGCTGTGCCAAATGATGAATCCAATATGGGAAGAGCCCTTCTTTTACTCCAAGAAGCAGGATTAATCGGTCTACCTGAAGATTTCAACGGACTTGGTTCTGTTAATAGTGTAACGGAAAATCCAAAAAATCTTGAAATCATTCCAGTTGTAGCCGCTCAGACACCAAGAGTACTTCCAGATGTTGCTGCATCTGTCATCAATAATGGGGTTGCGGTTGATGCCAGCTTTAGCCCTACAAAAGATTCTATTTTACATGAAAATGAAACAGCTACGCCGTATATTAATATCATTGCTGTAAGAGCAGAAGATAAAGATAACGAAACGTTAAAGAAAATCGCTGAGCTCTACCAAGCAGAAGATACAAAGAAATTTATTGAAGATGAATACAAAGGAAATCAAATTCCAACATTCGTTCCACTAGAAAAGATTGGCTGGTAAGAACATAGCCACTAAAAAAAGCCTCGTATGAAGAAAAAGTTTATTCTTTTGTTTCGTACGAGGCTTCTCTGCCAAGGAAGCTTCCTATCCTGCGGCAGCCGTTAATGTCAGCATAGCGTATTATTATAAATAGATAGAAGAAACATTTAGGAGGGGAAATCATGACCGTAACAACCTTAAAAGAAACCATTATCCAAAACGTGGAAAGCAATAAAGAAGCGTATCTTGCAACAAGCCATGCCATTCATGCAAAGCCTGAAATTGGCAACGAAGAATTTTTCGCATCCAGCCTGCTGATTGATCATCTTGAAAAAGAAGGATTTACAGTAGAAAAAGCCGTTGCTGGCCATGAAACTTCCTTTGTCGCACGAAGGAAATCTGCTAAACCGGGTCCGTCCATCGCCTTTTTAGCAGAGTATGATGCACTGCCTGGCCTAGGTCACGCATGTGGACATAATATCATTGGCACGCAAAGCGTAGCAGCAGCAATCGCTTTTAGTAAAATTGTCGATGAAACAGGCGGAGAGGCAGTTGTCTTCGGAACTCCTGCAGAAGAAGGGGGACCCAATGGAAGTGCAAAAGGTAGCTTTGTCAAACATGGTTTGACAGATGGAATTGATGCTGCCATGATGATTCATCCCAATGCTCAAACCGGTCCAACTTCATCCTCACTTGCGGTAGATCCACTTGATTTCGAATACATTGGAAAGCCTGCCCATGCGGCAGCATCTCCACATGAAGGAATCAATGCGTTAGATGCGGTTATTCAACTTTTCAATGGCATTAATGCACTCAGACAGCAAGTTCCGGATGATGTTCGTATCCATGGCATTATTACACATGGTGGGGATGCGCCGAATATTATTCCTGAATACGCAAAGGCCAGGTTTTTTATTCGAGCAAGCACACGAACTCGTTTGAATGAGATTACAAGTCGGGTCAAAGCCGTTGCTGAGGGAGCAGCGTTAGCAACAGGAGCAAAACTTAATATCATTGCTTTTCAAAATGAAGTCGATAATCTTCTGTTAAATAGTCGATTTGATAGGGTATTTAAAGAAGTCATTGCGGAACTAGGCGAAACGGTAATCGATGAGGATAAAGGGATCGGTTCAACTGACGCTGGAAACATCAGTCAAGTTGTACCTACTATTCACCCTTACATTAAAATTGGGGCTAATGATCTGATTCCACATACAGTACCTTTTCGTGAAGCAGCCGTGTCTTCAAGAGGAGACGAAGCCTTAATTAAAGGTGCAAAAGCCTTGGCCTTAACTGCCTTAAAACTCGCAACAGACCCAGCGGTATTAGCTGAAATTAAAGAGGAATTTAATGAAAGAAAATTAACTGAGTCTAAATAAATGAAAATTAACTTTTCATAATGGGCAGAGGATCGAAATCCACTGCCCATTTTCTATGTAAGATTGTGGTAAAGAATTGTTCTTTACACATAAAGACATCAATTTCTGTTAAAATGAGTAGGATTATGAATAATATAGAACTGGAATGGTGAACAAGTCTTGAAAACATTCAAAAAAGTGTACATCGAAATTACAAGTGTATGTAATCTTGCTTGTAGCTTCTGCCCTCCAACGAGTCGAGCGGCGAAGTTAATCAAATTAGATGAGTTTAATCATAGACTAGATCAGATTAAACCTCATTCAAAATATATTTACCTACATGTCAAAGGGGAACCACTTCTCCATCCTAGAATCGATGAATTGCTGGATGCCAGCCATGCTAAGGGATTTAAGGTAAATATCACGACAAACGGGACACTCATAAAGAAAAATAGAGATAAACTACTAGGAAAACCAGCGCTGCGACAAATGAATTTCTCGCTTCATAGTTTTGATGGACATGAAGGGTCTACAGATCGGGAAGAATACTTGTCAAATATTCTTTCTTTTGTCCGTGAAGCCGTGAAGCATAAGGTGATCATTTCTTTTCGATTATGGAATCTTGATCAAGATAATGCGACAAATGTGGAAAAAAGTAGAAACCGTGAAACATTAGCAATCTTAGAGAAAGAGTACAACCTAGATTATAGGATTGAAGAAAAAGTAGTGCCGGGTAGTGGGGTTAAAGTGGCAGATCGAATCTATATTAATCAGGATCATGAGTTCAAGTGGCCTAGTTTACAGGCACCTGAGGATGATGGAAAAGGATTTTGTCATGCCCTTCGTAGTCAAGCGGCCATTCTTGTTGATGGAACGGTTGTGCCTTGTTGTCTTGATGGAGAAGGTGTGATTGATTTAGGGAATATAAATCATACTGCTTTTTCTGATATTGTAGAGGGAGAGAGAGCAAATAATCTCTTTGATGGATTTTCCAGAAGAGAGGCTGTTGAAGAAATGTGTAGGAAATGTGGATATAGAAAGAAATTTGGAGCATAAGCTTTCTCTCGTCCTTTAGAATATAATTGATGGGTAAGAGTCATTTTATAGTACGAAAGAAACCCAGTTCATTACTGAACTGGGTTTTTAAACTTAAATAATGCATTGATTAAATAACACGAACGTTAACAGCGCCTTCGATCTTCTGGATATTTTCTACCAAACTAGCAACGATATCATTGTTGATTTCACTATCAATATCAATCAGGGTATAAGCGTATTCTCCGCGACTTCTGTTTACCATGTCTGCAATGTTCAAGTTATTGGTTGAGAGAGTAGTAGTAAACTGACTAACCATGTTTGGAACATTTTTATGGAATACAGCCAAGCGAGGTCTTCCAGTGTAAGGTAGAGCGACATTTGGGAAATTCACTGAGTTTTTAATATTTCCTGTTTCCAAAAAGGCTTTTACCTGACGAGTCGCCATAATAGCACAATTTTCTTCGGATTCTGTAGTAGAAGCACCTAGATGTGGAATAGCAACAACGTTGTTCATATTTAAAACCGTTTCATTTGGAAAATCTGTAATATATTTACCTACTTTTCCGCTTTCAAGGGCAACGGCCATATCTTGTTCGTTCACTAGTTCACCACGTGAGAAATTCAAGATATGAACGCCATCTTTCATGATGCTAAAAGTTTCTTTGTTAAACATTCCTTTTGTATCATCTGTTAAAGGTACGTGTACGGTAATATAATCTGAGTTTGCAAATAATTGTTCAATCGTCATGGCGCGTTGAACATTGCGAGACAAGTTCCAAGCCGTATTAACAGAAATGAAAGGATCAAATCCAATTACATCCATATCAAGTTGCAGTGCATCATTTGCGACATTTGCACCGATAGCACCCAATCCAATAACCCCTAATGTTTTTCCTTTAATTTCTTTACCAACAAATTGTTTTTTTCCTGCTTCAACAAGTTTTGGAACCTGCTCGCCTTCACCTGCAAGTGTTTTTGTCCAAGATATTCCAGCAAATAAATTACGAGATGAAGCCATAAGTGTCGTTAGGACAAGTTCTTTTACAGCGTTCGCATTGGCTCCTGGTGTATTGAAAACGACAATTCCTTGTTCTGTACATTTGTCAACAGGTATATTATTAACCCCTGCACCTGCACGTGCAATGGCTTTTAATTGATCCCCGAATTCCATTGAATGCATGTTAAAACTACGTAGAACGATTGCATCTGGGTTATCACTGTTATCATTGATTTGATAATGGTCTTGATCGAAAACATTTAATCCACATTCTGCAATGGCATTTAAAGTTTTAATCGTTTTTACTGTGTCAATAGTTACTGTACTCATATTCATATCTCTCCCCTTATTCAATATGTTTGTATAAAAATTTCAGCAATACTTCTAGAAATGAAAAATTTACAACAGAATATGATCCATCACAAATATCCCCCTGGTAAATCCCCCCTAATAAGCATAAAGAGGTAAGGGATATAGAATCCCTTACCTCTGCCCAGGCGAACGGCTATTTCGTACTATGTGCTCCCTCACGGTTATCCGCGTTCGCCAGTTACACATAGCCTTTTTAATTGCATTCATCTTAACAAATTATTTTGTGAACTTCAAGAGAAAAGTTTAGATTATTATATTTTTTTTGAATATGAAATGATATCTAAATATTCGCTGTACTCAAATAGATTTTTAGAGAATTTCTTACACTCTAAGAAGTATAAAATTGCAGCGCTGGAGAAGTTCGACGTAGTAGCAATTTTTAGGAAAACAGTATAAGTGCAACTAGTATCTGTCTTCGCTTGGCATCGGCGAGTTTTCTTTATCCTGTTGGATGGGAAATGGGAGAAAATGATGCTCAACAAGCATTAAAATAGATATTTCGTTAGAGGGATTCTATTTAGAGTAGTTATTTAGGCTTTGCGTGATTGACTATCAGAGGGGGAGGCAGACTAAGTACCTTCGAACCCCCTGATGTATGTCTTCTTCATAAAGGCGTTAATGCTGTGGTGTTTTCGATATGAATAAAGGCATTATATCGTTCAGATAGACGAGAAGGAACATAATTTCCGTGACGCTCATATTCTGGATGATAGACGACACCGATGGCACGGTGACCGATTATATGACGAAAAAACTCCTTGTTTTCTTCTGTAAACATCAAATATTGATCACAGGCATTTGCCTTGTGAACAGACTCTTCCCAACTTTCTTTAACTCCATTTGGTACAGACATGACCTCAGGTTGCGCACCCCATTTTTCGGCAGCGATAACCGTTCCATGATGTGTTCCCATACCAATGGCATAAATATTTTGATGACCATATTTTTCACGAGTTAATTGACCGACATTGACCATTCCTTCAGTAGCCATATCAGTCGCCCGGGCATCACCAATATGGGTGTTATGTTCCCAAATGATTCCCTTTGTTGTAGGACCATAAAAATGTCCAATATGGTGAAGCGCCTCTACCATATGACGATCCCGAATGTTCCAAGATTCAATATCATTTGTAACCATCGTATGATAATAGTGCTCGGCATTACTCGCTACAATTGCATTTATCTTCATATTAAGGGTCGATTCAGAATCACTATGATTCATTTTTTTATTTTCGGTTAGGGTTTTAAGGAGTTCTAAGATTTCATTCATACAATCTTCGTTATAAAATGCAGCAGAAATCCCATATTTCTCTGGTTTACGTTCATACGGATCAAAACATTCGATTGCCTGTAAAGCTTTTTCTAAATCGGGCGACTTGATTTTTTCTAAGTATTCAACGATCGCCTCCATTGATTCCCATAAGCTATATACATCAAGGCCGTAAAATCCAATTTTTTTTCCTGTTTGTGTTTGATTATAGGAGTGCAGCCAGTCTATAAGTTCAACGATCTCCTGATTGGCCCACATCCAACTAGGCCAGCGGTTAAATGACTTTTTTAACACATCTTCAGCAGAAGAATACTCTGAAGCCATGCCTTTTATGTAGCGATTGACCTCATAACAGGCAGGCCAGTCGCCTTCAACAGCGACAAAAGAGAAGCCATGTTTCTGAATAAGCTGTTTTGTTAGGTTGGCACGAATGGTATAAAACTCACTCGTCCCATGGCTTGCTTCTCCTAACAGTACATATTGAGCATGACTCGCTTCCTTTATTAAAGGATTTAGCTCGTTTGCTGATGAAAATGTAACGGCATATTTATGAATATAGTCTACTAATTGGTCAGTCTTTAACATTTTTTTCACCTCATATGTAGTATGAACAAAAAAAGAAAATAATGATTCTCATCCAAAGACTGGATGAGAAAAAATAGGAGATGAAGATCCTTAACGAATATTCCTCAAGTGTTACGTGAAAAAGGTTACGATGTGGTCGAATCAAATAGTGGAATAGAGCTGCAAAATATGAATAGTTGTGTTGTATCAGGTTTAGATGCAGATGTAATGGGGATACAAGATGCTTTAAGTAAAGGTTCGGTTATTGAGGCAAGGGCTTATCAGCAGATGAGGTTGTCAAGCGAATTGAAAGTAGAATGAAACAGTGCGTGTAAGAAAGAACATATAAAAAACCCCAAATGATAATAGTTCATCGGAGATCGATACCATTGGGGGCTTTTTCTTTTTATTACACCTCTAGACTGATGAGAGTAGTAACTCTATCAAATACTTTTTCAAAAGTAGTATCTAATGAGATGGCTAATTCTGCAAATAATATATTTGAAATAAAGGTCAAAAGTTTACGATCATATTCATGAAATTTTTTTCCGCTCATTTCAATTTCATGTTTTTTTCGCATCAACGTATTCACGATTTTAGAAATTTCTTTGCGATTTCCCGCATTGACAATATCATAATAGATGTGGGGACGTTGACTGCTTTTTTCGATCCATTCTATACCTGGGTGCCTGAAAGATTCCAAAATTTCTTCTGCTTCGTTTTTATCAATCATTGCGAGCATTAAAACTGAATTATTGTCTACAGGAGTACTGATGGTTAAATTGGTATCTTGAACTGGATGTAAAACATAATATTTTTTCGTAACTCCCAAAATGGACTTATCGCATATTTCGTCTATTTGACAAATACCATGTCCCGAATAAATGATCAAATCTCCAATATTAAACATTGCATTAGCTCCTATACGTATGATTGTCAACTTAGTTTACTATATTAATTCTACTTTAAAACCTCAAAAATGTCAACTAAGTTGACATTTTTGATCTATTTTTGTATATTAAGGAGCGAATAAAAGAATTGAGGTGAAGTGGTTGAATTCTGAATTACATAATTTAGATTTAATAGACTTGTTAAGTGAACACCATATTTTACTTCGTAGAATTACTGAGAAATTGTGGAATGATAGCAGTGATATTTATATTTCAAATTCTGAATGGTTTATAATAGCGAGGATTTATCAAAAGCAACCAACAATTTCATACGTTTCAAAACAAGTAGACATTTCTCGGCAAGCAACTCATAAATTAATTAAAAGTCTTGAGTCAAAAGGACTTGTTGTCGTTGAAAATGTAGAAAACAACAAGAAAGATAAGTGCATAAAGTTAACGGTCTTAGGTGAAGAGTGCTATGTGAAAAACGAGTCTTTAAAGGCTACAATTGAGAAGAAGATCGCTGATCATATTGGGATTGAACAATTAATACTTCTCAAGGATATCTTAAAAGCAGATTGGGGATTATGAAACTTCTCCAATTGATCCATACTTGAGTTTTATTCATGTTTATTTGTTATGATATATAGAGAAATAGGTTACAGAAGAACCGTCCCTTTGTAACCATTTACGAGAGGAGAGAGAGTATGTCAAGTGAGAAAATTCTTGGTGTTCAGAAGTTAGGGTTTCAATGGAAAACGGAAAATCCATTTATTGTGACGATGCATCATAGGGATGCTTATCCTGCTGGAAATGACCAGCAGGGACCAAATGTTTCATGTTGGAAGGTAGAAATTTAGGTGAAGATTTTACTTTGCGTGATGGTTTTAGGATGTATCATGGAAAAACAGTTCCAGGTTTTCCTGTACATCCCCACAGAGGATTTGAAACAGTAACGGTTGTTTTGGAAGGACTTGTGGATCATTTTGATTCAACAGGTGCAGTGGGTCGTTATGGTAATGGAGATGTACAATGGCTCACAACAGGAAAAGGCTGTCAACATACTGAGATGTTTCCGCTTGTCCATCAGGATAAAGAAAACCCACTTGAACTTTTTCAAATTTGGTTAAACCTTCCTTCGAAGGATAAATTCGCTGAACCAGAGTATAAGATGTTATGGGCTGAGGATATTCCTGAAATAGAATCGATTGCTTCAAATGGAAAGAAAGCGACAGTTCGATTAATTGCAGGAACCATGCAAGGAAAAGATAGTTTAGAACCAAGTAGGGCATCTTGGGCAAGAGATAAAAATAATCATGTAGGGATCTATCTCATTCATATGGAACCAGAAGCATCTCTAACCTTGCCGTCCGTTTCAGCAACGTTGGCAAGAAATCTATATTATTATGAAGGTGATGTGATAAATATAGAAGAAACAGCGATTGAAGCTTCAAATCGTGTCAAGCTCACAGGGGATCAGGAAATTACCATAACGAATGGAGCTAAAGAGAGTTACATATTAGTTCTTGAAGGGGAACCCATTCAAGAACCGGTTGCTCAATATGGACCATTCGTCATGACAACGGAAGAAGAAATCCATGAGGCTTTTAATGAGTATCGAAACACACAATTTGGAGGTTGGCCATGGGACCGTACAGATCCTGTAAATGAGCGTAGTTCTGGAAGGTTTGCTCGTCATGGCGATGGGACAATTGAAAAAAGGTAAATGAATGTAAATGTAAGGTGCCAAGTACCATCCATTTTTCTAGGTGGTCTGGCACCTTTTATTGTAAATTTTGTTAATTTATTCACAAAGGAGTTCTAAATAATCTGTTTTCATGTAAAATAGTAGTGTTGATTATAAATAGTAAAAATATGGAATGATCAGTTTTCGTTTGAGGGGAAATTCTCTTACTTATTCTAATTTGGGAATTGGATTTTGATTAAGAAATAGATATTGAAAGAACTATCTTTAATATTTTTTGAATTTTTAGTATTATTGTGTGTTTTATAAAAAAATTTTGATCTATATGGAAAAGAGGATACGATGTCGAACTTAATGAAGGGTAAAAAAGGGTTAGTTCTTGGAGTAGCAAATGAGCATAGCATAGCCTGGGCGATTTCGAAGGTTTTATCTGAACAGGGGGCAGAACTTGCTTTTACGTATCAAAATGAAAAGACAGGTTCTTATGTCATCCCATTATTTCAATCGATTCAAAGCCAATTCTATGAAATGGTGGATTTGACCAATTCAGAAGATGTGTCAACCATGATTGAAAAGTTAGATAAGCATTTTAATGGGGAGCTTGATTTTGTCGTACATGCCGTTGCAGGTGGTCCGAAAAAAGGGGAACTCTCAGGGAAGTATATGGATGTTTCTTTAGATGGTTTTGTCAATTCCATGGTGATTAGTGTTTATTCTCTTACGGATATTGTGAAAAGAACGTACAAAATGATGGAAGGACGTAATGCTTCTATTATTACGTTATCCTATTATGGCTCGGAAAAAGTAGTGAAAAATTATAATGTTATGGGCGTGGCCAAGGCAGCACTTGAAAGCAGTGTCCGATATTTAGCGGCAGATTTGGGCGAATATGGAATTCGAGTGAATGCTTTATCACCGGGAACGATGAAAACACGAGCAGCTAGCGGGATTGGGGATTTTAATACGTTAGTTGATTATACGAGTCAACATGCCCTTTTAAAACGGAATGCAACGCTCGAAGAAATTTCAAACTCAGCACTTTTTCTTCTAAGTGATATGAGTACAGGAATAACAGGTCAAACCATTTATGTGGATGCCGGTTATAGTGTGAAAGGGGATACCCTTAATAACGGGTAAAAGGGGATAGGTTTATGCAAAAAGAGTTGACGTATGAAGAGATTCAAATTGGGGATACCGCAGAATTTTTTAAGACGATTTCTGAATTTGATATTTATCAATTTGCAGGAATTACAGGTGATTTTAACCCTATGCACATCAATGAAGAGTTTGCAGATACAACCATTTTCAAGGATCGAATTGCCCATGGTCTCTTAACTGGAAGCTTTATTTCGACTGTTCTTGGGATGAAACTTCCTGGACCAAACACCATTTACTTATCACAAAGTTTTAAATTTAAAGCCCCTGTCAAAATCGGTGATACGATACAGGCAACGGTAGAAGTCATCGAAAAACAGGATGATAAGAAAATGATTAAATTAAAAACTCAAGTATGGAATCAGCGTAATGAAATGGTAGTGGATGGGGAAGCATTAGTCATGAAGAAATATTTGAAGGCTCCAAAGGAAAATTAGGATGGAGAACAGGGTTGATAAATGGGTAAGTGTGAAGAAAAAACTGCCGGAAGATATTTTAGCCCTCATTCACAATGGAGATGATCTCATAATTCCAATTGCAAATGGAGAGCCACAAGTATTAATCGACACACTCGAAGATCACGCTAATAAATTTCGGAATATTCGAATTCATCAAATGCATGCGGTAAAGGAAAGGGCCTATATTCAAGGGAGAATGAAACCATCGCTTTCCTATGTTTCTTATTTTTTAAGTAGTGTTTCTCGAAAGGCCTTTTTACAAGGGCAGTGTGAACTTGTTCCAAATCATTTTCGCCAGGTTCCGCGTATTTTGCGCGAAACGACGAAATCGTCCCTTATATTAGCTGCTGCATCACCGATGGATGAACATGGATATTTCTCTCTAGGTACTGGGGCAGACTATGTGTCTTCTTTTATTGGAAAAGTTCCTTTTTTCTTGGAAGTGAATAAGAGGATGCCCCGGACATTTGGAGAAAATCAGATCCATATTAGTCAAATTGAAGGGTATATAGTGGTTGATTATCCATTATATGAAGTACCGACTATTCCAATCACCGAAAGTGATCGACTGATCGGAACCTTTATCGCTGAGCAAATTGAGGATGGTTCAACCATTCAAGCAGGCATTGGGGGCATTCCAAATGCTGTTATCTCTTTATTAAGTACCCATAGAAATCTAGGGATTCATACAGAACTCATATCTGATGGCATGATTGATCTGATCGAATCGGGAGTTGTAAATGGAATTGAGAAAAAGACCTATCCAGGAAAAATCGTCACAACCTTTGCGTTAGGTACACAAAAGCTATACGATTTTCTCCACGAAAATCCTGCTATCGAATTTCTTCCTGTTGAGGTTGTAAATGATCCACGAGAAATTGCGAAAGAGGAGAAAATGATTTCTATCAATGCAACGACTGAAGTGGACTTTTATGGACAATGTGCATCTGAAACGATTGGCGGGCATTATTATAGTTCAACCGGTGGGCAAGCTGACTTTGCCCAAGGAGCAAGTCTTGCGAAAAAAGGTAAAAGTTTTATTTGTCTCCACTCCACGGCAAAGGGGGGTTCGATCTCAAGAATCCGTCCTCATTTAACTACAGGATCTGTAGTAACGACTTCCAAAAATGATGTAGACCGTATTGTAACGGAATATGGCGTTGCACAGTTGCGTGGAAAAACCATTGAACAAAGAACCAAGGCATTAATCCAAATTGCTCATCCGAAATTTCGAGATGAATTAACCTACGAGGCAAGAAAGATGGGATTTTTCACATAAAGCATGGAGACAGGGGGACGGTTCTTCTGTCTTCTTTTTCTGAGTAAAAAGATAAACAAATGTACTTAAGCAGGATGCAAAGAACTGAGCATAGTTTACCTAGATCAAATTGTTTAACAGTTGAAACGTTTTTAAAAAACAGGTGACAAGTTCCATCCAAAATGGATGATACTTGTCACCTTTCATTTTTTACTTATTATTTTTGGCTTCTCTGGCTGCTTTTTTTCTAGCCTTTTTGCTTAGTCCTAACTCTGCACCAAATTCTGTATCACTTGTTTTCGCTTCAGTTGGTTGGTTTTGATTGCTTTTACGCTTTGCCAATTTCCTTCCTCCTTCATATGTATCAAACATTTTATTTAAAGCTACTTTATGAAGTTTATACAGTTTAAGGGTGATTTAAACAACCTCAAACAAAAGATTTTAAAAGTGAAATGCCTTCAAAAGCAGCTAACATTTAATATGTTTCAAAAATGAGAAAATATACATAAGTAAATTTATCGGAATTATAAAGACAGGGGGCGGTTCTCTTGTTTTGTCAGATAAATGGTTACAAAAGAACCGTCCCCCTGTT
>CAWFID010000009.1:0-32912 GCA_963815765.1 uncultured Bacillaceae bacterium
AGACACAAGAAGCGTTCCCTTTATTGTTTCAAAAAAATAATTTGATGATATGCAAAGATAATATTGTACTATTCAGAAAAAGACATTATAATATAATAAAAATTGATAAATTTTGGAATATTTTATAATTTATATAGGGTCTTCTTTGACGATTCTGCCATTTTTTTCGGTTTTGGCTATGTGTATTACTTCTAAATTTCAATAAAAATGTAAAATTTATTTGTTGAGATGCGTAAATTAATGAAGAAATATAGCAGAAGTAATCAGTAGAATTATAGTTTCTAAACATTTTTGTTGCAAAAGGTCGAAAAATACTTTATATTTTCAGTATATTATTTAGATTTTAACTATTTAAAATTTAAGTAATAAAGTGTATAGTAATAATATCCTTTTTTGGGTAATTCAGGGTTTTGTTTTACCCTTGAATATACATTAATAGTGAACGCTAGTCGGTCAATCTATCATTTAATTAAGAGATACATAGGATTGATCAAAAATTAATAGGGGGATGTTAAATTGAGTACACAAGCAGTAGTAAAATCAGTGGATAGTTTGCATTTTATTAATGGAGAATATGTTCCTTCGCTTTCAGGGAAGGTAAAAGATAATATTAATCCAGCAACTGAGGAAGTTATTAGCCAAATTTCTCAAGGTGGACAAGAAGAAGTAAATGAGGCAGTAGCTGCTGCTAAAAAGGCTCTTAAAGGTCCTTGGAAAAAGTTTACTTTAGATCAAAGAATTGCCGTTATTCGTAAAATTGGAGATATCATTCTAGAAAGAAAAGACGAGCTTGCTCGACTTGAATCATTAGATACAGGGAAACCAATTTGGTTATCAACTGCAGTTGACATTTCAAGATCTGCATTCAACTTCCAATTCTTCGCAGATTACCTGCGCTCTGTTGGAACAGAAGCATTTGAAACAGATGATGTAGCCATCAACTATTCCGTTCGTCGCCCAGTTGGGGTTGTTGGGATCATCAGTCCTTGGAATCTACCTCTATTACTAATGACTTGGAAACTTGCTCCAGCTCTTGCTGCTGGTAATACTGTTGTTATCAAGCCTGCAAGCTTAACTCCAACAACAGCAACAATAATGGGAGAAATTTGTAAAGAAGCTGGCGTTCCAGATGGCGTAGTTAATATCGTAAATGGTTCTGGTAGTGTGGTAGGTACAGGACTTACTGAACATAAAGATGTTGATGCGATTACGTTTACAGGTGAAACATCAACTGGTCAAACGATTATGGCTGCAGGTGCTAAAACATTGAAAAAACTTTCTTATGAGCTTGGTGGAAAAAATCCAAATATCATCTTCGCTGATGCTGATATAGATGAAGTCATTGACACAACATTAAAATCAAGTTTTATTAACCAAGGGGAAGTTTGCCTTTGTGGTTCTAGAATCTATGTAGAACGTTCTGCGTATGATGAATTTATTGAGAAATTTGTAGCAAGAACAAAAGAATTAGTTGTTGGAGATCCATTTGCTCCAGATACAAAAGTTGGTGCATTGGTCGGTAAAGACCACTACGAACGCGTTCTAAGCTATGTTGAATTAGCAAAAGAAGAAGGCGGAACAATTCTAACTGGTGGTAAACGTCCAGAAGGATTAGACAAAGGATATTTCTTAGAGCCAACAATTATTGTTGGACTTGATCGTCATTGCCGTGTGGTAAATGAAGAAATCTTTGGTCCAGTGGTAACAGTGATTCCATTTGACACAGAAGAAGAAGTACTTGATCAAGTAAATGATACAGACTATGGATTAAGTGCATCTATTTGGACAAATGATATCCGTCGTGGACATCGTATGGCAAAAGAAGTTGAAGCTGGAATTATCTGGGTAAACACATGGTTCCTTCGTGATCTTCGTACACCATTTGGTGGAATGAAGGCAAGTGGTATTGGCCGTGAAGGTGGAATTCACAGCTTTGACTTCTATTCAGAGTTATCTAACGTTTGTATTAAACTATAATAGTCAGGTCTAATCAATAAAAGTCACGAAAAGGGGTTTCCTCATTTAATGGGGAAACAACCCTTTTTGTGGCTTTTTTCACCTAAATAAATGGAAGTAATCCTTGTGAGAAAAATGTTAGATCACTTTTTTTGTTGAGTCCAGGCTGCAATGGCTTGTCAGCCAATTATTCCATGCACATTTATAGTCACTACACATATATTGACTTCTGTGTAGAGAATAAGTTTGAAAGGTGGAACCTGAAATGGCAAATAAAGAAGTGATTATTAAAAACGAAAACAAAAATGTGGGAAATGGGTATAAAGTGATTAAAGTAAATATATCCCATTCAGTAGAAAGTTTATACGCGGTATGCACGCCGATTCAAAAACAATAGGAAGTTTATTTCCATATAGAAAACCATCTTTTTTATAACATACATAAAAGATGGTTTTTTATATGTGATTTTTTCCAGTATAATCAGGAATAGGAGTTGAGACGAATGAATAAAAATGACATCGCTAATATCCGGAAACAATTTAAATTAGATAACGATCTCATGAAAATACGAGAAATTTTTAATGTTTATGTTCAAAAAGAATCAGGTGAGATTTACCATCATGTCAGTCAACCGTTTCAAATGTTAGAGCAGGAAGCACAAGAATTATTTTTGCAAAACTTTAAAAAGGTTCTGACTGGCAATCTTGATACAAAGCTGTTTGAATTAAAGTTTAAGTATGAAGTGGAGGAGAGCACGCAAAATATTCTCTTCCAAGGATTACATGTAGGCTCATCGGATTGGCAGGAAAACATGCTGCAAATCGTTGGAAAAATGTTTGCCCATACGGTTTATGAGTTTGATACAGTAGTGACTTTTATCCGGGGAGAACATCAAAAAGCGACTCGAAAACGGGATTTCGAATCTGAAGAGGGCGGGAATGATGAAGTGTATTCTAGCCATTTTATCTTGTGTAGTGTCAATAAAACCGATCAGCCGAAAAAAGCCTTGTTATTCGATTATATTGAGAAAGAATTTAAAGCGAATAATGCCGTGGATCCCATTATTAATTTAGCTGCCCCATTGTCCGGTTTTCTGTTCCCGGCGTTTAACGACAATTCTGCAGATGTGAATCATATCCTCTACTGTGCAGGAAAAGCGAATCAACCAGATGAAACCTTTGTTGAAGAGGTACTTAATTGCGAAGAAACAATTACTGCTGCAGAGGATAAGGATTGCTTCGAATTAATCTTAAATAAAGTGATCGGAGAGGTAGTCGATTCAACCGTGATTTCCAATGTGTATGAGGAAATTGATAAAATTGTGCAGGAAAGTAAGGAAGATAAAGAGGAACATGAGGCTCCGGTTTTGGATTATAAGGATGTTGAACGTATTTTAACGGTAAGCGGTGTAGAAAATGTCGATACGGCCAAAGTGGAACATGCCTTTAAAACAGTCGTAGCTGACGAAAAACATGAATTTAAAGCAGGTAGTGTCGTTCCTAAAACCATTAAAATTGAAACGAAGGTAGCCAATGTATCGATCAACCCAACAGACCTGAAATATGTTAAGTATATTACTTACGATGGAAAACGGTGTTTATTGTTGGAAATCGATGAAGATGTAGTCGTAGAAGGATTTCGACTAGAATCAGAAACCCTCTAATGGGCTTTTAAGGAGGAGAAATGTATGGATCATCCAGTTATTGTTTATTCAATGGAGGATTGTGTAGAGTGTACCTTCGTCAAAAAGGTGTTAACCGAAGAAGGCATTTCATTTGAAGTGAGAGATATCACGACAACTGAAGAATATAAAAAAGAAGTTGAAAAATACGGCTTTTTAGGTGTGCCTGTAACCGTGATCGGAGACCGTGCTGTAAAGGGGTTTAATCCAGAGTTGATGGAGCTTATTCAGACAGTGAAGCAAACCTAAAGATAATAGAAGCTTCAGATGTATTCAGCGTAATATGGCTTCAACAGAAGACTTGATATAGAAAACTGGGACCACCTCTCTAGAGATGGTCCCAGTTTTTTTATAATTGTTTTACTAGTAATCTAAGTCTTGTTATAAGGGCTTTGTCAATTTTATACTATGATTCTCTTGATTTTTTATATATTAAAATAATATTAAGTGCAGATATATAACAGAGGAATCATAAATAATATTGGTATGACAACATTTACAACTATTTGTGTTTAAAAAATTTATTTACATAATATAATATTTTAGTTATGCTAATGCTATTGTTTTTCACCTGGAATGAACAGTTGTAATTTAAGGAGGGATTTAGATGTCACTTGATCAATTAAACGATGACATAAAAAAATTAGTAGAAAGTTCTTTCGAAGATGCTGTTCGATTTAGAAAACAGTTTCATGAAAACCCAGAGTTAGGTTATCAAGAATTCAAAACATCCGCTGCTATCGCTGCTTACCTTGAAGAATTAGGTTTTGAAGTTCAAACAGGACTAGCTATTACTGGCGTTGTTGGCGTTCTTAGAGGGTCTCAAGAGAAACCAGTTATTGCTTTCCGTTCAGATATCGATGCACTGCCTATTCTAGAAAAAACCAATGCACCATTTGCCTCAAAAAATGAAAATGTTATGCATGCCTGTGGACATGACATGCATATGGGAACTTTGTTAGGCGCAGCCAAAGCACTTTCTCAAATTAAAGATCAAATTCCTGCAACCATTAAATTGATCTTTCAACCTGCTGAAGAAATGCTTTGTGGTGGCAGAAAAATGGTTGAAGATGGCGCATTAAAAAATCCGGATGTTGATTTTATCTATGGTTTTCATGTATGGCCTGATTTACCAATTGGTACGATTGGTGTTAAGGGCGGGGCCTTTATGGCGAGTATGGATGCATTTCAAGTGACATTAACAGGTCGCTCTGGACATGGTGCTGTTCCTCAACAAGGAATTGATGCCATCGTTGGGGGTGCGCAACTTATTACAGCACTACAATCCATTGTCAGCCGAAATACGGATCCATTAGATTCAGTTGTTATAACAATAGGTACTCTTAATGCAGGAGACGGGTTTAATATTATTCCTGAAACAGCAAAATTAAATGGTACGATTCGTACTCTTAGTAAAGAAACACGTAGCCGTGTAGAGAGTGATTTCAGACGAGTTGTAAATGGGGTTGCTTCTGCAATGGGATTACAGGCTGAAATTTCCTATTCCTCTGATTATCCCGTGACAATCAATTCATTTGAACATACAGCACACGCTGGAAAACTTGCCGAGAATCTTTTTGGTGAAAATGCAGTTCTACAATTAGAAGTTCCAAGTATGGGTAGTGAGGATTTTGCTTACTATTTGGAGAATGTACCTGGAACATTCATGTTTCTTGGTGTAAAAGATGATAAAGGTGGCGCTTATAAGTTACATAATGACCACTTTTTACCTGATGAAGAAGCAATGAAATACGGAATTGCCTTATATATTGCTTTAGCATTAAACCCATATTCTAAATAATGGAGTTGGACGTACGATGAAAAGTGAAGTATTAAAAAACTGGAAAATCCATGTTATTGTTTTAGTTTTAGTATCTATAGCAGAATGGGTGGGTGTGAAGCACTTTAGTTTCGGTATTGGATCGATCGCATTATTCCCAATGCTTTATGTATTAGTTGTAGGTGCTATTATCAGCCTTCCTAAATTAAACTTAGTTAAGCTCCCTGAGATGAATGCGGCTTCCAATATTCTTGGAGTCTCCTTTATGATTTTCGTTGTCAAATTAGGGACACAAATTGGACCATCTATTACAACCATACTCGACTCAGGTATGATTTTACTTTTACAAGAAGTTGGACATTTCTTAGGAACGATTGTATTAGGTTTACCTGTTGCCTTATTACTCGGGATGAAACGAGAAGCAATTGGTGCTACGTTCTCGATTGACCGCGAACCCAATTTAGCTATTATTGCTGAAAAATATGGTGCTTCCTCTGCTGAAACTCGGGGTGCATTAGGAGTGTACGTTTGTGGTACATTATTCGGTGCTATTTATTTAGCAATCGTAGCAAGTTTGATTGCAAGTACAGGTTGGTTCCATCCGATTTCATTGGCTATGGGAGCGGGTGTTGGTTCTGGTAGTATGATGGCCGCCATGACAGGTGCTATTTCTTCTATATATCCAGCATCAGCAGACGATATTGCCGTATTTGCAGGTGCTGCTAATTTAATTACATCGATTGTTGGTACTTATGTCTGTGTATTCTTCTCGTTGCCGGTCACAAGTTATTTATACAACAAATTAGAACCCATTTTAGGTAGACGTTCAAAAAAGAATTAATGGTCATGACACGAAAGAAGTGAAATCAGGAGTTGAGGAATATTGTTAGATAAAACATTAACCTTTGTTTTAGTTGGAATTATAGCACTAATTGGGAACTGGATCGGTTTTGATGTATCTCCAATCGAAGCATTACTAGGGATGCTTATTATAATGGTCATTTCGATCTTAGGTCTTATCATCGATAAAGTCTTGCCTTTCCATTTACCTATTGTTGTATGGGTATCTGTTATTGCGATTTTAATTACAAGTCCAATCTTCCCTGGAAATGCTTTCTTTGTTGAAGAAACATCGAAAGTCAATTTCATGGCATTGGCAACACCGATTTTAGCGTATGCCGGTTTATCTTTTGGTAAAGATATTCAAGAGTTCAAAAAATTAGGTTGGAGAATTGTTGTCGTGTCTCTAGTCGTTTACACAGGAACATTCTTACTGGCTACGCTCGTGGCAGAATTAGGTTTCCGATTTACAGGGAAATTTGAATAAAGGATTATTTTTAAAAAGAAATTAGCACCATCCATAAAAAGGATGGTGCTTTGTTATGATATCAGTTTCCAGCCCCACGATATTTTTTAACCCCTGCATTCCATAGGAAGATGGCTAAACTGAAAAATAGGAGCCCCATGACAGGTGTGAAAAAGGCATAACCAACCCATTCTTCTCTGTTTAAAAAATAAGAAGCGGGGTACACACCGACAAAGGCAAAGGGTAAAATCCAAGTCAGCACAAATTGAATCACTTTGTGATAAATATTAACGGGGTAGCGGCCGTAGTTGCTGATATTATACATCATGGGCATTATATCGGTACGGCTATCAGACCAAAATCCAATCGTAGCGATGGAAATAAAAATACCAGCATAAATGAACATTCCGCCAAGCACCATGACTAGAAAGATCAATACATCATACCAAGCGAACGTTAATCCTAGGCTACTGCCAGCATACCCCATAATTACGAGCCCAGTAATCGCGCCAAATAATGATTCTAACTCCATGCGTTCCATAATTATTTGGAAAAGGCTATGAACCGGACGAGTTAAGATACGATCCATTTCTCCTTTTACAATATAGCGCTCATTAAAGTCCCATATGTTAAAAAAGGAGGTAAATAACGCAAAAGGAACAAGGAAAAACCCATAAATAAAAATAATTTCCTCACGGTTCCAGCCGCTCAAAAGAGATGTGTGGCCAAATACGACTAATATGAAGATTAAATTCACCGCTTGGTTTAATAGATCTGACAGAATTTCAATCACTGTATCCACACGATAAGTGAGCCTTGTTTTTAAATATTGAGAGGCGTATTGAAAAAACACCGAAACGTAAAACACTCCGTCAGCCTCCTTGTACAATTAATTGTTTTTTTGCTAGAATCCACAACAGTTTAATTGGAATCAGTAAGAGAATGGCCCAGACTGCTTGTAACAGCAATGCTTGATAAATTTCGGACCCGACAAAGCCTTCTGTGAAAATCATGCTAGGAATATAGCTGATTGCTTGAAAGGGTAAATACGTCATCACATCTTGTGCCCAAACCGGATAAAATGAAATAGGGAGTAATAGACCTGAGAACAAATCGATTACAACCCGCTTGGCTCGAATTAACCCTACGTTATTTAATAAAAAGAAGGTCATAATGCCTGTTAGTAAGTTAATTTGCGTATTCACGATAAAGCTAAATAAGAGTGAAAGGAAGAAAAACATCCATGTTGTCAAACTAGCAGAAAAGCTAATCGGAAAAATTAAGGCAACAATGATCATCCCTGGGATCGAGAAAAATAAAAAACGAAAGACTCCTTCTCCTAAGGCTGCCATTGTTTTCATCCCTAAATAATTATAAGGACGAATCATTTCGATCGCGACTTTCCCTTCTTGAATTTCAGAGGCAATTTCCCGGTCAATATTGTTGAAATAAAAAGCCCTTGCCATCCAAGCTACTGCCACATAGGTGGTCATTTGCAGGACGGATAACCCTTGAATCTCTTCTTTCCCGCCGTAAATGGCAGACCATAAAAAATAATAGGCACCAATGTTAATCGAATAGATTAAAATACCACTATAATAGTTTGTTCGATAGGCGAGCATCATTAAAAACCGAATGCGAATCATTTCGATATACATACTCATGAGATCGCCATTCCTTCTTCATAAATCTTACGAACAATCTCCTCCGTAGAAACCTCATTGATTCGAACATTTTTAATCGGGTTCTTTTGAACGACTTCACTCACTAATTGGGAGACAAGTTGCTCATCTCCATTGATATGGGAAATCCAGGTAGTCGCATCCTTTTGTTCCCATTGAACCTGTTTTGTAATAGGTAGGCTACTTTTGGAGATTTCAGCTAAAAACTCGAATTCTACTTGTTTCCTGCCTTCAACCGCTTGTGATTGAAGTTGGTTGAGTTTTCCATCATAAATGATTTTTCCTTCATCTAGTAAAACTACTCTTTCACAAAGAGCCTCAATATCGGTTAAGTCATGTGTCGTAAGCAAAATCGTCGTTTTATATTGCTCGTTAATTTCCTTTAGAAACTTACGGATTTTTAGTTTGACTAATACATCCAGTCCAATGGTTGGCTCGTCTAAAAAGAGGAGGGGAGGATTGTGGATAAGAGCAGCAGCTAATTCGCAGCGCATTCGTTGCCCAAGCGATAGCTTTCGAACAGGTTTATCCAATAAAGGACCAATTTCTAACGTTTCAATCACATGGCCCATATGACGGTCATACTCTTCATCTGAAACACGGTAGACCTTCTTTAATAACCGGAAGGACTCTTGAACCGCAATATCCCACCAAAGCTGTGAACGCTGTCCAAATACGACTCCGATGGTGCGTACGAATTCTTCACGTTGCTTGTGGGGATTCATCCCATTAACGATAATCGAACCAGATGTGGGAGTAAGGATCCCGGTTAACATTTTGATTGTTGTCGATTTACCAGCACCATTTTCTCCAATGTAACCAACCATTTCTCCTTGTTTGATGGTTAAGGAAATATTATCAACGGCAGCGTGTACTTTGTAGTTTCTTGTAAACAAGTCTCGGAAAGCCCCAGACAAACCAGGCCTGCTTGAAAAAGACTTAAATTCTTTTCGCAAGTTTTGCACTTCAATGACGTTCATTATGATCCCCCTAAAAACTTCCTATGAAAAATAGAACAATATACGTTTTCTACAATCTCTCATTTTAACGTGAGTTTCTATTTCTAGCAAGTAGTATACTGATACAATTAAAAAAGGCTTAGAGACATTCTCTAAGCACTTTTCTTAAGTACTACTTCATAATTGGATTTCAAAGAAATGAGTACTCCGTAAAACATTCTATATAATAGAACTCAGGCATTAATTTCGAATCAGATAGTCGAATGCTCCTAAGGCTGCTGTGGCGCCAGATCCCATGGAGATAATGATTTGTTTATAAGAAGTATCCGTACAGTCTCCAGCAGCAAATACTCCTGGAATATTGGTCGCGCCATTTTTATCAACAATGATTTCTCCAGCGCGATTACGTTCAACCGCATTCCCCAACCATTCTGTATTTGGAATTGTACCAATTTGAACAAATACACCTTGTAATTCAATATGATGCTCATCGCCGGACGTACGATCGATATAAGTAATGCCGTTTACCTTATCCGTACCGGTAATTTCTTTGATTTGGGTATTCTCAATCACGGTTACGTTTGAAAGACTGTATACGCGATCCCGAAGAACGGGGTCTGCTTTTACAGTGGACCGAACAAAAAGAGTTACATGTTTGACGAGTCCTGCTAAATCAATTGCGGCCTCAACACCTGAATTTCCTCCGCCAATAACCGCCACATCTTTTCCAGCAAATAATGGACCATCACAATGTGCACAGTAGGCAATCCCTTTATTTCTAAACTCTTCTTCACCAGGCACATCAGCAGTACGCCAGCGAGCACCAGTTGAAAGGATAACGGTTTTACTTTTTAAAACAGCACCATTTTCTAATTCAACTTCGACGAATTCTTTCTTTTCTACTCCTTTAGCACGCTGTAAATTCATAATATCCACGTTGTATTGCTTAACATATTCTTCAAGAGTGGCTGCAAGCTTAGGACCTTCTGTGTAGTCTACTGTAATTAAGTTTTCAATGCCAACCGTATCCAAGACTTGTCCACCAAAGCGATCTGCGACAATACCTGTACGAATGCCTTTACGTGCAGAGTAGATCGCAGCACTAGCACCTGCCGGACCGCCGCCGACAATCAGTACATCATAAGGTTCTTTATTGGCAAATTCAGACGCATCTGGACCGCTTCCAAGCTTAGCAAGAATTTCTTCTAACGACACACGACCGCTATTGAAGAATTCTCCATCTAAGTAAACAGATGGAACAGCCATAATATCTTTTGCCTCTACTTCTTCTTTAAAAGCAGCTCCATCAATCATGGTATGAGTAATTCCAGGATTTAAAAGACTCATCACGTTTAATGCCTGTACAACATCTGGACAATTATGGCAGCTAAGGCTGGCATAGGTTTCAAAACGATAGTCACCTTTCAAGTTTTTCACTTGCTCCATTACTTTTGGATCTACTTTTGGAGCTCTACCACTAACTTGTAATAGGGCTAATACCAATGAAGTAAATTCGTGTCCAAGAGGAATGCCGGCGAAAGTGATTCCAGTGTCCTCACCAGGGCGATTTACACTAAAACTTGGTGTTCGTTCTAATTCAGTTTTCTCAACTTTTATGCTGGATGACATCGTTGCGATCTCTTCTACTAAAGCGAGCATATCTCGTGAAACGTCATCGCTTCCTACACTGACTTTAATATGTACTTCGCCTTCCATTAGTTGCATATATTGAGATAATTGTCCTTTGATTTCTGCATCTAACATCATAATAATAGTCCTCCTTGTTTTTCAAAAGTTCTATGTTTTTTAGGTATTCAAATAAAATTATACTATTTAACTGCCTTTTTTATCTTGTTGAATGTGAACATTGAATGTCTGAATAGCTGGAAAACTGAAAAGGTTCAGCTAAATTAAAATAATTCTAATTACATATTTATTATCATATAGAAATTACTATTTGTCAATTAGATCGTTTCCTTTTTTAAAACCCAGCATTAATGTCTGCCTGATAAGCGACTTCTATTCTAGAAGTGATAAGTAGTAGGCGAGAAGAGTTAATAGGTGAGAATAAGGGAACAAAAAAGCGACAGGCACCCTTCGTGATAAAAGAGGTTGCCTGTCGCTTTTTAAATTAAGGAAGCAAATAAAGTACCGCAAAAAAATGACATACTGTTCCGCTGAGAACAAATACATGCCAAACCGCGTGGTGGTGCTTAAATAATTTCCACATATAGAAGATAGCGCCTATCGTATAACAAAGTCCGCCAATGATTAATAAGACCAAACTGGTTGGGTGTAAATTGGCAGCTAGATCCTTCCAGACGAAGACAATTAACCAACCCATGACGACATAAAGTAGGGTAGAGGTAAAGAGGAATTTTTTTACGAAAAAGGATTTAAATATGGTTCCCCCTATAGCGAGTCCCCACACGATCCCAAACAAGGTCCATCTGACCCATCCATCCACCGCAAGGAATAGAAACGGAGTATACGTTCCGGCAATGAAGAAATAAATGGACGTATGATCCATAATTTCAAAAAAGTCTTTCGCACGTCCAGGGCGGAATGCATGCAGAAGGGTTGACGATGTATAGAGCAGAAGCATCGTTGCACCAAATAGTGTAAAACTGACAACATGCCAAACGTTGCCATACAAGGAAGCAAAAACGATTAGAATGACGAGAGCAGCTACACTTAGGATCACTCCAATTCCATGAGTAATCGAGTTCGACAGTTCCTCTTCTTTAGAAAAGACATGTGCATTTGCCATTAAAGGACCTCCATTAATCCGAACATTTTTCTTTAAGATAATAGAAAAAAGATATCTATATTCAAACTTCATTAATTGGCATAAAAAGCGTGTCAAACTTATCATGTGCTTTTAGTATATTCCTTAATGCAGATCATTAAAAGTGACGTTTGTAATTGATCCTACAAGTTATTCGTTTAGTTTAGAGCCAACTGGGGAAATATATGACATATTGTCATTAAAATCTTTGACAAGTGACACTATGTCATATAATATAGAATGTACTAGGCGACACGTTGTCACATGATTGGATTTGGAGGTAGAACGATGCCGAAACAAACGTTTTTTAACCTTCCTGAGGAAAAAAGAAAAACATTGATTGAAGCAGCGGAAAAGGAGTTTTCAACAGTACCGTTAATGAAAGCATCCATTTCAAATATTATCAAAATAGCAGGAATTCCAAGAGGGAGTTTTTATCAATATTTTGAAGACATAGAAGATCTCTATTTTTATTTATTAAATGAAACAACAAAGGTAAGTAAAGAAAACTTTATTTTGTTATTAAAAAAACATGATGGCGACATTATTGATGCGATAACGGAAATGTACTATCAATTTCTCGTCCAACTTCCGGATGAGGACGAGCATGCTTTTTTAAAAAATGCCTTATTAAACCTTACTCACAAGACCGAATATTCTCTAATTGATGTGTTTGGCGCTGCGGATAACAATGAGCATTTTAAAGAAATAACGAAATTAATGAATAAACAAAGATTAAACATTCAAGAGGACAAAGAATTGTACTATATTTTGCAAATTATTACGGCAGTTGTATTTCGTAATTTTGTTGAAAAGTTCTCAAAGGAGTTAAGTGATGATGAGGCAATCCATCACTTTACAATGGAAATGAATTTATTAAAACGAGGTCTTTACAAACAAGAATGATCTTAAACGTCAATCTTTTAGTTATAAGTGATAAAAACACAAAATCATAATTTGAAGGAGAATGATCGATGATTGCTAAAATAATAACGGGTTCAACGAGCTTGTCAACGAAAAAAGCAAAACAATGGTTTGAAAAAAATGGAATCCCTTTTGTTGAGCGAAATATAGTAAAAGAACCGTTAACAATTGGCGAGCTTCATACTATTCTTCGAATGACCATAGAGGGAACAGATGAAATAATCGCTACCAGATCTAAGACCTTCCAGGAATTAAATGGACAATTAGAGGATCTGCCACTGACGGAACTCTACCAATTAATACACGACCACCCTGGACTAGTCAAAACCCCCATCATAATGGATGAAAAAAGACTACAAGTAGGCTTCCATGCAGATGAAATTCGTCAATTCATCCCAAGAAAAACGCGTAGATATCAATGGCTTAATTGGAGACAAGGGGACGGTTCTTCTGTTTCCTTCAATTAATAGAAAGAAGCAAAAGAATTTTTCCTTCTTTTCATAGTACATAGTTTATCATCATCAGGAACAAGTAATAAATAAGAGAGTAGGGACGGTTCGCCATGGAAACAGGCGAACCGTCCCTTTGTTTTAGACCTTTGTTTTAGAAAGTTGATTTTAATCAAGGATTTGTGTGTCGGTATGGACTAGAATGAAGGCATAGAGAGAAGGACAACAAGAAGTTAGCCAATATAAATAAGATATATAACGAGGAGGAAATAACATGAAACAAACCATTTCTATTACTAGTCAAACACAACTTGGGGAGCTGGTTACGTATTTCCCTGCGATTACTTCACGCTTGAATGAACTGCACATCGACTACTGTTGTCAAGGGGATCGAACACTTGAAGCAGCCATACAAGAAGCGGGTCTAACAGCAGATTTTATTACAGAGGTACAGAATGAATACAGTAACTATTTAGCTAGACCGGACAAGGAATTACCTGTGACAGAGCTATCAGATGCAGAGCTTATTGACCTTATCATGGAAATTCATCACAAACCAGAGCGGGCTCTATTGAAGGAATTGGATCAGCTTGTGAATAAGATTTTGCTCGCGCACTATGGTCATGACAAGGAATTGGTTTTGATGCTGCACGGAAACTTCAGCAAGTTAAAGATGGAGTTGGAGGAACACTTCGCCAAAGAGGAAAAGGAACTCTTTCCGGCTATGCGCAAATCGGATAAAACAGCAGAAGAAAGAGAAGCGATACGATCAAATATCATTGAATTGGAGGGTGAACACGATGGTGCTGGAGAGATCATTAAGCACCTTATGAAAGAGACGAACGATTTCACGACTCCGGAGTTTGCTTGCCCTACGATGAAGGCTGCTTATGCGAAACTTCATGAATTGGCAGATGATATTTACCTTCATATTGCAAAGGAAAACAGCGTTCTTTTCAAACGTTACCTGTAAAAAGAGGCGTAGGGAGGGTTCTCCTGTTTGAAAAACGATTTAGAAATGTTAAAAGGACCGCTTGTAAAGAATCTATAAGCGGTCTTTAACATTGAAGACAGTATGAACAAAGAAAAATGGGGATGAATTCTGTAAATGTTATTAAAAAGCACCAGACCCACCACCACCGCCGCCAGTGCCACCACCGCCACCACTACTACTGCTTGAATTCGTTGAACTGCTATTTAAACTACTTGCTGTTCTATTGTTGGGCAGAGTAAAAATGGGTGGATGCCATTGGACCCAAATAGGCGATCGTTGCGAAATCGACAGGAGGAATATGCTCCGTAGTGATTGGGTGATTGATTTGGCGGGACTGTAAAGGAATTTACGATATTCATCACTATTCTTCGTGAAATCCTTATGCTTGATGCCTAATCCATAAATATAGGCACGCATTTTATCATCCTCTGGTAGATCCTTCCATTCGTTTACATTCCATTCCTTTAAATGCTTTTTAAGTAAGTTCCACTCATGGGTGATGGTTAGGCCTTTCCAGGTTTTCGGTCTATAGAAAAAGGCATATATAATGACAGCGAAAAAGAATACAAGAGTAAAAGCAAACCATGCAAATAAACTCATAATTAGGAAAAGGAAGATTAATGGAAGTAAAAGGATACTTGTCAATCCGATCATCCACCGATATCCTAGGCTTTTTTCATAAAGTTCATTTTCCTTTATTTCCTCTTGAACAGCATGACCCCAATTAAATTGGTTTGTTTGGTATTTTGCGTGATTGGTTACCATGTTTTGTATATTTGGATAAATCATCAAAGCTAAATTCACCGTTTGCACCAACCTTTTTAAACAAGAAATCCAGCAAAATTCTTTCGTGTTTCAAAGGTTTTTCCAGGTGATTTTCCATTTTAAAATGGTTCTCTTCCGTTTTCTTCATATAGCCTTTTCTCACGAGATCCATTAATCCCGCTGCCATCGTTTCTGCCGGAAGATAGGCACCACTTGTATAAAGAATCGTTGCAGGCAAGCTCATGATTTGTTTAGGAATGAAAAAAGTATGGGATGTTTCTCTTTGTACAGCAGCTTTTTTCATCCGAGATTTTATCCATGTGCTGATCATTAGGAATAACAAAAGAATCGTGTAGACCGAAATGCCAACTTTTGCTATATTGGAAAGTTTTTCTTTCCTTTCTGCTGCTGCTTGCGCTTCATCTAATAAATCCTGTTTGGTACGCAGGATCTCATCTTTCATGGGTTCATTAGATTTTAAAGTGGCTCCTGGAAAAAGTGCTGTATCATAGCCGACACGAATATCCCCATTTTTTTCGTATGGAACCTCGCCAAATTGAAAAAGAACTGAACCATCTGGCTGAATTTTCTCCGTTTTAAAAGCCTCATCATAGCCAAATGCAACGATGGGAACCGTTTCCTTTGGTGGGTGGACCGTTACTTGAAGATTTTCGTAAGTAGATTCATTCCTTTCATCAAAAAAGGGCCAATAAAAATCAGCGATATCCGAATAGAGATCTACTCCATTTTCAATGGAATACTTAAGCTGGATGGTGATCGTTTCATCTGTCCCTTTTCGGTGAATCAAATAAAGATCGTTCTTTTTTTCTATTCTTAAAGGGTTTTCGTTTTCAGTGGCCTTGAATTCAGTAATACTCGTCCCTTTTTTAGGGATGATCTCACGCGTAATGCCATTAAATTCTCCAATGAAATCATATGTATGGGTTTCTTTCACTTGAACATCTCCATTTTCCTGTAAAAACGCATCAATTTTTACATCTGTTATGGAATAGTCCACAGCAAGACTTTGACTTGGAAATAAAAAGAAGAAGCTAATGATGGCAAAACAAAGCAATACTAATTTTCGACGTAGTTGATTCATTTTAGACACCTCGCCTCCTTATCATAATTATACGATAGGGATAGGTTAAAAGTTTCAAAGTGAATATTAACGACCGATTAAAATATGAGAATTTGTGTAAAAAGAAATGATCGAATTATTCTACCATTTGTTCTGATATATCCCTATTTTTTATATTTTCAAAAAACACTTGAACTTTTAGATAGGAGAATGATAATATCATTAACAATAAATAAAAATGAATAGCGATAACTTCTTATCCAGAGTGGTAGAGGGACAGGCCCTATGAAACCCGGCAACCATCAAGACAACTTATTGTCTTGAACGGTGCTAATTCCTGCAAAGGTGGTAACCTTTGAAAGATGAGAGAAACGTATGTAATCATACGACCTCTCTTTATGCGAAAGAGAGGTTTTTTAATTGGATGGATAGAGGCTACTTTGACTTGGAAATAAAAAGAAGAAGCTAATGATGGCAAAACAAAGCAATATTAATTTCCGATGTAGGTGATTCATTTTAGATACTCGCCTCCTTGTCATAATTATACGATAGGGGTAGGCTAAAAGTTTCAAAGTGAATATTCACGACCGATTAAAATAGAAGAATTTGCGTAAAAAGAAATCATCGAATCACTCTTCTGTTTGTTCCATATGTCCCTATTTTTTATATTTTCAAAATTTACTTGTATTTTAGATAATAGCATGATACTATCATTAACAATAAATAAAAATGAATAGCGATAACTTCTTATCCAGAGTGGTAGAGGGACAGGCCCTATGAAACCCGGCAACCATCAAGACAGCTTATTGTCTTGAACGGTGCTAATTCCTGCAAAGGTGGTAACCTTTGAAAGATGAGAGAAACGTATGTAATCATACGACCTCTCTTTGTATAAAGAGAGGTTTTTTGCACTCTTAAAGTATAAAATTGCAGCGCTGGGGAAGGTCGACGTAGTGGCAATTTTTAGGGAAACAGTATCAGTGCAACTACACCTCTGTCTTCGCCTTGCAGGCTCGCCAATCAGTGAGTGTTCTTTAAATGGATGGATAGAGGCTTATCGCTCAAAAAGGAGCGAGTAGAAATGGAAAGAGCAGTGTTTGGTTCAAGTGGTTTTTTTAGTTTAAAGGCTTTTACTACAGGTTTTCGTGGGATTGAAAATGTTCGAATAGGGCATCTAAAAGATTCAAATCTAGATTTAGTTGAAATTTGGTTTAATCCTTGGAAAGTTTCCTATAAAGAATTACTTGAATTGTTTTTCGACTTGCATGATCCAACCTCTAGAGAGGATCAGCAATTTAATAACCAATCATGGATTTTCTTCTCTGATAACAATCAATTGTCGTTAGCTAAACAAAAGAAATGCGAGCTAAAACAAATTTTTCAGGATAAAATCATTACCAAAATTACTCCAACATTTGAACATCTTAATGGGCTGAAATGGGAAAGGTGACGCGTAACAGGTTGTTTCCTATTATATAAAAATTGAATCAGTTGGGACGGTTCTTCTATTTTCTGGAAACAGAAGAACCGCCCCTTTGTCTCCTCTGAGGAGAAATTTCCCAATAATTATGCTAGTATAGTTATTGGAAATAATGATGGGAGGTAATAAAGGTGTTACCAAATTTTAATGAAAACTTACAAAAATATGCCAAACTTTTAGTGGCAAAAGGAATCAATATTCAACAAGGTGATTGGGTAAAAATGACGATTACGGTGGAGCAAGCCCCTTTAGCTCGTTTAATTACGAAAGAAGCTTATGCATTAGGAGCAGAAAAAGTAATCGTAAAATGGTCTGATGACGAAATAAACAAGCTACATTACATACATCAGCCAGTAGAAGTACTGACAGACATTCCTGAATATGAAATTCAAGAATCAGAAGATCATGTATTAAATCATCGCGTCAGTCGTCTTACTATTTTATCAAGTGATCCAGGCTTACTAAATGAAATCGATCCAGCAAAAATTGCTACCTATCAAAATGTAGCGGGAAAAGCGTTTAAAGCACAGCGCATTGCGACTCAAAATGATGATTTGAAATGGACTGTTGCCGCTGCTAGCGGAACTGGTTGGGCGGCAAAAGTGTTCCCTGACTTGGCTACTTCTGAAGAACAAGTGGATGCCTTATGGGATCAAATTTTTAAAACTTGTCGTGTGTATGAAGAGGATCCAATCGCTGCATGGGATGAACATAAAAAAAACTTGAATGAAAAAGCAGCAAAATTAAATGAAATCCAGTTCGATGCCTTACGCTACACAGCACCTGGTACGGATTTAACGTTAGGTATGCCAAAAAACCATATTTGGATGAGCGCAGAAAGCCATGATCCAAAAGGGGTAGAGTTTATTGCCAACATGCCTACGGAAGAAGTATATTCGGCTCCTGATACCCATCGTATGGATGGTGTGGTTCGTAGCACAAAACCGTTAAGCTATGCTGGAACATTAATTGAAGGAATTGAAGTGACTTTTAAAGAGGGTAAAATTGTCGACATCTCTGCTGAAAAAGGGGATGAAACCATTAAGAAGTTGGTTTTTGACAACGAAGGCGGTACAGGTTTGGGAGAAGTGGCCCTAGTGCCAGATCCATCACCCATTTCTCAATCAGGTATTACCTTCTTTACCACTTTATTTGATGAAAATGCCTCAAATCACTTAGCCATTGGTGCTGCTTACCCAACTACGATTCAGGGTGGTACGAAAATGAGTGAGGCAGAATTACTTGAACATGGCATGAATACTTCAACTGTCCATGTTGACTTCATGATTGGTTCTGAAAACATGAATATTGACGGGATCAAACAAGATGGCACCATTGTTCCAATCTTCCGTAATGGGGACTGGGCAATTTAGATAAGTGTAATAAATAATAGAAAAGTCAACATAGTTGTTGACTTTTTCTATATAAAAAACCTATTTTTTTCTTCGCGCTTTATTTTGCTGAAACTGGATGAAGGACGTAATAGAATCCTAAAACGTTTTCAATTTCTTCTATGTCGAAATTCTCACCTGTTGAATCTCGAAGCACAATTTGTGCATCTTGAAAATCTAATTCCTGTAGTTTTTCAATGAGTTCAGAAACGATCATTTTTTAATTCCCTCCTTATTTTTTTCTAAAATAACAATACCATAAATTCTAATTTATTGGAGAACTTCTACTTCCTTTTGAAATAAAATATTATTGTAGTATTTTGCAAATGAAAAAATAAATACTTAAGGTGCAATAGATGTGATAAAAATTTACGAGTGTTTTCGGCTGATGAATAAAAATATAAAAAGAGTAGTATTTACGTTAAAAACGTTAAATACTACTCTTTTTATAAGCAATAGAAAGAATTACTCATGTATCGACCATCAAAGAATTAGAGTCTATACATTGAAAAAGGTGAGATCTTGTGGTAAATTTATATAGATATACAATGTATTATTAATTTATTATATAATATCCCTATTTTAATTATACAATGTAACCAATGCTACAGTCAACCCTTTTATAATCTTTTTTTAGGAGTGTGTGCGATGAATCCGGAACTTCAGCAGGAACAAAAACGAGTAGACCATGTGATGAAGGCCATTACGAAGGAAATGAACAGACTGGAAGAGGAAACTGCCAGACGTAGAAACGAAGTGGTTCATATCCGCAAGCACTTTTGGGATGAAGTCAAGGTGAGTACGGACTCCTTTGATGATTACCTTGAGACCATTATTGGTTTACGGCAAGAGGCTCAAGCTCTGTCCGTTAGTCAAAGCACCCATAGACATGCCTCCAAGCGCTTATCCACACTGCGCCGAATGCGGGAGATTCCCTATTTTGGTCGAATCGATTTTATGGAAGAAGGGAATTCATTTCAGGAACAAATCTATATTGGTATCTCCTCACTTAGTGATACGAGTGGAGAAGATTTCCTAATCTACGACTGGAGGGCGCCTGTCTCGAGTGTTTACTACGATTACCAGCCTGGTCATGCTAATTATGCAACACCCGGAGGCCAGGTCCAAGGAATATTGGAGAAAAAGTGGCAATTTCTTATCCGCAGGGGCGTTCTACGATCGATGTTCGATACGAGTCTCACCATTGGAGACGAGATACTACAAGAGGTTCTGGGCAAAGGTACCGACAAAAGGATGCACAATATAGTAGCGACCATTCAGCAGGAGCAAAACAGGATCATCCGTCATGACCACGGGAGGCTGCTCATTGTTCACGGTGCAGCAGGCAGTGGCAAGACATCAGCGGCCCTGCAGCGAATTGCTTATTTGCTCTATAAATATCGAGATCGTCTGAATGCGGATCAAATCATTCTTTTTTCGCCTAATTCTATGTTTAGTAGTTACGTATCCAATGTGCTGCCAGAACTGGGTGAAGAGAATATGCAGCAGGTCACATTCCAGGAATACTTGGATCATCGTCTGAGTAAAAAGTTTCAAGTTGAGAATCCCTATGATCAATTGGAATATGTGTTAACTGCGGCGAATACTCCTTCGTACAGGACAAGGCTTGAAAGTATCCGTTTTAAAGCATCCTCCCGTTTTTTTGAGGCGATTGGGTCCTATAGACAGTCACTAGAGTTATCAGGAATGGTGTTTAAAGACATTACCTTCAGAGGGAAACCAGTACTTACGGCACAACAAATAGCGGAAAGGTTTTATAGTCATGATACTTCACTTCGCTTCCATAATAGACTTGAAAAATTGAAGGATTGGCTCATTAAAAAAATAAATGAGACTCAAAGGATCGAGAGTGAAAAGCAATGGGTGCAGGAGGAAATGGAACTGCTAAGCAACGAGGCTTACCATAAGGCACATATCTACTTAGCGAAAAAACGTGGCTTTAGTAGAGAAAATATGGCCGACTATGAGATGGAGCCCGAAGCACTTGCCAGATTGATTGTTCACCAAAAATTGAAGCATTTACGAAAACGAATTCAAGCGTTTCGTTTTGTCGACTTCAAGGAGATATACAAGCAGCTTTTCGCTGATCCATTAAAGATCAAACAGTGGATGGAAGGGGAGACACCAACTTCGTTATCGGCTATTTGCCAAACGACACTGGAAATGTTGGATGAAGATCAATTATTTTATGAAGATGCTACTCCGTTTTTACTTTTGAAAGAGCTGATTCAAGGCTTTCAGATGAACAGCTCGATTAAGCATATCGTTGTTGATGAAGCTCAGGATTATTCTCCTTTTCAATTTGAGTTTTTGAAGAAGTTGTTTCCTGCAGCAAGGATGACCGTACTTGGTGACTTTAATCAGGCAATATTCGCCCATGCTAGCGATATAGTAGATTTCCACCCACTTACCAGCCTTTACGGACCGGATGAAACGGAATTGATCCAGATCACACGGAGTTACCGGTCCACAAAACCGATTATCGAATTTACACGCAGACTCGTACCTAACGGTGAACGGATTGTCCCTTTCGAACGTGACGGAGAGCGACCTGTGCTGAAACAAGTAGGCGATCGTGCAGAATTGCATAGCTGCATTGTCTCCAAAGTCGCAGATTTGCGAAGTCAGGGGTTTAATAGTATTGCGATCATATGTAAATCCGCTGGGGAAAGTATACGTGCATATGAATCTCTGTCTGGCATCGCTGAAATAAAACTTTTAAGAAGCAACTCGATTGAATATGAGCAAGGAGTAGTTGTCGTACCATCGTACTTGTCTAAGGGGATCGAATTTGATGCCGTCATCATTTATGATGCATCAAAGTATGTATACGGAGATAAGAGCCTGCTTAGGGTATTCTACACTGCCTGCACCAGAGCAATGCATGATTTGCAGCTATACAGCGTAGGTGAACCGAGCCCGTTTTTACAAAACGTACTGAGGGAGGGTTTCATCCAAGCTTGACGATACCTAGTGTGGAATAAACATTTAGATACTTAAATAGGCTAAAAAACCGGGTGATGCTTCGCACTAGCATCACCCGGTTTTTTAATAATTTCACAACCGACGACGCATAGCGACTTTCTTTCCTACTTCTTCTTGAATAAAAAACAAGAGTTGTTTTCTGAAAATTTACATATTATATATTGACTCTAGGTTTAGTTTTATAGGATAATACTAATGAGTAATATATTGTAGATAAGTATATACATAGATGGAGAGTTTAGAATGAGTACAAGGGGCAGAAAAAAAGGGGCTAGTGGTGAACAGAGCAGGGCTCTTTTGCTTACGATCGCTGCTGAAGAATTTGCGCATAAGGGTTATCATGAAACAAAAGTTAGCACACTTGTTCAAAAAGCTGGCCTAACACAACCAACATTTTACCTTTACTTTAAAAGCAAAGAGGCAGTTTATCAGGAATTAATTGATTCGTTTATTAAAGGGCTAACGGATATTGCGAGAGAAAGTCGCTTGGAACCTGGAATTGATTTCACCACTTTACCTTTGCGGATATCAAAAGGATTAATGGGACTCTTTACTTTTTTTTCTAAGAATCAACATTTAACACGAATAGGATTCTATCAATCTGAAGAGGCTGAAGAGATTAAAAAACAGTTAGCGCTACAAATAAGAGATAACTTACTTTCCGAAGTGAAAAATGGTTATTTTCAAAGTGAGATGGATATGAGCTTGATTGCTGAGATTTTAGTGGGCGCCATTGAGCGTCTTACACTGACCAAACTATTTCCAGGGATAAAACAACCCGAAGAACTTGCATCTGAGATTGTTACTCTTTTTCTAAACGGAATGTTATCAAAAAGGGGATCGTTATAGATTGCTTTTGGACTTGCCCTCAATACAGTTTTAGTGCATGGATATCAAAAAACGCGATTGGGACAAGTTTATTTTAAGTTAAGGGGAAATGTTCATGGAGAGAAAGGTAGAAAATGAATGGGTGTACTTGATGATTCAAGCGAAACAAATGGGAATTACGATCGAGGAGATTCGAACCTTTCTTCGAGAGCGATCACTTGTAGAGGTCTCGAGTTATGAAAACAAAAAATGAGGTTTCTATCACAGAAATACTACATCACGCCCTATCAAAAAACGCATGACATGAAAAAAGTGTCATGCGTTTTTTAGGTTTTTTAAATATTTTGTTAAGATAATGTTTTAGAATATAAAATTACGAATATTATAAATTAATTAAAACTTATAAAAAATGATCAAAGAAGGTGAATGATGATGGGGAAATATGCAGATATAAAAACAGCCATTCCTGGGCCTAAATCAATCGAATTGGCCAATAAAAGAAAACAAATGGTTCCTAAAGGAATCAGTAATGGATGCTATGCTTTTGCGGAACGCGCCCAGGGGGCACTTGTCACAGATGTAGATGGAAATACCTTTATTGACTTTGTTGGAGCAATTGGAACCGTTAATGTCGGTCATTCCCATCCAAAAGTAGTGAAAGCGATTCAAGAGCAGGCCGAGAACTTTGTTCATACTGGATTTAATGTCATGATGTATGAATCCTATATTGAATTAGCAGATAAATTAACGGCACTCGCACCTGGATCTTTCCCGAAACAAGCTGCTTTTTTTAACAGTGGGGCAGAAGCGGTGGAAAACGCGGTTAAAATTGCCCGCAAATATACAAAAAGACAGGGAATTATTTCCTTTACGAGAGGATTTCATGGAAGAACACTCATGACCATGACCATGACGAGCAAGGTAAAACCATATAAATATGAATTTGGTCCTTTTGCACCTGAAGTGTATAAGGCTCCCTATCCAGACGTTTATCATAGACCTCAGAGTATGACAGAAGAACAATACAATCAGTTCATTATTGAACAGTTTGAACATTTCCTTCTTGCAGAGGTGGCTCCTGAAACCATTGCGGCTGTTGTTATGGAGCCTGTACAAGGGGAAGGCGGCTTTATTATTCCAGATAAAGCCTTCGTTCAAAGAGTATACGAAATTTGTAAGGAAAATGGTATTCTATTTGTAGCAGATGAAATACAAACAGGATTTGGTCGAACAGGAAAATACTTTGCGATTGAGCATTTCGGGGTAGAGCCAGATCTAATTACAGTATCCAAATCTTTAGGTGCCGGAGTTCCAATTAGTGGGGTTATTGGCCGAGAAGCGATCATGAATGTATCGGACCCAGGTGAATTAGGGGGTACCTATGCAGGTAGTCCTCTAGGATGTAAGGCAGCGCTTGCGGTATTAGATATTATAGAATCAGAGAATTTAAATCATAGAGCCCAAATGATCGGGCAAAAAGTAATGGAGAAGTTCCAGAGCCTTTCAGATCGTTTCGAACAAGTGGACGGAATTCGCGGTCTTGGAGCTATGTGTGCTTTTGAAATTGTAAAAGATAAACAAAGCAAAGCACCTGATAAAGCGTCTGTTTCCCAGATTATTAAAGAAGCACAAAATAGAGGTCTTCTCCTATTAAGTGCTGGAATTTATGGAAATGTGATCCGCTTGCTCATGCCCCTAGTTATAACGGATGAACAGCTTGAAGAAGGCTTGGAGATTCTTGAGGAATCCATTGAAGTGGTTCTTTATCCGGAACATATTAAGAGGTGAAAAAATTGAATATTCACGCAAAAAATCAAAAAAGTCCGCTTTATAAGATGTATATTGATGGACAATGGGTTCTCTCTGATTCAGAGGAATATGTGGACGTGATGAATCCCGCTACCAATGAGGTAGTTGGAATCGTCCCAAATGGTGGGAGTAATGAAGCCAAGTTAGCGGTTGATGCAGCTCACCGTGCCTTAAAATGTTGGTCAAAAAAGACAGCGGAAGAGCGCGGATGGCTGCTGCGAAAATGGTATGAACTAATCGATTTCGAAAAGGAAGAAATTGGTAGAATTATGACATTGGAACAGGGAAAGCCACTGAAGGAAGCCATCGGTGAAGTGATGTATGCCAATAGCTTTATCTCGTGGTATGCAGAGGAAGGAAAACGTATTTATGGAGAAACCATCCCTGCATTCCCATCCAAATAAGCGTATTCTTGTCCGTAAGGAACCTGTTGGAGTGATTGCTGCCATCACTCCATGGAATTTCCCTGCAGCCATGATTACTAGAAAAGTAGCACCAGCTTTGGCAGCAGGATGTACAGCCGTTGTAAAACCTGCCCTACAGACTCCATTAACAGCGTTAAAAATGGTTGAACTAGCGGAAAAGGCTGGAATTCCAAAAGGCGTTATTAATGTGATTACAGGGAAGGCAACTGAAATTGGTCATACGTGGATGGAAGATCCTCGAGTAAGAAAGATTACCTTCACTGGGTCAACTCAAGTAGGGAAACAATTAATGAGAGGTGCTGCCGAAACAGTAAAGAAAATCTCTCTCGAATTAGGCGGAAATGCTCCGTTTATTGTGATGGATGATGCTGATTTGGATAAGACTGTTAAAGCTTTATTGGCCTCTAAATTCCGCAATGCCGGCCAAACTTGTATCTGTACCAATCGAATTTATGTTCATGAAAATATAGCGGATCGGTTTGTTGAACAGTTTAAAGATGAACTCAGCAAGCTGAAAGTAGGGAATGGGCTTCAAGAAGGAATGGATATTGGTCCATTAATTGACCAAAAAGCCGTTGATAAAGTAAATGAGTTATTAGAAGATGCAGTGAATAAAGGTGGAAAAATTGCGTATCGTGGGGTGAAACCGGATAGTGCAGAAGGATTTTTCTTTGACCCGATTATTCTGACGAATATACAGGACGATATGTTATGTGTAGAAGAAGAGATATTTGGTCCGCTTGCCCCTATTTCAACCTTTCGTACAGAAGAAGAAGTCATCGAACGGGCAAATAATACCGTTTACGGGTTAGCTGCCTATGTCTTTACTGAAAATCTTAGCCGTGCTTTCCGTATGAGCGAAGGACTTGAATATGGAATTATCGGATTAAATGATGGCTTGCCGTCGACTGCACAAGCCCCTTTTGGCGGCTTTAAAGAGAGTGGTCTTGGAAGAGAAGGCGGACACCATGGCATTGAGGAGTATCTGGAGACAAAGTATATTTCCATCGGTTTATCTGAGATTAAATGATGAATAACGGAGGGACGGTTCTTCTGTCTCCAATTAGTCCAAACTCGCGTGTGGAAACCAAAGTTAAAATGCTAAGCAGCAGCCAAAATGGGTTTTTGCTTGGCATTTTGTTATGGAATGGGACTGTCGATGGAAGAGGTTAATCATATAGGTAAATCCTAAGTGAGAACAAAGAGAACCTTCTAACTTTCATTTTCATTAGGGAGGTTCTCTCGTTTTTTATTTTACCTTCTTTTCCTCGCTAGTTTTGAGAGAAGAGTGCTAAAAAAGTTTCTTTTTGGTGTTTCAATTGGGATCTCTTCAGCTGTTTCAGTTGGAATTTGAATAGATTGATACTCTTCCAGCTCTACTTGTTCTGAGATTGGATGTTGGACTTGAGTCTCGATCTGTTTTTCTTCTGGCTGTTGTTGTTTATTGCTTAGAAAATTCCATATCATTTCTGTTGCATTTGGACCTGAGGAGTCTGTGAAAGAACCGTTCGGGCTACCGCCAGACCAGGCATGCCCCAATTGATCGATCATCCAAAGTTCCAATAAGGATTCGCCGTTTCCGTCATAATAGATTTGTTGGGTATAACTGCGTCCATTTATAAGATCCGATTTGATCAGGTCAGGGGTTACATTAGCCTGGCCAATCCCGCCTTCAACGCGATAATTGGTTTGAGCCCACTGGGTGATTACCTGCTGGCCATTAATGGGGTGGACGATTGTATCGCAGATCCCATGGAAAACAATCACCCGCATTTTTTTCTTATGTTCTCCCATTTCTTGAAATGCATTATTTCCAGATGAGTATGGATCAGGTACGCCTTTTTCCATTCTTTTCTTCGCTTCATCCGCCATCGGATCGGTTAAAAAATAGACATTGGCAGCTCCATACACAACTCCCGAACAAACCCCGATCCCGCTAAAGACATCTGGATACGTAGCACCAAGGATACAGGCTAGTGAACCGCCTGCTGATAAGCCCACGGCGTACACTTGATTGGAGTCAATCAGGTATTTACCTTTGACCTCATTAATGATCTCATAAATAAGCTTGGGATGCCCTTTTCCACGGTGTTGATTTTTATCTAAAAACCAGTTCCAACAGCCAAAGGGGTTATACCCAGCGAGGTCTGTAGGTTTGAAGAAACGGTTCATATCAGGATAGAGGACAAGGAATTTTTCTTTTTCAGCAAGTGTGTTCATGTTTGTTCCTGCAGCAAAATCTTCTGGATTTTGTCCACATCCATGAAGCATCACCAACAATGGGAACTCTTCATCTGATCTATATTCACCAGGGACATATAGCTTGTACTTAAAATCATGATAAATAAAATCAAGAAATTCTCCCAATTCACTTAACCTCCATTTTTTACTTTACTTTCCCATCTTATCCCAGATTTGTCACAACATTAGTACTTATTTTACAATTTTAACAAATACTAAGTGATTTAGAGAGTAAAAAGTAGAGGGAAAAGTGAAATGTGCAGAATGGTTTGGGAAATTCAATTTGAATGTAACTAAAGACCGTCTTGCTTACATATCATTCACAGAAAATTCAACCCTAAGAAGGAACGCTATGCTAAGATATAGATAGAGGATCAATGTAAGAACAAGGAAAAAATGAGGTCGTTTAGAGACAAGAAAGGGATATATTGGATAGTTAATAGGAGGGGATAAGGATGAACGCGATCATGCAAGTTTTAAACCCACATAGTCCTATACTTTATATACTCATTGTTTGGACAATGATATGGAAAGGCATGGCCCTTTGGCGTTCTGCTCGAAATAAACAATTGGGATGGTTTATTGTGTTTTTATTCGTAAATACAGTTGGGATACTAGAAATCATCTATCTTATTGTCTTTAAAAAAGGCTCTGCAAAACAATAATGTTGATATTTTGGTAGATAATAGATGAAGAAGATGAAAGAAACCATCCGGAAATTGAATGGTTTCTTTCATCTTTATTTGTCTTGCAGTAATTGAAAGGCCGTTTGGACCATCCATTTTACGCCGATTTTAATGGCTTCTTCATCGACCATAAATTTGGGGTGGTGTAAGCCATGAATGATTCCTTTTTCTTCATTTCTTGAGCCGATCCATACGTAGCATCCAGGTACTTCTTTTTGATAGAAGGAAAAATCCTCTCCACCCATACTTGAATCGGATACAAGGGTATTTTCTTCACCTACAATCGTTATGGCGGCTGAACGAGCGATGTCTGTTATTCTGGCATCATTGACAACGGCAGGAATTAAAAATTGGTAATCAATTTCGACTTCTCCACCATGTGCGGTTACCGTATTTGTAACGACTTTTTTAAATACTTCATAAATGTTTTGTCTAACTTCTTCATTTGAAGTTCGGACGGTACCTTTTAGAATGGCCTTATCTGGGATGACATTATTGGTTGCACCTGCTTGAAAGGCACCAATACTGATAACGGCTGATTCTTTCGCGGATATCGTACGGCTCACGATCGTTTGGAGTTGGCTGACAACAGCGCTACCGATCATGATTGGATCTATGGTTCTTTCAGGCTGAGCAGCATGTCCACCTTTCCCTTTTATCGTTATGGTAAAATCGTCCACGCTTGCCATAAAAAATCCTTCTTTTAACGCGATTGTACCTGTAGGAATATCAGGTGAGTTATGGAGGCCAATGATGGATTTCACACCTTCTAATAGGCCTGCTTCGATGATGGAAACTGCGCCTCCTTCGCTTTCTTCAGCGGGTTGGAATAAAATACGGACATTCCCTGGCAGAACTTCACTGAGTTCCTGTAAGACAATTCCAGCTCCTAAGGCAATCGTCGTATGGATATCATGTCCGCACATATGGCTAACGCCGTCTATTTTAGAACAAAAAGGAAGATTGGATTCTTCCTGAATAGGCAGGGCATCAATATCTGCACGTAAAGCAATGGTCGGGCCTTTTTTCTTGCCAGTAACCTCAGCGGCTGTTCCTGTTTTTAAGTCAGTAGGAATTTGAGGAACGCCAAATTCTTTTAACCATTCGTTTATTCGCTTGGTTGTTTCGAATTCCCTGTTGCTAATTTCAGGATACATATGAAACTGTCTTCTCATTTCAACTAAACGGGGGAATAAGCGATCTACTTTTTCATCTAATAGCGCAGAAAACTCTTTATTACGAACTTGATTCATGTTAACACTCCTATTTTAAATGACCTAAGAATTCTTTGGTTCTCTCATGCTGCGGATTCTCAAAAATGGCTTCTGGAGATCCTTCTTCCACGATATAGCCTCCATCCATAAAAATCACACGATCTGCTACTTCCTTAGCAAATCCCATTTCATGTGTGACAACGACCATGGTCATTCCTTCTTTTGCCAATTGTTTCATAACGGTTAATACTTCGCCGACTAATTCTGGATCAAGGGCAGAGGTGGGTTCATCAAACAGCATAATTTTGGGCTCCATGGCAAGCGCTCTGGCAATGGCTACACGCTGTTTTTGCCCTCCAGATAAACGGTTCGGATACTCATCTGCTTTTTCGACTAATCCTACTTTTTTAAGAAGCTCCATGCCTTGTTTCTTTGCTTGATCTTTTGTTTTCTTTTTTAACAAAACGGGTGCTTCAATGATATTCTCCATAACGGTCCTATGAGGGAATAAATTAAATTGCTGAAACACCATGCCGATTTCTTGGCGAAGCTTATTTAATGAAGATTCTTTTGACTCGACTATTTTTCCATTAATGGTAATCGTTCCACTGTTAGCCACTTCTAAATAATTCATGCAGCGGAGAAACGTACTTTTCCCCGAACCACTTGGTCCGATAATGACGACCACTTCCCCGGGAGCAACGTCCAAATCGATGCCTTTTAAAACTTCTAAGTTATTAAATTTCTTCACGACATTGTTGCATGAAATCATTCATATACACCTACTTTTTTCTCAATTTTTCTTACAATATAGGACATAATGGTTGTTAATAGTAAGTAGATTAAGCCGACCAACAAAAAGACTTCCGAATAACGGTACGTACTACTAATGATTTGTTGTCCTGTTCGAAGTAAATCATATAAGGCAATGGTGGAAACAAGGGAAGACTCTTTAATTAATGCAATAAATTCATTTCCTAGAGGCGGCAGCATCCGGCGAAAGGCTTGAGGGATGATGACGCGTCTCATGGATTGACTTGAGCTTAATCCAAGTGATCTGGCTGCTTCCATTTGTCCTTTATCAATGGATTGAATCGCACCTCTGGCAATTTCGGCAATATAGGCAGCGGCATTGAGAGAAAGCGCGATGCAGGCCGAAACAAACGGTGGCAGAGTTAGGGCAGGGAATGCCGATGGAATCGCAAAGTGGATGACAAATAATTGCAATAATAGGGGAGTGCCACGTATCACCCAAATATAAAATCGACTAATTTGGGATAAAAGAGGGTTCCTTGAAACCCGACCAAGCCCAACGAGGATTCCTAATATACTTCCAAAAATGACACCGATGGCGGCAATTTCAATGGTAATGATTGCACCCTGTAAAAGATAGGGTAAATAGGTGAGTGCAAAGGACAAAAATTCGTTCATTTTTACATTCTCCTTTTAAAAATAAAACGGATAAACCGGTTATCCGCTTTATCCGTCATTTATTATTGTTTTGTTAAATCAGATCCAAACCATTTTTCACTAATTTTACTTAATGTGCCATTGTCTTCAAGAGTCCGAACGGCTTTTTCTAAAGCTTCACGAAGTTCAGTATCCCCTTTACGAACGGCAATTCCCATAGGTTGTACTTGGAATGAATCGCCTACCACTTCAAATACGCCCGGTTTGGTGGTCATATAATAACGGCCAACCATTTCACCAATAACAGCAGCTTCTACACGTCCAAGTCCCATATCATTAAATATATCAGTCGTTAAATCATATTTTTTTACTTCTTTTAGCCCGCTTAAAGAATTCACGGCTGTTTCACCAGTAGATCCCAATTGGACTCCGACTGTTTTTCCTTTTAAGTCTTCAACGGATTGGATATTTAAAGGATTTCCTGCTTTTACAGCCACAATTTGTCCAACACCAAAATATTCAACAAAATCAACTTTTTTCTTTCTTTCTTCCGTTACATTCATGGCAGATAGAATCATGTCAAATCGTTTCGCATCTAAGCCAGGAATAATTCCATCCCATGCTGAAGGGGCATATTCCACTTTCACGCCAAGTTCTTTGCCAAGTGCTTCAGCAAAATCAATATCAAAACCGACCAACTCATTTTTATCGTTGCGATATTCCATAGGTGGGAGTGTATCATCCATGCCAATGGTGATGACACCTTTTTCTTTAATTTGAGCTAGTGTATTTCCACCGACGCTTCTTTATTTTGTGTGTTTGTTGGATTATCAGGTAATTCAGGTTGTTTGCCACATGCTGTAATGATTAGAGCAAGTACAACTATTAGTAATGTTTGAATAATCTTTTTCATATTTTTCCCTCGCATATTTTTGATACTTCAATTGTTTAGTGAAATAAAGTATTTGATAGATGTTATTCTACAAAAATATATAGTCGAATGCAAGACATTTTTCATGATAGTCAACGATGGGAAGAAAAAAAGTTCATAAAATGCTTCCATTTTAAGAAATTTTTGTCTTGAAGGCATTAGGAGTTATAGATATGATCAATATAGGAAAAAAGTTCTATAAAGAATGTTTTGTGCAGTATTTGAAAAAATGACTATGAATGAAATAAACTCTTAAAACGGTACTGAGAGACCGTAATTAAAGAGGATCAAAAGGTTTTATTGTAAGTTATTAGCAGGAGCATCTTGTAGAATTAGGGGACGAAGATATCCTGTTTATATAAATTATAATGGGAGTAGGATAATGAATGGAATTTAAACAATTATTAGCAGAAAGACGCTCAGCCGTTAACTTTTTGGAAGACGTAGATATAACAAAAGAAGAGTTAGATCAAATTTTTGAGCAAACAAAAAATTATCCTTCATTTTTTAATTTACAGCACGCACATTATTATGTATCTTATGATAGGAGTAAAAGAGAAGGAATTTATAAAGCGATTAACCAACACAAAGCTTTTACGGCATCTGCATGCATACTAGTGTGTGGCAATTTATATGCATATAAAGATGCAGAACAAATTTACGCTGGTATGAAGATGTTGAAAATAATGGATGAACTTGAATATACACAAACGATAGAAGCGATATCAGGATTTCACGCTAGGGGTGGTCAACGATTTTTAGAAGATGAAGCATTAAGAAACTCAATGCTATCTGCTATGATCTTTATGTTAGCTGCTAAAGAAATGGGATGGGACACATGTCCCGTACATGGGTTAGACATGGTACAAGTGAAAAAAGAGTTCGGAGTAAAACCTAACCATGTACCAACTATGCTGATTACACTAGGAAAATCAGACCCTAAAAAGTTGAGACCTAGAGGGTATCGTAAACCAGTAGCTGAATTTGTGCATTACACAGAGTAGGTAGGGACGGTTTTCTTTCTATAGTTGGTACATACTATTGAAAAATAGGAATAATCGTTAGTTTAAGAGAAAGAGCCAGACATCCCAAAATGGGTTGTTGTCTGGCTCTTTTTTACGATGTG
>CAWFID010000010.1:0-35200 GCA_963815765.1 uncultured Bacillaceae bacterium
AAATCACAAAATCCTCCGGTACAAAAACCCTCACTTCTTTTGGACGTACGAACACGACTTCACCTATTTTCAGATTCAACTCGGTAAACTTCTCCTTGCTTATTTCAGCTTCAACATACTCATCCGAATCCTGTAGTTTCATTTCAATGTATACAAGAGGACCGACCGAATGAGAAAATTTAACGATTGCTGGAATCGCATCGTCCGCTTGCTGCAAGCGATCAATCGATAGATGATGCGGGCGAACGTATCCCATTGCTTCTGTATCACTTACATTTAAATGCTCAGGTGCTTCTAATTGAGCGCTACCCACATTCAATTTTCCATGGTTCAACCGACCTCGGAATAAGTTCACATTTCCAAGAAAATCATACACAAATGGACTTGCAGGATGATCATATACTTCATCTGGTGACCCTTGTTGTTCGATTTTCCCTTCATTCATCACAACAATCTGATCAGCGACATCAAGTGCTTCTTCTTGATCATGTGTCACAAAGACACTTGTAATGTGGACCTCATCATGCAATTTCCGAAGCCATCTACGTAGTTCTTTTCTTACTTTTGCATCTAACGCACCAAACGGTTCATCTAAAAGTAAAATACGCGGTTTGACAGCTAGTGCTCGTGCCAATGCTACACGCTGCCTTTGCCCACCTGATAATTGTGAAGGATAACGATCTGCAAAGCCCTCTAATTTAACTAAAGAGAGAAGTTCATTCACGATCACCTTAATCTCTGATGTGGAAGGTCGATCTCTTCTTTTACGAACCTTCAATCCGAATGCAATATTTTCAGCAACCGTCATATGTTTAAATAAAGCATAATGTTGGAAAACAAAACCGACTTCTCGATGTTTCACATGTACATCTGTTAAATCTTTCTCATCAAATAAAATGGCTCCCTCATCCACTGACTCTAAACCAGCAATGATACGTAGCAAGGTTGTTTTCCCAGAGCCAGATGGACCTAGAAGTGCAACCAGTTTTCCATCTGGAATATCTAAGTTGATATCTGTTAATGCTTGAAATGTCCCAAAGTTCTTTGATACGTTACGAATTTGGATCCCCATGTTTAGTCTCCACTCCTCAAACTTCTTGTTTCTTTGTTTTCCATTCAATAATGCTCTTAATAATAAGGGTGATAATGGCCATGATCGACATTAAGGATGCTACAGCAAAAGATGCAGAAAATTGATACTCATTGTATAGAATTTCCACGTGAAGTGGCATGGTATTGGTCAACCCTCGTATACGTCCAGAGACGACTGAAACCGCTCCGAACTCACCAATCGCTCTCGCATTACACAGAATCATCCCATACAATAATCCCCATTTAATATTTGGAAGCGTCACGCGGATAAACATCTGCCAGCCATTAGCCCCAAGTGACACAGCTGCCTCCTCCTCGGAAGTTCCTTGCTCTTGCATGACAGGGATTAACTCACGAGCGACAAAGGGAAGAGTGACAAATATAGTTGCAATAATAATACCCGGCGTAGAAAAAATAATTTTAAATCCATGTTCAACTAGCCATGGTCCTAACACACCACGAGGGCTAAAAAGAAGGACAAATATTAATCCTGCAATGACAGGAGAAACGGCAAAAGGCAGTTCAATGATAGATAGAAGAAATTGTTTCCCTTTAAAATGAAACTTTGTTACTAACCACGCTGCAGCTACCCCAAATATTGTATTCAAAGGTACCACAATGATAGCTACAAGGAGCGTAAGTTTTATGGCAGACCATGCATCACTTTCTGTAATGGCCGCTAGATACACATCTACACCTTGCTCAAAAGCTTTTACAAAAATAGCAATAAGCGGAACAAATAGTAATAAGTGATAAATACAAAATGGCTATCGAAATAAGAACAATTTTGACTCCCTTAGATTCCTTTGATCTTTTTCGTTTCCTAACAGGTTGGCTAACGATTGGTTTAGATAATGAAGGTTCCATTGATTTCACCTACTCTTTTTGGAGCTCGTGTTTGCGGCTCCACGTTTGAATAATGTTAATGATAATTAAAAAAAGAAAGGAAAATAGCAGCATCACCATTGCAATAGCGGTTGCTCCAGCATAATCAAATTGCTCAAGTTTCGTCATGATCATAAGTGGGGCAATCTCCGTTTTCATCGGCATATTCCCTGCAATAAAGACGACAGATCCGTATTCACCAAGCCCTCTTGCAAAGGCCAATGAAAAACCTGATAACAAGGCGGGGAATATGGCTGGGAGAATAATCTTTTGAAAAATTTGTAGGCGTGATGCTCCTAAACTTTCTGCTGCTTCTTCAAGCTCTTTTTCTATATTCTGAAGTACAGGTTGAACCATGCGAACGACAAAGGGGAGTCCAATAAAGGTGAGAGCAATTGAAATCCCTAGTGGCGTAAATGCTACCTTAATATTTAACGGTTCTAATAATTGCCCAATCCAACCTTTTTCTGAATAGAGGGTGGTTAATGTAATCCCCGCGACTGCAGTTGGTAAAGCAAATGGTAAATCAATCAATGCATCCAATATACGTTTTCCTGGAAAGGTATATCGAACTAATACCCAAGCAACTAACAACCCAAAAACAGCATTGATCGCCGCTGCTGCAAATGCTGTACCAAAACTAACTTTGTACGAATGAATGACTCTTTCACTCGTAACAATTTCAAACAATTCTCCCCATCCGAGCTGTGAAGTTTGAATAAAAACCATGGACAGAGGAATGAATACAAATAAACTTAGATAAAGACTCGTAAACCCTAATGATAGACCAAATCCTGGTAACACTCTCTTTTTCTTGCGTTTCATTTTATCCTTCTCCTTAATAGAGAATGGCAAGTTGTCGATTCAAAAAATGATACGTTTTCTGAAATCAAGACACCTTACCATCTTCTATTCAACTTCCAATCTATTTATCTTATTTAACGCATCAAACTTATTGTTGATAAATGGAATCAAAAACTCCTCCATCATTAAAATGAGTTTCCTGTGCTTTTTTCCATCCACCAAATACTTCGTCTATTGTAAACAATTTTATATCTGGAAATTCAGTTGCATATTTTTCGGCAACCTTTTTATCACGAGGTCGGTAGTAATTTTGTGCAGCAATCTCTTGCCCTTTTTCTGTGTATAGATATTCTAAATATGCTTTTGCTACTTCTCTTGTTCCTTTTCGATCAACCACTTCGTCTACGATAGCAACCGGTGGCTCAGCCAAGATACTGACAGATGGTGCTACAATCTCGAACTTATCTTCTCCTAATTCTTTAAGTGAAAGCAACGCTTCATTCTCCCAGGCAATCAATACATCCCCAATGCCCTTTTCAACAAATGTCGTTGTTGCACCACGAGCACCAGAATCTAATACCTCGACATTTTTATAAATATTTTTTACAAATTCTTTTGCCTTCTCATCATCATTGTTATTTTGTTGTAAAGCATAACCATAGGCAGCTAAATAATTCCAGCGTGCGCCACCGGATGTTTTTGGATTTGGTGTAATGACAGACACATCTTCTTTTATTAGATCATTCCAGTCTTTAATCCCTTTTGGGTTCCCTTTACGAACGAGAAAGACAATCGTAGATGTATACGGTGTTGAATTCTGTTCAAAGTCTTGTTGCCAATCCTTTGATAATAATTTTTGCTCTGCAATCGCATCGATATCATATGCAAGAGCTAATGTAACGACATCTGCCTGTAATCCATCAATAACTGCACGAGCTTGACTTCCAGATCCAGCGTGTGATTGTTTAATGGAGACGGTTTGGCCCGTTTCCTCTTTCCAATGTGCAGCAAATTCTTTGTTAAACTCTTCATACAGTTCACGCGTCGGATCATACGAAACATTCAACAACTCGACTGGTTCTTTTGCCTTTTCTCCATTTTCAGGATTGGTTTCATTACTAGATGTTTCCGAAGATGAGCACCCTGATAGTAAAACAAATGACGAAAGTAAAACAGTGGCCATTTTGAACATTCCCTTTTTCTTAACTAGATTCATAGTAAACTCCCCCTATACATAATGTTATTAAATACAAAAAGTGATGATGAATCATAAATACAAAAAGACACACAACAGTTTTACAAAATGAAATGAAAATAATTTCAATTTGTTAATGTTGTGTGCCTTCAGTGTGACTGATCAGCATACTAATTTTTGTATTAATTGAATATTTTAATTTATATTATATTTATTATTCATATATGTCAACTGTGTTTTATAAGATTTATATTTTTAGATGTTAATATAAACTCAAAATATGTTAGAAATACCTATTTTATAAAGTATTAATCTATGTCTAATGTTCCATTTTATAATTTTCTGAGATTTTCCCAAAAACTCACTTGACTCATTGGAATTATATGTTTTAAAATAATCTTACATTATAAATTAATAATCGCTGATTGGACCACCAAAGGCGTCTAACTCTTTCACAGAGATAGGCGCCTTATTTATTAAATAAAACAATTTTTGGGAGGTATTTGAATGGCTATAACTGATCAAGGAAAATGGAATAATATTTTGGAACTCCTAGAGTAAAATTAACTTTGGTTCACTTACGATCGTCATTCATGAAGGGAAAATCACACAATTAGAGGTTATCGAAAAACACCGTTTTCAAAAATAGTTCGTCATAAGTTCACTGAAAAAGTGGCAAACTGTATGTACAACAAGAAAGGGGTTCTATCATGACTAAAAAATTCAATAAAGGCAGTAAGAATCAAAACGCACCACAGTTACACGGAGAAGTTCCTTTTAGTGGTGACAATAGCAAGGGAAATAAACGAAATAAAGACAAAAGTGACAAAACAGATGGTATCGTTTAATCTGTACAAAAAAACCGGTCCAATTAGACCGGTTTTTTCCTTACTTTCGATGAATTTCTATTTATTATTTCCAGTAATTTTAATGGCCGCTGTCTCGTTTGTCATGTATGTCGGTAGTACATCATCTTGATCATTCTCATTGTAAAATGCTTCTTGAATCTTTAGATTTGCTTCTGTTACAGAGCTTTCTTCACCTTCACTTAATCCATGTGGAATGGGGGTGTCATCCTTCATGATCTCACTCAATTTCATATTTGCTGCTGTCGCCTCGTTGTCAAAATGATTTTCTTTCACCATTTTATTTACCTCCTCTTTTTTCTCTTGTTAGTATGGGTTAAACAAGCAAAAAAAAGCCTATGTAGAGGATTATTTCTACATAGGCTTCTCAGAATTCCTTACTTTAAGCTCTTTTTCCAAGATATGCTTCTACAACTCCCGGATCATTAAGAAGATCTTCTGCTTTACCTTCGATAATGATTTTACCCGTTTCCATAACATACCCATAATCTGCTACTTTTAATGCTTGTTTCGCATTTTGCTCCACAAGTAATACGGTAGTACCTTCATCTTTAATTTCACGAATGATCCTAAAAATGTCGGCTACGATAAGTGGGGCAAGTCCCATTGAAGGCTCATCAAGTAATAGCAACTTAGGTCGTGAAAGTAATGCTCTTGCAATAGCCAACATTTGCTGTTGACCCCCGGATAGAGTTCCACCCAGCTGAGCTTTTCTTTCTCTTAATATAGGGAACTGTTCCATCACCTTTTCAATATCTTTTTCAATTTCTTTATCTTTTCGTTGATAGGCACCCATTTCTAAGTTTTCCATGACCGACATACCTGAAAGGATCGCTCTTCCTTCTGGAACAAGAGACATCCCTTGTTTAAGAAGCTGATCAGGTCTCAGTCCTGTCACATCTTTGCCAAGAAACTCGATCTTACCTGTCTTTGGCTTTAATAGGCCGGCAATGGATTTCATTGTCGTTGTTTTGCCTGCACCGTTTGCCCCTAGGATGGTGACAATTTTTCCTTGTTCTACTTCCAGGCTAACACCTTTTAAGGCTTGAATTTTACCATAATACGTTTCAATTCCAGATACCTTAAGCAATATCATCATCCTCCTCTGAGCCGAGGTAGGCTTCAATTACAGTTTGATTGTTTTGGATCTCCTCAGGCGTACCTTCTGCGAGCTTTTTACCAAAGTTTAAGACCGTTATGCGATCACAAAGTTTCATAACAAGCGGCATATCATGTTCAATTATGAGCACCGTTACGCCTCTTGCTTGTACTTTTTTAATTAAATCAAACAAGCTTTCGGTTTCTGTTTCATTCATCCCCGCTGCAGGTTCATCAAGTAATAATAAATTGGGACTACTTGCCATAGCCCTTGCAATTTCAAGTCTTCTTTGCTGACCATAGGATAAGTTTTCGGCAATGACTTCATCATAATTAGATAGACCTACTAATTCCAATAAGTCTTTTGCAGTCTCACGAAGCTTCGCCTCTTCTTTTCGTTGCGATTTTGTTCGAAGAATACTTTTTAGTACACCTGAGTGACTACGGCTGTGTCCTCCGACCATAATATTTTCTATTACATTCATTTGCGGAAACAGGCGGATATTTTGAAAGGTTCTGCAAATCCCCTTATCTGTGATCTGATAAGGCTTTATTCCTGTAATTTGCTCTCCTCCAAAAATAATTTCACCTGAAGTTGGTGCAAACATATTCGTAATCATATTAAACATGGTCGTTTTCCCAGCTCCATTTGGTCCAATTAGACCATAGATCTCCCCTTTTTTAATGCTAAAGGAAACATCTGATAACGCGGAGATGCCGCCAAAATTTTTAGTTATGTTTTTGATCTCCAGAATCATGAACGGCCCCTCCTTTTTTCTTTTTGAGCTTTTTAAACCAATTAATAAGACTTACATCAATAATCCCTTGAGGACGGAATGCCATCATAAGAATAAGAATTAATCCGTAAATCATATAGCGGTATTCACTGATAAACCGAAGGGCCTCAGGTAAAATCGTCATGAATGTCGCCCCAAATACGGCTCCCCAAATCACTTCGCTTCCGCCAAATATAGCATAAACGAGAATATCAACCGCTCTGTGATACGAGAAATCCGCCGGGCTGATATAAGACATTACATGTGCAAATAATGCACCGGCAAAACCAGCAAGGACAGCGCCTTGTGTAAAGGACAGCACTTTATAGTAAGTAATATTAATTCCCATCGCCTCAGCAGCTTTTTCATCCATTTTAATAGCGGCAAAAGCACGACCAACACGAGAATGATTTTGTCTGATAAAAAACCAGATGAGTAAAATATTAATGATTAATAAGATAATCAGTACCAATAAATAAACAAACTGATTACGTTGCAAACCGATCATATCAGGATCAAAGCCGGCATCTCTAAAGATCGTGAATAGTTCTCTCCCTATATGCGGAATCCCAGAGAGTCCGATCGCCCCCTTTGTCACGGATTCCCAGTTTACAAAGAAGACACGGATCACTTCACCAAAGCCCAAGGTCGCAATCGCTAAATATACACCTTGTAAACGAAGGGAAGGAATTCCAACAATAAGGCCTAATATTCCCGCAGCAAGTGCACCTGCAATGATTCCAATAACAATCGGAACATCATAATTAATGGTTAATAAGGCTGACGTATAGGCGCCAATCCCCATAAAACCAGCACTTCCAAGCGAAAGCTGGCCGGATGACAGCGTAACATAAATACTAAGCGCTAAAATAATGTTAATCAAAATAAAAGAAATAATTTGTAATTGGTATGGATTTAATAATTCTCCTAGCATTACGTCACCCCCTACCCTCTGTTGTTTTTTTACCAAAGAGTCCTTGTGGCCGTAATAAAAGGATAATAATAATGGTTATAAAAGCAATTGCATCACGATAACCTGAATCACCATAGGCAACGACTAAAGTCTCGGCCAAACCTAGAATCAATCCACCTGCCATAGCACCTTTCACATTTCCCATACCACCTAGAATAATAATCGCTAGACCCTTAAGACCCATGGATAATCCCATTTGAGGGTTCACAGAATTAAAGGACATTCCTACTAAAATACCTGCAATTCCACCAAGTGCTGAAGCCATTATGACGGTTAAAAGAATAATCTTTTTCGTATTAACACCGAGAATACTAGCTGTTTCTAAATCTTCCGCAGTTGCACGAAGTGCTTTTCCCGCTTTCGTTTTTGAAAGCCAAAAAGAAAGGGCGATCATTAACACAACTGAAATCATAAAAATTAAAATCTGCACAAGATACACGGTTATGGAACCAATTTCAAATTTGATCTCAGCAAATGCCGTACGAAAAGGATGATTTCCAGCACCAAATAAATGATGCGATACATTTTCGAGAAATATAGATACTCCAATGGTACTAATCAATGGAGCTAAATGTGAAACACCTTGTTTCCCGCGTAGCGGTCGTAAAGCAAAGAGTTCAAGCAACAATCCTAAAATGGACGTTACAATGATGGCAGCAAGAAAAGCTACCCAAATCGAACCTCCATTACTCGTTACAAGTACACCAATAAAAGCGCCAAACATAAAGATTTCACCATGACCCATATTGATAATACCTAAAACTCCAAAAACTAGCGTGAATCCAAGGGCAATGATCGCATAGATGCTCCCAAGTGTGATCCCATTAATTAACTGTTCTAGCAGCAAATATCTCACCCTTTTCTATTAGATTTTTCCTGAAAAAGAACAATCAGTTAGGAACCTATGCCCCTAACTGATTGCTTAGACTTTATTCAAACAGTTGGAACTTACCATCTTTAATCGTCACGACAGTCGGTTCCATTACAATGTCACCATCTTTGTCGAATGAGAACTTACCTAAAATTCCTTCTAAATCTTTAATCTCAGCAATCGCATCGCGAAGGGCATCTCGATCCGCTTTACCAGCATTTTTCAAACCTTCAGCCATGATGTATAGCGCATCATAAGCTTGTGCTGCAAATTGGTCCGGTGCTTTACCATATTCTGCTTCATAATTTTTGACGAATTCCTGAACTTTAGGATCCTCTTTTGCTGCAAACCATGGAGTTGCTACAATCAATCCTTCTGAAGCATCACCAGCAATTTCAATGACTTGCGGAGAGTTAAATCCATTTCCTCCAACAAACGGAACCGTAATGCCCATCTTTCTTGCTTGATCCATGATTACTGCACCTTCATTATAAAGGGCAGAACTTAAAATCAAATCTGGTTTAAGGTCTTTAATTTTTGTCAATTGGGCATTATAGTCTGCCTGACCTTTTTGGAACGTTTCGATTGTTACGATATCAAGCTTCATATCTTCAGCAGTCGCTTTCATCGTATCAAATCCAGATTTCGTTAGAACATCATCATTTCCGTAAATAAGTGCTACTTTTTTCGCATCATATTTTTCAACGGCTGCTTTAATTGCGGCAGGAATAGCAATCTCTTCCGGTAATGAGTTTCTAAACACATAATCACCGATTTGCGGAATCCCTTTCGCTGTTGTAGATGTTCCCATAATCGGAATACCATTTAAATCTGCTTCAGGTCCAACTACATTCATCTCAGTGCTTAATGTTGGTCCCAATATTGCGACAACTTCATCATCACTCATGATCTTCTGTGCTGCTGACAGTGCTTGTTCTTGCTTTCCAGCAGAATCCTCAATCACAAGCTCAATATTTACTTCGCCTTTTTCATTAATTTCTTTTTGCGCTAATTTAAATCCATTTGTAATCGCTTCTCCATAAGCTGAACCCGAACCCGATAAAATCGAGATTACTCCGATTTTCGCATCAATGACTCCGCCATCATTCGTCTTTTCTTCTGAACTTTTTGAACCATTACTACCACATGCTGTTAATGTTAAGAGCATTAAAGCAACAAGAAATAGAAAGGGTTTTTTAAACATCTTAGCCATTTTGTTTCCCCCTATATTGTTTGGTCTTTTGTATAGATAACTCTTATTTAAGTATATTTCGACATTATTGTAAAGTAGAAATTTTAATTTTCGCAATCCTTCACTAGCACACAAATGTCCATGATAGCACTTACAACCCTTATGGATCAAAGTTTTTTAGCATTGTGATATTTTTTTAAAATAATAATAAATGATTAAGGATACTGTTGAAAAAAGTCGATAATAATTATTTGCTTTTTTATATTTCTTTTCATTCAATGGGTACCATTTGGTGTATAATCAACATAAAACTGAAACTTTCATATTGGAGATGAAATTATGAGGTACAGTATTGTCATTTTCCCTGGAAAGCCTTTGCAAGATTTGGCCAATTCTTATCGAAAACGATACGACCCGCACTACGGATTCATACCTCCACATATCATGTTCATTAATGGGTTCGAAGCAACACAGGAACAGATCAGTAAAATCGTTCAAACCCTTCATGAAGTTTCAGATCAAACTACTCCTTTTGACATCAACATTCGAAAATTTAGCTCTTTTAAACCGGTTAATCATGTCATCTATATGAAGATTGAGCCTAAAAATAATTTGGAAGATTTGCACGCAAAAATAATGGGACTTATTCCGAACTATGTCCACGAACATTTATTTGTACCCCATATTACGATTGGTCAAGAATTGTCCAATGATGAACACTCTGATGTATTTGGCACTTTACAAATGCTACAATTAAACCAACAGGATACGATTGACCGTTTTCATCTTTTATATCAACTTGAAAATGGCTCATGGACCGTATATGAAACATTCTGTTTTAGAAAGGATTAATGCAATGAACACCAAAGAACTTGAAATTAAAATTGTCAGCAATGATCAACAACAAAAAGATGCATACAAAGTACGGAAAACTGTATTTGTAGATGAACAAAAGGTTCCAATGGAAGAAGAAATTGATCATCTAGAAGCGGAAGCAACACATTTTGTGCTCTATCAGGAAGGAACCCCTATTGGTGCTGGCCGTTTACGTCTTGTTGATGGGTATGGAAAAGTAGAGAGGATATGCGTATTAAAAGAATCAAGGGTAAAAGGTGCCGGTAAATCTTTAATGGAGAGCATCGAATCATTTGCTAAAGAGCAAGGGATCCAACAATTAAAGTTAAATGCGCAAACACATGCCATTCCCTTTTACAGTAAATTAGGTTACGAAATTGTATCTGATGAATTTTATGAAGCTGGGATTCCGCATCGATCCATGTTGAGAACCATTTAAGCAAAAACTCCTCTACTGGGAGTTTTTTATTTGCCGAAAATCTTCTAAGCTATGTTATGATTAAAACTATCTTATTTTGAAGATTTATTAAAGGATGAGAAGTTAACTATGAAAACAGCAAAAAAAGGAAATGAGATTCTTCATTTAGACCGATTGAATCGCTCCTCCTATCAACAATTACATGACGAGGGCAAAAAAGGACTTTTGGAATGTCCCGTTTGTTCTGAAACAGTAGTACTCTTTCTAGGGATCGATAAAGACCCTCATTTTGAACATAAGATCACAAAAAAACCTGCTTGTCAGGACGGAGACATCAATCAAACTCCAGTTTCTGCAATTAGTAATAGTAGAGAAATCAATGGATTTCAACTCCCTCAATCAAGGTCGATAACATCCACTAGTGACAATCATATTGTTCATTCATTTAAATCAGCGAAGGTTGTCAAACCATTACCGCCCTTTATCGCTGATAATAAAACTGAAACCCTAAGTATTCATTTTCCATATATCCGAGCATTACATAATGCTCAAATATATTTAGATACTAACCAAGCAAAAGCCGTCGTACATCCAAATGGATCTCTACTCGTTCTTGCAGGTGCAGGGAGTGGTAAAACAAGAGTTTTAACAGCAAGAACTGCTTTTCTCCTATCCGAGCAAAAAGTAGAACCTAATCAAATTATGCTTGTGACTTTTACAGCCAAGGCAGCTTCAGAAATGAAATCTCGATTAATAAACTATCCAAACGTAAATCGTGCACAGATCAATAGACTCGTAACAGGTACATTTCATAGTCTGTTCTATCGAATACTCTCTCACCATTATCCACAAAAATGGAATGGAAACCTTCTATTAAATAAAGAGTGGCAACGTGGACAAATTCTTAAAGAGGCGGGAAAAGAGCTTCAACTAGATGATAAAGAATTTGCCTATGACGCTGCATTACAACAGATTGGATTCTGGAAGAATTCCATTATTTCGCCTAAAGATGTAAAACCTAGTACCAATTGGGAGGAAAAAGCAGCCTTTTTGTATAGCCGGTATGAACAATATAAAAACCAACATGATCTTTTTGACTTTGATGATATGTTGTGCGGTTGTTACCAAATGTTCCGAGATGAACCAGAACTATTGGAACGCTATCAAAATCGTTTTCAGCATTTTTTAATTGATGAATTTCAAGATATCAATAAAGTTCAATATGAACTGATTAAAATGTTGTCTGCAAAAACAAAAAATGTATGTGCGGTTGGGGATGATGATCAATCTATTTATGCATTTCGTGGAAGTGACCCACAGTATATAAGAGATTTTGAAAAGGATTTTCCTCATACTGACGTAGTCATACTAGATGAAAATTATCGATCTTCCCACCCAATTGTGTCGACAGCAAATAAGATCATCGTTCAAAATAAACAAAGACGTCCCAAAAAAATGCAAGCACAGTTTACGAGTGATGAAAAACCAGTGTTATTTTTTCCAGATGACGAAGAGGAAGAAGCAACGATGATCGTGACCGATATAAGTGAAAAAATAGCTACGGGTGCTATGCCATCTGACTTTGCCATTTTATTTCGGACGAACACGGGAAGCAGAGCGATTTTTGAAAGACTTTCTACTTCTCATCTGCCTTTTAAAATTGATCAGGATTTAGAATCCTTTTATGAACGATTTATTGTAAAAAGCATGCTTTCGTTTTTAAAACTAAGCGTAAATGAAGATGACCCATCTGCAATGGGAAACATCCTTCCAGCCCTTTTTCTTAAACAAAGCGTTTTACGTGATGTAAAAGCGGAAAGTATCATGAAGGATTGCACTTTACTTGAATGTCTTAAACATATTCAAACAGGTTTTTCCTTTCAAGAACGAAAACTTAAGAACGTGGAGCCGGTTATCCGCTCTGTCCACTCCTTAACACCAGTAGCGGCTATTGAAAAGATTGAAAAAGAACTTGGATTCGGAGATTTTCTCAAAAAACGTGGAAATGAAGGCAATAAATTAGATAAAGGTTCTGATGATTTACGGGATCTCAAGGTTTCTGCAAAGAAGTTCACATCGATTCATGACTTTCTTGACCATACAGAACATATGGCTGCTATGAATAAAGAAATCAAAAAGCAAAGTAAAAATAGACAAGATGCCATTACCTTAAGTACCATTCACCGGGCAAAAGGACTAGAATATAAAATTGTCTATCTCATTGGAACCGTGGATGGCAGTATTCCACATGATTATGCACTCGAATCACTACGTGAAGGTGACAGTCAGCCACTTGAGGAAGAACGCCGATTATTATATGTAGCCGTAACAAGAGCGAAGGACAAGCTTTACTTATCCGTTCCGCAACATCTTCGTGGAAAAAAAGTCCATGCATCACGTTTACTAGCACCTCTACGACATTAATGAGTTCTAAATTTGATTGGAATAAAAATAAATCATTTTTCACACATAAAAATAGAACTTCTCCCCTTAAAAAAGCTGTCCCCTATAGCAGGAGACAGCTTTTGCTATTGAACCCATTCATAAGGTTCTATTACTTCTTATTCATCATATTTGAAATCGTATTTATATCAAGTTGTTTTCCGTCTTGCACAATCGATTGAACAATTTTGTTTTCCGTTTCTTTTGAAACAGGTTTGTTTGCAATTTTTGAGACGCGTTGAATCACGTGGCGTACTGTTTTTTCATCTTTAAAATTGGCATTTTGCAACGAATTTGCTAAATCCATAATATCCTTCATATTAACGCCTGTTTTTTGCTCAACATTTTTAAAGAAAAAATTATCCATCCTTTAATGATGCCTCCCTCTTTATTACTTGTATATACTATGAGAGATTGCAAAAAAGGTGATAGTGGTCTTTTTATATACACATAAAAAGCCGCTCATTTTACCTGAGCGACTTTCACTTACTTCTTAAACTTAATAAAAACTTGCACCAACAATAATTAATAAAATAAACAATACAACAATCAATACAAAAGTGTTGCCACCACCATAACCTTGGTTGCCGTATCCTCCACCATATCCACAGCTCATATTTGTTCACCTCACTTATACTGAACTCATTAATAACATATGTAAATGAACATAAAATGGTGATGGCAAGCTACTCAGGTATGAAACTAAAATGATGAATTATCCCTTCGGCCTAAAAACAAAAGCCCCTATAAATCCAAATACGATAGCGGCTGAAATTCCAGCACTTGTTACTTCAAACATTCCGGTCAAAACCCCCACTAATCCATGTTGTTCGGCTTCATACATCGCCCCATGAACAAGCGAATTTCCAAAACTCAAGATTGGAACCGTTGCACCCGCTCCAGCAAAATCTACGAAGGGCTCATATAATCCAACACCATCCAATACAGCTCCAATCACAACCAATAAACTTAATGTGTGAGCGGGTGTTAATTTGGCTACATCAAATAATAATTGTCCCACTACACAAATCAACCCTCCAACTACAAATGCCCAAAAAAACATAGGCAACATAACTTTGCCCCCCTTTATTCATCTGATTTTCCCTAAATTTCGATCGAAACAGCATGGGCAATACATGGAATACTTTCCTTTTGTTGAAATGTGAGCGGAGATAGTAAGGCACCCGTTGCCACAACCAAAATACGTTTATATTTTCCTTGTTTCATTTGATTAAGCAAATGTCCATAAACAACAGTGGCCGAACAGCCCGCTCCGCTTCCACCAGCTTGGACCGGTTGATCCTCTTTATATATAAGAAGACCACAATCAAGAAATCGTTCTGGATCCATTTTTAATCCACTGTTTTCCAATAACTCCAACACCGTTTCTCGCCCAATTTTTGCTAAATCCCCAGTCACAATTAGATCGTAATAAGATGGATCAATCCTTCTATCTCTAAAATGCGCCATAATCGTATCGGCAGCTGCCGGTGCCATCGCTCCCCCCATGTTAAAGGGATCGCTAAGCCCCATATCGATCACTTTTCCAATGGTTGCCGATGTAGTGAAAGGAAGATTAGACTGATTTTTATTTACAGATAGAAGTGCAACACCTGCACCTGTGACCGTCCATTGAGCAGTAGGTGGCTTCTGCCCTCCATACTCAGTAGGATAGCGAAATTGCCTCTCTGTCGAAGCATTATGACTAGATGCACCTGTTAGTATGTTCTCTGCTCCATGATAATTGATGATAAAAGAAGCAAGTGCAAGTCCTTCCATTGAAGTTGAACATGCCCCAAATAAACCGAAATAAGGAATTTGAGCCGTTCGAGCCGCAAAGCTTGATGGTGTGATTTGATTGATCAAATCACCCGCAAATAAAAATTGTACATCTTCTTTTTCGACTTTTCCTTTGTTCATCGCCGTTTGAATGGCTTCCTCAAGCAGAACCCTTTGTGCTTTTTCATACGAATCCTTCCCCATCCATAAATCATCATAAAAAATATCAAAATCCTTTGCCAAATTCCCATTTCCTTCAAATGGACCACCTGTAACCCCAGTTGCTACGATAACAGGGCGTTCTTGAAATACCCATGATTGTTTGCCAACTTGCATCAGATAACCCCCCATATGACAAGAATGGTTTTGATTAAGGCAACGAGAAAGGCTGAAAAAACACCGAATAAAATAACCGAACCAGCAAGTTTAAACATATTACCACCAACACCAAGGACAAAGCCTTCTGAACGGTGCTCAATCGCTGCGGAAATGACTGCATTTCCAAAACCTGTTATGGGGATCGCACTGCCCGCACCACCAAATTGACCAATTCGATCGTACATACCAAATCCTGTTAATAACATCGAAATAAATATGAGTGTCGCGACGGTCGGATTACTGGCTGTTTGTTCTGTAAAATCGAAAAAATAGATATAAAAGTAATTAATACCTTGTCCAATCGCGCAAATGATTCCTCCAACCAGGAAGGCTTTTAGGCAATTTTTTAACACTGGTCTTTTGATTTCATGTTTTTGTTGAAGTTGCTCATACTGTTGTTGCTCTGGAGTCTTTTTCTGCATTTGCTTCTTTTTCCCCATCATGAATCTCCTTTCCTATTTCATTTCCTTACTAAGTCCAATGATTCGATTTAATTCCTTTTTGGCTTTTTCCTTAGGAAACTTAGGATCTTTCAATTTGTCTCCTAATCGGATAGCTTCTAAAAAGATTTTGTAGTCACTAGAAACAGTAAAATCTTCGTCTGGATACTTTTCTTCCAGTATAGCGTTAACTTCTTTCTCAATTGCCTTCATATGAAATCTCTTCAAATGCTTAACCTTGTAGGCTACAAGTGTTTTATCTTTTCCTCTAATCACCGCAACATCATAAATGGAATCAATAGATTGAACATCTTCTTTAATGTTCTTACTAGATGACCCTTTTGTTGGTTGTGACATTAAATTAATCGGGGTTGGATTTATTTGGTTAATCAACGATAATTGTGCTTGCTTTTCGTCTTTTTCATTTGAATTACACCCCACCATAATGGCCACTATACTAATGAAAAGATACATATATAACACCGTTTTTTTTCTATTCATTTTCTACCCTTCCTATGTAAAAAATTCTTCTAACTTTTTACTTATTTTCTTCTTAATTGACTAAATTATGATGCGATTCCACAACTTTATTATTTTCCAATTCCAACCCTAAGATTAAAATGATCTCATAATAAAAAAACAGCATCTGCTAGGCAACAGACACCGTGCTTTCTATCTTTAAATCATTTATCCCTATATTGACGTAAAATAATAAACAAATTTAATGAGATGACTTTTTCCCGCACCCACAACCTTTTTTCTTAACGGCTGTTTTAGGAGAATTTGTGCTAGCATTTTTAAAATTTATAGGTGACGTTGACTTTTTTCCGTTATGATTCATGATTCCATCCTCCATCACAAAATGTTCTGTTCTTTCGTCCTTACATTATTTTATGTGAGAATAAATGGCTTGTGTCAATCAATCGCCTATTTTCACTAAGTTGTTATGGATCAAAGCCATATTTGAATAAGGGTTTCAATAACAGCTGCTAACCCCGCAACAGCAAGGATTAATAGTATCGGAAAAGCTAAAGTTGGATAAAGCATATAAAAAGAGCATAATACAATAGAGGACCAGACACCTGTACACCAATAACAACTAAGTAATTCCCCTATAAAACCCTTTATTTTTCCCTCTTTAGGAATAAGATATGTTTCTTTTTGTCCATACTCATCAATTTCTTCCATTTCATCCAAAAACGGATCACGCATAAAAGCAGTAATTCGATCAAAAACCAACAAACGTGTTAATCGGAAGGAGGATAATCCTAACAGGAGGAACATAAACCAATCAATATCCATTCATTCGCACCTTCTTTACCTTTATTTGCCCATTCGGAACAATTCATTTATTGGATTAGGGAAGTCACTTTCGATCGTATGAAAAGCCCAATTTTATAAAACAAGGCGTTTGTCCGTTACCCAAATAGCCCTCCTACAATATCTTATAAGTGTAGGAATACTAAAGAAATAAACAAGGAGGAAAACATTATGGGTTGTGGAAAAAAAGGAAACGATGATGTTTTAGATATTAGAGATCATAAAGGTTGTGTGTGTGAAGTTGTTCGTGCTATTAAAGATATTCAGGATAATGCAGAAGACAATTGTGAATGTCCTTCAAATTGTTTTCTTGAGCCACTTGGATCACTTGTATCCCCAGCATCAAGACAAAATGCAGATACAAGGGTTTTTGTTTTAAAAACAGCGGACGGATCACCATTCCACGCATTTTTCAAAAGCGTTGACTGTGTAGGTTGCGTTTCAATCTTTTTCCGTGTAGAAGATATTTTTGACAACTGCTGCGCAACACTTCGCGTACTTCGTCCAATCGAAAAAAATGGTACGACAGTAAGCACGCTAAACATGGTTAAAAATTGCTGCATTGACTTATCAACATTTTGTGATTTAGCTGGTTTTGAAGCTACAAATGATTGCATTACAGTTGACCTAAACTGCTTCTGTGCAATTCAATGTATCGCTGACGTAGATCTTGACATCTGTGACTAATAAAGAAAAATGTGTAAAGCTCGCTATTGGCTATACTCAATATCTAATATCAACTAGAGCTAAATGACTTACTCTGTTCAGAAAATGTTTGTTTACTCTTATCCATTATAAGGCCAGCAGTTTCCTGCTGGCTTTTCTACATATATACGAAGTGTCCACTCTGATTACTTCAGACCAATCATTTTTACTTCGATAAGTTCCCCAATCGGTATTTGCATCATTGTTTCATTAAACTGTTTAACTTCAATGGATTCATCGGTTTTTTTCACTAAAAATCCTTTAACCGAACGGCTTTTTGTCACAAAAATACATGGTACAGGAGGTAAAAGTTTAGGAAAATGGACTAAGTAGGTCAGCCGTTCAATTGTATTCATTTCTTTAAAGCTCTTCACCCGATTGAATGAATTGGACTGTTTTTTTCTCATTGGTTTGGTGGATGGAACATCGTTTTGATCCTGCTTATGATATTGATGAATCACATCCTGGATAGAGGATGAAGGCAGATCTTCATTTTGAATCGTTGACTGACGTTCTCCCTCATCCACTCCTGTGTTGGACAAACTCTTACTCTTCTCTTTCGTTTCTGTTTTTTTGCTATTGACTGCATGTTCTTGTGTTGAAACGTTGTGATTAGATTCTAACTTCTGATTCGCTGTACTTTCTTCTTCTGTCCTTGGCATGAATACCGGCTTTTCACTCTTACGTTCCGCTTTTCTAACCACATAGGTATGTTGCATCTCAGCTTTTGGAAATGCAAATTCTGGTTGATGTATATAAAGGAGCGGCTCACGTGATTTATTAACAGACATAGCAGTTCTCCTCCTTCTAGTGAATCTACCTATATTTGTATGCAAAAAATTCCTATAGTTTCTTTATTCTTATAAAAAACTCAAATTAGGATAACCCTTCTAACTTTTTTCAACGAGCATCTTTTTTCACACAAAAAAAGATGCATTTTCCAAAAAGAAAATGCATCTTTTTAACTTTTATAAATGAGTTCTTTGTTATGTTTAACCTAAAATATGATAGCCAGAGTCCACATGGATATTCTCACCTGTTATTCCTCTTGCCATATCACTGAAAAGGAAAACAGCTGTATCGCCTACTTCTTCAGGTGTTGTCGCTCTACGAAGTGGAGCTCTTTCTTCAATAATATTCAAGATCTTATTGAAATCCCCAATACCTTTTGCCGATAAAGTGCGAATAGGTCCAGCAGAAATCGAGTTAACACGAATTCCGTCCTTACCAAGATCAGCCGCTAGATATTTAACACTAGCATCAAGTGACGCTTTTGCTACACCCATGACATTGTAATTTTGCATCACACGTTCTCCACCAATATAGGTTAGCGTCACGATGCTTCCACCTTCTGTCATTAACCCTCTTGCTTCTTTTGTAACAGCCGTTAACGAGTAAGAACTAATATTTTGTGCTAATAGAAAACCATCGCGTGTTGTATTCATATATTCGCCTTCAAGCTCTTCCTTATTAGCAAATGCAATACAGTGTGCCACTCCATGGATGGTACCTACTTTTTCTTTGATTGCCTTAAAACATTTAGAAATTTCTTCGTCATTTGTGACATCACAAGGTAGAACGAGTGAGTCCTGATTGTCTAAAGTGCTCACTAATTCCTGAACATTTTTTTCTAGACGTTCTCCTGCAAATGTAAAAACTAATCTTGCTCCAGCTTGATCTAAAGAACGAGCAATTCCCCAAGCAATACTTCTCTTATTTGCCACTCCCATTACAACAAATGTCTTTCCAGCCAAACTTAAAGTCATATTGTTACCCCCATAATTATCAACAGTCATTAGTACCTAGTCCTAATTTTACCACAATTTACCGAAAAGGGAAAGATATACTACCGATCAAATTGACTTCCGTATTGTAGTTCTTGTTTCAATTGCTTTTACATACTCCTTAGTACCTGTTACGATCAAGCGATCCTGTAAATGAAGTTCGGTTTCTCCATGAGGAACGATGGAGTCCTGCCCCCGGAATATTCGAACAAAGATGACATCACCTGTAAAGGGGAATTCACGTAATGTCACCCCTTCATACCGGCTATTCAATAAGTGAATTTCATATAATGATGATTCTTGGTTTGTTAAGATATTCATCACATTCGGAGATTCAATTAATGCACGCAGCAACGTTTTTGTCGATAGGAGTGTTGAAAATACTTCAATTCCATTTTTCTTTAAGCTTTCTTCTATCTGTGGACTTTCTGCACGGCATATCACCCGCTCGACCCCTTTTTCCTTCAATAGGATTCCAAGGGTAGAATTAATGGTCTCGTCTCCAGTTGAGACAACGGCAATTTCAGTTTCATACACATCCGTTTTATCCAAGGATTCTATTGAATAATCTGCTAATCCAACAATTTCAAATAACGAATCAGAAGTAGACTGCTCGTTCTTCTCTTGTTTCGTATGATAAAGGGTCGACTCATAAGCACCCGATTTCAGTTCGGAATAAACGGGTAAGGTGAACTGGTTTGCGCCTATAAAAGCGATCTTTGTTTTCTTCATATTCTCCGTTTCAAATGGGAACACCTTTTTAAACACAATCGGTGTAAAAACAGACGTAATAACCGCTACTAAAATAAACGTCCCACTCATTTCCTTTGTGATCACACCCAGCCTTTCGCCAATTGTAGCTGCCGCAATTACGAGCGACAAAGTAGATGTTAGTAAAAAGGCAGATGCGATTACTGTGTTTTTGTCATACCAAATCTTTAATAAATATACAGGAAGCAACTTTGAAATAAGTAAGCCAATTAACATAAGGGGAATAAGAAGCAGCAATTTACGATCCCCAAATAATGACCAAACATCCAAATCTACGCCAATCATCACAAAGAAAATAGGAATTAAAAATCCATAACCAAATGAATCTAGCTTATGGACCAAATTAGGATTCGGTGACAATAGAGAAACTAAAACACCGGCAAGAAAAGCACCCAGAATATTTTCCGCCCCTACCGTCTCAGAAATGGCCACAAGCACGATAATTAAGGTAAATACAGCTCGTGTTCCGATTTGAACGGTACCTGTTGACATGGATTCTAAAAAGGTACGATTCTTAAATCGTTTTGCAAGAAAATAAAGGAGAATACCTGAAACAAATAAAATCAGTAATAACCATGTATTTCCTTTCCCACCATCCTGAAGCGATACAAATACCGCTAAAAGGATCATGGTTACAAGGTCAGCAATCACCGCAATAAGCAAAATAATTTGCCCAATCGCTGTTTTCATCAGATGGGCTTCCTTTAAAGTAGGCACCACAACACCAAGTGATATCGTAGAGATAATTAATGTCATAAGAAAAGCATTATCAATAAAACCAGCAAGAACAAATAAATAAGATAAACCGAGTGAAACGATAAATATACCTGCAAAAATAACGGTTGCTACTAAGAAGGTATTGGGTTCAAGCCTTCCATTCGGTAACTTTACTCGTTTTTTATTCCCGGAAAATGCCGTGAAATCAATTTCAAGTCCACTTAAGAACATTAAAAAAATAAAACCAAGAGAAGATAGTGTTTCAAGCCACATATCTGTTTCTACAAGATTCAAACCACTTTTTCCAATAATAAGACCCATTAATATTTCTGCGACCACAACAGGAATGATATTCAACTTGAGTTTATGCAAAATAATCGGTGTCATAAAAGCAACTAAAATAACAATCAATAAAGATGTGACAGACATGCCATGCTCCATACATTTCCTCCTTAGAATACTTATCAGTTATATTTCTTTATTTGAATGTTTCCCTATCATAAATATCAAAACGTTCTATTTAACATGTAGCATAAGTGTACTCATATTACAATTAATAAATAATATTCTTTTAGAATTAGTATTTTTAGGTAATACTCTGATTAAGCATTCACCTTATATCAAACCAATTAAAGTTTCATTTTCACAAAGCCTTTAATGATTTTAGGAGGTAATCGTCATGAAAGTAGATATAGTGGGTGATATTCATGGTTGTTATGATGAATTTTACGAACTAACTACAAAGCTTGATTATAGTTGGAAAAGTGGGTATCCGGTGCATTCTAAAGGCAGAAAGCTTGCTTTTGTCGGGGATTTGACAGACCGAGGACCACAATCATTAAAAATTATTCAAACGGTTTACACATTAATTCAAAAGGATTTAGCCTATTATGTGCCAGGGAATCACTGCAATAAACTTTATCGCTACTTTTTAGGGAATAAAGTTCAAATTACTCATGGTCTGGAAACAACGGTAGCTGAATTCGACGCTCTTGAAAGAAAAGAACAACAAAGAGTACGAAGATTGTTTATTCAATTATATGAAAATGCTCCCTTATACCATGTCCTAGATAGCGGTAATCTGATCATTGCCCACGCTGGGATTAGTGAAGAATTAATTGGAAAGCAAAATTCACGGGTGAAAACGTTTGTCCTTTATGGAGACATTACAGGTGAAAAACATGAGGATGGTTCGCCTGTCAGAAAAGATTGGGCATTGGAATATAAAGGAGATGCCTATATTATATACGGTCACACTCCTGTAAAAGAAGTGAGAAAAGTGGGAAATACCTTTAATATTGATACAGGAGCTGTTTTTGGCGGAAAGTTATCCTCCCTCCGCTATCCTGAACTAGACATTCTCTCTGTTTCTTCTACAATGCCCTATGTCCCTGAAAAGTTTCGCGAACTTGAAAAGTGAAAGCTGGTTCATAGCCAGCCTTCACTTTTCTTTAAAGAAATTAAGTGATCATTACGTTGTTATTTCTACTATCATTGTGGGATGGACCTTTCACAATCCTTTTAGCAATTCTGTCAGATCCTCTGGCAGCTCTGATGTAAATTCAAACGTCTTTTGCTTAAAGGGATGGTAAAAAGATAATCGAGAGCAATGCAGTGCCTGTCGGTTGAGATCATTCAACCTTCCCTCCGTACAAATCATCTCCAAGTAAGGGATGACCAAGATAGGACAGATGCACACGAATCTGGTGCGTTCTTCCCGTTTCAAGATGAAGTTCCAACAGCGTAAACTGTGGATATCTTTTCAATACCTGATAGCGTGTTAATGCATACTGGCCATCACGCCGTACTTCCCGTTCAATAATACTATCCTTTTTTCTGCCAATTGGTTCTTCGATGACACCACTCAATTCATTTAATTGACCTTCAGCCAACGCTGTATACGTCCGTTTTATCGCTCCAGACTTTTGTTGCTCACTGAACAAATGATGAAAATAACGGTATTTAGCAACCAAGACGAGTCCTGATGTGTCTCGGTCAAGCCTTGTCACAATATGAGTCGTTGCTTGTAGTCCTATTTTTTGAAAATACCCTATTAATGCATTGGCGAGGCTTCCTGATGGATGCTCTCTTGAAGGAATCGTATTCATTCCAGATGGCTTATTAATAACAAGCAGTACCTCATCCTCATAAATAACCTCTATTGGAATATCTTCTCCGACCAAACCTGGGCTAGGTTCTTCAATTGGAAATTGAACAGTAAGATGATCATTCTGCTTTAAACCATAACGGACAGTAACCTCTTGCCCTCTACAGTAATACTGCCACCATTAAACTTAATATCCGTTAAAGCGTTTTTTGATATCTGTTGTTTTTTTAAAAACTCTTTGACCGATATGCCGGCATCAATAGAGTTGATTTCCCATTGCAGCATAAAGCTTGACATAAATAATGCTCCTATTGATCTTCCCTTTACTTCATTCTAGAAGAAGCTCCCTTTAGTTAGCATGGTCTTCAACCCGCTGAATGATAACCTCGAGGCGAATTGATCTGTTCGAAATAAATGAATCATGTACTCTTTTCCAAAAAGGAAAAGGACGATAACGAGCAAATCGTATTTTCCGATCTGCTATCCTAAATTGAATGGATTTCACATCTTTGTGTAATAAACTTAAATGATCGATCGTGATATGAAAATCAGTCTGGTTTGTCGGTTTTAGCACACAGGTGTGATGCCCTGGAAGAATAAGTGGAGAGCCGATCGTCCGAAATACACGATTGTTAATCGATGCGATTTCTGTCACCTGTAGAGCAGAAATCGACGGGTGTATAATGGCTCCACCTAGCCCCTTATTATAGGCAGTACTTCCTGAAGGTGTGGCCACACATAAACCATCCCCACGAAAACATTCAAAATGCTGTCCACGAATATCTACATCCATCACAAGTGTCCTTTCTACCCCTCTGACTGTCGATTCATTTAATGCCAAGTAGGTGGATTCACGTCCTCCATGCTGATACCGAATAATGACTTCAAGCAAAGGGTATTCAACAACTTGAAAGGGAGTCTTGGCAATCGCAATGACCAATTTTTCAATTTCTTCGGGTATCCAATCAGCATAGAATCCCAGATGACCTGTATGAACACCAACAAAGGCTGTTTTTTCAAGTAGACTACTATAACGATGAAAGGCATAAAGTAACGTTCCATCTCCACCGATCGAGATGACAATTTCTGGTTGCTCCTCATCGTAGACTAAATTGAAATCAAGTAAATACATTTTGATTCTATGCATTAAGTTATTGGAACTGGAATCTCCCTTTGAAGTGATAGCAAATTTCATCCTTCTATGCTCCCCTTTTTTCAGCTTTTAACTTCCAGGTTTTTGTTGACTTTCCTTTTTTCGATTAAAAAACGCTTGTGCATCCTGAATTTCTCCACGGATGAGTGACATTTCTTCATCAAGACTAAAAGCAGCCTCTGCCGCTCTTTGTAATCTCATTTGAATATCCTTAGGAAACTGACCTTTATATTTATAATTCAAGGAGTGTTCGATCGTTGCCCAGAAATTCATCGCTAACGTACGAATTTGGATTTCAACCAATATTTTCTTTTCACCATTAATCGTTTGGACCGGATAACGAATCACCACATGATAGGATCGATAGCCACTTGCTTTTTTATGTGATATATAATTGCGCTCTTCTACAATTTCAAAATCATTTCGTTTACGAAGCAGTTCGACTACCTTTTCAATATCGTCCACAAACTGGCACATCATTCTAAGTCCGGCAATATCTTGCATTTCTTCTTCCAACTTATCAAGTGAGATAGACTTTTGACTAGCTTTATCTAATATACTAGCAATTGGCTTTACTCTGCCTGTAACAAATTCAATTGGAGAAGGATTGGATTCTAACTCAAATTGACGTCGCATCCCCTTTAATTTTATTTTTAATTCATCCACGGCCTGTTTATATGGAGATAAAAACTGTTCCCAATGTTTCACATAAATCCCACCTTATTCAAATACAACTTCTACTAGGCTAACCATCGTTTCTCCATAATTGCTATTCCCTTTAATATTTTCAATAAGGTAAATCAATTCTTCGCGAAACTGTGTAAGTAGAATTTCTTCACTTCCATTGGTTAAGATCACTGGGTGTGATTGTGCAATAACGTGCTTTAGGTCAGACCAAACAGTATCCGGTATCGCAATATATGTATAATGATCTTTCTCTTCTAATAAATAGATAAGTGAAAGATTATCTGAATCTACGAGCATCTGTCCACTTGCTTTACAATCATTCAATGGCTGATTGTTTTCTATTTCCAATCGTACCTTATGATCATCTTTTAGAATGACATTTTTAACCGTTAAACGTCTATTTTTCATATGAACTCTCTCCTTCCAAAATACCTTATTATTTTATCATACCAACTGCTATTATACTAAAAATTGTCTTCTTCCGTTCATAGAGCGATAATAAGAATACAATGAATTTATTGTTTCATATTCCATATTAGAAAGGACTCCTAAACGATGTCACAAAATATTGAAATTGAGTTTAAAAATATGTTAACGAAAGAGGAATTTAATCAATTAAAATCCCATTTTCAGGTAAAGGATTCTGACTTCGTAAAACAAGAAAATCATTATTTCGATACACTGGATTTTGCTTTAAAAGTGCATGGATGTGCACTTAGAATTCGTGAAAAAAATGGTTGTTTCGAAATGACATTAAAGCAACCTCATCCAGAAGGATTACTTGAAACCAACCAATTATTGAGTGAGAGGCAGGCACATGACCTTCTTAATGGTGGTCAAATAATCGACGGAATCGTTAAGGCACAAATCGTAACAATGAACGTGAATACGGAGGCTATTCAATATTTCGGTTCACTCGTTACAGATCGAGTAGAGTTTCCTTATTTAGAAGGACTACTAGTCTTGGATTTCAGTTCCTATTTAAATGTCCAAGATTATGAGGTAGAATATGAGGTGTCGAATCGAGACAGTGGTGAATCCAATTTTTTACACTTACTTTCAGAACTAAATATCCCAATTAGAAAATCTGAAAATAAAGTTAAACGTTTTTATGAAGAAAAAAAGCGCCAAAAGCATAATGAATGATGAGGGGAACTTGCAATGGAAGTTAATCAATTTAAAATCATGTTAGAATTGCAAGCATTGCAAAATTTTGCTGCGAACAAATCGAACTCTACTCAAACTACCTTTTTTACAGATCTTTACAATAACCTGTTAAGGGAAAGTTCACAACCCATACCCTCCATTTCGTCTGAAAATAGTGCCCAAACAGCAACACAGACTCGAACTCGAGACTTATTTTCTTCAACTGCACTATTACCCATTCAATTGACTAAGCATTCAAATTCAGTCGAAAACTATGATGACTTGATTACACAAGCATCCGAAAGATATCAAGTACCAGCTAAACTGATTAAAGCAGTCATTCAACAAGAGTCTAGTTTTAATCCCAATGCCATTAGCTCTTCAGGTGCAGGTGGACTGATGCAACTTATGCCTAAAACAGCAAAGGCACTAGGAGTTCAAAATGTATTTGATCCCAAGCAAAATATTTTGGGTGGAAGTCTGTATTTAAGTCAGATGCTGAAAAAATATAACGGAAATACAGATTTGGCACTAGCCGCCTATAACGCTGGACCTGGAAATGTTGATAAATATGGAGGAATTCCTCCTTTTGAAGAGACACAAAACTATGTTTCAGCCATTAAAAATAGATATTTATCCTAACCACACATAACCGTACCTTTCTGTTATGGATAATACGATGAAAACACGCTATCAAAACCTTTCTACTTTTGGCCTCGAAGGCGATTTGTTTGTGATATAAAATTTTGCTTGTTAAAATAGAAGAGAAATTATTTAAGCATTATACAAGCATTATGATTATGTGAATGATGATATTTTATTTTCATATGAGATGTCATACTAAAGTTAAAGGGGTTTTAATTTATGGTCGAGAAAATGCCTACTCCGTACGACACGATAGGTGAAGAAACGCTCAGTCATTTGATTCACGCATTCTACCGTCTTGTTGGAAAACATCCTAATCTCGCTCCCATTTTTCCTGATGATTTAACTGAAACAGCTCGAAAGCAGGAACAATTTATGACTCAGTTCTTAGGCGGACCACCTTTGTATACAGAGGAGCATGGTCACCCCATGTTAAGAGCACGGCATATGCCTTTTGAAATTACACAAACAAGAGCAACAGAGTGGCTGCAATGCATGGAAGAAGCCATGAATGAAGTAGGTTTATCAGGTTCAATAAGAGACTTTTATTTTTCAAGGCTAATCCAGACGGCCCAACATATGATTAATACAGAAGAAAATATACAAATGAAAGGTGAGAGACTGTGACAAACCAAGAAGCATTAACATTCAATACTGCTTCCTTCCCCTTTCACTGCAATGAAAATAAGCCACTTGAAATATACATGTTCATTGATCCACTTTCTCCTGACTGCTGGGCTCTAGAACCGAACATGAAAAAGCTTCACATCGAATATGGCAGGTATTTTAGGATCAAATATGTGATTAGTGGGCGTTTATCTTCACTGAATATGTCTAAAAATCACAGTTTTGAGCATATTGCAGAACGATGGGATAAGGCAGCCAGTCGATTTGGAATGTCATGTGATGGAAGCTTATGGTTGGATAATCCGATTTCTACTCCATATTTAGCATCTATTGCCATTAAGGCGGCTGAACTCCAAGGTAGGAAAGCTGGAATTCGCTTCCTACGGAAACTACAGGAAATGGTCTTTCTTAAAAAGCAAAACATTTCTACATTCGAGGTTTTACGAATTTGCGCAGAAAAGGTGGGATTGGATGTTAATGAATTTATATCAGATATCCATTCGAACAGTGCAGCGAAAGCATTTCAATGTGACTTGAAAATTACATCCGAAATGGAAGTTACAGAAATTCCAACTCTTGTTTTCTTTAATGAAAATATTGAAGATGAAGGGATTAAAATCACTGGTCATTATTCATATGATGTATATGTTCAAATCATTGAAGAAATGTTACAAGAGGAACCCGTTCGATCAAGCCCGCCTCCATTAGAAGTATTCCTTAAACAGTTTGAATTGGTAGCCTCTAAGGAAGTTGCCGTTGTATATAATAAGACGATACAAGAGGTTGAACGTGAGTTAAAAAAGCTTCAATTAAAACATCGAGTTGAAAAAATCCCCGTAAAATATGGAACATTTTGGAAATTTATAGAATAAAAATAAACCTTCCCCATAAAACACATTTTTATGGGATCTTTTTATAAAGAAAACTCGCCGATTGGCGAAGACAGAGGCGTAGTTGCACTGATACTGTTTTCCTAAAAATTGCTACGCCTGAACTTCTCCAGCGTAGCAATTTTATACTTTCCTAAGAGTACAACGAAAAAGACCTTGCAAATGCAAGGTCTTTTCAAATTAAATACGAACAAAGGGGATGGGAGAAATTTTTCACGGTCAAACAAAGGGGTATATGTTTGCTTGTGATCAACTTCACGCCATAAATATATCATGGAGGATGCCGACTGACAATAGGTTTGAATTTTATTTCACATATTTGTCAAAAACACAGTCTTATTATGGGTTCTACAGACATATAAATGAATAGAATCAGTGATGAATGTTACACATTTAAACTATTTTTGAGGTGAACGGATTGAAGAAAATAACGATCATCCTTTTTGTTCTATGTTTTGCCGTTTCCTTTTTCTTGCAATTATTAGGTTTAATGAGATTGGTTCCACTCTATATTACTTCTCCTATCCTATTTATTTCACTTTTTTTATTCCTCTTTCATTTTAATAATCGAACGAGATTCAAGGGATTCTAACGAATGATTTATAGATCATCCCAAAAAGGAGCTAAAGTTCAGCTCCTTTTCTTTGTTATAACAACTGTTCTAGCTCTGTTAATTTCTCATCAAATACTTTGCATGCATCTAGAATTGGTTTGTTACTTGTCATATCCACACCTGCTTTTTTCAATACTTCAATTGGATAATCAGAGCTTCCTGATTTCAAGAAATCAATATAGCGTTTAACCGCTGGTGCTCCCTCAGTTAAGATTCCATTACTTAAAGCAGCTGCTGCACTAAAACCAGTTGCATATTGATAGACATAGTAATTGTAATAGAAATGAGGAATACGAGACCACTCTAATCCAATTTCTTCATCAATAATCATATCTTCAACACCGTAATACTTTTTATTTAATTCATAGTAATCTTTTGTTAAACTCTCAGCCGTTAATGCCTCACTATTTTGTGCCTTTTGATGAATTAAATGCTCAAACTCCGCAAACATCGTTTGTCTAAAAACAGTCCCTCTAAAGCCTTCCAAATAGTGATTTAATAAATAAATTCGCTTTTGCTCATCATCAATGGTCTTTAATAAATAATCATTTAATAACGATTCGTTCGTAGTTGAAGCTACTTCTGCAACAAAAATAGAATAGTTTCCATATGGATAGGCTTGAGTTTTTCTCGTGTAATAACTATGAACAGAATGACCAAACTCATGTGCCAGTGTAAATAAATTATTGACATTGTTCTGCCAATTCATTAACACATATGGATTCGTTCCATATGAGCCAGATGAATAAGCGCCACTCCGCTTTCCTTTATTTTCATGAACATCAACCCAACGATTTTCGAAACCCTCTTTTAACACATTCGATATACTCTTCACCAAGTGGCGCAAGACCGTTTAAAATGATTTCCTTTGCTTCTTCATAACTGATTTCCATTTTTACATTTTTCACAAGCGGTGTGTATAAATCATACATATGTAGTTCATTTAAACCAAGCACTTTTTTCCGAAGCTTGATATAACGATGTAATAATGGCAATTGATCATTAATCGTACTCACAAGATTTTCATATACACTTTCAGGGATATTATTTTCAGAAAGGGCTGCATGACGTGCAGACGAATAATTTCTTACTCGTGCATAAAAGTTATCCTTTTTGATGTTTCCACTTAAAGTACTAGCAAACGTATTACGGAATTTCCCATAGGTTTCATAAACAGCATTAAACGCATCACGGCGTACCCTTGGATCAGCGCTCTCAAGAAACCGACTAAAGCGTCCATGTGTGACTTCCATTTCTTCTCCGTTTTCATCCTTAATGACCGGGAATGTTAGATCAGCATTATTCAACATTCCAAAGGTATTTCCTGATGCTCCAAACACATCAGAAGCCTCTGCCAGTAATGCTTCCTGATCAGCGGACAAAACATGCGGCCTTTGTAGATTGATTTCATCTAGAGAATGCTCGTACAACTTTAATTCTACTTTCTCAGATAAAAAACCATTCAACCTACCTTCATCGATGGACAGGAGTTCCGGAACAATAAAAGCAAGTTGACTCGCTGCTTGAGAATATAAGCTCTTCATACGATCATCCAGACCTTGATAAAACGAATTCGTCGTATCTTGATCATAGCGCATATGAGAGTAGGCATACAATTTTCCCAGCCGCTCCAATAATTGATCCTGATATTGCAAAGCATCATAAAGGATGTCTGCACTTTCACTTAATTTCCCTTCAAACTCTTTAACAGCAGGAATCAGTGCCTTCACTTCTTGAAATTCCTTTTCCCAACTTTCATCACTTGCAAAAATATCCTCTAATCTCCATGTATCCTCGACTGCAATCTCACTTCTTGACGGAAGTTTATTTACTGTTTCTTCATTTGCCATCATAATCCTCCATTCATACTTTCAATTACCCAAAAGGGATAATAGTATTTTCTCTAAGTTTACCGCAATTCCCTTCCATATTAAAAAGATAACACTTTTAGTTTATGTTAGAAGTGTCTTTTTCATTTGCATCATCAACTAAAAAGAATCGGAGCAAATTCTTTATAAAAGGCATCCTCCATTTCGAGCTGTAAAACGAAATGCTCTGGTACGATAAGTTTCCTTTTTATGCGAAAAGTATTCGGGTTTAGTAGCTCCAACACACCTAATCGGACTAATAAATGTAGATATTCTGCTAACGGAAGGGTCGGACTAATTTGAGGGACTAATGGAAGTGTACGCAATTTAATTTGCGACTTATGAACGTGTTGCATAAAACTACGAAAAACCATGCTAAATGTTAAGATCTCTCCTGCCTTTTTTTGATGAAGATGGTCTTTAAACACATACGCTTGCCATATAAGAGGTGCCGTTTCAATTACTGGAGCGTTCGGAACGGGTAAACCAATAAAAGAAGGTAGCAGAGTACAGTTTAAGGAGGCATGATACATTTCTCTTAAAAATTCATTTTGATGATAGCCTTGTAGATGAATGTTTGACTTTTGTGCACGTATCTCTTTTTTCCAATCTGCGCTATTGAAAGAAATAGAAGTAGGCGTTGGATTCAGTAACTGTTCAAAATCATTCTGTTGAATGGGGATCATAGAAAATTGGGTAAAAGCATTTTTAGTGGATAGCGGTGTTATATTTCGTAAGAGGATAAATGTTTTTAAAGTGGAACAGTATGCGGGGAGCATCCACTGTCCTGAGGGGCTCTTGGTTAGAAATAAATAATCGAAGTTTGAAAGAGAGATTTTCTTTTCTCCTTTTCGTTTAATGTTTTTTCCACCCATAATCCAAATGGGTGTTATTCTTCTTTTCTGATACTGCTTGGTTCTCTTGCTCATTAACTCAGTTGGAATCGTGGAACATTGAAATTCAAGTGCAAAACTCTTTTGATCATAGAGTACCCCAATGTCTGGACGTTGCCGGATACTAGGATCATAGGGTTCCAACTTTGGACATAGCTTCTGATTTTCAAGCCATTGAAATAATTGCAACTTTCCACTCAAATGGTATTCGGATTCTCTTTCATAATTTTCCACACAGAATGAACCTTTTTGATGAGCAAAATGTTCCATTCGCCTACTGCCTATTTTCATCATCACTTTTTCTTTGCATTCTGGACATTGAAATTCCTGATCTTCTCGTATCCTCCTTAATGTCTCCTTTGGGAGCCTCGGCAGCAAACTAAACGGTGTTCCATCTTTTTTGACAGCAGTCAACATAAACTCTCTCTCCTTTCTATGAATACATTCGCTATTATCGAATGTATTCCTTCTCTTAATTTAAAAAATCCGTCCTAATTGAACGGATTTTTTATAGGAGTGGAGAGAGTAACCGAGATGTCGACTCCAGAAGTCGATATCCCAAATTTCTTTTTTGAAAAACTTCATAATCAATTCGTTTGGAACTATGCAAGTCATTCTCATATTCACTCACCAATTTTTTTGTACTCTCGGTTCTATAAAGGAATACATTGACTTCAAAATTTAAATGAAAACTTCTCATATCCATATTAGATGTACCAATGGAAGCAAGTTCATGATCCACAATGATGATTTTACTATGCATGAATCCTTTTTCATATTCGTAAATTTTGACACCTGCTTCTAATAATTCCGGAAAATAGGAACGTGAGGCATGAAAGACAATCCGTTTATCCGGGTTCTTCGGCACAAGTAACCGAACATCAATTCCACTTAAAGCAGTAATTTTCAGGGCAGAAAATATATCCTCGTCTGGGATAAAATACGGCGAGGCAATCCAAACCGATTTCCTTGCTGACGTAATCATTGCGAAGAAAATATTTTTGATCACACTATGCTCATTATCCGGTCCGCCGGCAATCAATTGAACTCCCCCATGCTCATTTTCCTTTAGGAGCGGAGATAAATACTCTGACGTTAATAAACTTTTATCCGTCATATAATACCAGTCCTGTAAGAAAATGAGCTGTAGGGATCGAACCGCTTCACCCACTAACATCAAATGAGTATCACGCCAAAAGCCATAATTTTCATGTCGGCCCAGATACTCATCACCAATGTTGAGTCCTCCAACAAACCCCAGGCTTCCATCAATGACAATAATTTTTCGGTGATTACGAAAGTTAAATTTACTATTCAAAAAAGGAAGTTTCACTGGACCGAATAGGACCATTTCGATTCCCTCTTTTTTTAGATCATCAATATATCGCTTTGAAAGTTTCCAGGATCCGACTGCATCATATAAAAAACGAACTTTTACCCCTTCACGGGCTTTTTGAATAAGAACCGATTTTATCTTATTCCCTATTTCATCATCTCGAACTATATAATATTCAAGATGGATATGATGAACGGCTCCAACTAACGCCTCTAGTATGGCTTTAAACGTCTCTTCCCCATTTGCTAATACCTTTGTATCGGTTCCAAACGAAATCGGACTATTCCCTAATTTCTGTGCCAAATAAAAGAGCTTTTTTTGATGCGTCCCAGCTTGTTTAATTTTCCTCTCACTGACAGGGTCAACGCCTTCATGCTGCATAAAGGTTTGTTTATCAAGAAAATACTTTTTTCGAAACATCCTTTCCTTTCGATAATTACGACCAAACAAGAGATAAAAAATAAACCCGACAATTGGAAAGCCACCCAAAACAATAAGCCATGTTAAGGTTTGTGTAGGATGACGATTTTCAAGGAAGATCACAAATCCGATCACAATCACTGTCAAAGAAATCAAAATACTTATATATCCAAATAATCCACTAATACTCGTCATATAAGTATCAATCAAATATAGAATAGTAGCGATTATCATGAGAAAAAGAATCACTTTAACCGTATTTTTCATTTCTACCTCCAACAAAAAAATCCATTGTGCCATTGTGTAAGACTTTTCATGCATGATGCCCTCGTAAAGAAAACTCGCCGATTGGTGAGCCTGCAAGGCGATGATTAGGCGTAGTTGCACTGATACTGTTTTCCTAGAAATTGCCACTACGCCGAACTTCTCCAGTGCTGCAATTTTATGCTTTCCTAAGAGTGTAAAAAAACCGATTCCCACATAGGAATCGGTATCGTTATTTAAAGTGCTTTCTGATTTCAGCAAATACATCGGAGTTCATGATCATTTTACCGTATTCCTCAATCCGATAAATGGTCAACGGAGTTTCACTACCATACTCAAGGAGAACACTTAATATTGTATCAATCTTATTTTCTTCATATTCATCCTCAGAGAATTCTGTATATAAATAATAACTTCCCTCAAAGAAATATAGTTTCGTTGCCAACTCATCTAAACCATTTCGTTTTGAGAGGGAAATTAAATCTTCAAAGTCTTGAAACTTTAAGAGAAAATCCATGGAATCTTCATAATTAGAGTCCAGATCATCTTGTAGGTCGAAATGGGAATTTAGAATATCTTCCATTCGATGTTCACCAGATAAATCACCAAACTTATCTTCAGGTAGCGGAAGTTCCAATTTGTGACCATCTTTGGAAAGTTGAGCTTTTGTAACTAGAATTTCTAGTCCTTTATCAAGAGCTTGAACTTGAATCCATAGAGGTCCTTCGACCATGAAATCCTCTTCACGATGTACCTCATCCATCATTTCCCAGAAAAGTTCTTCACTGCGATCGCGATTATACCAGATTTCGTCACGATCAAACCCTCTTTCTTCCATATCGATGTAAGAAATATAGAACTTCACGGTATGATCATTAATACGCTCAATTTCCATATAGCAACACTCCCTTCCTGCTTTGGTTGAAGGGAAAAAATACCCCCATATAGACAACAACTAAACTATTTTCTCCCTTTATCTTTATGCTTTTTACCCATATTGCATACTATTTTTACCTTGTACTCATATATTATGATAAAAAAACAATAAAGGGAATTAAAAAGACACAAGTTTCATAAAACCATTATGTGCCTATTTATCTTAACCTTTATTTTAGCAAAGACTACATAATTTGAAAAGAAAAAGGCAGTCCCTCAGGAATATCAAAATCACTCTTTCTTCCCTTCAAAAA
>CAWFID010000011.1:0-36540 GCA_963815765.1 uncultured Bacillaceae bacterium
CAACTTTTACTTGGAAATGGCCGTAGTTGACGGTCACAATGGTCGTATTTGGATGGTCATAAACATCACATTGGTCTTCAAACTCAAAATGATATTCCATTCCATACTCTTTTGCCATTTCTAATGATTGTTTAATGCGGGTGTCATCTGTAGCCAATCCAAGCAATCCGCCAATCAGTGCCTTATCTGTTCCATGTCCTTGATACGTTTCAGCAAAGGAATCATAAAAAACAATTTTAGCCTTTTCAGGACATCTCCCTACCCATTCATGAATGAACTTGCCAATTGATACAACACCAGCTGTATGAGAACTAGAGGGGCCAACCATAATCGGCCCGATAATGTCAAAACAACTTTGAAATTCCATTGCTTTTCCCCCTTCTTATACAGTTACTGGTTGATTGAATAATGGAAATGCCTGGCAAATGGCTTTCGTTGTTTCTTTCGCTTTTTCTAGAACTTCTTCGTCCCCGTTGCTCTTAAGAACATCTGCAATCACTTTTGCGATTTTTACCATTTCTTCCTGCTTCATACCACGAGTAGTTAATGCCGCTGTTCCCATACGGATTCCACTTGTAACAAATGGACTTTCCGGATCATATGGAATCGTGTTTTTATTGACGGTAATGCCTGCTTCTTCTAATAATTTCTCTGCTACTTTTCCAGTTAGGTTCCATGGGCGTACATCAAGAAGCACGATATGATTATCTGTTCCATTAGAGACCAGATCTGCACCTTCATTTTTTAATGCTTCTCCGAGTGTATGTGCATTTACAATCACTTGTTTGGCATACTCTTTAAAACTTGGTTGTAATGCTTCGTTGAAGGCTACTGCTTTAGCTGCAATAATGTGCATCAACGGCCCCCCTTGTAGTCCAGGGAATACAGCTTTGTTAATCGCTTTAATGATTTCTTCATCGTTTGTTAAAATGATTCCACCACGTGGTCCTCTTAGTGTTTTGTGTGTTGTACTTGTCACCACATCTGCATAGGGAATCGGTGATGGATGAAGACCCGCAGCTACAAGGCCAGCAATATGAGCCATATCAACCATGAATTTTGCGCCAACCTCATCGGCAATTTTCCGAAAGCGTGCAAAGTCTATGATTCTTGTATAAGCACTTGCCCCAGCAATAATTAGTTTTGGTTTTTCTTTTTTCGCGATCGCTTCTAGTTCATCGTAATCTATTAATTGAGTATCTTCTCTTACTCCATAGGACACAATCTCAAACCATTTTCCTGAAATACTGACAGGGCTTCCATGGGTTAAGTGACCGCCATGTGAAAGATTCATCCCCATAATTTTATCGCCTGGTTGAAGTAGTGAGTAGTAAACAGCTAAGTTAGCATTTGCACCTGAGTGTGGCTGTACGTTAGCGTATTTAGCACCAAATAGTTTCGTTAAACGTTCAATAGCATTTTGTTCTGCTACATCGACAAACTCGCACCCGCCATAGTAACGCTTTCCTGGATATCCTTCTGCATATTTATTTGTCATCACACTTCCCATTGCTTCTAAAACATCTTCACTTACGAAGTTTTCTGATGCGATTAACTCCAATGTTGTATGCTGGCGATCTCGTTCCTTTTCAATTGCTTCAAAAATGGTTACATCATTTTGTTGTAAACTCATCCTTAACACTCCTTCAAATTTGTGTATGAACATCCACTCTTGCTACCGTTCTCCGCACACAAAAAGGACAGAGAAAGGTAGCTTAAGCATCCCTTCTCTGTCCTTTTACCTGAGAGTTTAACTTCATCAGTGATGAAGTCTTCCCCTTTGGTGGTGTTTAGTACACGCTCTCCAGAGTTGCGTCCTATTGTAGTTCTTTCTACCTGAGAGATTTGTTCCAAGGGTTTTTTGGAACTTGCTCCTTCGGTGGCCTAAAAATCTAGCGCTCTCCCACAACAGTCATCCGCGTATTAAGTTTTTGTTATTTTCAGAATAATAAGTTTAGACTAAAAAGTCAATGCTTTTTTAAATAAATATTTATTAATCACTTCGAGTATCATAATTTTTTTCTATAGATTCTTAATTTTCCACTACTGATTCTTGATTTGCTTGATCCACTACATTTGTTTTCCGTGTTTTATAAATTGCAACGAGCATAATAAACCAAACAGGAGTGACAAACAAGGCAACACGTGTATCTTCAGCAAAAGCTAGGACGACTATAACAAATGTTAAAAATGCAAGGATCAAGTAATTAGCTACTGGATAAAGCGGCATTTTAAATTTGCTTACTTCTGCTAAATCTGGTCTTGTTTTGCGATATTTCAAATGACAAATGACCGTAATCCCCCAAACAAATATGAAACATATAGTCGAAATACTTGTAATGAGTGTAAATACTCCTTCTGGCATAATATAGTTTAAAATCGTCGAAATGACTACAATCCCAGTTGAAAATAACAATGCATTAGCAGGAACTTTGCGTTTATTTAAGTTTGCCATTTTTGCCGGTGCATTTTTCTCCTTTGCAAGCGAATAAACCATCCGGCTTGTACTAAATAGTGCACTGTTAGCCGCAGATGCCGCAGATGTTAGAACAACAAAATTAACTATTGTAGCTGCCGCAACAATTCCCACTGCAGAAAAGACTTGAACAAATGGACTTTCCGTTGGCACGATTGCATTCCATGGATATACACTCATAATGATAATCAGTGCGCCAATATAGAAAAAGATAATCCGAAGCGGAATATTGTTGATTGCTTTAGGAATGACTTTCTCTGGATTTTCCGTTTCACCTGCAGTAAGTCCAACAAGTTCAATTCCAACAAATGCGAAGACAACCATCTGGAATGAGAGAATAAAGCCTGTTATCCCATTTGGGAACATTCCGTCATGACTCCATAGATTCGTAAAAGTTGATGCACCTGCATCAGTTGAAAAACCTTTAATAATGAAAAAGATACCCGTTGCAATTAAGGCTAAAATCGCAATAACTTTAATTAATGCAAACCAGAACTCCATCTCCCCAAAAAGTTTAACCGTTGCTAGATTCATTACAAGCAATATCACGAGCGCAATTAAACCCGGCACCCACTGTGGTACACCAGGAAACCAGAACTGGAAATAAAGACCAACGGCTGTTAAATCGGCCATTGCCAGCGAAATCCAGCAAAACCAGTATGTCCACCCCGTTATAAACGCTGGCATATCTCCTAAATAGTCTCTCACAAAGTCAACAAACGAATGGTAGCCCAAATTACTTAGTAGTAGTTCCCCTAATGCACGCATGATTAAAAAACAAATGATCCCTGTAATCATGTAAGCAAATAATATCGATGGTCCTGCTAAATGAATCGATTTTCCTGCTCCAAGGAATAGCCCCGTTCCAATTGCCCCACCAATCGCAATGAGTTGTACGTGCCTATTTTTTAGGCCTCTTTCCAACTTTTGTTCCTGCATATGTTTTCCCACTTTCTATTCATTTAGAGTAATATATTAAATGTTTTATATTGATTTTGAAATTTCAGTTATTTACATAAAAACGCTTACAATTTTTGAGAAAAATACAAATCTAAACACTTGCTTATAAGTATTTTGATGTAAATCTAAAGATTTTCTAAAATACAAATTTAGGGTTCAGTTGACTACTTTTAGTTGTTTTTAGCTAATAAATACGGTCTTCATTATGTTATTCCGTATGAAAATGGATCGTAGAATAAGAACTATTCATAGAGTCACCCTCCTTTTCTTCATTTTTCTATCTTTCTCCAGCACAAAAAGGACAAAGGAAAGATAGATATTCATCTATTTTCCTCTGTCCTTTTACCTGAGAGTGTAACTCCTTCGGTGGCATATGGCTCTCTCCAGAGATGCGTCCTATTGTGGTCCTTTTACCTGAGAGATTATACCCTTTTATTTTAGGGATTGCTCCTTCGGTGCTAAACATAAAGTTTAGTCTCTCCCACAATATTCATCCGCTAGTATTTAATTAATTTATATATTAGTGCATTATATAGGCTATGTCAACAGAATTTTCAGTATTTTTAAATTATTTAGAATTTATTCAAATATAATGAAAATAGACACATGCCATCAAGCTAAGGCACCTTGTTAAAAAGTTACTTTATCCCTACCCAATATCCTTAAAAAACCCATCAGAGAACTGCCCCCTTGTACCATATCTGTTAAATTATTCAGTAAAATTAACTTCAATTGAGCCGATTCCATCAAAGCTTGCCGTAAAATAATCTCCCGGGGAAATCGTTGCCGATGCGGATATCGCACCACTTAAAACAAGCTCTCCCGCTTTGATGCTTTGACCTGTTTTTCTTAATTTATTTGCCATCCAGGCAATCGCTCTTGCAGGATGTCCCATCACAGCTGCCCCTGCCCCTGTCTCAATCACTTCACCGTTCTTTTTAAAAACCATCCCCATTAAACGCAAATCAACTTGGTCTGGCTTATAAAATCTTTCACCGATAATAAAACGAGAGGAGGAAGAGTTATCTGCTATCGCATCTGCGAGTGTAAAACTAAATTTTTCAAAACGGCTGTCAATAATTTCTAATGCTGGGGCAATATAGGATGTAGCATCTAAAATTTCTGCAACCGTCACATGTGGACCATTGACCTCTTTATGAAAAACAAAGGCAATCTCTGGTTCCACTTTTGCATGGATAAATGGAGAGATCGAGACCGGTTCTCCTTCAAAAAGCTGCATACTTTCCAAAAGAACACCATACGATGGTTCGTGTACACCAATCATTTTCTGTTTTGCTTTACTTGTCAATCCAAGCTTACGCCCTATAATTCTAGTGTTTTCTTCTTTACATTTTAATTCAATCAATCGGTCTTGAACTTGATAAGCGAGATTGGCATCTAACTCTGGAAAACGATCAACAAATTTCCCAACCGTTGTTCTCGTTTTTTCTGCTTGATACAATTCATAAGCGATTTGATCGATAATATTTGTTTTTATCATTTGTTATCTCCTTTACTTTGATTTTTAAAAGTAGCTGAAACGGAACCAATATGAGCAAATTCAACAGTAAATGTATCATTTTCCTCAATTGGAACAGCAGTCGATAATGCTCCTGATAAGACCATTTCTCCTGCTTTTAAAGAAACATCATATTTTCCTAAGGAGTTCGCTAACCAAGCTACGGCACGAAGCGGATTACCGAGCACAGCTGCACCGGCTGCTGAATTAAGAAATTCACCATTTTTATAAACAACCATTCCAATATGCGTTAAATCAATACCGTCAAGACTTGTTGGTTCTCCACCGATCACAGCTCCTGCAGAGGATCCATTATCCGCTACGGTGTCTTCAAATCGAATTCTCCAATCTTCTATTCTACTATCAATGATTTCAATAGCTGGTACAATATAGTCTGTTGCTTCCACAACATCGAGGACCGTAACATTGGGACCTTTTAAATCTTTTTTTAACACAAAAGCAATCTCAAATTCTGCTTTTGGCTGAATATACTGATGTAGTGAAATCGTTTCACCATCGACAAACATCATATCATCCAATAGATGCCCGTAATCTGGCTGATCCACTTGGAACAATTGTTGAATCGCTTTACTGGTAGCACCAATTTTTTTCCCGACAATGACACTTCCCTTTTCTACTTTGCGGCGAATTTGCTCTAATTGAACAAAATATGCGTCATCAACAGAAATATCAGGATATAACTCCGTTAAAGGTTGGATCACTTTCTTTGTTTCTTCTGCTTCCAATAATTGACTTGCAGCGAGTTGTATATTCACTTACTTCTCTCCCTCTTAAAAAAATATTTTTCATTATCTTTTTATTTCCAGCAACTCATCCTCGAAAACAATTAGTGCTTTTAAGGATAGTAGCAATTGAAATCTACTTTCTGGATCACGAAATTCACTTCCTATTTATTTTCTTTGTTTATTCTAAATAATAGGAAAAATTATTACAATAGCACAAGTCTATGGAATATTAGCTAAGAACTGTAGATTTCATTCAGTTTCAGGTTAGGAGAAAGGATGGCATTACAATGAACTATTTCTCTTTATTCATCTAATCCATAGAATCCAACAAAAGCAATTAGTCTATCAAGAAAGTCGTAAGAATATTAAAATCCGAACCCCATTAAGCAATTTCATTATTTGTAAAAATAAAATCCCACTTTCCGTATAAGAAGTGAGATTTTTTAAACTTACATCGTCAATATTTTCTTTAAACATCTTACTAAACATTTTAAAACAATTTACTTTACAAGGTTGTCATTTATGGTTATAATTGCACTCAACTAAATAAGTTTACCAAGGGCAACTTTTTAACATTTATACAAGAAGGTGGATATTATGTTTGATACTCATGCACTAACTAAATCAGCTTTCAATTCTTTAAATAATCAATCGAAAGGACTTAAAAAATTATTTCCTTTCTTAGGTCCAGCCTTTATTGCAGCTATTGCGTATATTGATCCAGGAAATTACGCGACCAATATCACTTCAGGTTCTAAATATGGCTATACTTTATTATGGGTCATTTTCGCCTCTAATCTAATGGCCGTTCTGATTCAGTCATTGTCTGCTAAATTAGGAATTGCCACAGGGAAAAATCTCCCTGAGATGTGCCGAGAAAAATTTTCAAAAAAAACATCTATTTTTTTATGGCTTCAAGCTGAACTGGTGATTATCGCAACCGATTTAGCTGAATTTATTGGGGCAGCGCTGGGAATCTATTTACTTTTCAATCTTCCCATGATGACATCCGCTATTATCGCAGCGTTAGGTTCATTTGCCATTTTAGAAATTCAGCGAAGAGGATTTCGAGTGTTTGAAGCGGTGATTGTTGGAATGCTTTTTGTTGTCGTGATCGCATTTGGTGCTCAAGTTTTTTATGCAAAACCTGATTCTTCATCCATTCTTCTTGGACTCTTCACTCCAAAATTTGAAGGGGTAGATAGCATTTTACTTTCTGCTGGTATGCTTGGAGCGACTGTTATGCCTCATGCGATTTACCTTCATTCTGCGTTAACACAGAAACGGATTGTGGGTAAAAATGATATGGAACGGAAAAAGATCTTTCGCTTTGAACTGATCGACATTATTATCGCGATGGTTATTGCAGGTGGAATTAATGCAGCCATGTTAATTGTTTCGGCTTCCCTATTTCATAAAAATGGATTAATTGTTGAGGACTTAGACGTTGCTTTTCATCAATTTGGTGCCATGCTTGGTCCTTCTGTAGCCATATTTTTTGGGATTGGATTATTGTCCGCAGGATTGTCTAGTTCTTCGGTTGGAACGATGACCGGTGATGTAGTCATGCAGGGATTTATTAAAAGACACATCCCTGTTTATCTGAGAAGAGCCATTACAATGGCTCCTCCATTAATCATTATTCTAATGGGAGTGAATGCATCCAAAGCACTTGTCATCAGTCAAGTGATCCTCTCGTTTGGAATCGCATTTGCTTTAGTTCCTTTGATCCTATTCACAAGCAATAAAAAGATTATGGGAAAACTAGTGAACCATCGTTTGACAACGATCTTAGCATGGCTCATCGCTATACTCATTATCGGGCTGAATTTGTTCTTGCTTTACGATACATTTTTCGGTTAACAAACAAAACGAAGCCAATTTAAATGGTTTCGTTTTTGGTTTATTAAAAGGGTAAATCAATTTATTTTTACATTTTTTATAAATAGTACCATTTTATGGAAAACAAAACCCAGATACATGGCCATTTTTTGAAAACATGACCATGCATATTTAAGTGATTCCTGTAACCTATGTTCAAATGTTATATAAGGGATTCCATCTCGATCATTGGAGGTATTTTCTTTGAATGTTTTAGTAAACAAATTTAAAAAAATGGGTTACAAATCTATTTTTTTGTACACCATCATCACACTTTGTTTTGCCGGCTCTGTTTTTTTCGTCAATCACAATCATTCATTCTATGAACGACCAATAGCCAAAGTAATCAAAACGAAACTAGAAGATACAACCGAAATGAATGATCTGTATCAAAATAAAGATCGTCTATTCACACAACATATCATTGCTCAATTAAAAAATGGAGAAGAAAAAGGACAGCTTATTCATTTGACGAATAAATATTCATCCTCAGCTGCTTATGATCAGGAATATCATGTTGGAAATGAATTATTTGTTTCGATTGATTCAAACACAGAAGAAAATTCATATTTGACTGGAACCATAAAAGACGTAAAACGTGATAAATACGTTTTGATTGTAGCATGGATATTTATCTTGATCTTACTGATGGTTGGAAAAAAGCAAGGGTTCTTTTCTATTATAAGTTTGGCAGTGAATTCCGTTTTGTTATCCTATGCACTGGATGTTTATCTTCATACCGCAGGCAGCAGTTTGTTATGGATATGCAGTATAAGTATTCTTTTATTTACGGTCATTTCTTTATTGCTTGTTAATGGTTTTAATGAAAAAACATATGCGGCTATCGTTACGACTCTGCTAGCAACTTTTATTTCGTTGTTCATTACTTATTTGGTTATGTGGCTCACTTCTGACAAAGGTCTTCGATATGAGGAAATGCAATTTGTAACGAGTCCTTATCGAATGGTGTTTATGGCAGGATTATTTGTGGGCTCATTAGGAGCTGTAATGGATGTAGCCATTACCATGTCCGCTTCTATTTTTGGTCTGTATGAAAAAAATAACCACATTTCAAACAAAGCACTTAAAACTTCAGGGTTAGAGATTGGAAAAGATATTATGGGACCCATGACGAATATTTTGTTTTTTGCCTATATAAGTGGTTCCATTCCCATGCTTATTTTGTATTTGAAGAATGCTTCTCCATTGATGTTTACCCTTTCCATGAATCTCTCATTGGAATTGGCTCGAGCCCTAGCTGGTGGAATTGGAATCGTATTAACGATCCCGATCGGATTATTTACTTCTATTTTTTTCATTAATCGAAAGAGGGCTAGAAAATGAATGTATTAGTGTGTCTGGCAGCCATTTTATTTATATTGATGATCCTGATCGGTGGAAAAAAAGGAGCGCGGTCCTTTTTTGCATTATTCTTCAACTTTGCTGTACTGCTCATTACCATCATCATTATGACCATTCCAAAGGCTAATCCGATTCTCTTAACATTGATTGCATGTACAGTCATTAGTTGTATTAATTTATTTTATATTAATGAAGTGAACACGAAAACAAAAACAGCATTCCTTTCTTCTATGTTGACCATTGTTCTACTACTCTTTTTTATTGTCATTGTGACCGATCATGCCATGATTCAGGGTTTTGGTGAAGAAGAAACAGAAGAGCTTAGCATATTTTCCCTTTATATTGGAGTGGATTTTGTTAAAATTGGAGCATCTGTGATCATTATGAGTACCATTGGCGCCATTACGGATACTGCCATTGCCATTTCATCTCCCATGCATGAAATGTTTCATCATCATCCCCTCATTAGCAGGAAAGATTTATTTGCATTTGGATTAAATATTGGGAGAGATATTTTAGGAACAAGTGCGAATACATTATTTTTCGCCTTCTTTGGAGGCTATATGGCATTACTTATATGGTTTAAAGATTTATCTTATTCCCTTGGAGAAGTCGTCAATTCAAAAATATTTAGCGCTGAAATGATCACTATTTTTAGTGCAGGAATTGGTGTAGCACTGATTATACCCATTACTTCCTGGATTACGGCTTATTTTTTTGTGAAAACAAGAGAAAAGAGTGAGACGGCTAAAGAGCCTTCATACATATCGTCCATAGTCGGGAACAACAAAACGTTCCTCTCTTTCGATTGGCCTATGATACAGGTTACTAGGGCAAAAACCGTTTTTGTTTTATTAAAAGTTAAATCTTTCTGTATATGTTTTTCAATAATCGGCTGATCTTCAAACTTTTTGTGTACTGAACAAAATTCTTGTCGATTTGTCTGCTGGTATAATCTTTCATTAGAAAAATAGTACATATGATTCATTTAAAATCTTAATGTTGCTATTAGTCTATTGGGAAAGATAAATAATTCAAGAGCATTTTTTATATCACTTATAACAAGATCAGCATTTTTTAATGCCTTTATCGAGCATCCCTCTTGCCCCATAATACATATACCTAATCTTGATTCCTTAAGCATCCACTCATCATTACTACCATTGCCAATCGAAGCAGTTACTTTAAAATCTAGTTTTTTGATTAGTTCCAGTTTCCTGTTTCTTTCATCATCAGTCTCAATTTGTATAACTTTTACAGGAAGGTCCTTCATTTCAAGTCTAACACTTCCAAAAGTGTCTGCAGTTATCACATAAATGTTAACAGTTTGAGAAATCACTTGAATTAACTCAGCAACACCATTGATTAAAGAACCATCTTTTGCTAAAGTTCCATTAAAATCTAGAACTAAATTTTTTATTTCAATATCTCCATATCCAGGTATCGTAATCTCCATCATCATTCATCCCTTTTTATTGAATACCATGAACGAACGTTGCGGTATCACGATATAAGGAGACAGATATGGTGTAATGCCTTTATTACATTTGTTTAACTTCCTGTCTATTCTTATAAATAAAAATCCCACCTTCCATATATGAAAGATGGGATTTTTTGTATTTAAATGATCTACTTTATCCTTGTATTACTTAACCTGAACAACTTCTTCTCCTTGATAAATCCGAAAGGCTGGAACAATCGTGTCTGAAATAATTTCTTTTCCTTTTTCACGAATGAAGTCTAATTTATAATAGGCATGGAATCGTTGGCTAATTTCCGTTTTTACCAGTTCTGGCGGAGTGACGACGATGAATTGGAACTTCAACTTTTCCGCAACGGCAAAGATCGGGTCTAGGACATGAGCGGATGCAGCTTGTCCAAACGGATTATCACAGACTAATGGAACCCAACTTTGATCGGTTTCGCTTTTAACGGATAATAACATCATCATCATCACCATTCGGGCTGAAAGCTTTTGTCCACCACTTCCATCCGATTTCGTCTTAGAACCTTGGTTAATGGTCTGCCAGGTTGAATAATGTTCTTTCTGTGGTTTCCCGTACATAAAGGCATTATCGGTTCGCATATTATAGACGAGTAGTTCCGGATATCGATTTCTGAGCGATACAAATAAAATCTGCTCATCACTAATAAGTTGTTTTATTTCTTGGTCTAAGGCTTGATTATGGTCATCAATCGTTTCAAATTGTTTCGTAATTTTGTTAATAGCTGTTACAAAATGTTGCTTCAGTAGGGGCTCAATATCCTCCGCTTTTTTAGGTAAGATATCTTCTTTTAGCTTGACGAGTGGAAAAGATCCTCGCTCATTTTTCAGCTTCATTTTCGCAATCATGGAGCGAATCGCCTCTGAAATGCTCATCACTTTCATGGTTGCACGGCTTGCCCAGAAGCTTTGCGCTTTTTCTGCCCTTTCTTTGTCGCGTTCTAATTGTTCCAAGCCACTTTGTGAAAAACGTTTCATATTTTTAACGATCGTTTGAATATGCACATAATGTCTTGTGTCCATATGGTCGAGTGTCGTTAGTACTTCATTTTTGAAACGGATCTCCCAATCCTTTCCTTCAATGGTAAGCTTTAAATTACGTAAATGTTGTTCGATTTTTGCGTGTTTCTCCTGCCCTTCCTCTTGAACAGATTGATGTTTTTCACACCAGGATAGGATACAGGCTTTTCCTTGACTCTTAATTTTTTGAATATCCTCTTCCGTAAAAGCGGCAGCTTCCTCCTTTAGGATAACGGATAAGGTTAACAAATCCCCTTCGAAACCAGCAATATTGGTTTCTGTTTCTTTTTGACGTTTTTCCGCTTGCTTGATTTCCTCTTTGGTTCTTTTCGTTACGTCTTTAATTTCTACAGCCTTAACATCTAAGTCAAGGTCTTCCCATTCCTCAGGCTGTTTTTCATGCTTGACGACCTTTTTCCCTGACTTGGCACGCTGTTCGGTCGCATGTTCCAGGGTCGTTTCTGCTTTCGTTACCGCTGTTCCCTGCTCCCTTTCTTCCTTTTCAGCTACCTTTACTTCCTTCTGTGCAGTTTGGTGCATATTTTCTAAAATAGCGATTGGTTCATCTGGCTCTGGAGCCTGTTCCCAATCCTTTTTATGGGAATTAATTTTCCTCTCTAATTTCTTTTGCTGTTTTTGTTCGGTTTCTCTTTTAGCTTGAATCACAAGCAATTCTCCAGCCTGTTCTTCTTTTGATTTTTGCAGTTGTTTGAGCTCGTCCATCCGTCCGTTGATCTCTTCTAATACTATGTTGTGAAAGACGGGGAGCCTCTTCACATCGTTCTGCTTTTTCGTCAGTAGGAAAAACTGCGCCATCTACAAAAATCGCAATCTCCTTGATATTTTGTTCCGTTTTCAGCTTCCACTCTACATAGGTTTGATTCCACTGGGTTTGCAGTTCCGTAATGTTTTCAAACTCTTTTCCAATTTCTTGCTGCTTTACCAAGAGGGCTTCCTTTTGTTTCTCTTTCTCTTGCTTGATCGCTTTATTTTCTTGATGACTCGTTCTTTCCCGCTCAAAATCCGCTAGTGTTTCGACATCCTTCGAAAGCTTTTCAATTTTTTGTGAGGTTTTCTCGATTGCTTTCTTTAAGCTGAAGCTGTAACTCTTTTTCTTTTTCCTCTTGTCTGGTGATTTCTTGTAAGTTTACTTTCTTAGATTGAAGAGCACTCTCTTCTTGTTGAATAGCCTTTTCGATATCAATAGAAAGTTCATTTGCTAGAAATCGATCGATTTCTTTTAACATACGTCGTAGGGTGGCTTCTGTTTTTTCCATTTCCACGAGCGTTTCTTTCTTATCTTCTATTTGTTTCGCCATCTCGATTTTCCAGTTTGTAAAATGTGTATGATCCGTTAAGAGTTCCCTTTCCGTACCGCCTACGATCACAAAGGCTGGGTGATCATTACTGCTATTGTTCATTTCCTCACGTAAGAAAATAGGAACAGGACTTTTAAACATTCTACCTGAAAGAACGTGCTGATTTATTTTTTGCCATTGATGTTGATTGACGACTAAGCCGTAAGGAAGAAGTGGATAGGTGATCAGGTGTTTCGCCATTTCCTCAGTACCTAATGATTGGAGAAATTGAGCTCCATAAAACACATCGATACCGGTCTTCTCGTCGATCCATTCCTTTAATTCTTTCACATCCCGATTCGCAATCCAAAAAGGCTCATCATTTAAGGCATGGTCGAGTTGGGATTCCCAAAGCTCTTTTTTTAATTGTTCTCCTTCTTGTCGATTTTGCCCGAGGATTTCCTCTACCTGCAGAACATAATGCGAAAGGTGAGCGTGTGTAAACGGTACAGTGACATCCGCTAACAAACCATGGAGCTTATCGTATAGTTTCGCTTCCTTTTCCTTTTGTTTTTCATTTATTGTCCTTAATTCATCACATTTTTCCTCTGAATGCTTAATGGATTGGAGCAGTGTTCCAAGGGCTTCCGCCAGCTGGTTTTGCTTCTCACTAGATGATTTTTCCTGTGCTTGCAGTTCTTGTAAGCTTGTCTTTTTATCATCCATTTGCTTAATAAGACTCTCAATAAAACCCTTTAAATCATAGGTTACACGGTCCCCAAATTCTTGCAATGAGTTCCGCTTCCTTAGAATCAAAGGTATTCATTTGCGTATAGAGAAAATCAATCTCTGTCGTAAGCTGGGCAATATCCGTTGTTTTTTGTTTATCGGCTTGAGAAAGCTCCAACCCTTTTTCCTTTAAAAACTTTTGATAGCCCACATACTGCTTGACCGTTTCCTGTAATGATTGATCCGCATGCACCCATTGGGCTCTGGCTTCCTTTTTAATTTCTTCCATTCTTTGGTTTACTTGTTCTAAGCCACTATTTTGTTCCAATGTTGCGATTTGCTGTGAAAGAGAGCGAATCGATTGTTCGTTTTCATGCCACTCTTTCAAAAGAAGTTGGAAGGCAAGCTCGTCTTTTCGTTCCTGTTTAACGGTAACAACCGCTTCTAAAGCACTATGCTTCTTCTTTTCTTCGCCTAATTTCTTTTCCCAATCTAAGACATCTCTATGAGCTTTTGCATATTCTAAATTATCTTTCTGGAAACGTAAATCTGCTTGTTTTAGATTTAATTTTTCAAGATCCTTTTCTAAAGTAAGCCTTGTTTCTTCTTCCGTTTGCTTCAAATGCTCCAAAGCACCAAGAAATCTTCTTCCTACCTTTATACTTTCCTCCACAAGTTCTTTATGCTGGATCCCTTTCTCTAAATGTTCCTCAAAGGGGACAATATCCTCGAGAAACTCTTTATGAGCTTGTTCTCTTTTTAAAAGAATCGGCAGGTCCTTCGCGATACTTGCCTGGCTTTTGAAAATTTCTACGAGATCGTTCTTTTGATGTTCGGTTCGATGCAAGACCTGACTGATGGTTGGAATGATTCTTTTCTGGAACAGGGAATGATCATCTTCAGAACCCTCAAAGTATTTTCCCACTCCGCCTTCATCCTTGTTGATATCCTTCATAATATCCCAATCTTTACGGTTAATTCCGTATGTATCAAGGATGCGATAATGCTTTTTGGTATCCCGATAAACGTCATAGCCATTCCATTTTAAATAATCCTTTAAGTCTTCCGTTTGGGCTACTTCATCATTTTCATAGAGTGGAATATGCTCAAGTGCAGCCTCTTCATTCCGTTCAAACTCTCTTGTATAAAAAGTAATATTCGGGAGAATTTTCGCTTCTTGCTCTAACGTTTTCCGAACAGGTTCTCCTTCTTCACTCATGGAAATCCGCTGCTCAGCTGAAAACATTCCTCCCGTAATCAGATGTCTGTGGTCTGCACCGTCCAATTCCCATTGAATCGCCACATGAAACGTATAGGGAATAAATTGCTCTTGTTGATTAAAAAAGAACTGCTGATAATAACGATTATTTTGTTTTCCCCACGAAGTTCCAGGTTTGATGATTTGGAAAATCGTTTGCAGGAATACCCCTTTTCCGCCTCCATTCATCATGGCGATCAGGCCATTTGTGGAGGTCTCCTCATTATGGAAATGAAAGGTTGTATCTCTATATTGCTTTTGCATGCCATCATACTTCAGGCCCACAATTCTAATTCGATTAATTTTCGGCATCCCCATCCTCCTCTTTGGTCATTAATTTTTTAAACATTTCATATCGGTCATAATCGTGATACAAATAGTCAATACGCTCAAAAAGCTCTATTTTAGGGATCGCTTTTGGTATATCGTCCCGATCGAGAATGACGACGAGCCCCTCTGTTTCCAATAACCGCATAGCCGTGGTAATGAGTCCGATTCTCGTACGTCGATTGCCTTTTTTGGTACCAAAATCGTCTGTTTCGACCTCCATATATTTCCATGAAGTGACGACTTCCTTCATATCGATTCGTTCTTCTTCTCCGAAGCTTGGGTTCCCTTTCAAAAGGCTATCCCACTTCATGATGAGATCGTTGACTTGCCGCTCTAATGCGTAATAACTAATTCCTTCCCGCTTTGTCCGAACTTTTGCCGCTTGGTTCCGGTCTATACTTGCTAAAAAAGCCATAATGACGATACTGATTAAATGAAAATGTTTTTTGTTCTCGATTTGACGATGCTTCTCTTTCATATGGGTAAAATTGGTCGCAAAGACGGAGCCTGTCGGCTGGACCACTAATTGAATACGCTTCGGGGTTTCAATGATATAGGTTCCTGATTCGTCCGCCAGCAAAAGAACTGTCTGCCTTACCTCCGGCTCAAAATAGGACTGAAAGTGTTCACTATTTTCATCGATCACTTTTTCTTTTAATAATGAAAAATAGACTGCTGAAGCTTTCTTTATCGTTTCGGGATTCATCTTACATCCTCCTGTACCTTTATTTTAAAAGGAGTCATTTTCATTCGCTGCCATAATAAGGGGCTCTGCCCGATGATCAAACTCGGTAAAAATCTTCATGCCCTCAAAAGTTTGAAATTGCGGATATTCCTTCATTAGTTTATAAAGAAGAATTTCCCTTTCATCACTTAATGTTTCTTCTTTCCGGTAGAGCACTTGAATCTTTAGCGGCTTTTTATCGAACATCATCCATAAATCAATGGTTTCAGACTCCTCTACCCATAAATCCTGCACTTCTAATGGCAGATCCGCTAAATGGGTTAACGAAAACTCTCCATATGTTTGGATATATTGAAAAACATAGCTCCAGGCCTTAATAACCGAATCCCAGTTCGTCACTCGCTGGGTCGTGATACTTTCCCCTGACTCTTCCTCCACTACTGCATCGATTTCGTGTTTTTCATCGAATTCCTGTTCTCCCCAAATCCAATCAAGAGGCAAAATAAATTCATTCTTTGGAGAAAATAAAGGAGCAAGAACGTTTTCTACCTCTTCAAAATGAAAAATGCCTTCCTTCATGAACCAATTTTCGTAGTAATGTTCTCGAAATGAAACCAGGCTGTTTTCCCAAAACAAGGAAGGGTTTTCTACTTTTAATTTCATTTCATAGGAAATGTTTTGAATGACGAGCTTCGCAAAACGATCATGCAATTGTCTCGTATGGCCAATTTTTTCTTGGAGTAGCATTAATTCTTTTTGAATAAAATCATCACTTTCATTTCTTTGTTTTGATTTATCAATCATGTTTGTAATCGTACGAAAGTGATTTTTTTCTTCTTCAAATTGCTTTTCAATTTCAACACGGTTGTCGGCTCTTTGCCATTCCTCTTCAATCAGTAAGATTTTGGGATTGTTGATCATTTCCTTTTGAAAGGTGAATTCTTTTGCCATTAAGCGGTTTACTCGTGAAATGAGGTGATCGAGGTTTCGAATCGCTTTTTGAAAATTACCATTTTTAATCAATTGCATACTGTAAAGCTGTTCAATTGTAATCGAGAGTTCTTCCGCCATTTCCCTGCTCATAAAAATCATTTCCTGAGCAACGTCGGTCAGTTTATAGACAATGGAACCGCCCATCTCTAAATTTGTATATAATTCATCCATGGTGACATATCGGAAGACCTGAGTTTCCCAGGACTGTCTGATTTCATCATAATAGAGGGCCTCAAACGGTTTACTATATTCTTCTTTCCCCTGATATAGGAGACCACTCGTAATTCGTTCCATTTGCTTATCATCTGCTAAAAGCTTCATTTGTTTAATACAATCTTCGACCATATACTTGATATCTGATTTACGTCTATGCTCATCATCATTTAATTCTCGATAAAAGATGGTGAGAAGCACTTGCATGAGAATGGTTTGGATATGAGGTTTTAACTCACCTACCTCCATTCCCCTTCCAAGCTCAAATAGTGGATTCAATCGTTGCATTCGCTGGGCAAATCCCTCCCATGATTCGTTCACATCCATCTCCTCCATGTTTCAATTGTTAAAACTTCCTGCGGGATTCGTTTATTTTCCTGCCATAATTCCAGTAACAGTGCTTGCTCTTCCTCCGTAAACCATTGGAAGAAGGAATCACGGTACTTGATGTTTTGTGTTTGGCCTTGTTTCTGATCATTCCTTTGTTCTCGACATTCGAGCATTTTTCGATAAATCTTTAAAGCAGGCTGAATGCAGCATTCCGGATATTTTTCCTTCAACCGAGCGAAGATTCCGTATCCTGCCGCATCAAGATCCCCTGCATAATAGAAAAGATAGGATTTCTCTGGAAACATACGAAAGAAAAAAGAAAAGCTTCGTTCAATTTTCGTTCCTTCCCCATAAATAATGAGTTCAGGCTCATAATCTAGTTGATCAGCTTCCAATAACTTAATAGAAGTATGAAAGAATGATAGATTTTCGACAATAAGTACCCGCTGAATCTCTTTCATTTCCTTCCCTTGTTTCATCCAAAAGACAAAAGGCTCCCCGAGGTTTACGATTTTCAAGCTGCTCTTCTGATACTCCAATTCTTGTTAAGAATCCTTTTCCATCAGGAAAGATATCACTATCTCGTAAAAACTTTTCATGTCCAAAGAGTTCTAAACTTCTTTCCTCGACAGAGACCACTTCCCTTTCCTGATCGGACTTGAGAAAGGTATATAGATGTTGAATACGAGTCCATTCCTCATTCGTTTGCCATTCGGGATGACGTTCATAAAAGGAAAAGTCAAATAGATCACTTAATTTCATCATTTCAAGACGATCCCATTTGGCTGCCTCTACTTTCATATTAACCCAGTAATAAAGGGGTAGCACTGGCGTTTTGCCATTGTATTGATTATTTCGTATCGGGATCAGTTGTCCTTCCGCTTGCAAGGTTTCGATTGCCTGATAAAACAACGAATACCCATCCATTTCAAAATAATGATCTAAAAGCTTGCGCAATTGAATTTCTAAATCGTTTAGATTAATTTTCTTTTTTTGATTCGGGTGTTGAATATCACTAATAAAACCCCTCACCCGTGTTTCAATCACATTCATGGCATTCACCTACTTTAATCTGCTTCGTTTCATAGGAATCTCTTCCTACTATCCAATTTGAACATCCTTTTATTATAAACTAGTTGTGTGAGTGTTGGTAAATGGATTTTTCTTACAACAGACAAAGGGACGGTTCTTGCGTTTTCAAACGCAAGAATCGTCCCTTTGTCTTCTATTATATTATTTTATGCAAAACGAATATTATCAGAAGTTAACTTTTCAAGTTCAACTAAAAACTTATCATTTAAAACTTTAAGATAGGTTCCTTTCATTCCTAAAGAACGTGATTCAATGACGCCAGCACTTTCTAATTTTCGTAGAGCGTTCACAATGACTGAACGGGTAATTCCAACACGGTCGGCTATCTTAGAAGCAACTAATACACCTTCTTTGCCTTCAAGCTCCTTAAAGATATGTTCAATGGCTTCTAACTCGCTGTATGATAATGAACCGATTGCCATTTGCACAACAGCCTTACTGCGTGCTTCTTTTTCAATTTCTTTAGAGATTCCATGAAGAATTTCCATTCCAACAACTGTAGAACCATATTCAGCAAGGATTAAATCATCATTTTCAAATGACTGATCAAGTCTTGCCAGTATGAAGGTACCGATTCTTTTTCCACCACCGATTAATGGTACAATGGTTGTTAATCCATTTACAAATAGATCCTTATTTTCCGATGGAAATACGGAGTATACGCTATCTACATCAATGTTTGAAGTTGTTTCATTAATTTGGGATAAATGATTGATAAATTCTTCAGGAAATTGGCCATGATCAACCAATTGATTCAATTTTTCATGTTGAAACTGGTACTTTAATGAATATCCTAGTATTTTACCTGAGAGACTAACAATAAAAATAGTGGCATCGATCACATCTCTTAGTGTTTCAGACATTTCCTTAAAATTTTGACCTTTAGCATTTTGTAACAAGGCATTAATCTTTCTTGTTTTTGATAATAAACTCATTTCTTTTTCCTCCTCATTAATTAAACTATTTATTCATTGCTCGTTATTAAAGAAAGTTTGATCTAATTTGAATATTTCATCTATGTATACAAGTATACTAACATTATAATGATAATTCCAATAGTTTCGTTTAAATATTCATATTTTTCTTCACTTAGTTAACAATTCTGTCACATTATGAATAGTACGGTTAGTTAAAGACAAACAAAGGGGTCGGTTCTTGCGTTTGAAAACGCGAGAACCATCCCCTTGTCACTATTATGTATGATGATCAACATATTTGGCTGGACCGCCTTTTCAAAGACATTTCCAAAAACAGTGTCTACAATTCTAATCCGGCAATCCCAAAGGCTCCAGGCCCAGCGTGAGTAGAAATCATAGCACCTGCTTGAATCCATATGACCTTTTTGAATCCATTTTGCTTTGCGACTTCATCCATCCGCAGCTTGATCCTTTCATCAAGTCCGATTGAATATTGAAAATAAAGTTGTTCTCGATCAATGTCATACTCATTTAAAAAATCGGTCATTAGTTTTTCAGCAACACTGCTCATGTTTCCACGGTATTTCTTCGTTGAAACCAATTTGCCTTCTATTAATTCAATGCATGGCTTTATTTTCAACAAAACCCCACCGAGATAGGCCACATTACTGACTCGTCCACCGGCTTTTAAAAATTCTAAGCTCCCCGGAATAAAAGAAAGCCTTGCTTTCAAAACGATTGATTCTATTTTTTCAATTAAACGAACAGGCTCAATCGTTGGTTCTTTTTCCAACAAGGTAGCAGCATACATCACAATCGCCGTTAATCCACCTGCAACGTTCAAAGCATCAATTAGATAAAGATCTTTAAAATCTTCCGATGCAATGATTGCATTTTGAAAGGAAGAAGATGCCTTTGAAGTATAACCAATATGAATAATGATACAATCCGGAAAATCCTCTTTTATCTTCGTAAAAAAACCATGATACTCATGGGCATTTGTGGACGTTGTAGATGGTATTTTTTTTGTACGATTATGATATTCATAAATATCCTTTACAGATAAGCTACCATCTAAATAATCCTGTCCATCCATGATCACATGCATCGGCACCACTTGAATGGCATATTTGTCAGCCAAATCTTTTGGTAAATCCGCACCACTCTCTGTCGATAAAATAATTCTTCTCACCTGAATGTCCCCTTTCGTCTCACACAGTTATTCCAGTTCGTCCTTCATTATGATAACTTCTCTAACTATACATGAAAGGACATGGGATAGGTACCACCTAAGTCCCACCGAATAGTTACAATTTGTAGGATGGATATAACTCTGTGTAGTCCATAGGTTCCGGCCACAGGCACGCAGTGGAAAATCTGGTTTCACAGAAGATTTATGGAATAAAAGAAAAAGGAGAGTAATCATAATGATCAACTCTCCCTTTTCCCTATTCAAATTTAAATGGCTTTAGTTGTCCATGATTCTACGTCCCAAATATCTGTAACCACGTCTTGGTAAAACTCAGGTTCATGAGAGATAAGGAGCACGCTTCCCTTATACGATTTTATAGCCCGTTTAAGCTCAGCTTTGGCATCTTTATCCAAATGGTTGGTTGGCTCATCGAAAACAAGGATATTGCTTTCTTGGTTAAGGAGCTTACATAAACGAACTTTCGCTTGCTCTCCACCACTTAAAACCGATATTTTACTTTCAATGTGTTTTCTAGTCAATCCACATCTTGCAAGAGCAGCACGTATCTGACCTTGGCTTAAATGAGGAAACGTATTCGATATTTCTTCGATACACGTGTTTTGATTTTCCGTTTTCACTTCTTGTTCAAAATATCCAATATACTGGTATTCACCTCGTTCAAGTGTACCAGAAAGAGAACTTATTTCTCCGAGCATGCTACGTAGGAGTGTCGTCTTACCGATCCCATTCGCTCCAACTAATGCAACTTTTTGTCCACGCTCGATATAAAGATTTAACGGTTTTGATAATGGCTCTTCGTACCCAATGACAAATTCCTTTGTCTCAAAAATTAATTTACCTGAGGTTCTTGCTTCTTTAAAGTTGAAATCAGGTTTTGGTCGTTCCTGTGCAATTTCAATAACGTCCATTTTATCAAGTTTTTTCTGTCTGGACATGGCCAGGCTACTTGTAGAGGCCCTTGCCTTATTACGGGCTACAAAATCTTTTAAACTAGAAATTTCTGATTGTTGTCTCTTAAAAGCAGCTTCAACTTGTAATTTTTTCGCTTCATAGACAACGAGGAAGTTGTTATAGTCTCCCACGTAGCGATTTAATTTTTGATTTTCTAAATGGTAGATTACATTTACAACGCTATTCAGAAATGGCATGTCATGAGAAATTAATAAAAAAGCATTTTCGTATTCTTGTAGGTAACGTCTTAACCACTCGATATGCTGTTCGTCTAAGTAGTTGGTAGGCTCATCTAACAGAAGAATATCTGGTTTCTCGAGTAAAAGCTTGGCTAATAACACCTTCGTTCGTTGCCCACCGCTTAAATCATGGACATCTTTTTCTAGGCCGATCCCATCAAGACCAAGACCGCGTGCCACTTCTTCTACTTTAGAATCAATAATATAAAAATCATTATTGGTTAAGATGTCTTGTAACGTACCCACTTCCTCTAACATCTTTTCCATTTCTTCAGGTGTAACGTCAGAAATTTTTTCGTAAATGGTATTAATATTGGTTTCAACGTCAAAGAGATATTGAAAAGCCGTTTTTAATATGTCACGAATGGTCAGTCCCTTTTGTAAAAGCGTATGTTGGTCAAGATAACCAACTCGTTGATGCTTGGACCACTCTATTTTTCCATCATCGGGTTGAAGTTGCCCTGTAATGATGTTCATGAACGTTGATTTCCCTTCACCGTTTGCCCCAATTAAGGCGATATGTTCCCCTTTTAACAGGCGGAAGGAAACATTATCGAAGATGGTACGATCGCCAAATCCATGGTTTAAGTCTGTCACTGTTAATACACTCATCTATCTAACCTCATTTAAGTTTGATTTTATTTTAATTAGGAAATAGTTCAATATTTGTTCACCAGATTGTTAGAAGTCAATATTGAACTATAACACAGATAATAGATTAGTTAAATGGTGTAATTTGTAAATTAAGAAAACAAGGCAAAAAAAACAAGGGGTTTCCCCCTTGTTCGCAACTATTTTTATAATGCATTAAGTATTGCTTGTACTGAGTCTTTAGCGTCACCGAAGCACATCGTTGTGTTTTCTTTAAAGAATAACGGATTTTGCACTCCAGCATAACCAGCACTCATAGAGCGTTTAAATACAACGACATTTTGCGCATTCCATACTTCAAGTACTGGCATACCAGCAATCGGACTAGTTGGATTATCTAGCGCAGAAGGATTTACTGTATCATTAGCCCCGATAACAAGAACGGTATCTGTTTCCGGAAAATCATCATTGATTTCATCCATTTCTAAAACAATGTCATAGGATACTTTTGCTTCAGCTAAAAGTACATTCATATGACCTGGCAAACGTCCTGCCACTGGATGAATCGCAAAGCGAACCTTGATACCCTTTTCACGAAGTTTTCTCGTGATTTCAGCGACCGGATATTGAGCCTGAGCCACAGCCATACCATATCCAGGAGTAATGATAACAGAACTGGATTGTTTCAGAAGATCTGCAACATCTTCAGGACTCATTTCACGGTACTCGCCCATTTCTTCTGCATCTCCAGAATCTACTACTTTATTGCCAAAGCCTCCGAGAATAACTGAAATGAAGGATCGATTCATCGCTTTACACATGATGAATGACAGAATCGCACCTGAAGATCCTACTAAAGCTCCAGTTATAATTAATAGGTCATTTGAAAGCATAAATCCAGCTGCCGCTGCTGCCCAACCTGAGTAGGAGTTTAGCATAGAGATAACTACCGGCATATCTGCTCCACCGATTGACGCAACCAAATGCCAGCCAAAAATCAAGGCAATCGCTGTCATAATAGCAAGATAGATCAACGCATCTGCAGCATTCGCATTAATAAATAAGAACATAAGTACAATTGTTGCGATAAGTGCTAATGAATTAAGACCGTTTTTGAATGGCAACGAAAGTGCCTTTGAATTAATAAGACCATGAAGCTTTCCATAAGCCACGATCGATCCTGTAAAGGTGATGGCCCCTATAAAAATACCAAGATAGATTTCAATCATTTCAATATTTAAAAGTACAGCAGTTTCAGGTAAATGACCATTGTAGATATTAATAAAGCTATTATATCCAACCAATACAGCTGCCAAACCTACAAAACTGTGCAGGACTGCCACTAATTCCGGCATCTCTGTCATTTGTACCTTTACTGCCAGTCGAACCCCAATCAAGCTTCCGATCAGCATAGCAATTAAAATATAGATAATATTTTGAACGTCAATATTAATCATTGTAGCAGCCAATGCAATGATCATCCCAATTACGCCGAATCGGTTCCCATTTTTGGCTGTTTCTTGTTTTGATAAACCAGCTAAACTTAGAATAAACAAAATAGCTGCAATAATATACGCTGTTGTAATTAATCCATTTAACATAGTGACACCTCCCTACTATTCCTTAGAAAACATTTTTAACATTCTTGAAGTTACAGTAAAACCACCAACAATATTAATAGTGGCAATTAATATACCAATAAATGATAAGATCTTGACGATCGTAATGTCACTACTGATCTGTAACAATGCACCGACCACGATAATACCAGAAATCGCATTCGTAACCGACATAAGTGGTGTATGTAAAGAATGGCTGACATTCCAAACGACATAATAACCTACCACACATGCAAGGGCAAAAACAATAAAGTGTGATAAAAACTCAGGAGGTGATACATAACCTACCCATCCGAACAGGATAACACCAACTGCCCCTAATACATATTTTAGATTTGAAGGTTTTTTCTCTACCACTTCTTGTGGCTGCTTTAGGTTCTTCTTTCTTTACAGGCGCAGCAGTCACACTGATAGCAGGCGGTGGAAATGTCACCTTCCCTTTATGAATGACACTCATGTTGCGCAAAATGACATCTTCAAAATCAATGTTAATATTGCCGTCTTTTTCTTTACATAGTAATTTAGCTAAATTCACAAGATTTGTAGCATACATTTCAGAAGATTGAGTTGGCAAACGGCCAGGAAGATCTGTATAACCGATAACCTTAACTCCTGAATCCGTAACGAACAATTCACCTGGAACCGTATACTCGCAGTTTCCACCTGCAGCAGCGGCCATATCCACAATAACTGAGCCTCGGCTCATACTGTCGACCATCGCTTTTGTAATCAGCTTTGGTGCTGGTTTTCCAGGAATAAGAGCGGTTGTGATAATGATATCTACCTCTTTTGCTTGCTGGGCAAATAACTCCATTTCTGCTTTAATAAACTCATCGGACATTACTTTTGCATATCCACCAGAGGTAGAACCATCTTCTTCACCACTAAATTCGAGCTTTAAAAACTCTCCACCCATCGATTCGATTTGTTCTGCCACTTCAAGACGAGTGTCAAATGCCCGAACAATGGCTCCAAGCGATTTGCTTGTCCCGATGGCAGCCAGCCCTGCTACCCCAGCGCCAATGACCAATACTTTTGCTGGTGGTACTTTACCTGCCGCAGTAATCTGTCCGGTGAAAAAACGGCCGAAATTATGCGATGCCTCCACTACAGCTCTATATCCACCAATATTTGCCATTGAGGATAATGCATCCATTGACTGAGCACGCGAAATTCTCGGTACCATATCCATTGCCAATACATTAATATTTTTTTGAGAAAGCTTGTTTACCAAGTCTGAATTCTGTGCTGGAAATAAGAAGCTAACCAAGGTTGCTCCTTCTTTTATCATTGGAATTTCTTCCTCGTTTGGTGCATTTACTTTGTAGATTACATCCGATTGCCAAACGTCCGTACCCTTTACAATGATCGCTCCAGCATTGATATACGCTTCATCAGTGAAACTAGCCAGCTCTACCGGCTCCAGACTCAACTGCCACATCAAAGCCGAGTTTTTTTAACTGCTCAACGGTTTTAGGAGATGCAGCAACGCGCGTTTCTCCGGTATAAGCTTTCTTTTGGTATACCTATTCTCATTGTCTTACTCCTTCCAGCCTATAAAGCCATTAATTTTTTTTATTGAAATAAAAAAATTATTTCAATATACTATAAGATTAACTCATTATCTCGTTCGTGAAAACGGTAACATTCAATTTTCTAACGAAAACTTGAATCTAAGTTAACATTTTGGACACAAACAAGAAACCAGCTTCTTATTCATTAAACATAAAAAGAATAGCATGAATCATTTAATAAATCTATACATTCTGCTATTTTATTAACAGAAAACCTTTTTTAAACCATTAGGTTAACCTTTCCTTTTTCAGCTATTTCAATTCCTTTTTTCAATCCTGCATGACCGAATCTATTTGAAGCTGCCAACCTTTTTATTTCTACCTGCACCTAGACCGACAATAAAGAGTAGAAGTGATACACCCACTAATATCTGTAGTGGAATCTGCCAGCTATCGGTTAGATCATGTAAATATCCAAAGAGCATAGGACCCATAGCCGCAAGTAAATATCCCACAGATTGAGCCATTCCGGACAATTCTGCCGCTTGTCCTGGAGTATCTGTACGTAAGCTGAAAAAGATCATGGCGAGACCAAAGGTAAATCCTGTCCCCACCCCTAGCAAGATGATCCATAAAACAATAAAATGTAAACTTCCATAAAGCAAACCAACATTTCCAGCGAAAAAACACAATGATGCGATCGTTACTAATAGACGCTGATTTAACATACGTCCAGCGAGAATCGGAGCAATAAAAGTAACTGGAAGCACGGTTAGTTGCATGATGGAAACGAACAAGCCTGATTGATCAAAGCCGATTCCTTTGCTCTTTAAGATTTCAGGCAGCCATGCGACCAGGACATAAAACAACGTAGATTGTAGTCCCATAAACAAGGTTACTTGCCAAGCAAGTGGAGATCTCCATAAATTCACCCCTTGATTCCGTGCTTGATGATGAATCGTAGTTTTCTTTATTGAACCGCGTTTCAGTTGAGGAATCCAAAATAGAATAGCTAGGAAACTCAAAATCCCCCAAATTCCCAGTGCACCCTGCCATTCAAAACCTAATCCAACAGCAACAGGGACACTGATCCCCGAAGCGATTGCCCCAAAGAGATTCATACAAATCGCATAAACACCTGTCATAAGACCGATGCGTTCAGAATATTCTCGTTTGATCAAACCTGGCAACAACACATTACAAACAGCAATGGCTAGGCCAAGGACCGCTGTACCTATGTACAAATTAGCAATGCCTGAGAAGGATCGTAAAATAATCCCAAGGGTTAGAAAGATGATTGAAATGAAAAGAATCCGTTCAACACCAAACCTTTGTCCCAGTTTTGGAACAAAAGGAGAGAAAAACGCAAAAGCTAGCAAGGGGAGTGTGGTGATCATCCCAGCCAATGTGTTTGAAATATGTAGATCATTCCGAATGAGTTCTACTAAAGGCCCTACTGAAGTTAAAGGTGCCCTTAAATTGACCGTAATAAAAATGATTCCTAATAGAATCACCCAAGGCGCTGCCTGCTGACGAACCTTTGCCTGATCCTTCTTCTCTTGATCCATTTGATTTAATAGATTCATCATAATCCCTCTCTTTGTTTTCTTAAAAATAATAAGTTTCATTCATCATATCATCTAAATACAGAAAATTAGGATTATTTTTAATAAAAAGATAATTTTTTGTAATAATTTGATCATTTCCCGAAAGAAGACTCCTACCTCAACGAATGTGTAGGGATCTAACGTAGGAAATAGTATGTAAAATACACAAAAAACTACTCATTTTGCGAGTAGTTTTTTTGTAGTAGATTCATTTACGGAAGAAAAATCCTTGATTAACAACGATATCAAAAATAATCTGAAAAGTAGGGTGTCTGCTGTTTAATCAAATCTTCTAACGTTTCCACTGTTTGTTCATCACCGATTAATCGACCGATGGCAGCTAAATAAGACGGTCTCTTGTAACTAAGTAACATAGTTGTCAGTGTCTGTATATCCAACGAAAGAGTCGTTTGACCCTCACTTTTATAAAGCTCCCCTTTACCTGCAGCGGATACATGAAGTGTAAAGATCCCCTGATTCCACTCCAAAATAGGATCATCAAGCATAAACGTCAGTTGGATATCGGTACCAGTTGCCCTAAAAGGATATTGAGCTATAAATTGTTTGGCATCTACAATACGAGCCATGTAATAGGGAGCGATTGTTTCTTTAATCTCTCCATCATCTAGCCAGAATGCCAATGGATCGTTCGTATAGGTGCTTCCTACCACTTTTTTCACCATAGAAAAATGGGCACTGATGAAATTCCAGAGACCGTTACGCGTCTCTTGATTATTGTAGACCATTTCTTTTACATGAAGCACATCCTCCGAAATCCAGTACAACAGGTACCCTTGCGGCTGGTGTGAATCATCATAATAAACAGCTGCCGTTAAATCATCCAAATCCCATCGCCAATACTCGTCCCAAGCTAAATCATTTCGAATCATTGCCGCATGTCGCTTACTAGAAAAGGTTTTGTATACCAATCTAATGTCAGGATGCTCAATATCTAATCTTTCCACGTAGCCTGAAACTTTTTTTACCTTTGGCAATTGGTAGTCTTTGATTTCAAAGGTCATCTTATCAGAAATAATTTCCCATCCTCTTTGACGGTAATAAGGAAATGAATATGGAAATAAATAAGAAATGGATTGCTTTTTTTTCTGCATATCCGCTAGCGCTTGCCTCATCAACTGATTCATCAGTCCCATATTCGCATATTCCGGATAGGTACCGACGCCTGTCAACCCTCCCATCTCAAATATTCGTCCAAAAATATTGACTTGAAAAGGATAAACAGCTAGTTGAGAAATCAGTTTTTCACCATCAAACCAGCCCAATACATCCGCATTTTCCAAAACAGGTAACTTGGCTAATGCGATTTCAGGTTCCTCCCATCCCACCGTTTGTAAGTCTTTTTTGGTCACTTGAAATACATAACGCAATAACTGATTAAACTGTTGCAAATGGCTTGTGTCTACTTTTCCCATTTTGAGTCTATCTAGTCGACTCATACGATTACCTCCAACATATCTAAATTCTATTTCTAGTTTCAATTATAACCTATTTCTTTTTCATGTAATAATACGATATGAACTGTAATTTAAGCAAAAAAAAAACAGACCCTATATGTAGGGTCTGCCTTTATAGCTATTATTAAGCTTTTTGAACGTTTGTAGCTTGTGGGCCACGTTGTCCTTGTTCAATTTCAAATGTTACACTTTGACCTTCGTCTAAAGATTTGAAACCTTCGCTTTGGATTGCTGAGAAATGTACGAATACGTCTTCTCCTGCTTCACGCTCGATGAATCCAAAACCTTTTTCTGCATTAAACCATTTAACTTTACCTTGTTCCATAATTGTTGCCTCCTAGTGTGGATACCCACACAATGTGTTACTATCCTTGCTCAAATACCTTAGACGAAAAACAAAATTCATTGTCAATCTCAAAAGAACAAAAATAATTCTTCTTTAGAATAACAGACCCATCTTAAAATAGCAAGTATCAAATTCGCTCGTCGAATTTGCGTCCGGATTTTTCTCGAGCTCGCTCGAGAAATTACCCTTAAAAAATCCGAGACATCCGCCGGAGGCTTTAACTTTATTCAGCCAGGGTTTGAACCCCCACTGAATGGATAAAAACCTGCATTCATCTCGCCACTTATAGAAGTGGGAGACTTCTGCTGAAGAAAGTTAAAACAAAGATAAAAAAAGAATCATTATACTTCGATTAAGTCATAGGGAAGTTGTTATTGATAACTTCCCTATTTTCGGCTTTTTATATTGTCTGTTATGATTACATTACTCTTTTTGGAGTCTACTTCCAATTAAATCTAATATGCCCTTACGCAACTAAATCCTAGTTTTTACCTCTTCTCTTATTAACTCAATCATATCATGGGATAGATCAGTCGGGAGAGACTTGCCTTCTTTAAAAACCCAAGTATTCATGATTTCCAAATCTGCTTTTTTAAAAGTAATGCTATAATCTTGATTTTGGTATGTAAAATCCGTCGTCACATATTCTTCACCGTCAAATTCATCATCAATAATCATGCTATTTATTGTATAGGTTTCCACGATTCTTCTCCTTGTTTATCCTTAATACATCAATGTTATTTACGTCCGTCCTTTGTTATGATTCTTCATGATCTTGGTCTTGATACGCAATGAGAATAACTTCTTCGCCTTTTTCTTTACTAAGTATTTTTTCAAGAGTACTAATTTGCTGGAGATCAGTATTGGATAGATTAGCAAAATCGTACTGATTCTTATCCATTTTCATCACCCTTTCGATTATTCATCATTTATAAAAGGAAGAATTGAGATGTTAGACCTCTTTAACAGGAGTAAAGGGGTGTATCTAAAGTATTTGTTGAGGGACCATTTTTATTCAAAAAAGCTATTGAACGAGCAAAGAACAATAAAACTAAATTTTTCTAAAATGCAATAAAAAGGGTAGTAAACAAAGAAAACACACCTTCTTTCATTGATTATTTAGTTAAATTGTTCCTATCCTGCATGGAAGGTGGTTCCTCCAACCAACCATTTTTCGCCATGATTTTTCCACCGTCACGCCCATAAGTTAATACGTCTTTTGCTGTATTACCCATTATTAGTGGGAGGTCACTTCGTAAACTAAACCCTGTTCCTAATGCATTAGCACCTAAACCAAATCCACAAAATATGGAGGTACAATACATCATGAGTTTATCAGAAAAAGGAGCTACCTTTGAATCTGTTGCATTTGCTCCCCATGTTGAAGGTGGCTGAATATCACTTTGAAGAAATATTTGTGTATAGTCCGTTACAATTTTTTTTGCTAATTCTTTTCCCTTTACGAAATATTTTTTTACTTCAGGTTCATTTGCCACTTGTGCGAATCCTGTTATCATTTGCATTCCAATAATATTCGATTCAACTGCATTATATAAATGTGCGACTTCAACTGTATTCAATGCACGTTTTTCAGAAAACAAATTAAAACCACTCATATAATTCGTTCCATCAGCAAACTCCACAGACTTCGGCATAGATACAGCAGGAGGACGTGGTAAAACATCTTTCTTTTGCAAATAGTCTACACATTCATCGTAAACACTTTGAGTAAAGGCCGTTAATTCCTTGTAAAGAAGTACAATATCTTTGCGATAGGCCATACTCATGTGGAGTGTATGCAATCCCATGCTTATTGAACTAACAAGACGAAAAAACATAATATCAAACATATTGTCATACAGCTTAGGTACGCCAATATTAACATCTTCCTCTTTGAATCCGATTGGAATAACTGCCCCTTCATTTTTGAGGATGGCTTTTATATCCTCAAGATAGTTAATCACTTTCATATGTGCATCTTGCATGATTTCTTTGGCTTGATTGTCATCCGCTTGTTCTATAAAATATTCAAGCATTCTTTGTACCATTGTTTTTTCTTGATAGGTCAACCACAAAGTCCCTAATTCACTTGAACTTAAAGCTTGTTTTTGAGTCATAATATAAGCCTCCATTTATTGTATTTACTACAAATAATAATCACTTTCATCGAACCTTAATTCGCATTACGATACACTTTACAAAGTTCCCTACCATTAAGCCTGGAATTAAAAACAAGATTGGAAGCCACACAGGTCCCAGTAATATTTGTCCTAATTTTAGTGAAGAAGAATACATAAGCCCAATTGTTAAAAAATAAGCTCCAAATACAAAAGGAAGATAGGAATAAGGTGGAGTTTCTCCTTCGGCATCTTTATAAGCATCCCACATAGCAAACATATATAGACAGGGATAGAACATTAGCCATTGGTAATTTGTTGCTTCGATGGCTTCTCTAATGTTTCCTTGAAAGCTATACAAAATCACCATGTTAAAATGACTATTAATATTAATGAGGAACTCTAAAAAAATAAAAAAGATTCCTTTAACAAATTTTCTGTTTAATAACTGAGCAAAGCCTGGGAGGGCTATACTCCACAGAATAGCTTCTAACTTATCAGTCATAATTATATTGTCCTTATGATTTGTTATAAATTTAATATTTACTACAAGAGAAATAATATGTAGTAAATAGATTTATTCTTCAGTCCTTCTTCAAAAAGGGAGTTGAAAAAGAGTTTTTAGAATAAAAATGACGTAAGTAATCCTCCCCTTTGTATTTTATAGGTTTCTTAGATCGTTTCTTGATTTTTAAACAATAAATAATAGTAAATGGGGAAAACTATTTTAAAAAGTTCTCGAAAGGGTAATGAGTATGCATGTTGCTATTGCCATTTTAACTATTATGGCCTCTTTTAAGTGGGGGAATTGGAAAAGCTGGAGAGAATATCATGCAAGTATGTTTTTTATTGCTACAGGCGGTTTGCTTTATGAGTACATTGTAAAAGACTATTCCTTATGGAAGTTTCATCCTGATTTGCTATATGGACATGATATGACGGTAATTGTCTATGCTCTTATTACAATGCCTGTTAGTATTTTTCTATTTCTCTCCCATTTTCCCGAAAGATGGTTTTATCGACTGCTTTACATATTGCTTTGGTCTGGAATTTACATCGCCGGTGAGTGGATTTTATCTGCGTTTGGGAGAATTTCATATCACAATGGATGGGGATTTGGGTATTCTCTTTTATTTGATATCGTTATGTTCTCGGTCATTGCATTACATCAGTATTATCCATTCCGAGCATATATCTTATCCGTTTTTATTATCATTTTCTTGATATTATACTTCAAAGTTCCTTTTAATTTTGCTAAATAACTCGAACTTGATACCATCAACCAATGCTTGTTGAACTAACAGAGTGCACTCTTTAGCACATAAATGATTTAAGTAATACTTCTTATTCAATCTTGTTTAGATCTTTTCTATTAAAAATCATAAACGAAAAAAGGGGAATCAGATAACCTCTCTGATTCCCTCCATCATTATACAAGTTTATGTGCATACCATTTCTTCCCTTTAAACCTCCAAACAAAGACGGTTCCTCTCACAACCCATTCAAAAATCATCGCTGACCAAACACCGATAATTCCAAAGCCTAAGGTAATTCCTAAAATATATCCAAGTACTACCCGTACCAGCCACATCGATAGTAGTGATGTGATCGAGGTAAAATTCGCATCACCTGCTGCCCGTAATGCAGAGGGCATTGTGAAACTTTGTGGAAAGAAAAACGGTTGAGCTATGGCTGATAATAACACAAGTGTAAATATGGTCGAAGTAATTTCATCAGGTGCCTTGAAAAGATTCACCAGCCATGGGAAAAACGGTAAAATCATAATGGTTGTTACCACAAAAAGAATCGAAGAGAGTAGGAGCAAGGATTTCGTAAATTTCTTTGCATCCTCTATGTTCTTTTGTCCGATACACTGACCAACAACTGTTACAATCCCCATACTGATTGCATTGGGACCTATTTGAAGAAGCAAAACGATCGAATTGGCAATCGCATACGCTGTCAGCGCTAACGTCCCTAGTTGGACAATAAAAGTCTGAGTTAACAGCTTTCCTCCACTGAAAAATAATTGCTCTACAGCAAAAGGAATTCCAATATACATCACTTTCTTTAAAATGGGAAAATCCAGTTTTATTGCATTTTTTATTTTGAAATGAATGCTCTCATTGTATTTAATAATATAAATGAATGAGGCTACCATTCCTAATACTCTTGCTAGAATGACAGAAATCACTAAACCTTTAATGCCCATATTCAAAATGATAATAAATAAGACATTTAGAAGAGTGTTCGCTAGGTTCATGATTAGGGATAAATTCAAGCACGGTTTTGTGTCCCCAACTCCTCGTAATGAGCCGGTCACTGCTTGGAAAATAGCGATGAACGGATAAGAAATACAACTACCAATCAGGTAGAGCTTTGCATTTTGAAAGACAGCCTCTTCCGCTTTTCCAAATAATAGGTTTAAAATCGGTTCATTAAACAGGATGATGAGCACACTAAGTAGGATTGACAAGAGGGTAACGGCAGAAATAGCTTGCGTTGCCGTTCTGGAAACCATCTCACTATTCCTACTTCCTTTATACTGTGCCACAATGACAGTTCCACCCATTGACACTGCAATAAATATTCCTATGAGTAATATGTTCAATGAATCTACCATACTTACCGCACTGACAGCAGCAACCCCAGCTGAACTGATCATTGCTGTGTTTAAAAAACTCATGAGAATTAAAAAAGCTTGGTCTACAAAAATGGGAATCATGATCGAAAAAATTTGCCTATAGTCGATCGATTTCCCAGTTAGATATTTTTCTAATAATAAAATAGCCCGATTCTTACCCTTTAGCTCAATCTTTGGTGCAGGATTCCCCACTTTGCTTCACTTCTTTGATAGATTTTTTAAAAATAATGGACGAATAATACGCATCATTATATCACAATAACGACGGGGTATCTGGTCATTTTTTGATCCCAATTCGGTAGTTTCGTATTTATAAAGATCATTCGGTGAAATATAACTGTCTATACGAAGCTAGATCTTGGAAGGTTTTTCTTTTTCGTATACAGTTTTGAAACAAATGAAATAGGCCTATCCCTTGTGGAAATAGGCTTTGTTTTTTTGGATCATTTTCCAATCGTAACTCACATATAGATGGTTTAGCTTCCGATCACAGCGGGCATTTATTCCCCCTTTTTCATAGAATCTTGATTTTTCCGTTTCACTTCCTCCATATCGGTATCAGTATAAATTCTAGTCCCATGTCCTCCAGTGGTTTGAGATAGCCATTGTTTTACTTCATTATAGGACATACCTGAACGTTCATTTTGTCTTTTAACCTCATCAATGTTTGTTCCTGCCACTGTATAAGAACCTTGATTATTTTTATTGTGTTCGATCATAAGAAAACCTCCATTCTTGTTTCCTATTATTTTCTCAAACAGTCCTAATTAATCAGGGAATTCATTACTTTTTGCCCCGTATGTTTCAAAAAAGACATTAATGACAGAGAAACGATAAGGAATACAGAAGGAATTATTCCCTTACTCTATTGAAAATTCTTTTATCACTTCATACGCTTTTCCCTCTTTCGGTGTCATCCAAACTTTGAGATGATAATCACCCGGTTTTAAATCCAACTCATGAAGATCAATATCATAGTGTAATGTTTCACCTGGCTTGATGAGCTCCTCTCCAAGTGCCGCCATAAACATCGCCACGCTTGAAAATAAATAGATTTGTTCGCCTGTTTCGGTCTCTACCGAGAAATCATATCTCTGAGAGCTCGAAAATTCCAAGGTGACTTCCTTATCCATTACATTTTTTACTTCATATTCAAAAGTCAAAGGACTTCTTTCCTTCAAAACCGCTGCCATTTCACCAGACACTAGATCACTTCCATCATCTTTTGTTTTATGAGAATCTTGATTGGCTGAACCACAACTGGCAAGCAAAAATACCAATAGGAATAGAACATATGCCGTCTTCATCGTTACACCTCCATTTATCTCTAATCCGAATCTGTGTGGTTTCATCTAACACTTATGACTTTAGATCGACTAATAGAATCATATTTCAAAAAGGGGCTGAGATTTTTTATTTAATAGCTTTTTTAAATTTTAGTGTTGATAAATAGATTACATAAAACCCTTATAGATTGGATATTCTATTTTTATTAAAGGCTGTTTTCAAAAGGATTGTTGCTTTTCAGTTAGCTTAAAGATGAAAGTTTTTTCAAATGAACCTTCGTTTCGGACTCCTTCATCATCAAAATCGCTTATCCTGTCCGATAGAGCCTTCCATTCAGACTCCTTCACCATTAAAATCGCCTATCCTGTCCGATAGAGCCTCCCATTCGGACTCCTCCACCATTAAAATCGCATATCCTGTCCGATAGAACCTCCCATTCAGACTCGATCATCATTAAAATCGCTTATCCTGTCCGATAGAGTCTCCCATTCGGACTCCTTCTCCAGCAAAATCGCGGATCCTGTCCGATAGAACCTCCCATTCGGACTCCTTCATCATTAAAATCGCACATCCTGTCCGATAGAGCCTCCCATTCGGACTCCTTCTCATCAAAATCGCATCCTGTCCGATAGAACCTCCCATTCGGACTCCTTCATCATTAAAATCGCATATCCTGTCCGATAGAACCTCCCATTCGGACTCCTTCATCATTAAAATCGCACATCCTGTCCGATAGAGCCTCCCATTCGGACTCCTTCATCATTTCCTTCCATTTCTCTTGAACATCCCTTACAATGCTACCAGATTGTTCTTCTTCAACTGTCTTTCATCCATTATAATAACTTACATAACCATTTTACATTTTTTAAGGAGTAAAAAATATGATTCTAACGTTATCCAATTCTGAAAGAAACCGACTATTAACGCCCATTAAGAAAACCATCCTACAATACAACATGATCGAAGAAGGTGATCGAGTCGCGATCGGCTTATCAGGTGGAAAAGATAGTTCGACATTATTGTATATCTTAACGATGTTACGAGAACAGCTTCCCTTTCATTTTGATCTCATTCCGATTTCCCTTTCATTAGGTTTTGAGGATTTAGACATCTCTCCCTTAAAAAAGTTCGTTACAGAACTCGGACATGAACTCTATGTAAAAGAAACAAATATTAGTCAAATCGTTTTTGATTACAAACAAGAAAAAAACCCTTGTTCCTTATGCGCGAACTTAAGAAGAGGGATTCTTTTTAACTATGCCGCCTCATTGAATTGTAACAAATTAGCTTATGGCCACCATTTAGATGATGGGATTGAGACCTTTTTCATGAATCTTTTTTATGGAGGAAAATTAGGTTTATTTAAACCCGTCACCTATCTGGATCGTTCGAACATTACACTGATCCGTCCCATGATTGCTGTTGAAGAAAAGACCATCATCCATTTTGTTCAAGAAAAGAAGATCCCTGTGATCCATAACCCTTGTCCGGCCGATAAAAAGACAAAACGGGAAGAAATGAAAGAACTTGTGAACGAATTAAGTGCAAAGTATCCTAGTTTGCGTCAAAAGTTCATGAATGGAGCTATGCATATACAAGAAGAGGATTTTTGGAAAATATAATA
>CAWFID010000012.1:0-66041 GCA_963815765.1 uncultured Bacillaceae bacterium
TTAGTAGATCTTTCTGAAGATCTTCCAAAACTCAAGTTTTAAAGTATTTGCAGGTGCTGTTTCAAAAGGTGGACAAGTTAAAGCGATTAACGTTAAAAATGGTGCTGTCACTTATTCGCGCAAAGACATTGATGGGTTAACTGAGTTTGCCGCACGTTATGGAGCTAAAGGACTTGCGTGGCTGAAAGCGGAAGAAGATGGACTTAAAGGGCCGATCGTGAAATTTTTTACGGAAGAAGAGTTAAATGCACTAAACGCTGCACTTGCAGTTGAAAAAGATGATTTAATTTTATTTGTCGCTGACAAGAAGAAAATTGTAGCAGATGCTCTAGGTGCTTTAAGAATTAAGATTGCAAAGGAATTAAATTTAATTGATTCTAGCCTGTATAATTTCCTTTGGGTTACAGATTGGCCATTGCTTGAATATGATGAAGATGCACGTCGTTATTCTGCAGCACACCATCCGTTTACAATGCCAGCTGTAGAAGATATTGAGCTTCTTGATACGGATCCTAGTAAAGTACACGCACAAGCCTATGACATTGTTTTAAATGGTTATGAACTTGGTGGTGGGTCATTACGTATATATGAAAGAGACGTTCAAAATAAAATGTTTAAAGCTTTAGGCTTTACAGAGGAAGAAGCAACAAGTCAATTTGGATTCTTATTAGATGCCTTTGACTATGGAACACCTCCACATGGCGGTATTGCATTGGGATTAGACCGATTGGTTATGTTGTTAACCGATCGTACAAACCTACGAGATACGATCGCATTTCCGAAGACAGCTAGTGCGAGTGACTTATTAACAGCAGCTCCTAGTGAAGTCAGCCCAGCACAATTGATTGAGCTGCATCTTTCAACAAATGTAAAAAAATAACAGGATTATTCCCAAGTGACCATTATTGAATCTTGTGATATTTAGTGTTATGATAACTATAAGCTTTAAAAGAGTCCTGATGTGTTCGTAGTGTAACCTGAAATTTTGACCGAACATTTTACCTTTGGGAGTTCGGAGTTTTTGAAAAGCGTAAATGCCTTTATTAAAGGACTTACAATTATTCAAAGCAGAACACCCACCTGCTGTTTGCGGGTTCAAAAGGAAGGTATGTGAACGACGGCATAATTGGGGCTCTTACATAAGAATGAAATTTAGACCCTACCATATAAAAGGTATGGGTTTTTTTGTTGTTTAAAGGATCCACTGTCCTTGATGCTATTTCGAACATGGGAATTGTATGATATATTCATTATCAGGAAAAAACATAAGTAAGAAAGTTGGATATTGGAGTTGATCGTATGTTACATCAGTTTTCTAGAAATGAACTGGCCATTGGCAAAGAAGGTTTGGACATATTAAAGAATAGTACTGTAGCTGTTCTAGGCATTGGTGGAGTGGGCTCATTTGCTGCTGAGGCACTTGCTCGTTCGGGTGTAGAAAAGCTTGTTCTCATTGATAAAGATGATGTGGATATAACAAATGTAAATCGTCAAGTGATTGCGTTATTATCTACAGTTGGCAGACCTAAAGTGGATTTGATGAAGGAAAGAATTGCTGACATTAATCCAAATTGTGAAGTGATTGCGTTAAAAATGTTTTATACAGAAGAAACGTATGAGAAAATTTTTGGGTATAATCTCGATTTTGTTATTGATGCCTCTGATACGATTTCTTATAAAATTCATTTGATGAAGGAATGTTTGCAACGAAAAATACCGATTATTTCAAGTATGGGTGCAGCGAATAAAATGGATCCAACTCGTTTTCAAATTGCGGATATTTCAAAAACGCATACCGATCCACTTGCCAAAGTGATCCGTACGAGATTAAGAAAAGAAGGAATCAAAAAAGGGATACCCGTTGTGTTCTCAGATGAAAGCCCGATTGTGATCCGTGAAGACGTTCGTAAAGAAGTTGGAAAAGAGGATGCCCCAATTCGTAAAGCACAAATGCCTCCTTCCTCAAATGCCTTCGTTCCATCTGTAGCAGGTCTGATTATGGCTAGTTACGTAGTTAGAAAATTATTAAGTGATATTAAAATCAGTACTGTAAAAGACGAAAAAAACGCCTAAAAAAGGCGTTTTTTTAATGTCAGACTGTTTGAATAGACCTTGCATGGTGCGAAAATGTCCATCCTGGAAAAACAAATTTAGTGTATTTGTTCTTTTGCAGTGCCTGACACCGTCATGTATAATGAAGGGATAAGGTTTTGATTTGGAGGTGATGGGATTGATTGGGGAACCACTTGCCTATCGGATGCGTCCGTCCTCTATTGACGAGGTTGTTGGACAAAAAGACATTATTGGAAAAAACACAAGTTTATATAAAATGATCAAAAACGGCTATGTCCCCTCTATGTTGTTATATGGGGAACCTGGGATCGGGAAAACATCACTTGCCTATGCGATCGCAGGAACAACAAAAATCCCCTTTATTGCTTTGAACGCAACAACATCCGGCAAAAAGGATGTTGAAGAAGTTGTTCAAGAAGCACGTCTAACGGCAAAAGTCATTCTCTTTCTAGATGAAATCCATCGTTTTAATAAAGCACAGCAAGACTACCTTCTCCCGCACGTCGAAAACGGTACAATCATTTTAATTGGGGCAACGACAGAAAATCCCTTTCATGATGTGAACCCCGCGATACGAAGCAGATGTGGTCAAATCCTTCAATTAACTAGATTAGCATCAGAAGACTTAAAAGAGTTGATTGTTCGTGCATTAAAAGATGAGAAAAATGGACTTGGTAAATTGTCCATAGAAATAAATGAGGCTCAAATTGAACAAATTGCTGATGGAGCAGGGGGAGATGCAAGAAAGGCACTAACGATGCTCGAATCAATTGTATATTCTTCAGATATGGAAGATCAAACGTATATGATTGAAAGTAGTACGATCGAAAGAATGATCAAAAAAGTGGGTGTGTTTGGAGATAAGAAAGGTTCCCACTACTATAATTTGTTGTCTAGCTTGCAGAAAAGCATTCGCGGTAGTGATGTTAACGCTGCGCTTTATTACTTAGCACATCTGCTTGAGAATGGGGATTTGGTTTCGGTAAACCGACGTTTACTCGTCATCGCGTTTGAAGATATTGGTCTCGCAAACCCTAATATGGGAAATCTCGTTTTAGCAGCGGTTACAGCCAGTGAACGACTAGGTCTTCCGGAAGCTCGTATTCCATTAGCAGTGGCAGTTGTCGAAATGTGCTTATCTTCAAAATCAAATTCAGCTTATAAAGCACTAGACTTAGCGATCGAAGGGATCCAGGCTGGACAAGTAGGGGATATTCCCAAACACTTACGAGATGCCCATTATTCCGGGGCCAAAGAACTTGGTCATGTAGGATATGAATATCCACACGATCATCCACTCGGAACCTTTGGTGGCTGGGTCAATCAGGAGTATTTGCCGGCAAATTTAAAAGGAACCCAATATTATCATCCGTTAGAGGCGGGCGAAGAAAGACGACTGTCTGCTATTTATCAGAAATTAGAAGAATTTAAACATAAAAAGTAACACAATCATACCGTTTCTACATTATCCACCTTATATCCATGTATAGAACAAGAAAAATGTGTTATAATGTCAAAAGCCTATCCATTTACTATGGATTTTGTCTACATGGGTCATTACGAAGAATTTCACAGGGAGAAATGATGCAAAGTATGAAATATAGAGGTCAAATGGGACCAAGGTTTACCATTTATTTATTGGGATTGCTTGTCATGTCTCTCGGGATTGTACTGCTTATTTTAGCAGATCTCGGACCCTCTCCGTGGGATGTATTACATGTGGGACTACATTATAAATTGGGTTTAACGATTGGAAGCTGGAATATTATTGCAGGTTTTTTTATTTTGGGTGCTTCTGCGATCATTTCAAGATCCATTCCCCAATTTGGCGCTTTCTTAAATATGATCCTAGTTGGGTTATTTATTGATATGTATTTAATGATTCCTTTTTTGCATACCCCCTCATCACTAACAGGTAAAATTGTGATGTTTGCTGTTGCACTTCTCATAAATTGTTATGGAATGGGGCTTTATATTTCCGCCCAACTTGGTGCGGGTCCAAGAGACAGCCTGATGCTTGCTATAACCTCGAAAACAGGTTGGAAGGTTGGGAAAGTTCGTAGTACGATGGAAGTCTTGGTCCTTATCGTTGGCTGGAAGTTAGGTGGACCTTTATTTTGGGGAACCATTGTTATTAGTCTAATGATTGGTGTGATCGCGGGATATTCCCTTCCACAGTGTCAAAGGTTAACGAATACGATCCTAGAAGGTTTGAAGAAGAACAATCTAAAATCCAAACAATACAAAGAAATCAGTTGAGGTGTTTATAATGAAAATATCAACAAAAGGCCGTTATGGTCTTACCATTATGATTGAATTGGCTAAGAAATATGGGGAAGGGCCTGTATCCCTTAAATCCATTGCACAAGCAAATGATCTTTCTGAGCATTATTTGGAACAATTAATTGCACCATTACGAAACGCAGGTCTAGTTAGAAGTATTCGTGGTGCATATGGTGGTTATGTGTTAGCGGACAAACCTGGAAACATTACCTCAGGCGATGTGATTCGTGTTCTGGAGGGTCCGATTACTCCTGTTGAAGGAATCGAAGAGGAAGAACCGGTAAAAAGGTCATTATGGATCAGAATCCGAGATGCGGTTAAAGATGTATTAGATAATACAACCATTGAAGATTTGGCTAATCATAAAGAAGAGGGTGAAATTGACCCCTATATGTTTTACATTTAACTTCATTCAGCAGAAGCCACCTACTTTTATAAGTGGTGAGATGAATGTCAAGCTTTTATCAATTTTGGGGGTCAAACCACGGCTGAATGAAGTTAAAGCCTCCGGCGGAGACATACGATTTTAAAAGGAAATTTATCGAGCAAGCTCGATAAAATCTGGGCGCAAATACGCCAAGGCGTATTTGATATCAACGAAAATAGTAATCATTTAAGAGGGTGAAGTGTTTGGAACGAATCTATCTGGATCATGCTGCGACGACCCCAATGCATCCAAGAGTCATTGAAGTAATAACAAGCACAATGACCGAGCATTTTGGAAATCCATCAAGTATTCATTCTTATGGTCGTGAAGCAAGAAAATTGGTTGATGATGCTCGTGTAGGGATTGCCCAAAGTATTGGAGCACATGAAACGGAAGTTATTTTTACAAGTGGTGGAACAGAAGCGGATAATTATGCCATTTTTGGTGTTGCCCAAGCAAATCGTGTAAAAGGCAAACATATTATCACAACGGCTATTGAACATCATGCCGTTTTAAGAACGTGCCAACAATTGGAAAAAGAGGGTTTTGAAGTCACCTATTTACCTGTTGATGAAACAGGCGTGATTTCTCTAGAGGATTTCAAACAGTCGTTAAGGGATGATACGATTCTTGTGACCATTATGTACGGAAATAATGAGGTTGGGTCCATTCAACCGATTGCTCAAATCGGGGAATTACTTGAGCAACATCAAGCTGTTTTCCATACAGATGCCGTTCAAGCTTATGGGACAGAAACGATTCATGTAACAGAGTTGAAAGTGGATTTGCTTAGTGTTTCTGCCCATAAAATAAACGGACCAAAGGGAATTGGCTTCCTATATGCAAAAAATGGTGTAAAACTTTCACCACGCCTATTTGGTGGTGAGCAAGAAAGAAAAAGACGAGCAGGAACGGAAAACGTTCCGTCGGTAACGGGCTTTTTAGAAGCGGTTAAAATTGCATACGCTGAAAAAGAGGTAAGAAGAGAGAAATATTCTCAATTGAAAGAAATGCTGATTACAACCTTGAAGACAAAACACATAGAATTTGAAATAAACGGAAATCTTGAAACATCCCTACAGCATGTATTAAACTTAAGCTTTCCAGGTACTCATGTTGAAGCAATGCTCGTGAATTTAGATTTGGCAGGCATTGCTGTTTCAAGTGGATCTGCTTGCACAGCGGGTACCATTGATCCTTCACATGTTCTTGTTGCGATGTTCGGGGAAAAGTCTGACAAGTTAACGAACTCGATTCGCTTCAGCTTTGGGGATACAAATACGGTTGAACAAATGCAGAGAACTGGTGAAGAAATAGCTAAAATCGTTCAGCGATTTCAATATAAATAAGTACAATAGAAAGGAGGAAGAGAATGGTGAAAGATCCGAAAGATACCCGTGTGGTCGTTGGAATGTCAGGCGGGGTGGATTCATCTGTCGCAGCGCTTCTTCTAAAACAACAGGGCTATGAAGTGATCGGCATTTTTATGAAAAACTGGGATGACACCGATGAATTCGGTGTGTGTACAGCAACAGAAGATTATGAGGATGTAATCCGGGTTTGTAATCAAATCGGGATTCCTTATTATGCCGTTAATTTCGAAAAACAATACTGGGACAAGGTGTTTACGTATTTTCTTGATGAATACAAAGCAGGAAGAACACCAAACCCCGATGTCATGTGTAATAAAGAAATTAAATTTAAAGCTTTCTTAGAGCATGCCATGAATTTAGGTGCTGACTATTTAGCAACAGGTCATTATGCGAGAGTTGAATTCCGTGATGGGGAGTATAAAATGCTCCGCGGTATTGATGAAAATAAAGATCAAACATATTTTTTAAATCAATTAACTCAGGATCAGCTTTCCAAAGTTATGTTTCCGATTGGAAACATTGAAAAGCCAAAAGTGAGGGAAATTGCCATTGAAGCAGGGTTAGCGACTGCAACCAAAAAAGATAGCACAGGAATTTGTTTTATTGGAGAGCGAAATTTCAAAACCTTCCTAAGTCAATATTTGCCTGCGCAGCCTGGCAATATGGAAACCTTTGATGGGGAAGTAGTTGGTAAGCATGATGGTCTCATGTACTATACCATTGGGCAGCGTCATGGATTAGGAATCGGTGGTGCAGGTGATCCATGGTTTTCCATGGGCAAGGATTTGGAACGAAATGTTCTATATGTCGGTCAAGGGTTCCATAATGAAAAGCTTTATTCTACTTCCATTATTGCGACCGACATTAGTTGGGTCTCAAATAGTGAAAAGCCTGTCACTTTTCAATGCAGCGCTAAGTTTAGATATCGTCAATCAGATAATCCAGTTACGGTCGAAAGATTAGATGATCAAAAGGTGAAGGTTATTTTTAATGAACCGATCCGTGCGATTACACCGGGACAAGCTGTTGTTTTCTATGACGGTGAAGTTTGCCTTGGCGGGGGTACGATTGATCAAGTATTTAAAAACGATGAACTCCTCACATATGTAGGTTAATACACAGCTCAGACTCCTTTTGGAATCTGGGCTGTTCTTGCACTCTTAGGAAATTATAAAATTGCAGCGCTGGAGAGGTTCGGCGTAGTGGCAATTTCTAGGAAAACAGTATAAGTGCAACTACGCCTCTGTCATCGCCTTGCAGGCTCGCTAATCGGCGAGTTTTCTTTAAATAATGGGATCAAGTATGCTATACTTTCTAGTTAGAATATACAATGATCTGGAACAAAAAGGAGTGCGTGACTCAGATGGATAAAAATCAAATAGGTATTGGGCATATGCAAGAAGGAAAATGGGAGGAAGCAGCTAAAGCATTTATGGAGGCAATAGAAGAATCTCCAAATGACGCTGTATCATACATAAATTTTGGGAATGTGTTAACTGCTGTTGGAGATACCAAAAGGGCATTGGAATTTTTTCAAAAGGCGATCACTTTGGATGAAAATGCTGCTGCAGCCTATTATAGTGCAGGAAACATATTTTACGAAAATGAACAATTTCAGCAAGCAAAAAATATGTTTGAATCCGCATTAAAGAAGGGATTAGACTCATCCGATAACTTTTTCATGCTTGGTATGTCTTTACTAGCTCTTGAACAACCAAGACTTGCCTTACCTTATTTTCAAAGATGTACTGAACTGAATGAAGAAGACAGTGAAGCCTTTTTCCAATATGGCTTATGTTTAGCCAATCAAGAATATATTGATGAGGCGATTATACAATTAGAAAAATGTCTTCAACTTGACCCTAAGCATTCAGATGCTTACTATAATTTGGGTGTTGCATATGGTTATAAAGAAGATGGTGTGAAGGCACTGCATATGTTTGAAAAAGCTTTAGAAGTTCAACCTGACCATGTACTAGCGGGACACGGCAAGCTTTTGATTGAACAAAGTATGAATGATGCGGAAAACTAATTAAAGTGACTAATTAGGAATGGAGGTGGAATGAATGGAAAAGCAGGATTCGCTTGATCTATTTGCCGAGCAGGGAAAGTTTATGAAGGGGACGCCGATTGTGACGATTTTTCATAACGAAACGAATTTGTATACTGTTTTGCGGATCAGGGTCGAGGAAACAAATGAAAATTATGAAGACAAAGAAGCCGTCATTACCGGTTATTTTCCAAAAGTACATGAACATGAAACTTATATTTTTTATGGGGAAATAAAAGATCATCCAAAGTTTGGACTGCAATTTCACGCTACTCATTTCCGAAAAGATATTCCTCAAACAAAACAAGGGGTCGTTAGTTACCTTTCGAGTGAACTTTTTAAGGGAATCGGCAAAAAGACAGCAGAAAAAATTGTTGATACACTCGGGGAAAATGCGATTTCAAAAATACTTAACCAACCATCCTTATTAGACTCCGTTCCAAAACTACCACCAGATAAGGCAAAGGATTTATATGATACGTTGATGGAGCATCAAGGTCTTGAACAAGCTATGATTGCATTGAATCAATATGGTTTTGGTCCGCAATTATCCATGAAAATCTATCAAGTATACAAAGAAATGACGATTGATATCATGCAAAGCAATCCCTATAAATTAGTGGAAGATGTTGAAGGGATCGGATTTGTCCGTGCTGATGAGCTTGGTCATCAATTGGGTATTACCGGGAATCATCCTGATCGAATAAAAGCGGGCTGCCTTTATATATTAGAAATCGAATGTGCACAAACAGGACATGTTTTTGTTCATGCTGAATATCTACTTCTTCAGGTAAAAAAACTATTAGAAGAAAATAAACGGGACTCCATCGAATTTTCGGACATTACGAAAGAATTATTAAAGCTCGAAGAAGAAGGGAAAATCATTGTAGAAGATAAACGCATTTATTTACCTTATCTTTATTACTCTGAAAAAGGGCTAGTTACCAGTATACAGAAGCTTCTAGAACAAACCGAATATGCCGAACAATTTCCAGAATCTGAGTTTTTATTAGCACTGGGAAGTCTAGAAGAACGTCTGGGTGTTCAGTATGCTCCGACACAAAAAGAGGGAATACAGACGGCATTAATGTCACCCATTTTAATATTAACAGGTGGTCCAGGAACAGGGAAAACGACGGTTATTAAAGGAATTGTCGAGCTCTTTGCTGAACTTCACGGATGTTCATTAGACCCTAAGGATTATAAAAAAGAAGAACCCTTTCCTTTTTTACTGACTGCACCAACAGGCAGAGCCGCCAAACGAATGACGGAATCGACAGGCCTTCCTGCGGTGACCATTCATCGTCTGTTAGGATGGAACGGAAGTGAAGGCTTTGACCATGATGAAGAGAACCCTCTTGAAGGAAAAATTCTTATTGTGGATGAAACCTCAATGGTCGATATTTGGCTGGCAAATAGGTTATTTAAAGCTTTACCGGAACATATACAAGTTATTCTGGTGGGGGATGAAGATCAACTCCCATCCGTTGGTCCAGGACAAGTATTAAAAGATTTACTTCAGTCTGAAGTGATTCCAACGGTACGATTAACAGATATTTACAGACAAGCTGAAGGGTCATCCATCATTGAATTAGCACATGAAATCAAAAAGGGGAAACTATCCTCTTCTATTTCTGCCCAACAGAAGGACCGTTCTTTTATCAGGTGCCATACAGGACAAATGGCGGATGTAATTGAAAAAATTGTGCTAAATGCAAAGAATAAAGGCTACTCCCCTCATGATATCCAAGTGCTTGCACCGATGTATAAAGGACCAGCAGGTATTGATCGTTTAAATGAAGTACTGCAGGAAATCCTAAATGGAAACCCTGATGGATCTCGGAAAGAACTTACCTTTGGTGATAAAAAATATCGGGTTGGTGATAAAGTTCTCCAATTGGTGAACCAACCTGAGAGTCATGTTTATAACGGGGATATGGGTGAAGTAGTAGCCGTATTTTATGCGAAGGAAAATACAGAAAAAGAAGATATGGTGGTTGTTTCATTTGATGGAATTGAAGTTACCTACACAAGGCAGGATTTAAACCAAATTACGCTTGCTTATTGTTGTTCCATTCATAAATCGCAGGGGAGTGAATTTCCCATTGTCATTTTGCCTATTGTAAAAAGCTATTATCGGATGTTGAGGAGAAATCTGATCTATACAGCCATTACAAGAAGCAAGCAGTTTTTAATTATTTGTGGGGAAGAAGAGGCACTTCGTATTGGGGTTGAGCGTGCAGAAGAACAAACCCGCCAAACTACTTTAGCGGAAAAGCTAAAAAATATAAATGCGGAAACAGAGTTGAACCAGCAAAAAGATATCGAGAAAGAAAATCCTTCAGACCTGACATATGAAGAAATGATGATGGAGGTTGACCCTATGATCGGAATGGAGGGTGTAACACCTTATCAATTTATGTAGGATAAATAAGAAAATCCCAAAAAACGAAAAAGTATATAGAGTTCAAGCGCCTATTCAAAAAGGTGCTTTTTTTATTTTGGAAAACGTTGCTTCTAATGAAATGAAAACAATAGGTGATAATAAAAATGTTCCGGAAGGTGGGGATAATCTTTGCGGACATTTTCATTATTAAAAGGATTACCGGTGTATGAATTAAAGTCTGGAGAAAAAATCGGCGTCGTTTGTGATTTGAATATTTCAAGTGATGGTTTAATAAAGGGATTACTTGTAAAAAAAGGTGTTTTGCTGAAAAAAACATACTGTATAGACGTTCAAAAGGTGACTTCGTTTGGATTTGATGGGGTAATGGTACAAGATCGTAATGTATTAGAGCCTCTAACAGAACCTGCAGAATATACGTTTGAAAATAATGATGCGCTCCTGGGTCGTATGATGATTTCGCAAGAAGGAGAACGACTCGGTTTTTTAGAAGATGTATATTTTATGGAAGAAGTGGGAACGATAATTGGGTATGAATTATCCGATGGCTTCTTTTCAGATATCATGGAGGGAAAACGTGTCATTAAAGTGGGTCAACCACCTGCGATTGGGAAGGACGCCATCATAGTAAATGTAAAATAACTGTGAGGTGTCTATATGCTCAAATGTCCCAATTGTAAAAGTAAAGATATTGGAAAAATTGGTATTAACCAATATTATTGTTGGAACTGCTTTATTGAACTTACTTTAGTTGAAGGATTAATTAAAACCCATCAAGTTGAAGAAGATGGTTCTTTAAGCTCTTTAGATGATTTATTTGGAGAAGATGAGCGTCGGTTTATCTTATAAGTTGTTAAAGATTAACTCGTTTTTCTTTTTGTAACTCCGGATTATTTTGACAAATACAATAATTGAGGTGGGACTATGAATAAAATAATGGGGTCCGTGCTTAGTGTTGGTGCTGGAATTGTTGCGTATAATTATGTTCAAAAAAATAATCTTATATCAAACCGTCAAATGAGGAAATTAAGAAAAGGGATAAAAGGAATCTTTTATAAGAAGATCTGTGGGAGATAACCTTTTGGTTGTCTCCTTTTTCGAGAGGATGTGACCAATATTGGATATCCGTATAAAATGGTTTTATCGTCTTGGTTTTTTGCTGCTATTATTTATCCTTTTATTTATTTTTATTAAAATCCAACCGATCTGGCTTCCTTTTGTCAAAATGCTGATGGTTGTGTTACTTCCTTTTATCATTGCTGCTTTTATTACGTATTTGCTGCACCCTATTGTAGAGAGAATTCACGAAGGTGGATTACATCGCGGTTTAGCGGTTGGTATTATTTATATTCTTTTTTTTGGAGGGATTGGCTTAGCTGTCTATAAGGGGCTTCCCGAAATGATCAAACAGCTAAAAGATCTATCTGAAAGTATCCCGGAATTAGCTAATCATTATATGGGGTTTATTGAAATGGTTCAGAAAAAAACAGAAACCTGGCCGGATGGGATTCAAGTAAGGGTAAATGAAAGTATTATGGCAGTTGAACAAAAATTAGCTCTTCTTCTAGAAAAAATTTTAAGCATGATATTTGAGATTATCAGTAGCATTTTTACAATAGCTTTAATTCCTTTCATTTCTTTTTATATGTTGAAAGACTATACAACCATCAAAAAAGTGGTATGGTACCTGACACCAAGGAAATGGAGACATGGTGGGGCACATTTCTTAAGGGATGTTGATAAATCACTTGGAAGTTATATTCGAGGGCAACTGTTTGTTTGTATCGTGATTGGCACCTTATCCGCAACCCTTTTTTGGATCTTTCATATGAAGTATCCGCTTTTATTGGGTCTTATTATTGGCATAACAAATGTAATTCCTTACTTTGGACCAGTAATTGGTGCTATTCCTGCAGTAATTATTGCTTCTGCACTTTCTGTTAAAATGATTATTATTACCGTCTGTATCATTTTCGTTATGCAGTTTTTAGAGGGAAATATTTTATCACCGCTCATTGTTGGAAAAAGCCTTCATATGCACCCACTCGTAATTATGCTGGCTTTGCTATTAGGTGGAGAAATGGGAGGGATTTTAGGTTTGATCGTATCTGTTCCTATTTTAGCGATCTTAAAAGTTGGTTTCGTACATCTTAGAAAATCAATTTTAAATAAGCATGCAACCGAACTATAGAAAAAGTTTGCAGAGGATATGCATTTGCAGCAGATGTTCTTTAGGTGAGGCGCTAAACAACTTTTCTAGTTGACAAGCTTTTATCAATATCGCTATAATGCGTAATATAATGACAAATACATACGTAACATGTAGAAGGAACGAGTATGTTGTAGTCCATCTGACGTGACTTATCACAAAGAGAGGAGCTTTCATGGCTGAAAAAAGCTCTAGATGAAGGACAACAGAAAGCTAATCCTGAGTGCAGCTAATCACTGCCGTCTGCCGCGTTAAGGTTATATTGAGAGATGAACGTGTTTTTTATGCATTCATAATCAGGGTGGTACCGCGAGAAGGCTTCTCGTCCCTGTCCAGGGATGAGGGCTTTTTTTTGCGTCTTTATGAAGAGAATTTTTTAGGAGGTATTATAAATGAAAAACCTTACTGGGTCACAAATTCGTCAATTGTTTCTAGATTTTTTTAAGGAAAAAGGTCATGCAGTGGAACCAAGTGCTCCACTTGTTCCACATGATGATCCATCTTTACTATGGATTAATAGTGGTGTAGCAACGTTAAAAAAATATTTTGACGGGAGAGTTGTACCGGAAAATCCCCGTTTAACCAATGCACAAAAGTCCATTCGTACAAATGATATTGAAAATGTTGGAAAAACAGCTAGACACCATACATTTTTCGAAATGCTCGGGAACTTTTCTATTGGGGATTATTTTAAAGTTGAAGCAGTTGAATGGGCATGGGAGTTTCTAACAGACGAGAAATGGATTGGATTTGACAAAGAAAAACTATCTGTGACGATTCACCCGGAAGATGAGGAAGCCTTTGATATTTGGAAGAATAAAGTCGGTATTCCAGAAGAAAGAATTATCCGATTAGAAGGGAATTTTTGGGATATCGGGGAAGGTCCAAGTGGTCCAAATACAGAGATCTTTTATGATCGTGGTGTAGAATATGGGAATGATGAAAGTGATCCAGAGCTCTATCCTGGCGGAGAGAATGAACGTTATTTAGAGGTTTGGAATTTAGTATTCTCTGAATTTAATCATAACCCAGATGGAACGTATACTCCGCTTCCAAAGAAAAATATTGATACCGGGATGGGACTTGAGCGCATCACTTCAGTCGTGCAAAATGTAGCAACCAATTTTGATACAGATTTATTTATTCCGATTATTCATGCGACAGAAGAAATTTCAGGTAGTAAATATGGCAAGGATAAAGAAACAGATGTTGCTTTTAAAGTCATTGCGGATCATATTCGAACCGTTGCATTTGCCATTGGAGACGGTGCTATTCCTTCGAATGAAGGCCGGGGCTATGTTCTGCGTCGCTTACTGAGACGGGCTGTGCGCTATGCCAAACAGATTGGAATTAATCGTCCGTTTATGTATGAACTAGTGCCTGTTGTTGGAGAAATTATGGTTGATTTCTACCCTGAGGTAAAAGAAAACCGTGAGTTTATTGAAAAGGTGATTAAGAACGAAGAAGAACGTTTCCATGAAACGCTCCATGAAGGGTTAGCGATTCTTTCTGATATGATTAAAAAGGAAAAGGAAAAAGGGAGCAGTCAAATTCAGGGCAGTGATGTTTTCCGCTTATATGACACTTACGGTTTTCCTGTTGAACTGACAGAGGAATACGCTGAGGAAGAAGGCATGTCGGTTGATCATGATGGATTTGAAACAGAGATGGGGCAACAACGTGAACGGGCTCGTACTGCACGTCAAGATGTGGACTCCATGCAAGTACAAAGTGGTGTCTTAGGAGACATTAAGAATGAAAGTACATTTGTTGGGTATGATCAACTTCAATTACAAGCTAATGTGATCGTTCTATTAAAGGATGGACAACTAGTAGAGGAAGCTTCTCAAGGAGAAGAGATTCAGTTTATGCTGGACCAAACGCCTTTTTATGCTGAAAGTGGAGGACAGATTGCTGATAGAGGGGTCCTACTTGCCGATGCTGTAAAAGTGGACATTAAAGATGTGAAAAAGGCACCGAATGGTCAGCATCTTCATCGTGCATTTGTTACGGAAGGTACTTTGAAGGTAGGTACAAAAGTAACGGCTATCGTTGATGAAATCAATAGAGGAAAAGTGATTAAAAATCATACAGCCACACATCTTCTACAAAAAGCATTAAAAGAAGTTCTAGGAGCACATGTGAACCAAGCGGGATCACTGGTTGAGCCCGATCGCTTACGCTTTGACTTTTCTCATTTTGGACAAGTTCAGCCTGAAGAAATGGAGAAAGTGGAAGAGTTGGTTAACGAACAAATCTGGAAGAACATTGAGGTTGAAATTGATTACAAAGGGATCAATGAAGCAAGAGCAATGGGAGCCATGGCATTATTTGGTGAAAAGTATGGGGACATCGTTCGTGTTGTAAAAGTGGGCGATTTCAGTTTAGAGCTTTGCGGTGGCTGCCATGTACCAAATACTTCGGTTATTGGTTTGTTTAAAATTGTATCGGAAAGTGGAATTGGTGCCGGTATAAGACGAATTGAAGCGGTGACTGGAGAAGCTGCTTATCAATTAATGAATGAGCAGATCGGACTTTTAAAAGAGGCAGCTGCAAAGTTAAAAACAAATATCAAAGATGTACCAGCAAGAATTGATGCTTTAATGGTCGAAACGAAACAATTGCATCATGAAAATGAATCTTTAGCAACAAAATTGGGTAATATTGAAGCTGGGAACCTTGTTTCAAAGGTAAAAGACATTAATGGTGTGCCTGTTTTAGTTGCTAAAGTACAAGGAACGGACATGAACAATCTCCGTAATATGGCGGATGACTTAAAGCAAAAACTTGGTTCAGGAATCGTTGTTCTAGGCAGTTCAGTGGATGGAAAAGTAAATTTAATCGCTGGAGTGACAAAGGATTTAATGGATAAAGGCTTTCATGCAGGGAAATTGATTAAAGAAGTTGCAACACGCTGTGGTGGAGGCGGCGGAGGCCGTCCTGATATGGCACAAGCAGGTGGGAAAGATCCAGCGAAACTTGAAAGTGCATTAGCATATGTGGAAGAATGGGTGAAATCCGTTTGATATTGCCTTAAATTAGTGTAAAATGTAGGTAACTATGAGAATGGTTAATGAAGGTCGAATAGCCTGGTCTCTAAGACCTAACTATGGATTGCTTTTTCCTCTACAAAAAGTGAGGTGTGGATGATGAGTTCGTTTGATCAAACAATGAGATTTAACTTTCCGGAAGAGCCCATTGAACATAATGTGAAGGAAGTTCTTCTCCAAGTGTACGAAGCACTACAAGAGAAAGGGTATAATCCAATTAATCAAATTGTTGGTTATTTACTTTCGGGTGATCCGGCCTATATTCCGAGACATCGCGATGCAAGAAATCTGATTCGGAAATTGGAGCGGGATGAAATTATTGAAGTGCTCATGAAATCCTATTTAAAAGAAAACAAAGTTTAACTTCATTCAGTAGAAGTCTCCCACTTCTATAAGTGGTGAGATGAATGTAAAGTTTTATCAATTCAGTGGGGGTTCAAATTCTGACTGAATGAAGTTAAAGCTTCCGGCGGATGCCACAGATTTTAAAAGGAAGTTTATCGAGCGAGCTCGATAAAATCTGGGCGCAAATACGCCAAGGCGTATTTGATTCTGTTAGAATAAAACACTTTAGGAAGACGATGTTTTTATCAATATCGTGAGGGGTCATGTATGAGAATAATGGGGTTGGACGTCGGCTCCAAAACGGTTGGCGTTGCAGTAAGCGATGCTTTTGGATGGACCGCCCAAGGTTTGAAGACGATCCAAATAAATGAGGCAATCGAAGAGTTTGGATTTAATCAAGTGGGCGATTTAATTGAAGAATATGAAATAAGCAAAATTGTGGTTGGGTTACCTAAAAATATGAATGGTACAATCGGTCCCGCGTGGTGAGGCTTGCCAATTCTACGCGGATGAGTTAGAGAAACGTTTCCGTATTCCTGTAGTCCTTTGGGATGAAAGGCTGACAACGGTTGCTGCTGAGAGAGTACTACTTGAAGCAGATGTCAGTCGAAAGAAAAGAAAAAAAGTGATTGATAAAATGGCAGCAGCAATGATCCTGCAAGGATATTTAAATAGTCAAAATTAATTATGAGGTGAAAACATGAATCACGGTGAAAATAATATTACAGTAGTAGACGATGAAGGTAACGAACAATTATGTGAGGTTCTGTTTACTTTTGATTCAGAGGAATTTGGAAAATCTTATGTTCTGTACTATCCAATTGGTGCAGATGAAAGTGATGATGATGATATTGAAATTCATGCATCTTCATTTTCTCCTAATGAAAACAATGAAGACGGCGAACTAATGCCAGTTGAAACAGATGAAGAATGGGATTTAATAGAAGAAATGCTTAATACATTCTTGGATGAACAAGAAGAAGACGAAGAGTAATAATGATAAAAGGCTTGCCTAATAGGCAGCCTTTTTTATATATGAACATTATATAAGGAAAATGCTTTAAACAAATTGACGATTGAGTGAAAGACTTTGATAAGTTTCTACGAATACTTACTTTTTTTACTAAAGACAAAGAAATATAGTATAATGATTCGAGAAATGAAATAACCCTGTTGAATGGAGGGGAAGAATGTCGAACGATAAAAAGATGGATAAGAAAGCTGTATTTTTAGAAAAAATGAACGAGCGGCAAGATGAAGCAAAGGTCGTTCGTAAGGTTGTTGCCATTATTGTACTAATTGTAATGATGATGGGCGGTCTTATATCTGAGCGGAGGATATTTATATATTAAATCTGCTTTACAGCCAGTGGATTCAGAGAGTAAAGAAGAAATAATTGTACAAATACCCATCGGATCTGGAACTTCTAGTATTTCTCAAATCTTAGAGGATAGCGGAGTCATTAAAAACGCTCAAGTATTTAAATACTATGTTAAATTTAAAAATGAATCAGGATTTATGGCTGGTGACTATGTTATGACTCCATCCATGACTCTCCCGCAAATTATTGATACGTTTAAAAACGGGAAAGGTAATGCAAAATGCGGTGTTCCAAATAACCATTCCAGAAGGACAGCAACTTGATGAAATTGCAGATATCATCTCTAAAAATACAACTTATAGTGCAGAAGAAGTTCTGAATAAGTTAAACGATCGTAAGTTTGTCGAATCGCTTATGATTAAATATCCTGATATACTAACAAATGAAATTTTAGAGTCGAAGATAAAATATCCACTTGAAGGTTATCTATTTCCTGCAACGTATCCATTTTATGAAAAAGAACCAACAATTGATGAAATTGTTGACAGTGATGCTGGAAAAAACTCAATCAGTGATACAAGAATATCGTGGCCAAATGGAAGATCAAACCTTGTCTGTCCACCAATTATTGACAATGGCTTCATTAATTGAAGAAGAAGCGACTGAAAAAGTCGATAGAGATCAAATTGCAAGTGTATTTTATAATCGGATTGATGCGGGAATGCCTTTACAAACAGACCCTACCGTACTTTATGCGAAGGGTGTACATGAAAAGCGCGTTTATTACAAAGATCTAGAGATTGATTCTCCCTATAATACGTATAAGAATATAGGACTAACACCAGGACCGATTGCAAACGCAGGAAAGTCATCTATCGAAGCAGCCCTTAATCCTGCAAAAACAGATTTTTATTATTTTCTTGCAACCCCAATGGGTGATGTGATGTTCTCCAAAACACTTGCAGAACATAACGAGAAAAAGGCAAAACATCTTCCATAAAATGCTTTTTTAAAATAAGTGATGTGTAAGGGAGACAAGTGGCATTTCCAATTCATTTATGTTAAAATAACAAACGTACATTTTATTAACAATGTTATGTAGCGTAAACACAGTTATGCAAGAGGAATTCTTGCAATCGTAATGAGGTATTTCCTTATTTACGTTTATTCTGTGAACGCTATTTTTTCTTGTTGTACAGACAGAGGTGGTTACCAAGTGAATAATGATAAAGTGGATCTTTATATAGAAAGTTTAATCCCGAAACGGCCAGATTTTTTTCTAGAGATGGAATTATATGCAAATGAAAATAAAGTTCCAATCATGGAAATTTCCGGTATGGAAGCAATGATTCAATTTCTACGTATCAAACAGCCAAAAAAAATTCTTGAAATTGGCACTGCGATTGGTTATTCAGCATTAAGAATGGCTCATGCACTTCCCAAAACAGAAATTGTTACGATTGAAAGGGACGAAGAACGTGCTCAATTAGCTCAAGGCTACTTCCAACAATTTGACCATAACGGTCAGATTCATTTCCTGAAGGGTGACGCACTTGAAATGGAAGAATTGGTGATGCAGCAGGGTCCTTATGACGCGATCTTTATTGATGCAGCCAAAGGACAATACAAGAAATTCTTCGAACTTTATTCTCGTTTTGTTCATGAACAAGGGATCATTATAACAGATAATGTTCTATTCAAAGGTCTTGTTGCCCAGGAAGTGATAGAACATAAACGAACCGAGCAGCTTGTGAAGAAAATTAAAGCTTTTAACGAGTGGCTGATGAGTCAACCCGATTATTATACGATTATTCTACCAGTTGGAGATGGGGTAGCAATAAGTCAGAAGAGGTGAAGATTGTGAAAAAACCAGAATTACTCGTTACACCTGTTACTGTTGAAGATATCCAACCTTTAATTGAAGCAGGAGCAGATGCATTTGTTATTGGTGAGCAACGATACGGATTACGTTTAGCCGGTGAATTTTCTCGTAGTCAAGTAGAGCAGTCTATTCAATTGGCACATAATAGCGGGAAAAAAGTATATGTCGCTATGAATGCTTTATTTCATAACGATAAATTAGACGAACTTGGTGATTATCTTCTTTTTTTACAAAATGTTGGTGCTGATGCTGTCATTTTTGGTGATCCATCTGTATTAATGGTCGCAAGAGAAGTTGCACCCGATATGAAGCTTCATTGGAACGCTGAAGCACTGGTTACCAATTGGTACACTTGTAACTATTGGGGACGAAAAGGGGCTAAAAGAGCGGTTTTATCTCGAGAAATTAATCTTGATGCCATCCTTGAGAGTAAAGAACATGCAGAAGTCGAAATTGAAGTTCAAGTTCATGGGATGACGAATATGTTCCAATCGAAACGATCCTTACTAGGTCATTATTTTGAGTATCAAGGAAAAGTAATGGAGATCGAGAATCGTAAACAAGGAAGAACGATGTTTTTGCATGATAAGGAACGAGAAAATAAATATCCAGTCTTTGAAGATGAAAATGGGACACATATTATGAGCCCAAATGACATATGTGTCATAGATGAATTACAAGATATGATTGAAGCTGGCGTAGATTCATTTAAAATTGATGGCATTTTACAAAGCCCGGAATATATCCTGACTGTGACAAAGCTATATCGTCAAGCGATTGATACTTGTGTAGAAGACCCGGATGCCTATGAAGATATAAAAGGGGAATTGTTGGAGAAAATAGAAGAAATACAACCAGCAAATCGTCCACTTGACACAGGCTTCTTCTTTAAAGAAACTGTTTATTAATACATTTACACGTTAGCGTTACAAAGGGGGATTAAAATGTCAAAAGTAAAAGAACCGATTTCACAAATTGTGAATGGGAAACGTGTGATTGTAAAAAAACCGGAGCTATTAGCACCTGCCGGTAACCTTGAAAAGTTAAAAATTGCTGTTCAGTATGGTGCTGACGCTGTATTTATTGGTGGCCAGGAATATGGTCTTCGTTCAAATGCGGATAACTTTACGTTTGAGGAAATGAAGGAAGGCGTAGAATTCGCAAAAAGATATGGTGCAAGGGTTTATGTAACGACCAATATCATTGCTCATAATGAAAATATTGCAGGTTTAGAAGAGTATATTTTGGGTTTAAAAAATACGGGTATACATGGTATTATCGTAGCAGACCCTTTAATTATTGAAACCTGTCGTCGTATTGCACCAGAAATTGAAATTCACATCAGTACACAACAATCCATTTCTAATTGGAAAACGGTTCAATTTTGGCAAGAAGAGGGTGCCGAACGTGTTGTGCTTGCTCGTGAAACAAGTGCTGAAGAGATTCGTAAAATGAAGGAAGAATTAGATGTTGAAATTGAAATCTTTGTCCATGGTGCCATGTGTATCGCCTACTCTGGTCGTTGTACATTAAGCAACCACATGACTGCTCGAGATTCTAATCGTGGCGGTTGCTGTCAATCGTGTCGATGGGATTATGATCTCTATCAATTAAATGAGAACAAGGAAGTTCCTTTGTTTAATCAAGAGGATGCTCCATTTGCCATGAGTCCCAAAGACTTAAAGTTAATTGAATCCATTCCAAAAATGTGCGAAATGGGTATCGATAGCTTAAAGGTTGAAGGAAGAATGAAATCGATTCACTATATTGCAACAGTTGTCAGTGTGTATCGAAAAGTTATTGACACTTATTGTGCAGATCCAGAAAACTTTGTGATTCAAAAGGAATGGATTGAAGAATTAGATAAGTGTGCAAACCGTGAAACGGCACCTGCATTCTTTGAAGGGGTCCCAGGGTATAAAGAGCAGATGTTTGGAAATCATAGCAAAAAGACTAGTTTTGACTTTGCAGGCCTAGTCCTTCAGTATGATCCTGAAACGAGTATGGTCACTCTGCAGCAACGTAATTTCTTTAAGCCTGGGCAAGAGGTAGAATTTTTCGGGCCTGAAATTGAAAACTTCACTCAAGTCATTGATAAAATTTGGGACGAAAAAGGTCAGGAATTGGATGCAGCTCGTCATCCGCTTCAAATTGTTCAATTTAAGGTAGATCAACCTGTTTATCCAAATAATATGATGCGTAAAGAGCTCTAATAATAGACAACTGATAGATGTGGTTATGCTTATGTTGCATAAAGAGGCATTTTGTGTAACAATATCATAATAATCACGAATCGAGTATAGAATGTTTATGAAATATAAGCTAGACAAAATTGAAAAGCTTGAGTATTATCCAAGTGTTACCTATTTTTGAGAGATTATATAGGGGAAAAAGTGCGCGTTCTTATCAGGACGCGCATGTATATATTTATTTAACCTAAAAGAACATTCTCGGGGGTATACGCTTACATATTATATAAAACACAATCTAATGGGGGTTGTGAAACTAGAAGGAGTGAATGGTTTTGGCAGCAGAAAAAGTATTTCCAATGACAGAAGCAGGAAAAGAGAAACTCGAACAGGAATTAGAACAATTAAAAACAGTTAAACGTAAGGAAGTTGTAGAAAGAATTAAAATTGCACGAAGTTTTGGTGATTTATCAGAGAATTCAGAGTATGATTCCGCAAAAGAAGAACAAGCATTTGTGGAAGGACGTATTACGACGATTGAAAATATGATTCGTAATGCAAAGATTATTGGATCTGACGAGTTAAGCGGTGATACCGTTTCTTTAGGAAGTTCTGTAACTTTTGTTGAACTGCCTAATGGGGATGAAGAAACCTATACAATCGTGGGTAGTGCCGAGGCAGATCCATTTGAAGGAAAAATTTCAAATGACTCACCCATTGCTAAAAGTTTAATTGATCGAAAAGTTGGGGATGAAGTAACCGTTCAAACTCCAGGTGGAGAAATGAAAGTTAAAATAACCTCGATTAAATAATTTTTAATAAATGGTTTATTATCAAAACACCTCGTCAACACTTTTGACGAGGTGTTTTTTTATGTGGAGAAAAAGAGCTATAATAATGATTTGTTTTTTCATGATTTGCTTAGCCCTTTTATTAGGAAGATTAATGCAATTGCAGCTTTTTGAAACAGAGCATTTTTCCAAACATGGCATTAATTTATTGAAGGAAAGTGTTACCCAAAGATCTCAGGAAATTGTTCTTGATAGTGGGAGAGGAAGTTTTCTTGATCGTAACGGAGACTCTTTAATTTTTCAAAATATCCCTGTGCTCGTTCTTTTTCCATTTTTAAAACATACCGATTGGGATGCTCAAAAAGTTGCTGAAATCACAGGAGTCTCATCCTGGTCACTAAAGAATGCTGTTAGCGAGGCAAAAGAACCCTTTGCTTTTGGAAATCCTGAACCGATACAATTAACAAAAAGGCAAATGAAAAAGATAAATGAACTGCAAATTCCCGGGGTGTTTGCAGTCGAGAAAAAGTTTAAGAAGAACAATAACTTAGTAGAACATTTAATTGGAATTACAGGTGAAAACGATCAACTGTTGAAATCAAGATATCCAGATAGACCCATGAATGATAAAACTTCTATCGGTTTAACAGGAATGGAGAAAAGTTTTGATGAATTTTTATTACCTGATGGTGAAGTAAAGCTTGTTTATCATGTTGATGCGAAGGGAGGTCCTTTGTTTGGCATTGATGTTAAATATGTCGAGCCGGCAAATCCATTTTATCCAATAAATATTAGGACAACGATTGATTCGGATTTGCAGAAAAAAGCCGAAACCCTTGTGGATAAGCATCATATTAAAAATGGAGGCCTTGTATTAATTGATATTGAAAATAACTCAGTCCTTTCAATGGTGTCCCATCCTAAAATCAATAGGCAAGATCCTTTTAATAAAAAAAATGGCGGAATTGAAAATGTAATACTAAAACAGCAGATTACTGGGTCTGTCTTTAAAACGGTTGTAGCAGCAGCCGCCATTGAAAATCATCTGGATGATCCTAAGAAATTATATAATTGCAGTCAAAAAATAAATGGTGAACAGGATTTGAATTATCAATACGGAAATCTCGATTTTTTAGATAGCTTTGCTAGGAGCTGTAACAATACGTTTGCTACTTTGGCGAAGGAACTTAAGGACGTGGATCCGAATTTACTTGAGAAATATGCGCGAAAGCTATCTTTTATTGGTCCTACGGGCTGGAAAGGTGATATTTATCATTATGATGATTTTAAGCAAATTCCGGATGAAGATAGTGGTCGTATTTTTTTATCTGAAGAAGCAAAGAAAGACGAGAATTTTGTTGCACTTACCGGAATTGGTCAGCATGAAGTTCGGGCAACGCCTCTCGCTGTTGCCAATATGATGGCAACGATTGCTAGGGGTGGTAAAAAGGAAATGGTGAAAATTGCCTCAGAAATACAATATAAAAACGGGACATCCTTATTAACCTTTAAGGAAAAGCCACTAGAAGGAGAAACGATTTCTCCGTCTACTGCTAAAAAACTTCAGACGATGTTAAGGGAAGTAGTCATCAATGAGCATGGCACAGGGAGATGGTTCCAAGACTTACCTTATGAAGTGGCTGGGAAATCTGGAACTGGAGAGACAGGGAAGTATATGGGGGATTCTCAGCTCCATAATAAGTGGTTCGCTGGATATTTTCCATATGATCGCCCAAAATATGCCCTTGTAGTAGTAAATCTTGATGTCCCATCTGATGAAGGTGGTGTCAATCTTCTTTTTGCAGATATGGTAAGGGCCATTTATAATATAAACAATGAATAAAGATTGAAACCTTTGAACCTTTTTTTTCGTATAATCATATGGTATAGTTTAGACGTTTTTAGATTCTAGTCTATTATAGGGACAAAAATTTTGGTTACAGAGGTTGGATGTGTGATTCATTCCCATGTTCAATTGTTAACAGCTATTTTTTTGAGAGGAGAATTGGCTTGGAAAACAATAAACAATCCCTAAATGAAAAATCACGTTCTCTTTTGAGGGCAAAAAGGAGAAAGACAAATATTGTTTTAAATACCTTAATTGTTGTTGTCTTATTATTAATTGTGGTTGTGACCGTTAATATTTTCTTCGGAGAGGATAAGACTGCAAGTAAGGATAGTGACAAAATCGAAAACAGTGTTAAGGAAGGAAATTCAGAAACAGCTAGTGCCTTAAGTCAAAGTGATCAAGAGAAAGAAGAGAATGATACTGAGGAAAAAGTAAAAACTTCCGATAATGAGAAAGAACAAGATAACAGATAAGGAAGAAGAAGAGCTGGGCAACAAGGACGACATTAAGGACCAAGAAGTTGTGACTGAGGGTGGAAGTGACCCAGAAGTAAAGAAAACAATCGTAAACCCGGCTTGGGAGCCTGTAGGAACGTCACAAACGGGTCAACATTTTAATGAATACAGCGGTGTAGATTGGGATGAAATGGTCCAAGCGATATCGTATGGGACAGGAATTGACCCTAGTAATATGACGGTTGTGTTTTTAGGGAATAATGGACCTGATAAATCAGTTGGAACGGTCAAACAAAAGGATACACAACAGGTATTTCGCGTTTATATCGAATGGGTGGATGAAAAAGGCTGGAAACCAACTCAAGTAGAAGAAATGGCTAATTAATTGATAAAAAGGGAGACAAAATGGAAGTTTAACCTTCTATTTTGTCTCCCTTTTTATATTTAAAATTGTTCATTCTCATTATACACTCTTGGTACCCGTTTTCCGATCAAGCACACCACTTCATAATTGATCGTATTCATTAATTTAGCTATTTGATCAACAGATTGAAAGGAAGAATCACTATTTCCAAAGATCGTTACGACATCACCCATTTTGGATTGTGGAACATTGGTAACATCGATCATCAATTGATCCATACATACTCGTCCCACAATCGGAACCAACGTGTCATGTAAAAGAAATTGTCCTTTATTTGATAGCAGGCGAGAAAGTCCATCGGCATAGCCAATCGGCAGTGTTGCAATGACTGAATCATGGGTTGGAGCATATGTACAACCATAACTGATTGGTTGAGAACTTGGAACGTCTTTGATCCATGCTATTTTTGATTTAAGACTCATCGCTTGCTGTAGAGAGATGAAATGTCCTTTTAACGAATCATCAGGATATAGGCCGTAAAGAGAGATTCCGACACGAACCATATCTAAATGCATATTTGGGAAATTCATTGTAGCAGCACTATTACAGCAATGTTTGAGTGGTATCGAAATTTGATGTTGTTCTAAATAGGATGTGACTGAATGAAAACGTTCAAATTGCAAATAGGTATAAGAAGGGTCCTCACTATCTGCATTGGCAAAGTGTGTAAAGATCCCTTTAAGAGTAACATAAGAGGAAGCTTGAGTTTTTTTTGCAATGGCTAGAGCTTCTTCCTTGGATTGGACACCTATTCTTGACATCCCAGTATCCACCTTGATATGGATGGAAACGTTCTTTTTTTGTTGATTGGATTGAAAAATAATTTCATCCAGTGATTCTTGAGTAAAAACGGTTAGATCAATATCGAACTGTATGGCATCATGAATAGAGCGATCAGGGATATAACCTAATATAAGAATGGGATGTAGAATACCCGCCTTTCTTAGTACTAGAGCTTCGTCTAATAAGGCAACCGCTAAATAGTCAGCTCCAGCTTGTATAGCGGCTTCTGCCACTTGTATCGCTCCGTGGCCGTATCCATCAGCTTTTACAACGGCCATTAACTGAACCGAATCATCTATCAAATTTTTAAATTGCTTGGTATTATGTTTAATCGCTTCTAAGGATATTTCTGCCCATGTGTCCCGGTAACTGAATGGATTCATGATTTCCCACCTCTTAGTTATGCATTATAATTGAATGTTTGCTATTGATAAGTATAATCGTTGATTATTCATGTAAAACAATTTTACACTCATATCTGTATAGGTGAAAGAGGTTAGATAAAAAAGATTATTTAACTTAGATAAAAAATCCCTCAAGTATAAGCTTTGAGGGATTTTCTATCTTCAGTTGCAGCGGCTTAGCGTGTCGCTGGTTCTCTTTCCAATGCTTTTTCCACGGGTACGTATTCATATCCAAGGTCTTTGGCTACTGTTTCATAAGTAACTGCGCCATTTGCGGTGTTAATACCAAGCTTTAATGCGGGGTTTTCAGCAATGGCTTTGGCAACGCCTTTATTAGCAAGTTGTAAACCATAAGGAACCGTTACATTTGTAAGAGCCATTGTGGAAGTTCTGGCAACTGCACCAGGCATATTAGCAACAGCATAATGTACAACATCATGTTTAATAAATGTAGGTTCATCATGTGTAGTGGAATGATCGATTGTTGCTACCGATCCCCCCTGGTCGATAGCAGGGTCAACGATTACAGAACCAGGTTTCATGGATTTAACCATTTCTTCTGTGATTAATTTAGGCGCCTTAGATCCTGGAATTAATACAGCACCGATTACTAAGTCTGCTTCTCTTACAGCACTAGCAATATTATATGGATTGGACATTAATGTTTTAATTGAATGTCCAAAGACATCTTCAATTTGTCGAAGTCGATCCGCGCATATATCAAGAATCGTAACGTCTGCACCAAGGCCGATCGCCATTTTAGCAGCGTTCGTTCCTACGTTACCGCCACCAACGATTGCTACTTTACCGCGTTCTACTCCTGGAACACCGCCAAGAAGGATTCCTTTTCCGCCTTGATTTTTCTGGAGGAAGTGAGCACCCACTTGAGTTGCCATTCGTCCAGCAACCTCACTCATAGGGGCAAGTAATGGTAATGAACGTCCAACCTGAACGGTTTCATAGGCAATGCTGATTATGTCATTTTCTATTAAAGCCTTTGTTAAGGCTGGTTCAGCAGCTAGATGAAGGTATGTGAAAAGGATTAATCCTTTACGGAAATAACGATATTCACTTTCAAGAGGTTCCTTAACTTTCATAATCATATCCGCTTGTGCCCAGAGATCTACAGCTTCTAGGATCATTTCAGCCCCAGCGCTTGTATATTCTTCGTCTTTAAAAGCGCTTCCAAGTCCAGCTCCAGATTCAACTATTACTTTGTGGCCGGCCTGAACGTAAGATACTACCCCAGCAGGTGTTAAAGCAACCCGGTTTTCGTTATTCTTAACTTCCTTAGGCACACCGATAATCATAATCATATTTCCTCCCTTTATCATATTTCAATTTTTTTGTTACTAGCTTAAGAATCATATTAACATAGCTTTTGTCACGATTTGTGATTTATAACAAAAAAATAAAAAAAAATCATATTTTTCTACAAAAAGTTTAAAATTATGTTAGAATAAAAATATGGAAAGTTAGTTAAACGAACAAAAAATTTTTTTAAATTATATTGAAAGCGCTAACAAAGATACTTAGGGAGGTTTTATGTGGATCCGTAAAGAAAGAAGTAGTTTTCATTTGATTATCTAATTAGTTATCTATCTGGGAAAAGTTTTTCTATGCTTCAATTGTAGAAAGTATGAGGAGGGTTTTATAATGGCAACAGTGTCTAAAAGCTCGAATAAGATGGTAACAGGGATTGTATTTAGTATTCTAACATATTGGTTGTTTTCACAAACTTTATATAATGTTGTTCCAATGATTCAAAAGGATATGGGGATTTCGCTGGGGTTACTGAATACGGTAATTAGTTTAACTTCATTGATGGCAGGATTATCTATCGTAATGATGGGGGGACTAGCTGATCGATTGGGAAGAAAGAAAATGGTATATTTTGGTCTTATTTTAAATATTATAGGCTGTATAGCTCTTATTTTGGCGAAAGATCCAACATTACTTATTGCCGGTCGTGTTGCTCAAGGTTTATCCGGAGCATGTCTATTACCTGCAACGCTGGCGTTAATTAAAGCAAACTTTAAGGGACCAGACAGACAACGTGCGGTTTCATATTGGAATTACGGGGCATGGGGTGGTGCTGGACTTAGTTCCTTTATTGGAGGGGTATTAGCATCTTCTATGGGATGGAGATCCATATTTGTTTTCTCTATCATAATTTCTTTAGCTGGTGCATTTCTAGTGAAGGATATTCAAGAAAGCAAGGCTGATCAAAGCCATTCATCGAAATTTGATTTAGCAGGTTTTGTTGCTTTCATTATTACGATGCTTGCATTAAATATTGGAATTACACGTGGGGCAGACTTTGGATGGACAAGTGTTACTACTTTAAGCTTATTAGCAATAACTGTCGTAGGATTCTTTGTTTTCTTTAAAATTGTCAAAGGAAAGCCAAATGGATTTATCGATTTGTCCGTTTTTAAAAATCGATATTTCTCAGCTGCTGCATCTTCCAACTTTATGTTAAATGCTGTAGCGGGTGCGCTAATTGTGGCTAACACATATGTACAAATGGCTAGAGGGTATAGTGCGTTTCAATCAGGGCTTTTATCCATTGGATATATGATTGGTGTATTAACCATGATCCCTGTCGGGGAAAAAATGCTACAAAAAATGGGGCCTAAAAAGCCAATGGTGATTGCAAGTATATTAGTCATTGTCGGAATGGTTACGATGATGTTTACGTTCTTACCAGATATGCTATATTCAATCGCAGTATTTGTTGGATTTCTTATATATGGTGTGGGTCTTGGAATCTATTCAACACCTTCTACAGATACAGCAGTAGAAAATGTGCCTGAATCGAAAGCTGGAGAAGCTACAGGAATTTACAAAATGACTAGTACATTAGGCGGCTCATTCGGTTTAGCTATTACGCTTTCTGTATATGGAGCGGTAGGGAATGTTGGAAGTATAGCTTTAGCAGCCAACGCTGGAATCCTAGCGAATATTATTTTTGCGGTAATTTCGCTTGTATCCGTTATCATCTTAATTCCTAATAAAGCAAGTGTTCAAAAATCGGAACAACTTGTTAATTCTGAAAAAGTCACAGCATAATTTTCATCCTATCAGATTTTCAAAAAGCTACTACCCAAAATTGGATAGTAGCTTTTTGATTGATTATTAACCTGATGAGTACTTTTCTAATTTAAGGTCTATAAATAAGGTCAATTTTTGCGTTACGTCTTTTAAATCAATTTCTCCGATTTCTGAAATCCTCTTTATTCGGTAAGTAAGGGTATTTGGATGTATATTTAATACTTTTGCAGCAATATTTGCGTTACAGTCTTTGTTTAAATAAACTTCGAGGGTTTCAATAAGATTGTTCTGATACTTTTGATCATACTCTTTAAGTTTCGTTAATGACTTGTTTTCATAGTTATGAGATGTATTGCTTTCTAATAATACATTGAGATATCGATAAAAGCCTAATTTTTCATAACTATGAAAATCGGTTACTTCGGTAGGAAACTTTTTCTTAATCGATAGGACAGTTGATGCTTCGTGATAAGAATTCTCAATTTTCAATAAGTCATTTTGTAGTTCGCTTATGCCTTGAGTAATGGATGCAATCGAATAACGTTCATTCATTTTTTCAATAAATTCATGGCTGAATTTATATAGTATTTCTAATGAGTCATTCTCATTTAAAGATGTTAAGCAAATTAAACTCCGGTGTTCGAATATATGAAGTGGAATTTTAGGTGTTTGAAATGTGTTAAGTAAATAGTTTATTTTATTTTCAATATCGTCGGTAATTTCTTGTGAATACCGAAAAATAATAATGGCATACATAGAAGGAGTTTCAAGATTATTTTCTTGAAACTTTGCATTAATGAGTTCATTTGATTGATAATGGCTTGTTAGTAACTTCCAAAAGAACTCTTGATAATATTCTTCTTTTTGATTTGTTTTCAATTTATTTTTCAAAAAGATATTTTTGGTTGCTTCTGCTGCTTGTTTTAGTAATAGAAAATCCTCCTTAGTAAAGGATTTATTTACTCCAATAGCCCAAATATAACCAATTACTTCATCGCGATTCCAAATGGAAACAGCTAGTCTGTTTCCTAAGTCCCCATCATCAATTGCCTTGAAATAGACAGGTTCTTTGCTTGATAAGAGAGTGGAGATGACACCTTCTTTCCAAAGTTGATTAATGAATTTTTCAGGTACGCGTCGTTCAATAATGGTCGAAATTCTAATAGGGTCTGTAATGCCATGATGGGTACTATATGAAAGAAGTTTATGGTTGGCATCCTCAATGGTTATTGGAGACTGCAGTAGCTTACCAAGTACATCTGCTAATTCCTCCAAACTTTGAATGTTTTTGTGAAAGGGATTTATTACTGTCGTCATTTGTTTGTGCCAGCCTTTCTAGTATTGAAGCTTAATAATAAGACTTATTTTAGACTTGTTTTTGATTTTTTAATCTGTAACGTGAAATTATATATTTTTTATGTTTAGGTTTTGCTAGTGAACTTATTAGATACACATGATTATAACAAGTTTTTATTTATTTTGCTTTAAAATGAACAACTGCGGAGTAGAAGGTTCTTCCATTTTCATCAATATGCATTTGATGAGCAACAGAGTGAACAGTCAAAAGAATGGCTTTATTAACCTCGATCTGTTCATTTATTTTTTTCTCTAATGTTTTAATATTGGTTGCCTCAAAAAATTCCACTTTATCTTGTATTAAATCGAATTGAAAATTCATTTTTCTCCAATCCTTTCCCTTTCTATTTTAAATGAGCACAGCTTGTGATAAAACGCTTACCGTTGAATATTAGATGTTTTTATTTTAGGATAAATGATCTTTAAAAGGAATAAAATCTGATAAATACACTCATAAATATAATGAAGTATGTAAATTATGTAATGGTAAAATAGTACTTGGCTGTATGAATGCTATACAACAATACCAGATTTCCTTGACTTTTTAAATCAAAATAGATTTGAAGTAGAATTTGGAATGGTGATTGATTTGGTTTAGAGTATAGAAGGAATAAAAAGATGAGAAAGAGGTATTTATAATCATGAAAATAGCAATTATCGGAGCAATGGAAGAAGAAGTAACTCTACTAAGAGATAGAATCAATGACAAAACAGTAGAAGTAATCGCAGGTTGCGAATTTACGACAGGACGTATGGATGGAGTAGACGTAGTGCTCTTGCGTTCAGGGATCGGAAAGGTAAATGCGGCTATGTCCACGTCTATTTTACTTGAAAAATTCACTCCTGATTATGTCATTAATACAGGATCTGCAGGTGGTTATGATCCCGAACTAAATGTTGGAGATCTCGTCATTTCAACAGAGGTTCGTCATCATGATGTAGACTGTACCGTGTTTGGTTATGAATATGGTCAAGTGCCGCAACTTCCACCTGCTTTCCTTGCAGATAAAGAATTGATTAAGATTGCAACAGAAGGCGCAAAGGAAATTAGTGATATTCAGACTGTTCAAGGATTAATTGCTACAGGAGATACTTTTATGAATGATCCTGTTCGGGTTGATTATATCCGTGATAAATTTACTGATTTAAAAGCAGTAGAGATGGAAGGAGCAGCCATTGCACAGGTAGCCTATCAATTTGGAATTCCGTTTGTCATTATCCGTTCTCTCTCAGATATTGCTGGTAAGGAGTCAAATATTTCATTTGATCAGTTTCTCGAGAAGGCTGCACTCCACTCAGCTAATCTTGTCATAGAAATGGTGACTTTATTAAAGAATCGATAGAATTCTTTGATAAAAGGGGAGGAGAACACTGTTGTTTTTCCCCCATTCCTACTGTTTAAAAAACGGACTTCCAACATTTACTTCATCTGCATTTCTTTCATTTATGTTACAGTAGTTTAGTAGTTAAGAAGATTCGTTTTCCTGGCTCTGACTTACTCTAAATGAAAAAAAGCAGGTGATTTAAATGCAAAAGGCAAAACAATACTATGAAAAAATGATAGACTATAAGCAATTTTCTAGAGTGATGATTGCCATAAGTGCATTCCTATATTTGGGTGTTATCATCCCATCCGTGGAAAAAAATCAAACTGATTTAATGATGATGATGACGGCCACAACGATTTTTCTCGTTGGATCCATTCTTTTCTTAATCCGTTCAAAATCCTATTATAAACGGTTACTCGACATGGAAGAAGGACAAGAATTTTTAAATGAAAAATAATATAGCTAAAGGCGCTGACTCATGTAGTTAACGCCTTTTTCGGTCGTCCCTAATCGATCCGCTTTCGCTTTTCTTTTTCAGCACGGTAAAATTCATGGAACATTTTCATTAGGGCTCTTTTTTCGATTCTTGAGACATAGCTTCTGGAGATTCCTAACTCCTTTGCAATTTCTCGCTGTGTTTTTTCTTTTTTGAGATCAAGTCCAAAACGTCCGATAATCACTTCTTTTTCGCGTTCATCTAAAATATCGATATACTCTTTTACTTTTTCCAGTTCCATATTCAGTTGTATCGTATTGATTACATCTTCTGATTCGGATTTCAAAACATCGATCAGTGAAATCTCATTTCCTTCTTTATCCTGCCCAATGGGATCATGTAGAGAAACATCCTTTTTCGTCTTTTTCAAAGCGCGTAAGTGCATGAGGATTTCATTTTCGATACACCTTGCTGCATATGTCGCCAGTTTGGTGCCTTTTCCATCAGAGTAGCTTTCAATCGCTTTTATCAATCCAATGGTACCAATTGAAATAAGATCTTCTGCATCCTCTCCCGTATTTTCGAATTTTTTTACAATATGAGCAACGAGCCTTAAATTATGTTCAATGAGCATATTACGAGCATACGAATCACCCTCTGCCATCAATTTCAAATATTTACGTTCCTCAGCAGCAGATAGTGGTTGGGGAAAGGCATTATTTTTAACATATGAAACTAAAAAGACAATTTCTTTTACTAAGTAGCCAAGTGCTGTAATAATTCCAGACATACCGCCACCTCCACCAATTAGCCTAATTGACTTAACTAATACATATGAAAAATAAAGAATGCACTTGTCTGTCCCAATCAAATAAATGAAAAGAATTTTAGTGAATAAAGAGGAGTCTAGGAGAAAATAGAAGCCCTTACTAGTCGTAAGGGCTTCTAAATAATAAAAATAGCTTAATATTTGTACATGTTGTCTTAGTCCAGTGATTAAACCTTCTTTAATCGGAAAGTGCTGATCATTAATAATGAGAGAGTCATAATAAGAAAAAGAAAAAATTGTGGAGCGAAATAAGGAATGGATAAAAAACTTAGAGTAGCTAAACAGCCTGCCGCAGTAATCGGCAATCCCGTAAAATATCCATTTTTATCAGAAATGTTAAAACGGGCAAGTCTAAAGGCTCCACAAGCAATATAAAAAACAGTGAAAAAAGCACCGGGTGCACCGAACTCAAATAAAATACCTTGATATAATAATATCGCAGGTGCCACACCAAATGATATAATATCACTCATAGAATCTAACTGTTCACCTAGTTCCGACTCGGTTTTTAATTTTCTTGCTGTCATCCCATCAAATCGATCGAGAAGAGCGGCGACAAAAATAAGGAGAAGACTTAAATTTAATTCACCTCTTATGGATGTAATGATGGCAAAACCGCCCAATGATAAGTTTCCTAAGGTTAATAAATTAGCGATTTGGGCTTTTGCTTTTTTAATGGTTTGATCGAAAACCTCTAGTATATCTCCTCACTCCTTTCAAATAGGAAGGGAATAACTCCTACTATCTATTATATTATATAATAAAAGAATATATAATTTTAGGGTTATTTATGACTAATAAGTAAAAGGCCAATAGGTTCCTTTGGAGGGGTAAAAAATTGATTGAAATGTTGTATCGTTTGCTGATTGAATTAACGAATAGGAAAACAGTATCTCGCATCCTTGCCAAATTTACAAACTCGGACGTGAGTCGGATTCTGATCCCTTCTTTTGTAAAGGTCTATCGCATTAATCTTGATGAATTGGAAAAGCCTTTACATGAGTATAAAACGTTACAAGAGTTATTTACAAGAAAATTAAAAAATGGTGTACGCATGATGGATCTAGAAAAGGATTCTGTCATTAGTCCAGTTGATGCGCTGATTGAAGATATGGGGAAGATTTCCCTGGAACATACGTTTATTGTAAAAGGAAAATCTTATTCTATCTCTGAATTATTAGGTTCTGAACATAAAGCGCAAAAGTATCTAAATGGCACCTATGTCATTTTTTATTTAAGTCCCAATGACTACCATTGGATTCACAGTCCTGTTAGTTGCAAAGTTGTGGATCAGTGGGCACTTGGTACAAAGTCATATCCGGTAAATAAATATGGAATGAAATATGGAAAAAAACCTCTTACCACAAACTATCGATTGATGAGTGAAGTAAGTATGAAAGACCACTCGATGGTGATTGTAAAGGTAGGGGCCATGTTTATAAATTCAGTTGTGATGGTGAATGAAAGTGATGTGTGGCATAAGGGAAGGGAAATTGGCTATTTTTCATTCGGTTCAACGGTTATGTTACTCTTTGAAGACGGGATATTTGAGCCATCCATTACAACCCATGTTCCGTGTAAGATTAAAGTAGGAGAATGCATCGGGTATATGAAGAAGACTTCCAGCAGGAGTTAAGTCTATTATCCCCTGTGATCCATGTCATTCTATGAAAATAAAGTTAAAGGAAAAAATCCCTCATTAAGAGGGGGAATCTAGTTAGGTTAATACCCTGATTTTCTGAGAGAGGGAGCGACGGTGAATTTCTTTTTCGATTAATCGAATAAATTCTGAACTTAAGTTTAATTGAATTGCTTTATGATAGGATTCAATTAGTAGCTCGTCTGACAGTTTACGCATGTCAGAATTCACCTCCATTCACGTACTTATGACTTCTGGATATCAAGTTTATCAAATAGAATGAGAAATAGAAAAATGATAAGGGGGAAGCCCTTAAATTATGTAAGTTCTTGTATAGTATGGTTTATATTGCTTGTATATATACACTTTATCAGAATTTTCTGATTAGAACAATCGTTCTCTTATCCACAGAAGGTAGTGGATAACTTGTGAATAAGTTGTTAATAAGTGGAATTAAGTTTGAATCATTCATATTTTTTCTGTGTATAAAGTTATCCACAAAAACCGAATCTGTTGAACACTGTCGAAAGGTTTTTCAATTCATTTAGTCATATCAAGGATTATGAATTTTCAATCATCATCCTAATGTAAGGATTTATTTTGAATAAACGCCTATAATTGGTTATGATGGTATCGTTCAAAAGGTTTAACTGTCATAAATAAAATATTGAATGATTTGAAAGATACATATGATGTTTTATGAACATTAAAAATGGGTCATTAATAATGGGGTGTAAATGAATTGTTAAAGCATTTTTTGCCTAATCAACATGTGAAAAGCATTTTGGATATCCATCCAAAAGACTTGCAAGAAAAAGGGATAAAAGGAATTATAACGGATCTTGATAATACTCTTGTGGAATGGGATCGACCAAATGCCACTCCAAAGGTTATTGCATGGTTTGAGGAAATGAAAAAATATCAAATTAAAGTGACGATTGTTTCTAATAATAATGAAAAGAGGGTAAAGTCTTTTTCAGATCCACTGGACATTGATTTTATTTTTCGAGCTAAAAAACCTTTATCAATAGCATTTCATAAAGCGGTAAATCAAATGAATATTAAGAAGGAAGAAACAGTTGTCATAGGAGACCAACTTTTAACAGATGTGTTAGGCGGAAACCGAGGTGGATTTCATACCATCTTAGTTGTACCGGTGGCACAAACAGATGGAATGGCCACAAAATTTAATCGAATGGTCGAAAGAAAAATATTAGACTGGTTTAGAAAAAAAGGCATGTTACAATGGGAGGATTAATCATTTGAGTGAACAGTATTCATGTATTGGATGTGGAGTCCATATACAAACAGACAAACCAGAGGAATTAGGCTATGCCCCTGCATCAGCGCTGCAGAAAGATCCAATTATATGCCAACGATGTTTTCGTTTGAAGCATTATAATGAAATCCAAGATGTAAGCTTAACAGACGATGACTTTTTGCGTATCTTAAACGAAATTGGAAAAAGTGATGCTTTAATCGTCAAAATCGTTGATATTTTTGATTTTAATGGAAGTTGGCTGCCGGGTTTACATCGTTTTATCGGTCATAATAAAGTGTTATTAGTTGGAAATAAAGTGGACCTTATTCCAAAGGCCGTGAAGCCAAATAAGTTAATTAATTGGATGAAATATGAGGCCAAGCAACTCGGACTGAAGCCCGCGGATGTTTTTTTAGTAAGTGCAGAAAAAGGTAGCTTTATTAATGAGGTTGCATCAGCCATTGAAGAATACAGAGATGGAAAGGATGTCTACATTGTTGGTTGTACCAATGTAGGGAAATCAACCTTTATCAATCGTATTTTAAAAGAAGTAACAGGAGAAGGGGATGTCATTACAACTTCTCATTTTCCAGGGACGACACTGGATATCATTGAAATCCCTCTTTCCGATGGACGAGTGTTAGTGGATACACCGGGAATTATCAATCATCACCAAATGGCTCATTTTGTTGATAAACGTGATTTGAAAGTGATCACACCGAAGAAAGAGATTAAACCTAAAGTATTTCAGCTGAATGAAGGACAAACATTATTCTTTGGCGGTCTGGGAAGATTCGATTATATGAAAGGTGGCCGCAGGTCTTTTTCTTGCCATTTTTCAAACGAACTATTGATTCACCGTACGAAAACGGAAAAAGCTGATGAATTATATAGTCGTCATGTTGGGGAAATGTTAACTCCGCCTCGAAAAGAGGATATCGATACTTTTCCAGAGTTAGTGAGACATGAATTTACAATAAAAGAAGGAAAAACAGACATTGTATTTTCTGGACTTGGGTGGATAACCGTTCATGAACCTGGGGCTGTTGTGGCAGCGTATGTACCTAAAGGAGTTTCGGCACTAGTTAGAAAATCATTGATATAATGGGATCGATGGGGAGAGTAGAGAATATGAAAAAGCTTTATGGTGTCATTGGGGATCCAATTGCACATTCTATGTCACCTGCGATGCATAACGATGCATTCGAGCAATATGGTTTAGATGCTGCTTACGTTCCTTTTCATGTAACTCCCGAAAATTTACGGGATGCTGTGAAAGGGTTTAAAGCCATTAATTTATCAGGATTAAGTATTACAGTACCGCATAAAACAGCAATCATGCCGCTTTTGGATGAAATTGATCCATTAGCGGAGGCAATAGGGGCAGTCAATACAATGGTGAATGATGGGGGTCGATTTATTGGATATAATACCGATGGATTGGGCTATTTAAAAGGGATTAAGCAAGAAGTACCTTCCTTTTCAGATTGTAAAATGCTTTTAATTGGTGCTGGTGGTGCAGCAAGAGCGATCTATTTTACAATGGCTCAGGCAGGGTTGAAAAATATTGACATTGCAAACAGAACCCTTTCGAGTGCTGAGTTTTTAGTGGGGAATTGTCCATTTCCTAAGAATTCTGAAGTACTGAGCTTAAAGGATGCACAAGAACAATTATCTAAATATGATATTATTGTTCAAACAACATCTATTGGTATGCACCCGAATGTGGACTCTTCACCTATTTCTGTAGATCAATTGAAACCAACTGCCTTCGTAAGTGATATTATTTATACGCCGCTAGAAACGAAGCTGTTAAGAGAGGCAAAACAAATTGGAGCACGTGTTCAAAACGGATTACCGATGTTTACGCATCAAGGCGCACTGCAATTTGAAATGTGGACAGGGATATTCCCAGATACGGATAGAATGGAATCAGTTTGTTTGAAGCAATTAGGAGGAAAATTATGTTAACTGGAAAACAAAAGCGATTATTACGTTCTAAAGCACACCATCTAAATCCTATCTTTCAAGTAGGAAAAGGTGGCGTAAATGAAAATATGATTAAGCAAATCGGTGAAGCCTTGGAAGTAAGGGAACTTCTAAAGGTCAGTATCCTGCAAAACTGTGATGAAGATAAAAATGAAGTAGCCAACGAAATTTCTAAGGGCACAAAAGCAGAACTCGTTCAAATCATTGGAAATATTATTGTGCTTTACAAAGAATCAAAGGAAAATAAGCAGATTGTCCTTCCCCGGTAATTCTTCTGTTTTAGCGAAGATCAAAGGGAGTGATGGTCATTGAAAAAATTGCGATCCTAGGGGGAACTTTTAATCCACCTCATTTAGGACACCTTATTATTGCTAGTGAAGTGCAATCGCAATTAAACGTTGATAAAGTTTGGTTTATGCCTAATCAGGAACCTCCTCATAAAGAAAGCACAATAGGGGTTAGCAGTGCTCAACGGCTTGAAATGGTACGAAGAGCAGTTGCGGATAATCCACTCTTCAAAATTCAATCGATCGAGCTAGAACGATCTGGGAGATCCTACACGTTCGATACGATGGAGCTTTTAACCAAAAAGTATGATGCTGATTTTTATTTTATCATTGGTGCTGATATGATTGAGTATTTACCGAATTGGTATAAAATTGAGGAGCTTGTAAAAATGGTTACCTTTGTAGGCGTGAATCGACCTGACTATGATAAACAATCCACCTATCCAATCATCCTTTTGGATGTACCAAATATAGAAATTTCCTCATGTATGATTCGAGAGAAAGTAAAAATGGGGAAAAATATCCGTTATTTCGTTCCAAAAGCAGTAATGGAATATATTGAGGAGAATGGGCTATATGAAACGTGAAGAAGCACTGAAGATTGTCAAAAAACAGCTGACAGATCATCGTTATCAGCATACAGTAGGTGTAATGGAAACAGCTGTTGCTTTAGCTCAAAAGTATGGGGTTGATGGGAAAAAGGCTGAACTTGCGGCTATTTTTCATGATTATGCAAAATTTCGCGATAAAGAAGAAATGCGATCGATCATAATTGAACAGAACATGGATGAAGAGTTGCTTGAATTTAATAGTGAACTCTGGCATGCACCAGTTGGAGCCTATCTTGTTGAAAAGGAAGCTAGTATCACAGATACTGAAATTCTCGATGCGATTCGCTATCATACATCAGGGCGTCCAAAGATGACAAAATTAGAAAAAGTGATCTATTTAGCTGATTATATTGAGCCAGGAAGAAAGTTTCCAGGTGTAGAAGAAGTAAGGGAAATGGCTGAAAAGGATTTAAACCAGGCATTAATTCAGGCGATTCAAAACTCTATTATTTTTTTAATGAAGAAAAACAAAAGAATTTTCCCACTTACATTTTATACGTACAATGACTTAATAACCTAGGAGGACCTAAATTTATGAATGAACGTGAATTATTAGTTACAGCAGTTAAGGCTGCAGATGATAAAAGGGCAGAGGATATTGTGGTCCTTAATATGAAGGGTATTTCATTAGTGGCAGATTATTTTATTATTTGTCATGGAAATTCAGATAAACAAGTTCAAGCAATTGCTAGAGAGATGAAAGAAAAGGTAGGAGAGAGTGGATATCACATCAATCGAATGGAGGGCTTTGATGAAGCAAGATGGGTTTTAGTTGATCTTGGTGATGTCATCGCTCATATTTTCCATAAGGATGAAAGAGGTTATTATAATCTAGAGAGGCTATGGGGAGATGCTCCGTTTGAAAACATTCAAAGTGAGCTTAATCAATGACCTATGGCAAGTTTGCTTATGTTTATGATGAATTAATGAAAGATGTTCCATACGATCAATGGGTTCGCTTTATTAACAAGCAAGTTCATGCATATGGGGTTAAGGGACAGAAGTTACTGGACCTTGCCTGTGGGACAGGAGAATTATCTCTTCTATTGGCTGAAGAAGGATATGATGTGACAGGTGTAGATCTTTCCTCAGATATGTTAGCCGTTGCTAGGGAAAAGGCCGATCGAAAGAGACAATCTCTTTTTTTAGTTGAACAGGATATGTCGGAGCTTGAGGGGTTTGATGAGTTTGACTTGATCGGCATTTTCTGTGATTCCTTAAATTATTTGCAGACTGAAAAGGAAATTCTCCAAACGTTTGATCGAGTGTATGCGCATTTAAAGCAAAATGGATTATTTTTGTTTGATGTTCATTCCATCCATAAAGTGGACAACTTATTTAAAGATCAAACCTATGCTTATAATGGGGAAGAAGTTAGTTATATTTGGCAATGCTTTGAAGGAGAAGAAACCTATAGTGTGGAACATGAGCTAACCTTCTTTCAATTGGATCATCGCACAGGTCAATACCGTCGATATGATGAACTTCATGTTCAACGAACCTTTCCTCTAAAACAATACGAAAAGTGGTTAGAAAGTAGCGGTTTTAACCTTCTTGCCGTTACAGCTGATTTTGAGGATAACAAGCCTGATGATGAATCTGAAAGAGTTTTTTTTACAGCTCGAAAAAAGTAATTGAATCACAATATAGGAACAAAAAAGGTGGCTTTTTTTAAAAAAAGTCACCTAAATAGATAAATTAGAGAAGGAATAAATCAGAACATGTTGAATTATTCCTATATAGTATATTGTTTCTTTATATTCGCTAAATCATTTTCAAACTTTAAATGAGTTGCTTGGAAAAGATGTTCAAAAGTATTCCCCAGTTCTTTTTCAAGGACCTTGATGCCCTCTCCAGTAATACCCCCTTTTACACAAACTTTTTCTTGTAAGGTTGGCAAAGTGTAGTATCCTTTACGCAATAATTCCCCAAGACCAATTAACATCTCACTCGCTAAAATCGTAGCCTTTTCATTATCAATATTTGTTTTGTTTACCGCAGCCTGGATGAAACGCTGGGTTAAATAGCTAAAAAATGCGGGACCACAGCTAACAATATCGGATGCTACCCTGGTGATATTGTCATCAATTTCTAATGGTTTCGAAATATGATTCAACAGGTTTATTAAGGTAGTTTTCCATTTTTTATCGCAATGTGGACCAAAAGTCATTAGAGAGATTCCAAAAAGGGCTCGATTCGTGATGCTTGGAATCACCCTTGCAACTGAGCAAGGGATGATAGACTCTAATTGCTCAACATTAATTGGACTTGTAATGGAGACAACACATTTCTCTTTGGTTAAAGTGGGTCTGAGTTTGACAGCAACATCATACACATCATGTGGTTTAACACAAATGAAAATTAAATCAGCACGCTTTCCAATTTCGCTTATTTCATGAGCTATTTGAATGGAAGGGTAATTTTCCTGAATCGGGACTGCTTTTGAAAGGGTTCTATTTGTAATGACCATGGAGGAAGGGGGAATAGCCTTTCCATCCAGTAATGCTTCCGTAAGTATTCTCCCCATATTTCCAGTTCCGATTATTCCGATTTCCAATGTTCTTACCTCCTTTACAGAGCAACTCTCATATAATGCTATGAAAAGACAATTGGATTTATACCCAAAAATATTCTATGTGAACTTTGATAAGAAAGGAATGTTTTGTATGACTGATTGGATCAGATCAAATAAAATGTATGTATTAATTGGTGTGATTATGATGATATCTCTCGGGATATACTATTTTTTTCCTTTAGAAAATGGAAAGTCAAAAGAAAGTATTGAGAATGATTGGTTGGAATCCGAAGAAGGGTTTGGAGAAGTTCATACTGAAAAGGGAAATGCAGTCGAACCTATTTCCAACATTACACCAGCAAAGATCTTCGTTGATGTGAAAGGTGCAGTCACTTCCCCCGGGGTCTATGAGGTGTATGAAGGAGAGCGTGTGCTTGATCTAGTAGAAAGGGCAGGTGGCCTTCTAGACAGTGCTGATAAAAATAATATAAATTTAGCTATGAAGGTGGCTGATGAAATGGTCCTTTATATTCCAGTAGTGGGGGAACAAATTCCATCGCGATCGGGTTCAGATACTGGAGGTTCTTTACAAGAAGGAACAACTGCTGATGGAAAGATCAATCTTAATTCAGCTACTGAATCGGAGTTACAAACATTACCAGGAATTGGTCCGTCAAAGGCAGCGGCCATTATTGAATACCGTGATACCAACGGTTCTTTTAAAATGCCTGAGGATTTGATGGAAATCAGCGGAATTGGTGAAAAAACCTTTGAAAAGTTAAAAGAACATATCACTGTTCGTTGATGATGGCAACCCACTTTAAATAAGGAGCCTCTTGCGTGTATACTATTATTAATCTCCTTATGTACGATGGAAAAGTGTAGGTTTTATCAGCTCAATAAAAATATAAATGCACAACGAAAGGAATTAAGATAATGGAAAGAAAAAGTTGGGATGATTATTTTTTAGATATTGCATATGAAGTAGGGACACGCTCGACTTGTCCGAGATTGCATGTCGGATGTGTCATTGTGAAAGATAAGCACATCGTTTCAACTGGCTATAATGGTTCCATTCATGGACATGCTCATTGTGAAGATGTTGGCTGCTTGATAAATGAACAAGGTCGATGCATTCGAACATTACATGCGGAGGAAAATGCTGTTCTTCATGCAGATAGAGGGCTGTTAAGGGGGGCTACTGCGTTTATTACTCATGAACCATGTGAAAAATGCGCAAAGACAATCGCTCAGTCAGGAATTACAAGAATTGTGTATCGAGATGCCTACCCAAATAAGTGGAATGAAAACTTTTTAAAGGATATTGAAGTGGTACATCTGCCTAAAGAGGACATTTAGTCTAAGAATGGAATGGACTTTTCGCTAAGGCTGACTCTTTTTAAGGATGCGTCAGCCTTTAGTTTATGAGAAAAATGGGGGCTTCTTGTTCCTTCGAATTTTTCGGAAAGGGTTAGGAATATTGAAATTGAAAAATAAAGGATTATTTTTTGCTGTTTCAGCGCTAATGGGTGTGATGGCCGCTTTTCAATCTTTTTTTGTATGCTTAATTCTTTTATATGGATATCTTTTCTTTCTACTAAACCGTAAAAAGTTTGGCTTATGGCAAGTGTTGATGATTTGCTTTCTGTTTTTTTTCTTTTTTGTTCGAGCTGACATAGACCTTAAGCATCATAAAACGAGTTATGAGGGAAGTGAAAAGTTATTTTATCTTATTTTAGACGAATTAGGGAAAGTCGATGGGGATCTATTAACGATTACTGCAACTGACATACAGAATGAAGAGACCTTACTCCTGAAATATCGAATGAAATCAGAAGAGGAAAAGAACAAGTTAGCCCACTATTTATCCCCTGGATTATTCATCAAAGTGAACGGAAAACTAGAGGAACCCTCCATATCCACTAATGAAAATGCCTTCCATTACAAAACATATCTAGAACAAAAACATATCTATTGGATACTGAAGCCTGATCAATTGATTGTATTGGATGAACCACCCTCTCCTAAGATTCTCACTATATTAAAAAAAGTACGAGCAAAAGGAATACGTTATATCGAATCCAATTTTCCAAAAGAAACCGTTCCATTAGCCATTGCACTTCTATTTGGTTCAAGTGATTTTATCACTCCGAATACAATGGATCACTACAGAGAATTAGGGATTGTTCATTTACTCGCCATTTCGGGTCTGCATATCGCCATTATTGTTGCTCTTTGTTACAACCTACTCCTTCGACTTGGTGTGACAAGGGAAAAAAGTATGCTTCTTTTATTAGTTTGTTTACCCATTTATGCGATTTTAGCCGGTGCGTCCCCATCCGTTAATCGGTCCGTATTCATGACTATGCTTTTCCTGATTGGAAAGAGATGGGGGAAAAAGGGTCCATTTGCTGCCATTGATGTGATCTCCATAACCTTTATCTTATATTTATTTGTGGATCCTCATGTCCTTTTTAATGTTGGCTTTCAACTTTCTTTTCTTGCCACTGTTGTATTACTACTTTCAGCTCCGTATCTTCTCAAAGGGACACAACATCCCATTGCACTCCTTCTTACTACCTCATTATTGTCTATGCTCGGTTCTGCACCGGTTCTACTCTACTTCTTTTATGAGTTTTCCATTATCTCGATATTAGTGAATCTGCTGTATATTCCTATTTTTAATATCATTTTACTCCCTTATTTGTTATTTATTTTTGTAGCTCATGTATTGCTGGGTTCTTTCATGGATCCGTTCTTGTATCCTCTAAATGAAATGATTATCTTTACAAATAATCTCACAGAAAAAATAGCTGGACTTCCATGGAATACAGTTACTTTAGGTAGACCAAGCCTGTTTTTTCTTGTTATATATGGATTGGGTCTTTTCCTGTTTTTTGTACAATGGGAAAAAGGGATGAAGAAAGTTTTTCTATTTATGATCCCTGTCGCTCTTTTTTTTGGACAATACTTGATGACAAATGTTTCGTTAGAGGGGGAAGTTACTTTTTTGGATGTAGGGCAAGGAGATTGCATTTTTATCAGATTACCTTTTGGAAAAGGAGTTTATTTAATTGATACAGGCGGTAGTTTGACTTTTGAGAAGGAGCCATGGCAGGAAAGGAATCGACCTTTTGATGTAGGTGAAGATACGGTTGTTCCTTTTTTAAAAAGTAAAGGAGTCACTACCATTAATAAGCTCATTCTCACTCATGGGGATGCCGATCATGCTGGGAGTGCGGAGAGTATTCTACGAGAAATGAAGGTCCAAGAACTTGTCCTTTCTAATCGAAGGGAAAAGAATGAATTAGAAAAAAAGTTGGCAAGCACAGCTAGTAGTAAAGGGATATCGGTTCGATTTGTCACTTCCGGAGACAGTTGGAGGGTTGGGGAGGATCAATTTTACGTTTTGTCTCCAAGAGAAAATAGTCAGGGAGATGCCAATAATGGATCCATTGTTCTTTATACGGAATTAGGTGGTCTGAGGTGGTTGTTTACTGGTGATCTAGAGGCTGAAGGGGAAGTGGAGTTAATTAAAAAGAATCCAACGCTTGCTGTGGATGTGTTGAAGATTGGGCATCATGGAAGTAAATCCTCTACGAATGAAGACTTTCTTGAGCAGGTATCGCCGCAATGGGCAATCATATCTGTAGGAAAAAATAATCGTTATCAACATCCACATCAGGAAGTTCTAGAACGATTACAAAATAAAGAAATGATTGTTTATCGAACAGATCAACATGGCGCAATAACCTATACATTTAGAAAAGAGTCAGGAACCTTTTCTGTTCAAAATCCATAGGATATTTTATAACAATGAAAAAGGACTACTCATTAGGTAGTCCTATACTTTGAAAAAGTTTATGGTATTTAAGATCCAACAAATTGGATAACTGTCGCAATAATAAATAAAGTAGCAAAAAATCCAAAAGAAACAATGAAACCTACACCACTATCTATCGCATCATTGCGTTTACATTGTACATCTTGTTCAAATTCATTCATACTTTATCCCCTCCTAATAGTTTGAGTATAATGGATTGTTGATAAAAAAATCCACTCTTCTAAATAATCAGTAATCTCTATAAAGAAGATCCAATTTTTGTGCTTGGTTTTCTTTTAGAGAAAGTCTTCTTGGTCTAATTTGACATCTGTTTCTAGTCATACAAGTTTCTATTTAGGTCAAAATAATGACAACATTATGATACCGTCACTGTTTATGTTACCTAGGACGTAAATGGTTGGCGTTTATTATAGATCAGAAATTGGTAACGAAAACAGTTACCAATTTCTTTTACATACTTGTCAAATCATGATTCGTTCTTTACGATTAAAGGTGTGAAAAACGGATTTGATCGGAGCGTAGATCATGATATTAGAATTATGGAAACAAATTAAACGAAAAGAGTTTTCTTCTATTTATGTATTATATGGGAAAGAGTCTTTTCTAATTAATGAAACAAAACAATTGCTTATCAATCAAGTATTGAAGGGAGAAGAACTTGAATTCAATTTATCGAGTTTTGATCTTGGGGAAACCCCCATTGAAATCGCACTAGAAGATGCGGAAACTTTTCCGTTTCTAGGTGAAAGAAAATTAATTTTCCTACATAACCCATCCTTTTTAACCGCAGAAAAAACAAAAGAAAAAGTTGAGCACAATCTCAAAAGACTTGAAACTTATATAAAAGAGCCTTCACCTTACGCGATAGTGGTTTTCGTGGCCCCATATGAGAAGTTGGATGAAAGAAAAAAAATTACAAAGGAATTAAAGAAAAGCGCCACTACCTATGAAGCCAAAAAATTAAATGAATCAGAACTAAAAAAATGGGTTCATTCAAGAGCGGATTATAATGGGGTTGTAATTGAACCTAAGGCAGTTGAGCAAATGCTCCTGTTGGTAGGAACAAATTTATTTATGCTTACAAGCGAAGTGGATAAACTTGCCTTGTACACAGGAAAAGGGTTAACGGTTGATGTTGAAACCGTGGAGAAACTTGTACCAAGGTCGCTGGAGCAAAATATCTTTACCCTCGTTGAGAACATTGTTTCCCGTCAAATGGATTCAGCATTGAGAATATTTTATGATCTTTTAAAATTAAATGAGGAACCGATTAAAATTTTGGCTGTTATCACGGGACAATTTCGCCTTATTTATCAAGTAAAGGAATTGGCAAGACGGGGCTATGGACAGCAGCAAATCGCTAGTTATTTAAAAGTACATCCATTTAGAGTGAAGCTAGCAGCTGGACAAGCGCAAAAATTTAGTGATCAAGAATTGACATTCATCATGAAGGAATTGGCAGAAGCGGATTATACGATGAAAACGGGTGGAATGAACAAAGAGTTGATTCTAGAGATGTTTTTCTTAAAGCTTAATACATAATAAAAAGACTGTCCTCTAGGGACAGTCTTTTTATATAAAATTATGCATTTAAAGAGTTCATTTTTTTCATTAAACGGGATTTTTTACGTGCAGCAGCATTTTTATGGATAAGACCTTTAGAAGCAGCTTTATCCAATTTTTTTGCAGCATCAGCAAAAGTAGCAACAGCAGCAGTAGCATCGTTTGTTACGATTGCAGCTTCAACTTTTTTAACAGATGTACGCATAGCAGATTTAACCGTAATGTTTTGCGCTCTTTTTTTGTCGTTAATTTTAACTCGCTTGATAGCAGATTTAATATTTGGCATTCCATTCACCTCCTAGAAAAAGCATCGAGATATATGAACTCGACTTTACATTCAATAATCATAAGTAAGAACAAGTGATATTTTATCAAACGTGAACGAATTTTGCAAGACTCCTTCTTCATTTTTGAATGATTTTCAGTTGTTACGGCTAAAATAAAAAATAATAATGAATGAAATTAGGTGGAGGTAATTATGAAGGAATCAATTGATTTAAGCCGTTATTCTGTACGAACGGATTTAGCCATAGAAGCCCGAGAGATGGTTCTAAATGAAAGAATTGGAAATTTAGAAGAAGAGGAAAACCTTTCACATATTGAAGGAGTCATTATTAAGGAAAAAGAAGAAAATGATATAAAAATTTCCTATGTAGAAGTAACCAGTGAAGGTGAGAAAGTCATTGGGAAAAAAACAGGGAAATATTTAACCATTGAAGTAATCGGTATTAGAGAAAGTGATACAGAATTGCAAAAAAGAGTTGAGGAAGTATTCGCTAAAGAATTTGCTCATTTCTTGAAGCAAAGCAATATTAGCCAAGATGCATCCTGTTTGGTCGTTGGCTTAGGGAATTGGAACGTAACACCTGATGCACTAGGTCCACAGGTGTGTGAAAATTTATTAGTGACAAGACATCTCTATCAACTTCAACCAGAAAATGTAGAGGAAGGGTTCCGTTCTGTTAGTGCCCTTTCGCCCGGAGTAATGGGGCTAACCGGAATCGAAACGAGTGATATTATTTTTGGTGTTGTCGAAAAAACAAAACCAGATTTTGTGATCGTAATTGATGCGCTCGCTTCTAGATCGATTGAGAGAGTCAATTCTACCATTCAAATTTCAGATACTGGAATTCATCCAGGTTCGGGAGTAGGAAATAAACGCAAGGAATTAAGTAAAGAGACCTTGGGGGTTCCCGTTATAGCCATCGGTGTACCAACTGTTGTAGATGCAGTTTCAATTACGAGTGATACGATTGATTTTATTTTAAAACACTTTGGCAAAGAATTACGTGAAGGAAATCGACCATCCCGAGCATTGACGCCCGCAGGGATGACTTTTGGAAAGCGAAAAAAACTTACCGAGGAAGATTTACCTGAAGAGGAGCAACGAAAAACGTTTTTAGGAATGATCGGGACTTTACCAGAGGATGAGAAACGAAAATTAATCCATGAAGTACTCGCTCCACTGGGTCATAATTTAATGGTCACTCCTAAAGAAGTGGATGTGTTTATTGAAGACATGGCTAATTTGTTAGCAAATGGATTAAATGCTAGTCTTCATCAGTCTGTAAATCAGGGAAATACTGGTTTTTATACAAGGTAATTAAATAGCGAAGGGACAACAAGGTCATCCGCTTTTCATGAGTGTCTAGCTACAGCGCCTAGCCGCTCGAGGTCTTAAGCCAAGCCGTCAAAAAGGTAAAAACCAACCTTTCTGCCGGCTCGTCTTAAGCTGGTCGCGGCTGAGCAAGGTCCATCCGCTTTTCAAAGTTCTATCTTTTCTAGCAACTACATATAAATTAGTAGACTTGCTAAGAAGAGGTGGGTTTATGAAATCTGTAAAAACGGACAAGTTGATGATAAGTGTTAAAGGAAGTAGTTTGTTGACGGCGGGTGTTGGTTTTGTTTTGTTTCTTATAATGACTTTTTCTATAAGTGGTTTGTTGACGACTTTAAAACCAGAATATAGACTATCTTCTTCATCGGTACATTCAGCGGCAACTAATATTACAGGGGATATGCTTTATCATTTAATTGGTTGGGAAAATCATTATTTTTTGCAAGGATTACCGAAGTCAGCACCTACACCAGAGTTGACGCAGTATTTGTTTAAACTTTCCACCAATGTGAATTTGGATGATCCGAGAAGTTTACTAGGAAGGGAATTACCCGCCTTTTCTTTATTTGATACTGAAATTTTAGTAGCCGGGGAAGGTACCAATTATACAAATATGCCAATCGAATCGGCTCCACCACTTGAAATTTTACAAGCAGAAAAAGAAGCGGCCTTACAAAATACGGAAGGATTAGACGGACAAGCCGGTAGTGATTCAACAGAAGTACCTCCATCCACAACGGGTGATCGTAAAGTTGTCTATGTGTATTTTACTCATAATCGTGAATCCTTTCTTCCATACCTAAAAGGGGTTACAAATCCAGACCATGCCCACCATTCACAACTTAATGTAACGAAAATTGGGGATAAACTCAAAAGTGAGCTGGAGAAGAGGGGAATTGGTACTGAGGTTGATAAAACAGATATGCAGGCAAGCCTAACGAAAAAGGGTTTATCCTATGGACAATCGTATCAGGAATCAAGGTCAGTGGTAGAGGCCGCGGTGTCCGCTAACCGAAATCTCACCTATTTAATTGATATTCATCGTGACTCTAGAAGAAAGATTGACACAACAAAAGTACTCAACGGCAAGACCTATGCAAAGCTAGCTTTTATTGTTGGTGGTGAGCACGCCAATTATGAAAAAAACCTTGCTTTTGCCAATCAATTACATGAAATGCTAGAAAAAAAATACAAGGGAATTAGCAGGGGGGCTTTTACAAAGCAAGGGGCCGGTACAAACGGGAAGTTCAATCAAGATTTATCAGAAAATGCCATTCTAGTTGAATTCGGCGGTGTTGATAACACATTTGAGGAATTAAATCATTCTGCTGAAGCATTGGCCGATGTAATCAGTGAATATTATTGGCAGGCAGAGAAAGTAAATCAACCTGTAACAGAACCTGCAAATGAAGGTTGAAAGTGAGTGACTGGTCATGAAGTTATTTATGCTGAAAGCTACAATGATCGCAGCAGTTATGTTTATCTCCGTGTTATTCGGTATGCAGCAGGCAAGCAATGGAATTAATGAGATGAAAGGTTATGAGGATGCCCAATTTGAAGGGGCATTCTCATTTCAGGATAATGAAGATGGTGAACTTGAAGTCTCCATTTTAGGTAATGACGTATCTAGTCATGATTTAGAGAAGAAAAAGGAGAAAATTGAAGAATTAAAGACCTATAATTTTTTTTCTTCGTTGGGTAAAAAGTTGGCGGAAATGGTCTCTTTTACAACAGAAAAAATAATTGATCTCATAACTGGACTCGCATAGGTTACAGCCCTATTCAAATAAAAAAGTACTTACTTATTGAATTATCCTTTGTAAGTCCATTATTGAATCTTGATTATCCTACTGATATAATCAAAACTAGTGTAGATGTGTAAGTTTAGTAGGAGTGAACGATATGAACAGAGAAGATAGACTAAAAAGGCAAGAAAAAATTCGGAATTTTTCCATCATCGCTCATATCGACCATGGAAAATCGACATTAGCAGATCGAATTTTGGAAAAAACGAATACATTGACGAAACGTGAAATGAAGGCTCAACTTCTTGATTCCATGGATTTAGAAAGAGAAAGAGGAATCACGATTAAATTAAATTCCGTCCAGTTACAATATCAGGCAAAGGATGGAGAAACGTATACTTTTCATTTGATCGATACTCCAGGACATGTGGATTTTACTTATGAAGTTTCTCGTAGTCTTGCAGCATGCGAAGGGGCGATCCTGGTTGTGGATGCTGCACAGGGAATTGAAGCTCAAACATTGGCTAATGTGTATTTGGCATTAGATAATAATTTGGAAATTGTTCCAGTTATTAATAAGATTGATTTGCCGAGTGCGGATCCTGAGCGTGTACGGAAAGAGGTCGAGGATGTCATCGGTTTAGATGCTTCAGAAGCTGTGCTCGCATCTGCAAAAGCTGGTATTGGCATTGAAGAAATACTAGAACAAATTGTTGAAAAAGTACCTGCACCAAGCGGGGATCCAGAAGCACCTCTAAAGGCGCTTATTTTTGATTCAGTGTATGATGCTTATCGTGGAGTTGTCGTCTATATACGTGTAGTAGATGGTACCATTAAAGTCGGCGATAAAATTAGAATGATGGCTACTGGTAAGGAATTCGAAGTCACTGAGGTGGGAGTTTACACACCAAAGGCTCAACCGGTGGATGAATTGTCTGTAGGAGATGTTGGCTATTTAGCGGCTGCCATTAAGCATGTCGGAGACACTCAAGTTGGGGATACGATTACAAATGCGAAAAATGGAGCAACGGAGTCTTTACCAGGTTATCGAAAATTAAACCCAATGGTTTATTGTGGGTTGTATCCGATCGATAATGCCCGTTTTAACGATCTTCGCGATGCGCTTGAAAAGCTTCAATTAAATGATTCAGCTCTTCAATTTGAGCCGGAAACCTCTCAAGCACTTGGTTTTGGTTTCCGTTGTGGATTCCTTGGGTTGCTTCATATGGAGATTATTCAAGAACGAATTGAACGTGAATTTAAAATTGACTTAATTACAACAGCACCAAGTGTAATTTATGAAGTGAATATGACAGATGGATCGAAGGTAAGGGTGGATAACCCTTCAGAAATGCCTGATCCACAAAAAATTGCCTCTGTTGAGGAACCTTATGTCAAAGCGACCATGATGTCACCGAATGATTATGTGGGTGCTATTATGGAAATTTGTCAAAAGAAGCGTGGGAATTTTATTACCATGGAGTATATGGATGAAACTCGTGTAAGTATCATCTATGAAATCCCATTGTCCGAGATTGTCTACGATTTCTTCGATCAATTAAAATCGAGTACAAAGGGATATGCTTCCTTTGATTACGAATTGATTGGCTATAGACAGTCAAAACTTGTGAAAATGGATATCCTATTAAATAGTGAAAAAGTCGATGCACTAAGCTTTATCGTTCATAATGATTTTGCTTATGAGCGTGGAAAGTTGATTGTGGAAAAACTTAAAGAGTTAATCCCGCGTCAGCAATTTGAAGTGCCTGTCCAAGCAGCGATTGGCCAAAAAATTGTAGCTAGATCAACAATAAAATCAATTGGTAAGAATGTCCTTGCAAAATGTTATGGTGGAGATATTTCCCGGAAACGTAAGCTTTTAGAAAAGCAAAAAGAAGGGAAAAAGCGCATGAAATCGGTTGGATCGGTTGAAGTTCCGCAAGAAGCTTTCATGGCTGTACTGAAAATGGATGAAAGCAATAACTCAAAGAAATAAACTCTAGGCCCTTAAAAATTAACAGCACTATACTGAAAAGAGGTTAGCTGTTCTTCATTCATTGAAGCGGTTCTAACCTCTTTTTTAAATAAAAAGGAGTTAATAGTTATGATTAAAGCCGCCTATATTCATATTCCTTTTTGTGAACATATTTGTCATTATTGTGATTTTAATAAAGTATTTTTAAAGGGACAGCCTGTCGATGAATATTTAACTGCACTTGAGAAGGAAATGAAACTCACTTTTACCTCAACCCCATCAAAAGAGGTGCAATCCATTTTTGTTGGCGGTGGTACGCCAACGGCCTTGAATGTCAGTCAGTTAGAAAGGTTAGTTAACATAATAAAGACCCAAATGTCCTTTACGAAACAAGTGGAATATACGTTTGAAGCAAATCCTGGTGACTTATCATCCGACAAATTAAAGGTTTTGTATGAAGCAGGTGTAAATCGACTTAGTTTTGGTGTTCAAACCTTTAACAATGATCTTCTTAAAAAAATTGGCAGAACGCATGAAGCAAAAGATGTATTCCATTCTGTTGAAGAGGCGAAAAAGATTGGTTTTGAAAATATTAGCCTTGACCTCATTTATAGTTTACCTGGACAGACAATCGAAGATTTTAAACAAACGTTAGAGATCTCCTTTTCACTGGAAACGACCCATTTTTCGGGATATTCTCTCATTATTGAGCCGAAAACGGTATTTTATCAATTAATGAATAAGGGGAAGCTACAAGTTCCAGATGAAGATGAGGAAGCGGCCATGTATGAAATGCTTATGGAGGAAATGGATAAGCATGGTTACTCCCAATATGAAATAAGTAATTTTGCACAAAAAGGGTATGAAAGCCGTCATAATTTAACCTATTGGAATAATGAATCGTATTATGGCTTTGGTGCAGGTGCCCACAGTTATCTAAATGGTGTGCGCCGCTCCAATTATGGACCATTAAAAAAATATATGGATCCAATCGAAAAGGGACATCTCCCAACGATGGAAGAGCATCTGGTAACAGAAAAGGAAAAGTGGGAAGAAGAAATGTTTCTGGGGTTACGAAAAACAAAAGGAGTCTCCATTGCACATTTCTCACAAAAATTTGGAGAAAGTCCACTGACCCTTTTTAACGATCAAATCCGTCAACTGGAGCAAAAGGGATTAATCAAAGTATCAGATGGTTATATAGGTTTAACCTATCGAGGAAGATTTTTAGGAAATGAAGTTTTTCAAGCATTTTTATAATACAAATGAAAAAGGCGCAATTATGTTGACATTAGGCACTATTATTTGTTATTTTAATAATAGATTTAGCACTCGCCGATGAAGAGTGCTAATAGGGGTGATAATGAACATGCTAACAGATCGTCAGTTACTTATCTTGCAAGTAATTGTGGATGATTTTATTCATTTTGCTCAGCCCGTAGGTTCTCGTAGCTTGGCAAAAAAGCCTGAAATATCATTCAGTTCTGCTACGATTCGTAACGAAATGGCAGATTTAGAGGAACTTGGTTTTATCGAAAAGACACATACTTCCTCTGGAAGAATTCCATCTGAAAAAGGCTATCGGTATTATGTGGACCATTTACTATCTCCACAAAAGTTAGATCATCGGGATGTTAATAAAATTAAATCGATATTTGCTGAACGTATATTTGAGATGGAGAAAATTGTGCAAAAGTCTGCCAAGATCCTATCAGAGTTAACGAATTACACAGCGATCGTTCTTGGACCAGAAGTGAAAGAAAATAGACTGCGTAGAATTCAAATTGTTCCATTGAATGATCAAACAGCGATAGCAATTATCGTAACGGATACAGGATACGTAGAGAACAAAATGTTTCACTTGCCTGAATCCATTGATGCAAGCGAGATTGAGAAACTTGTCAATATTTTAAATGAACGCTTGTCAGGGGTACATCTTGATCAATTAAACAATAAATTATTCAAAGAGGTTGCGGTGCTCCTCAGACAACATATTCAACATTATGACCTCCTGTTAAATTCGATCTCGGAATCATTGAAACCGACACAATACGAAAAGTTATTCTTTGGTGGGAAAACGAATATGTTGAGTCAACCAGAGTTTCATGATATTGATAAAGTTCGTGATTTATTGAAGTTAATTGAACGGGAAGATGATTTTTACGATATTCTCCGTAAAAACCCAACTGGCATCCATGTTAAAATTGGCCGTGAAAATAATAATGCAGCAATGGATGATTGTAGTATTGTCACAGCATCCTATACGATCGGTCATGAGCAACTGGGTTCCATCGCTATATTAGGGCCAACCCGAATGGAATATTCCCGAGTCATTAGTCTTATGAAGTTTTTGTCAAATGATTTAACAACAGTCTTAACAAAACTGTATCAAACGAAATAGTCGTGGAAATATTGTTAAGGATGGAGGCTGCATTTCCGTCCCTTTCAATGTGTAATGGGGAAATCATAATCAGCATTTCCCTTTGCCACGTCACATTAATCGTAAGAAAAAGAAATACAGCATATAAGCAATCATTTTAAGGAGGTGACTAAGATGTCAGTAGAAAAAAATCCAATTCAAGAAGAAGCATCTGTCCTATCTGAAGAGATTAATGAAACAGTGGATATCACAACAGAAAATGAAGAACAGATTGAAATCAATGTAGAAAATAGTGAAAATCCTTTCGAAGTTGAATTACAGGAAGTCAAACAACAAAAGGTTGAATTAGAAGCGAAGCTTGAAGAAGCAGAAAATAAGATTCTTCGTATGCAAGCAGACTTTGAAAATTCCCGTCGCCGTGCAAGATTAGATCTTGAAGCGACTGAAAAATATAAATCACAAGGCTTAATTACTGAACTCTTGCCTGCAATTGATAATTTTGAAAGAGCTCTTAAAATGGAAGCGGACAATGACCAAACAAAATCCGTATTACAGGGGATGGAAATGGTTTATCGCAGCCTATTAGATACGCTGAAAAAAGAGGGCGCAGAACAAATAGAGGCGGTTGGAAAAGAATTTGATCCACATCTGCACCAGGCAATTATGCAAGTGGAAGATGAGAATTTCGGTTCCAACATTGTCGTAGAAGAATTCCAAAAAGGTTATATCTTGAAGGACAGAGTGATTCGTCCAGCGATGGTTAAAGTAAATCAGTAATTACATATTGATAGGGAGGAAAGAAATATGAGTAAAATCATTGGTATTGACTTAGGAACTACAAACTCCTGTGTTTCTGTTATGGAAGGCGGAGAGGCAAAAGTAATTCCGAATCCAGAAGGCAATCGGACAACACCTTCTGTTGTTTCATTTAAAAATGGTGAACGTCAAGTTGGGGAAGTTGCAAAAAGACAAGCGGTTACGAATCCTAATACGATTATGTCTGTTAAACGTCATATGGGAACAAGTTATAAAGTGGAAGTAGAAGGAAAAGAGTACAGCCCGCAAGAAATTTCAGCGATCATTCTTCAAAACTTAAAAGCTACAGCGGAAGCATATCTTGGAGAAACTGTCACAAAGGCGGTTATTACAGTACCTGCTTATTTCAATGATGCTGAGCGTCAAGCAACAAAAGACGCTGGTAAAATTGCGGGTCTTGAAGTGGAACGTATTATCAACGAACCAACTGCAGCGGCACTTTCATATGGTCTTGATAAAACGGAGGAAGATCAAACAGTACTTGTTTATGACCTAGGTGGAGGTACATTTGACGTATCCATTCTTGAATTAGGTGACGGAGTATTTGAAGTGAAATCTACTGCTGGAGACAATCGTCTTGGTGGAGATGATTTTGACCAAGTGATTATTGATTATTTAGTAGCAGAGTTTAAAAAAGACAACGGAATTGACCTTTCAAAAGATAAAATGGCTGTTCAACGCTTAAAAGATGCAGCTGAAAAAGCGAAAAAGGATCTTTCTGGTGTAACAAGTACACAAATTTCATTACCGTTTATCACTGCTGGAGAAGCTGGCCCATTACACTTAGAAGTAACATTGTCTCGCGCAAAATTTGAAGAGCTTTCTTCACATCTTGTTGAACGTACAATGGCTCCAGTTCGCCAAGCGTTAAGTGATGCAGGTTTATCTACATCAGAAATCGACAAGGTTATTCTTGTTGGTGGATCTACTCGTATTCCAGCTGTTCAAGAAGCGATTAAAAAAGCAACTGGAAAAGAACCTCATAAAGGGGTAAATCCCGATGAAGTTGTGGCTATGGGTGCAGCGATTCAAGGTGGCGTTATCACTGGTGATGTAAAGGATGTCGTTTTATTAGACGTAACTCCACTTTCACTAGGTATTGAGACTATGGGTGGCGTGTTCACGAAGTTAATTGATCGAAATACAACAATCCCAACTTCTAAATCACAAGTATTCTCAACTGCTGCTGATAATCAAACAGCTGTTGATATTCATGTCTTGCAGGGTGAACGTCCAATGGCTAACGACAACAAAACACTTGGTCGTTTCCAATTAAGTGATATTCCGCCAGCACCAAGAGGAATTCCGCAGGTTGAAGTATCATTTGATATTGATAAAAACGGGATTGTAAATGTGCGTGCTAAAGATCTTGGTACAAATAAAGAACAAACCATCACAATCAAATCTTCAACAGGATTATCTGATGAAGAGATCGAAAAAATGGTAAAAGAAGCTGAACTTAATGCTGAAGCTGACCAAAAACGTAAAGAAGAAGTTGAACTTCGTAACGAAGCAGATCAGTTAGTTTTCACTACTGAAAAGACCGTTAAAGATCTTGAAGGAAAAGTGGATGAAGCGGACGTTCAAAAAGCGAATGAAGCTAAAGATGAACTTAAAGCTGCCATTGAGAAAAATGATCTTGATGAAATTCGCGCGAAGAAAGATGCTCTACAAGAGATCGTTCAAAATCTATCTGTTAAGCTTTATGAAGAAGCAGCAAAACAAGCACAAGCTGCTGGTGGTGCAGATGGTGAAGGAAACAAAGGCAATGACGATAATGTAGTAGATGCTGAATTTGAAGAAGTAAAAGACGATAAATAAAAAAACTTAGGTTAAAAAGTCAAAGTCAGGTTTACCTTGGCTTTGACTTTTCTTTTGTTAGTTTTTCAAATCATTGCATGTTCGAATATAATAATGTTAAAATGATCTTTATGTGAAATGACTCGGGGAGTGGTAATCATGAACAAAAGGGATTACTATGAGGTACTTGGTGTTAGTAAAAGTGCTTCAAAGGATGAAATAAAAAAAGCTTATCGAAAGCTATCAAAGCAATACCATCCAGATATTAATAAAGATGGGGATGCACAAGAGAAATTTATAGAAGTTAAGGAAGCGTATGAGGTATTAAGTGACGACCAAAAACGCTCCCACTATGATCAATTTGGCCACACTGACCCAAATCAGGGCTTTGGCGGTGGAGGAGACTTTGGTGGCTTCGGTGGATTTGAAGATATTTTCAGCACCTTCTTTGGCGGAGGTGGGGGAAGACGTCGTGATCCAAATGCACCAAGACAGGGAGCAGATCTGCAATATACTATGACCTTAGATTTCGAAGATGCAGTTTTTGGTAAAGAAACCGAAATTGAAATTCCTCGTGAAGAAACATGTGAAACATGTAGCGGATCAGGAGCGAAAAAAGGGACACAACCAGAAACATGTTCAAAATGTAAGGGGGCGGGTCAATTAAATGTGGAACAAAACACCCCATTTGGTAGAATCGTTAACCGACGTGTATGTGAGCAATGTAGTGGTACCGGAAAAGAAATTAAACATAAATGTTCCACTTGTGGCGGAGCAGGTAAGGTTAGAAAACGTCATAAGATCTCTGTGAAGATTCCTGCAGGTATTGATGATGGCCAACAATTGCGTGTAACCGGTCAAGGTGAACCTGGTGTGAACGGCGGGCCATCAGGAGATTTATATGTAGTCTTTCATATCCGATCACATGAGTTCTTTGAACGTGATGGGGATGATGTTTATTGCGAAATGCCTATTACATTTGTCCAAGCTGCTCTGGGAGATGATATTGAAGTCCCAACTCTACATGGTAAAGTAAAGCTTAAAGTGCCGGCTGGAACTCAAACAGGAACTAAATTCCGTCTGAGAGGAAAAGGAATTCCAAATGTAAGAGGACGCGGAACAGGAGACCAACATATTATTGTTAAGGTTGTTACACCAACAAAATTGACAGAAAAGCAAAAGCAACTGCTGCAAGAATTCGCTGAAATAAGTGGTTCTGTTCCTAACAATGACCAAGAAGAAGGGTTTTTTGATAAAGTAAAAAGAGCCTTCAAGGGTGAATAAAAGAAATGGAGTTGGTAGTATTGAAATGGTCAGAAATTAGTATTCATACGACAAACGAAGCGGTTGAGCCTATCTCAAATATTTTACATGAAGCAGGCGCAAGTGGAGTCGTAATTGAAGATCCATTTGAACTAGTAAAGACCCGGGAAGATCAATTCGGAGAGATCTACCAACTCAATCCTAAAGACTACCCTGAAGAAGGCGTTATGATTAAAGCTTATTTACCAATCAATAGCTTTTTAGGTGAAACGGTTGAAGAAATCAAAGATGCGATCAATAATCTGATCATTTACAATATCGATATTGGTAAAAATGCGGTATCTGTGTCAGAGGTCCACGAAGAAGAATGGGCAACTGCCTGGAAAAAGTACTATCATCCAGTAAAAATTTCCAAACGTTTCACTGTCGTGCCTACTTGGGAAGAATACACACCTGTAAACAGTGATGAGCTTATTATTGAATTAGATCCAGGAATGGCTTTTGGAACCGGGACCCATCCTACAACGGTAATGAGTATTCAAGCATTGGAAGCTACTATAAAAAAGGGAGATTCTGTTATTGATGTAGGAACAGGATCAGGAGTATTGAGTATCGCTGCGGCTATGCTTGGTGCTGAGAAGGTAAAAGCTTTAGACTTGGATGAAGTGGCTGTACAAGCAGCTAAGTTAAATCTAAAGTTAAATAAAGTGCATACCATCGCAAGTGTTTCTCAAAATAACCTCCTTGAAGGAATTAGTGACAAAGTGGATGTCGTTGTAGCTAATATTCTTGCGGAAGTGATCCTTCGTTTTACCGATGATGTAGGTAAAACGGTGAAGCCTGGTGGGTATTTTATTGCTGCAGGCATTATTCAACAAAAAAAGGATCAGGTTAAAGAATCCATTGAAGCAGCAGGGTTTGATATAGAGGAAACTCTACGAATGGAAGATTGGGTAGCTTTCATAGCAAAAAGAAAATAACCATAAGAAAAAGGGCTTTGTGTAGTTTTTTGCACAACCCTTTTTAACAATTTAAGGGAAAAAGAGAGGTGTGCAACAGAAGAATGCAACGCTATTTTGCTAAATTTTCAGTAGAAGAAAATCACTTTATTATTACAGGTGAAGATTGCCGGCATATTGAACGAGTGATGCGGATGAAGGAAAAGGACGAAATTATTTGTGTTAGTGAGGATCAGAGAACAGCGCTATGCTCTATAGCACAAATTTCCACTGACGAAGTGATTGCGGACGTTATACAATGGATAGAGGATACGGTCGAACTCCCTATTGAAGTAACCATTGTGAGCGGATTGCCTAAAGGGGATAAGCTTGAATGGATCATTCAAAAAGGTACTGAGCTTGGAGCTGCAAGGTTTATCCCTTTTACTGCAGTTCGTTCAGTTGTCAAGTGGGATGAGAAAAAGGCTGATAAAAAAGTGAGTCGTTGGTGTAAGATTGCAAAAGAAGCAGCTGAGCAATCTCATCGAAGCAAGGTTCCGGAAGTATGGAATCCAGTTGATATTCAATCGCTTATTCAATTAGGTGAAGGCTATGATGTCAAATTAGTTGCCTATGAGGAGCAAGCGAGGCTTGGTGAAGGAACGGTCCTTGCTTCAAATTTAAAAAAGCTTGAAAAAGGTGGTTCCTTGCTTGTTGTGTTTGGGCCTGAGGGCGGTTTAACGGAACAAGAAGTGGTAAAGCTTCTAGAAAGTGGATTTGTACCCTGTGGGTTAGGACCGAGAATTTTGCGGACTGAAACCGCACCACTATACTTATTATCCGCCGTGTCTTATCAATTAGAATTATTGAGGTGAAAATAGTATGCAAACAGTTGCATTTCATACATTAGGTTGTAAAGTCAATCATTATGAAACAGAAGCTATATGGCAAATATTTAAACAAGAAGGTTATGAACGGGTTGATTTTGAAGGAAGATCGGATGTTTATATCATCAATACTTGTACAGTAACCAATACAGGTGATAAAAAAAGTCGTCAAGTTATCCGTCGTGCCATCAGAAAAAATCCGGATGCAGTGGTCTGTGTAACAGGCTGTTATGCGCAAACCTCACCGGCTGAAATTATGGCCATTCCTGGTGTAGATATTGTGATCGGAACTCAAGATCGCATTAAAATGCTTTCTTATATTGAACAATATAAAAAAGAGCGCCAACCGATCAATGCAGTCGGAAATATTATGAAAAGTCGTGTATACGAAGAGTTAGATGTTCCTTCTTTTTCAGATCGAACAAGAGCCTCTTTGAAAATCCAGGAAGGCTGTAATAATTTCTGTACTTTTTGTATTATTCCTTGGGCCAGGGGGCTTATGCGCTCCAGAGATCCTAAAGAAGTCATTCATCAAGCGCAGCAGCTAGTAGATGCAGGTTATAAAGAGATTGTATTGACTGGGATTCATACGGGTGGATATGGAGAGGACATGAAAGATTATAATCTTGCCATGCTTCTTAGAGATCTCGAGGCAGAAGTGAAAGGTTTAAAAAGACTTCGTATTTCCTCCATTGAGGCAAGTCAAATTACCGATGAAGTGATTGAGGCAATCAAACAATCAAAGGTTATTGTGAGACATCTTCATATTCCGATTCAATCTGGATCAAATACGGTTCTAAAAAGAATGAGAAGAAAATATACAATGGAATTCTTTGCTGATCGACTTATGAAATTGAAAGAAGTACTTCCCGGCTTGGCCATTACCTCTGATGTGATTGTTGGTTTTCCAGGTGAAACAGAAGAGGAATTTATGGAAACGTATCAATTTGTAAAAGACCATCAATTCTCAGAACTTCATGTATTCCCATATTCAAAACGGACGGGTACCCCTGCCGCGAGAATGGAAGATCAAGTTGAGGAAGAAGTGAAAAATGAGCGTGTCCACCGTTTAATTGCTCTTTCAGAACAATTATCTAAGGAATATGCTTCTCGATTTGAAGGGGAAGTAGTTGAAGTAATTCCTGAAGCAGGATTTATTGGAGATAAGGAAAAAGGTTTGCTTGAAGGTTTTACAGACAATTATTTAAAGGTTGTATTTCCGGGTACTGAGGATATGATCGGGAATATTATCAGGGTGAAAATTGAAAGAGCTGGTTATCCACATTGTGAAGGTACATTCGTAAAAGTCCTTGAGGAATCTCTTGAAGGAGAGGCAGTTTAGGTATGAATATCGCAGGAATGATCGATCACACATTATTAAAAGCAGATGCAACGAAAGAGCAAATTGAAAAGCTTTGCCTAGAGGCGAGAGAATATCAGTTTGCCTCTGTTTGTGTGAACCCGGTATGGGTTAAAGAGGCAGTTCAAGCATTAAATGGTTCTTCGGTAAAAGTCTGTACGGTTATAGGCTTTCCATTAGGTGCCACAACTTCTGAAACAAAAGTATTTGAAGCAAAAAATGCGATCGAAAATGGAGCAACAGAGGTTGATATGGTCATAAACATAGGTGCATTAAAAAATGATGACCTTGTGACGGTTGAAGAAGATATTCACGCGGTAGTTCATGCAGCAAAGGGAAAAGCAATTACAAAGGTAATCATTGAAACTTGTTTATTAACAGAAAAACAAAAAGTAAGTGCCTGTCAGTTAGCCGTTAAAGCAGGAGCAGAATTTGTTAAAACATCAACTGGTTTTTCTACTGGAGGAGCGACAGTTGAAGATGTTGCCCTTATGCGTAGTACAGTTGGACCTGAAATAGGCGTAAAAGCTTCAGGTGGAATTAGAAGTTTAACAGATATGGAGAAAATGATTGAAGCGGGTGCCTCGCGTGTTGGTGCAAGTGCAGGTGTACAAATCATGAAGGAATTAGAAATGAAATAGTTCTAGTTCTTTAAATTTGTGGATCCATTTTCCAGTTTAAGAATGTACCAATTGGCAATAAATATTGTATAATTATTGGTGATGATTAAAAACAAGCATAGGCTAGGATGAAATACTGTTGACCTTGTTTGTCTGTTATATTATAATTGCAAAGTACATGAATTCCATGTGTTGATGGAAGTGTGTTGTGCTCGGAGGGAGGGAAAGAGAATGTCTAAAACTGTTGTTCGTAAAAACGAATCGCTTGAAGATGCTCTTCGACGTTTCAAACGTACTGTTTCTAAATCAGGTACAATTCAAGAAGCTAGAAAGCGCGAATTCTATGAAAAACCTAGCGTAAAACGTAAGAAGAAGTCTGAAGCTGCAAGAAAACGTAAGTTCTAAGAGAGGGTGCCATTTCGTGAGTCTTCTCGAGCGTTTAAATTCTGATATAAAACAAGCAATGAAAAACAAAGAAAAGGATAAACTCTCAGTCATTCGAATGATCAAAGCTTCGATTCAAAATGAAGCTCTTAAGATTGGCAAAGAGATATCCGAAGAAGAAGAGTTAACCGTCCTTTCACGTGAAGTTAAACAGCGCAAGGACTCCCTCCACGAATTTGATAAAGCAGGTCGAGAAGATCTTGTCGAAAAAATTCGTACTGAATTACAGTACGTAGAGTTATATATGCCTAAACAGCTTTCAGAAGAAGAAGTGAGTGAAATTGTTAAACAAGCTATTTCAGAAACAGGAGCTTCATCGAAAGTTGAGATGGGTAAAGTGATGGCGGTAGTTATGCCAAAAGTAAAAGGCAAAGCAGATGGATCACTTGTAAATAAACTTGTACAACAACACCTGTCATAAAAATTTAATTCAAAGTATAAAAGACTGCAGGAGACTGCAGTCTTTTTTCATGAGATAATAAATATAATTGAAACCAATGTGGCCGATGAATCGTATGGATACTAAAGGTTTTTTTAAAGGAGGATCACCTTTATGATTGCTGAATTTATAACGAATCCGATTGTGATTCCCATATTAATTACAATTGGATGTTTGGGTCTCGTTGTGGAGTTGTTTACTCCTCGTTTTGGACTTCCTGGAGTTATTGGTTTGTCAGCATTCCTGTTGTTTTTCTATGGACATTTAGTTACAGGGATAGCTGAAATTAATTCACTTATTTTATTTGCAGCAGGAATCGTACTTATTTTATTAGAGTTAGTATTACCAGGGGGTATTATTGGTATCATCGGGTTTGGTGCATTCCTAGCAAGCTTCTTCCTTGCGGCCGGGAATTTTGTTCATATAGGAATCTCCTTACTTATCGCATTTACGATTTCAATTTTGGCATGTATGATCATGATAAAGGTGTTTGATAGAAGGATGAAATTTTTTAATAAGTTAGTACTAACAGATTCGACAAGCACTGAGAAAGGATATGTTTCAAATCGAAATCGGACAGAACTTATTGGTGTGAACGGATATGCATTCACAGATCTCAGACCATCGGGAACAGTCATCATCGAGGATGAGAGAGTGGATGTGGTTTCAGAAGGCGGGTTCATTAAAAAAGGTGCTTTAGTCAAGATTATCAAAGTAGAGGGCTCAAGAATTGTTGTAAGAGACACTGTTGATTTAGAGAAAAATTAAACAAGAGGGGGATTATTATGGAAATTACTGCGGGTTCTGCCTTATTATTAATTGCGGTCGTATTTGGAATTATCATTCTGGCTGTATTATTTACATTTGTTCCTGTGATGCTTTGGATTTCAGCGCTTGCTGCTGGAGTTAGAGTAAGTATTTTTACATTAATTGGGATGAGATTAAGAAGAGTTATTCCAAGCAGAGTCATTAATCCGTTAATAAAGGCACATAAAGCAGGAATAGCGGTTACAACCAATCAACTTGAAAGTCATTATTTAGCAGGTGGGAATGTGGACCGTGTTGTCAATGCTCTAATAGCTGCGCATAGAGCGAATATCGAACTAACCTTTGAACGCGCTGCGGCTATTGATTTAGCTGGACGTGATGTATTAGAGGCTGTGCAAATGAGTGTAAATCCAAAGGTGATCGAAACGCCATTTATTGCAGGGGTTGCGATGAATGGGATTGAAGTAAAAGCAAAAGCCAGAATTACGGTGAGAGCAAACATTGATCGATTAGTCGGTGGTGCTGGTGAAGAGACGATTGTGGCCCGTGTTGGGGAAGGGGTTATTTCTACGATTGGTTCATCGGTCGATCATAGTAAGGTATTAGAAAATCCTGATTTAATTTCACAAACAGTCCTTTCGAAAGGTTTAGATTCAGGTACCGCCTTTGAAATCTTATCGATCGATATCGCGGATGTAGATATCGGTAAAAATATTGGGGCCCATTTACAAATGGAACAGGCTGAAGCAGATAAAAGGATTGCTCAAGCGAAAGCAGAAGAGCGCCGTGCTATGGCGGTAGCAAAAGAACAAGAAATGAAAGCTCGTGTAGAAGAGATGAGAGCAAAAGTAGTTGAATCTGAAGCAACGGTACCTTTAGCTATGGCAGAAGCATTACGCGGTGGCAATTTAGGGGTTATGGATTATATGAATCTACAAAATATTACTGCGGATACCGACATGAGGGATTCAATTGGGAGAATGACAGGTCCCAAAGACAATAAACCTAAGAAGGATTAAATCAAAGGTTGACTTCTAGAAAGGAGGTCATTTGATGAGTTTTGAGATATTCTTTGACAACCCCATTATTTTTATCATATTAGTTGCTGCGATTTCCTCCTTATTTAAAAAGAAAAAAGAAAATGTGAGCCCTTCAAAAGGTCAAGGGAAGACAATTGAACCTAAGAAAGGCAATCCATTTTCACCTGCCTCACTTGAAGAAGTAAGAGAGGTTTTTAAGGAAGTAACACGTTCCTTTTCTAATCCAACAACATCTACGGATCGAAAAAGGAAAACCTCATCGATTGAGGAGGTTCAGGAAGTACAGCAGCAAGCGGTAGAATTAAATCCATCTGATTTGACTGAAACCTTACATTCAAATGGTCCGATTATACAGACTGCGGTGCAGGAAAAACAACGAGATCGAGCGATTGAGTTGGATGAAACGAAATTGGTCGATGCTGTAGTTTGGTCGGAAATATTAGGTCCTCCACGGGCAAAAAGGCCATATAGAAAAATTAGATAATTAGAAGTAACAAGGGTACCTGAAAAAATGGTGCTAGAACCCCCTTTCATCTCATAACATGAAATGAAAGGGGGTTCTTTTTTATGGCAAAAAAGTGGGGCCACTACCTCCGCAATTGGTTAACTAAAAATATGGAACTTCCTCAAGATATCATGATGGATTTACCCCGAATTACGATGATTGGACATATACATATTTATATTGAAAATCATCGTGGATTAATAACCTTTACGGATAAAGAACTTCGTCTGCTATTAAAACAAGGGCAGCTATTAATAAAAGGAAAAGCCTTCGTCATCAAAGCCATTTTGCCAGAGGAAATCCTTCTTGAAGGGAAAATAGACCAAGTTATTTATCTTCAAGAATAACAGTACCAAGCAATTGTCAGATGAACACCAGCTAAGAAGTACCGCCTAGTGCCAAGGGGTGAATGTCGACGT
>CAWFID010000013.1:0-32825 GCA_963815765.1 uncultured Bacillaceae bacterium
CTTTCAATATCGAGCTCAATTTGGTCTCTACCTAATAAATCCTCTACTTGAACATCACGGAATTGACTAACCGAAATCTTCCCTGTTACCAAATCTTCAAGCATTGGAAGAATTTTTGTTGGCATTTGTTTTAGCACACTCCTGAAAAATAGTGTTCAACTCTTTTTTGCTAAGAGAGGGGATGGCTAACACAATGTTATCAATATTTAGTTTTTTTGCTACCCATTCAATCTTACTAACTCCCCCAACAACCGGGATCCCCATGATATCAAGCATTTGTTTTTTAAAATCATCATCAATGAATCCAACAGGAAGAAGCCCTGCTTCCGGGCTTTTCAAAAGTTGTCTGGCTACCATGGTCCCAGCCGACCCCGCCCCTACTATCAATGTTCTTTTCATGTTTGCACCTTTATTAATCGAAGATACTCTATGCATTCTCCAATATAACCGTGAAGCGCTTATCAATAGAATATGAAGCAACCATGTAGCAGCCAGCAGTCTAAAATGTATTTCTTTCAACAAGATTTGCTGCACAATAATAGCAACTAGAATAGAATAAATAACAACCTTTAAAATACTAATTAATTCCCCAATACTTGCATATTCCCATGCTTTTTTATATAAGTTTAGCTTAAAGGCAAATATATGATGGCTAATCAAGATGGCAATGATTACAGTAATAATCATGGGCATAGATAATGACATTCAGAGTTGCATTCACTAAAAATCTGACTGAAAAAAACGGCTGTTAGGACAATACAGGAGTCAATAAACATAAATAAAGACAGCCTTTGTTTATAGGTCATTTTCTCTCTCCTCTTCGGCTCAGAATCGTTTCTATCTATTACTGCAAACTAGTAATTCTCTTCTTGATTGCATAATCAATGGGCTTTTCTGACCTCTTCTAATTGTTCTTTGGTTGCCTCTTGTTTGATATACCTTACTGTTTTTTTTATTGATTTTGGGAACTTATCAATGTTCATCATTTTTACACTCCTCCATTTTAGATTTATTAAATTAAAATCTTTCATTATATGACCTTCATGAGAGATCTTATAATGAAAGAAATTTATTTTAAAGTTAGGGCATTCAACCAACCTCCTCACATCATACTCTCGACGACAGGCGTCTAAGGTTTATTTCAACCCACAATATAACCGAGTCCCTTCATTGATAATGGTAAGAAGGAATCACCAAATACATATTAAAAAAGAACATTTTTGTTCAAAATAAAGAACAATAAAGTCAAAAAAATCTATTTCTACTTTTTTTATATTTTAGCTTTCTTACCCTTTATCATTTAATATGACTCCTAATAAATTAGCACTAGCCGTTTCTAATAATTTTTTCGCCTTAATTGCTTCATCACTTTTTGTTTCCCATCGAATTACTAATATTATACCATCACATAGATTAGCAATAATTTTAGCATCTGCGATTCTCTAAAACAGGAGGACTATCAAATACAACTACATCATACATTCCAATTACAGTTTCAATTAACCTCTCCATCGATTTTGACCCTAGCAGTTCTGCTGAATTAAAAGGAACTGACCCACTTGGCAGTAAATCTAATTCTTTAATACTTGTTTTGTTAATAGCATCCTCAAGTAATATATTTCCGAACAATACATCGCTCAGCCCAATAGAATTAGCTATTTCAAATGAAAAGTGAAGTGTTGAATTTCTTTAGTTAGCATCTATTAATAGAACTTTTTTTCCTTGCTGTGCTAATGATATTGCTAAATTCACTGCAGCTGTTGATTTCCCTTCTTCACGATTTGGAGAGGTAATAATTAATGTTTGAGAATTTATTCCATTCATGGTTGAAAGGAAATTTGTACGGATTGTTCGATATTCTTCTGAAATTTTACTTTTTTGATTAATGGATGCAACTAGACTTATTTTCTTCATTAAATTTGATCATTTTCTATTTAACATCCCCAATTGTCCCTCTCCTTACTTCTACTTTTAACTTTTCATTCTTTTTAAAAGACGTGTTTTTTTTGTTCATTTTGGAACACTACCTAAGATAGGAATATCTAGTAATTGTTCTGCACTACGTTCTGATCTTATCGTGTCATCCAAAAAGTCTAATCAAAAAGATAAGCCCAATACCAGCAATTATTCCTACCAAAAGTCCAAGTAATATTTTCTTCTCATGGTTTTGATTGATGGGATAAGGATTTATTTTTGCTTCAGAAAATTTACTAATACCATTAAATTCCAGTAATTTCGGCATTTCTCGAATAAAAATGTTAGTCGTTGTATTGGCTATCTTTGCTGCCAATTCAGGATTTCTATCAGTAACAGAAATTTTCACTATTGAGGAGCCACCTATGCTGCCGGCGGAAACTTGTGCGCTTAACGATTCAGGTGTTTTATTCAGATCCAACTCATTAACTACTTGCTCTAAAAAACTAGGTTCTTTTATCATTATCATTAGAGTATTCATTAAGGAAGGTTCTGCACTAACTATCATTCGAGAAGATGATTCATAGAGAGGCTTAGTAAAGAACACACTATAGATTGCCCCAAAAACAGAAAATATAATACAAAGACAATAATGACCCAAACCCTTTTCCGTAATACTAAAAATATTCTCTTTATATCAATTTCATTTTCCACATTTACACCTCTTTTTTACTCATTTTATTTAAATTGGCATTCTATATAATCCACACAATATATTCTTTATAATGAACATTAAAACTAAAAAATTTACTTTTTCATATAAAGCTGATGTAGATGGATTAGTATTTTTTTTACTTTGTTCATACTGAATAATTTTATCTACATCCTTATATTAGTTCTTTATAGAGAACAAGTCAATCTGCATTTTGATATTTTTATCCGAATATTAATTCTATAGTGCTATGGATAAATAACAAATAAACTGATTATTATAATCCCGAGAACGATTAAGTATAATATCTATTGATCCGCTAATTCTCTTAAGTCTTCTATGGATATGGTTTTCTCTTTAATATCTTTAGATAGAGAGACACATTCAGCATGATGAGATTCACTTTTTTTAAACTTTTTTTCATTTTTCTCAAAGAAATAAGAAATTTCAACATTAAAATACTTTGCTAGCCTTTCTAGAAGCTCGATATTAGGCTTGCGCACCCCTCGTTCTATTTTCGATAGATTGCTATAGTTAAATTCAATAGCTTTCCCTAATTCCTTTAAAGTCATTCCCTTTTGATTACGTAATTCTTTCAAGCGATCTCCTAAATATTGCATCATTTACTTCACCTCAATAAATATAAATACTAATAAAGCAGTTCGTTTCTAATAAAGAACAACACATTGAATATAACATATATTGTTCCGCTTGAACAAATAAACTTTATTTTTAATTTGAGTTCATTCTATATAGATATAGAATGAAAATTTTTTTTATTTTTTTCCTTATAAAGAACTCAATAGCTCTTTATAATGTAATCAATATACTTAACTATTGGGAATATATCATATTAAGCTGAAACGTAACTACTCAGCCATCCTCTTAATATGAGGGTTTCTTATTTTCTATATCTTTTAGGTTTACCTTCCCTTTTTCCTGTTAACACTTGATGTATCTAGGTTAGGAGGTGAAGAGGATGAACCGAAGAGATATTTTAGCTGTTTATGAACAAGGGCCAGAAGCCGTTGTTTCTCTTATACAAGGAATCGTTGACACATACGAAAAACGTATTCAATCACATGAAACACGTATTCAAGAATTAGAGTTTCGCACTAAAAAAAACTCCAAAAACAGTCATAAACCACCTTCCACGGATGAGTTAAGGAAGCCCAAACCCCAAAGTTTACGTGGCGGAAAACAGGTGAACAGCTGGGACATATCGGTCATACTCTTCATCAAGTAAAGGAACCAGATTTCATCCTTCACCACCCTGTGACCCATTGTTCCTGTTGTCACACCTCTCTTGAACAAGAGCCGATCACCCCGTACAAGAAGTGACAAGTCTTTGATCTTCCTCCTATTTTCTTTGAGGTGACACAACATGAAACCGAACAAAAAGTGTGTCCGCATTGTTTACACATCGAAGAATCCACTTTTCCAGAGAATGTGACTAATGTGACGCAATATGGACCACGTGTACAACAGCTTATAGTTTACTTAAAATATCACCAACATCTTTCCCTTGAACGTACAGCAGAGTTTTTTGAAGATGTCTGTCATCATTCCATTAGTCAAGGGACGATTAACCATGTGCTAGAAAAACAGTTAGCGAACGACTTTGGCCACTTGAAGAACAAATGCGAGCCTTCCTTTTACAATCTCCGATTGTGCACTGCGATGAAATAGGGTCGTGGAATCACTTGCGTGGACGACCTAAACAAAGCCCGGCACGTAATCTCCTTAATCGCCTTCGTGATCATGAAGATGCCGTACTCGCTTTTCTGTTCCATTCGGATATTCCGTTTGACAACAATCAGGCAGAACGAGACATCCGTTCGATTAAAGTCCAGCAAAAGGTAAGTGGTTCATTCCGTAGCGATTATGGAGCTGACAATTTTCTACGAGTTAAAAGTGTGATCAGCACACTAAAAAACAAGGGAAGTCTATTTTCCACTCCCTGCAAAAGTTGATAGAAAATGAAACAATAGATTTGTGCAACACACTCAACGAGGGATAACACTTCGCAATGGTTATCTCTTTTTATCTTGTATTTTTATATAGAGGCTGAATAGTTACGCTGAAACAAAATAAAGGATAAATTGATACTAGAATACTCGTGAGCGAAATAAAATAGAATTAAAGTGCCATTATAATTTTAAAAAAGCCATCAAATTATTACAGGTTTTTTAATTAATTCACGTGGTCACAACAAATATATGTTTTGGATGAAGAATGGAAGGAGTTAATTCAAAAAGAAGTTTCTTAAGGAATGAATAAAGAAGATTTTCAAAATTACAGCGACTATACACACTTTTCCAAATGGAAAAAATCGACGGTAGATAAAAAAGATGATAACACCTATTCACAGTAAATTACACAAGAATATTAGGACCGACTTGATCGCTTGTGCAATATTAATAATATTGGGCACTTAAAGATTCTTTGTTAAATAACCTTCTATAAAAGAGACTCATCTACATTAAAAATGGCAATGAGCCTCCAACAGATTGTGGAAGGCCCATTGCCATTTTTCACTTATTATTTCACTCTCTTCACAAACACAACCTTCAAATAATCTCCTTCTGGAAATTCCTTAATGGTTTTAAAATCTTCAGGAAGTGGTATTCCTCGAGAATTTGATATTTTGCATTGCTTTCTTTAAAAGCTGTATGGATAAAGCCTTTGAATTTTTTCATATCAAAGGTAGCGCAGTTGGTAGATGCCACAATGACCCCATTCTCTTCAGTAATGGCGATCGTTTCTTTTAATAAATTTGTATAATCCTTTGCCGCGCTAAAGGTCATTTTTTTTGATCTTGCAAAGCTAGGGGGATCTAATATAACCAAATCAAAAGTCAGCTTCTTTTTACCAGCGTATTTAAAATAATGAAACACATCTTCGACAATAATATCCTGGGCTTCAAAATCAATTCCGTTAATACTAAATTGTTCAATCGTTTTACTTTTGCTGCGATTGGCCAGATCCACACTGGTTGTTTTTGTTGCACCACCAAAAGCTGCAAAAACGGAAAATGCTCCCGTATAAGAAAAAGTATTCAAAACGGTTTTCCATTTGCATAGTGATCACGAATTGCTTTCCTGACTTCCCGCTGATCTAAAAAGACACCAACCATGGCACCATCATTTAAATAGATGGCAAACTTCACTCCATTTTCTTTTACAATGAGAGGAAACTGCCCGCGCTCACCTTTTACAAAATCATCCTCTTCTACATATTTTCCATCTTCCGCAAAACGCTTTTTCTGATAAATCCCTTTGAAATGTTACATGATCTTTTAAGGCTTGAATAATACGTTATCTTTAAAATGAAAAATTCCTAGACTGTACCAATTAATCACATAAAAGCCTGCAAAATAATCAATCGTCAGTCCACCAATACCATCGCCTTCCCCATTAAAAACTCGAAAAGCAGTTGTTTCCTCACTTTCAAAAAAAGACTTTCGCTTCTCAATGGCGGACATGATTTTTTTCCTAAAGAAGTTTCCATCCACTTGATCCTTCTCATTTCTCGTTAAAACCCATCCATATCCCTTATTCTTGCTTTCCGTAATAGCCTTTTCCAATAAATTATTTTTTTCATCGACAAGTCTTACTAATGTTCCTTCCTCCTGAAGGTCTTCGGAATTCACAATGGCTTCCTTCAATATTTCCGCCTTCTTTATGGGTACGAAATGTAAAAAGAAAATAAATAGAAGTCCTTTTATTTTTGTAAGCGTTTGAATTATTTGTGAACAATTGAACAAATTATAGACATTTCTATATAAAATACCCTACAATTTATAGTATAACAGTCTGTACTATAACATCTTTTCGGAAAGAAAGGTGCCCTGATGCATTTTAATCAACTTCTTTACTTTTGTGTACTCGCTAAAACCGAGCATTACACACAAGCAGCGAAACTTTTATCCATTACCCAACCGAGCTTGACTCATTCCATTAAAGAACTCGAAAAAGAACTTGGTGTGTGTTTGTTTAATAAACATGGAAGAAATGTGAAAATTAATCAATATGGTGTGTTTCTTTATGAACACGTCTCTCCCATCCTTTCCAACCTAGAAAAAACGAGAAGTGAATTGATCACCATGATTGATCCAAGAAAGGGGACCATTCATTTATCCTTTTTGCCTCCTCTAGCCCAAAAGTTTATTCCAACGATCATAAGTGAATTTGTTAAAAGCGAGGAGAACAGCCAAATACATTTTGTTTTAAACCAAGGCGGATCAGAGGATATCACAAACAATTTTATAGAAAATAAAACGGATATTGCTTTTACTTCACATATAGAGAGTGACGGCATTACATCCATTCCAATTATGAAACAAGAGTTCTTTTTGATTACCCCTCTTGAACACCCTTTAGCGGACAAAGAAGAAATTGACTTAGCAGAAGCAGCACCATTTCCTTTTGTCTACTATGATAACAAAAGTGTGCTAAGGCCGATTGTCGATACTCTTTTCAAAAGTATCCGTGTGAAACCGACGATTGCTTATCAATTAGCTGATGATTCAGCCGTATGCAGCTTTGTTGCTGCTAATTTAGGGGTCGCAGTGGTTCCGCATATCATTGGACTTGAGCATTTCCCTGTCAAGGTTATAAAAATTAAGAGACCTTTACATAATCGTTTTATTTACTTAAGTTTTTGCACCGACAAATATATGTCCCCACCAGTTAAAAAGTTTAAAGATTTTGTTTTAGAAACTTACCAAGTCTCAAAATAAGAGAGCTCCATTTATATATATCCATCTTAATTTTTCGACATAAACTAAATGGTCGGCCGTCCTGCTTGAACAAGCCTTTATGTACGGAGTAATAACAGCGAAGTGAAAGTAGGTGGCCGACCATGATTAGACTTCTATGTCGATTTAATTAGTTAGATCTATTTAGGATCCTGCAAACTTTGCCTAATTGAAAAGAGTGCAACGATAATCGTTGCACTCTAAACAGCGGATCAAAGTATTCTTCTACTGAAGTGTCCCTACAACTCATATACCCATCTCTAACTTATCTGCGAACAACCCACAATTTGACTATCTGAATAACGATAAGTGGCATAATCGCCAATCCATAAATATACCCAAATTGCTTACCACTTAAAGCAGCTACCTCAAATATGCCCATCAAACCTGGTACGAGTAGAACAAGATGTAAGAAAATGACACCCAGAATAAAGGCCAACCAACTGTATTTATTCGAAAATACACCAATTTTAAAAATAGACTCTTTGGATCTTGCCGTAAAACCATGGAATAATCGCGCTAAACAGAGTGTAGCAAATGCCATGGTACTAGCTGTCACCGTATCGCCTGTTGACAGACCCAGATGGAACGCAATAAGCGAAGCAATCGCAATTAACAGTCCCTCCAGTAAGACACCTTTGGCAAAACTTTTGTTTAATAGTGGTGTGTTCATGTTTCTCGGCTTCTGGTTCATAATTTTTTTGTTATGTGGTTCAAGCCCAATCGCAATCGCTGGCAAACTATCTGTCAGCAGGTTGATGAAAAGGAGGTGTACGGGCGCAAAAGGTGCTGGCAAGGCAAAAATGGATGCATATAGAACCGCCAAAACTCCCCCTGAATTTCCTGCTAATAAAAATTTAATCGCATTTTGGATATTGGCATAAACACTTCTTCCATTCGAGATCGCTTTGACAATGGTCGAGAAATTATCATCGGTCAATACCATGGAAGCGGCATCCTTTGCTACCTCGGTACCCGTGATTCCCATAGCGATTCCAATATCGGCTTGTTTCAATGCTGGAGCGTCATTGACTCCATCCCCTGTCATCGCCACAACATTTCCTTTTTCCTGCCATGCTTTGACAATACGAATTTTATGTTCTGGTGACACACGCGCATATACGGATAGATCCTGAACCTTCTCTCTTAATTGTTCATCACTTAATTTTTCAATTTCGACTCCTTCAATCGCTTCTGATTCATTCTTCAAAATGCCGATTTGTTTCGCAATCGCCGAAGCCGTTATTTTGTGATCGCCTGTTATCATAACAGGCTTAATGCCAGCGGCGATACAATTTTCAACCGCCTCTTTCGATTCAGGTCTTGGTGGGTCCATCATGGCTGTCAACCCAACAAAGGTTAAATCATTTTCATCTTCCACACCGACCTCTTGCCCTTCTGCCAATTCTTTAAAAGCAAAAGCAAGAACGCGCAAACCTTGTTTTGAAAAATCCTGATTTGCTTTTTCAAGCTCCTTTTTATGTTCATCGGTAAAATCAACGATTCCTTCTGATGTTTGAACCTTGACCATTCGTGAAATAAGAACATCAAGGGCTCCCTTTGTAATCATGATAAATTGATTTTCTACTTTATTGACGGTACTCATTAATTTTCGATCAGAGTCAAAGGGAATTTCAGCTACACGTGGATAAACCTCTCTTACTTTTAATTCATCTAATTGATACTCTTCTCCAAAGTTGACGAGAGCTACCTCTGTTGGATCCCCAATTTCCTTTTTATCCATCGTAACGGAGTCATTACACAATAAGGACATTAAGACAAATTTTTTCTGTAAAGGATTCCCCCGGGTTAGTTGATCATGTGGAATGACTTTATGATCGACAAAAACTTGTTGAACGGTCATTTTATTCTGTGTTAAGGTTCCTGTCTTATCCGAACAAATAACCGAGATACTACCAAGGCTTTCAACTGCATGGAGTTTACGAACGATGGCATTTTCCTTCGCCATTTTTTGTGTACCAAATGCCAATACAATGGTCACGATTGAACTCAATGCTTCTGGAATAGCTGCAACAGCAAGTGAGACAGCAAACATAAAGGAATTGACAAGTTCCTGTCCCCTAAAGAGATCAATTCCGAAAATAAGGAGGGCAATGACGATAATAATAAAAGCTAACTTTTTCCCAAAATGATCTAAACTTACTTGTAAAGGGGTTTTCTTTTCCTTTGCTGACTCTAACAAATTAGCGATTTTACCAATTTCTGTTTTCATTCCAATATCCGTAACGAGCACGGTTCCTCTTCCGTATGTAACAAAGCTTCCCGAGAAGACCATATTTGTTTTGTCCCCGATTGGTACATCCTCTTTCTCAATCGGTTCAATGGTCTTTGTAACGGCTAAGGATTCACCTGTCAGAGAACTTTCATTGATTTGTATGCTGTAACTCTCTATGATTCTACCATCTGCCGGTACATAATCTCCGGCATCTAGATAGAGAATATCACCAGCCACTACTTCTCTTGATGAAACCTCTACCATTTGTCCATCTCGCAGCACTTTAGCGGTTGGTGAGGACAAAGCCTTTAAACTTTTTAATGACTGTTCTGCCTTAACATGCTGAACCGTACCAAGGACGGCGTTTAGAATGACGACGACCATAATCACAGCAGCACTTTCCGCTTTTCCTAAAAAGGCAGAAATGATCGCTGCGACGATTAAGATGATGACCAGAAAGTCTTTAAATTGTTCAAAGAAGACTTGCAGAGTGCTTTTCTTTTTTCCCTCCGCTAATTCATTGTAACCAAATTGTTCATGCCTTTTCTTTACCTCTTCACTACTTAATCCTTTGTCTGTCACACCTAACGAATTCATGACTTCATCTGATGACTTTCGGTAATGTTCACTCATACTTAATCTCCCCTCTGAAAAATGATAGTAGACTACTCATATACCGTTAGCAGCATTGCATCCTTCTTAATGGGCCAAACAAAAAGACCCTATAGCTGGAATGATCCTAGCTATAGAGTCTCACATAACTTAGTAAAGTTTTCAAAGCCGGGATATCATCCGGTTGACGACTTTGAATCCTGAAAAAATCAGGCGGTTACTCCCTCTATATGGGTATATTTATAATCTTGTGATTATTTTATCATGTGTAAAAATCTTTTTCAACTTTCACGAAATCCCCTTTCTGTAATGATTGATCACACAAAAAAGTCCTGTATCAATGACTGATACAAGACTTTTCATTTAAAAGATCCTTCTTGCCTTTAAACATTCGATTCTATTTTCTAAAAGCTCATTTGCCTGGTCTTCAGGGATTCCTTTAATGAGCTCTACTTCACTAATTAAACATTTCCGTGCATTCCGCAACATTTCCATTTCGTTTGTATTAAGCTTTTTATCTTTATTTAAATGCATTAAATCACGTATCACTTCAATGCTTTCTTTTAAATTTCCAGTTTTCATCTTTTCAGAATTCAGTTTATACCTCTGTTTATAATTGAGGGATTCATCTACTTCTTCTCCATTATGAAAAATACGAAAAGCACTTTCAAGAGTAGAATTATCCACGATAAGACGTATACTTGTATTCTCAATCTTATCCATAGGGATCATGATTTGCATTTTATTAATTGGCAATTTAATCGTGCAATATTTCTTTTTTTCTCCTTGAAAATCCTGTACGTCTATGGATTCAATGACACCCGCTCCTTGCATTGGGTAAACAATCTTATCACCTATTTGAAACAAGTAATCCCCTCCATATATTTACAATATATCCTCATCATACCACAGGAGATTTTTTTGTCAAATTTATAATTTTATCTTTAGTTAGTCATCCTGTCAATATTTTTCTTTTCAAACATACAAAAATTTTTCAAAATAGAATTTGGCCATCTTTTAAGGGTCCCTCATATGCAAAAAACAAGCACCTCAAAAAGGTACCTGCCCGCTCAAAATACGTTCTTTTATAATCATTCAACTAGTAAACTTTAAACCAAAAACATTATTCTCTATTAAAATATGCAAAAGTTATACCCTATGAAAAGAGTATAACTTTTTAGATTAACTCACTTTTTTTCTAGAAACAGCTCCCACTACAGTTTCCTTTGTCTTATACGCTAGGACATAGATAAGACTAACGAAAACTGCTCCCCCAACGGCATTTCCAAGGAAGACTGGGATAATGTTCGGTAAAAATTGGGACCATGAGAGGGCCCCTGCAAAAATAGCAGCTGGGATGATAAACATATTGGCAACAACGTGCTGAAATCCAATTAAGACGAACGCCATAGTAGGAAACCAGATGGCCAATATTTTACCTGAAATATCTTTTGCTCCATAACTTAACCAAACGGCAATAGAGACAAGCCAATTACATCCAATACCTGAAACAAACGCTACCCAGAATGGATCCTTTATTTTCGCCTCTGCCGTATGGACGGTCTTCGCTAAAAAGTCGCCCTCAGCGAGACCCACAAAGTGGCCAAAGAAATAAGATATAAACAAAGCTCCCAATAAATTAAAAAACGCAATTAATAACCAATTGGAAACCAGTTGAGTAAATTTAATCTTTTTTGCAAAATAGGCAATGCTCACTGCCATCATATTTCCAGTAAGCAATTCCCCTCCACCTAATAAAATACAAATTAATCCAACTGGGAATACGGCAGCCCCGATGAACGTTATTAAACTGCCCCATTCTTGTGGCATTGTTCCTGTTACTCGTATATACGCAAGATACCCTAGCGCAATAAAAGCTCCACCCAAGAAACCTAATAACGCAAGTGGGAGCTTCGCTAAATTTGCCTTCTCGGTACCCTTTTGAATAGAAATATCTGCAATTTCCTTCGGGCTATAGTAATCCATTTTTCCCTCACCTTTCCTTTATGCGTAATTGCCCTGCAAAAAGAAATTAACATAATAAGAACATGAAAAGCAATGATCCAAATCAAAGTGTCATCAAATTAACATTTTTTCAACGTCTTGATAAATTTGGTCTGCCTTCGCTAACCCTATTCTTTCAATTTCCTGTAGTTCGGTTTCAACTTTATTTTTTAGATCCTGATCTTTCATGATTTTTGTATTGATTAATACATTTAATTTGGCACCTTGAAGGGCTGCTTTACAGAATATAACACCAACCCCAACATCGCTAATCGCAATGCGCGTTCCCTTTTTCCCATATTCCTCATGTAAATGAATAGCCTCTAAACAATTTTTTGCAATTTCAAGAGGAACCATTGTTGCTTCCACTAGTGCCGCTTGTAAAACTTCCTCTTTTGTTTTCTTTTCTTCGTCTGTTGTGGAAGGTAATCCATATGCTTGAGATAGCGGAAAGAATACTTCAGCATCTTTTGCAACAAGGTCTTTTAAATTGTCAATAATCGTTTGAGACTTTTGTAGAAGCTCGATGATATCTTCTTCAACATCCTTATATTTCTTTTTACCAACAGTTAAGTTTCCAACCATACTACCCAACGCCATTCCTAATGCTCCAACATATGCAGAAGCACCTCCACCACCTGGCACGGCAGCTTTCGATGAAAGTTCTTGAATAAAATTATGGCAGCTTTTCTCTAACATAGGAATCCCTCCAGTTATATAGGTTTGACTCTATTATCATTGAAGAAAGGCAGAATAATGATCTGCCTTTCTTGTATTACTATTAGATGGTTACAGAATTATTTAAGTTTGTTGAATTGCTTAAGCTTTCACAAGCTTGTACGACATGCCCTAGTAAAAGAGTTGTTGTAATAAGACCTACCCCACCAATAGCAGGTGTAATGGCTTTTACTTTATCAAATACAGCGTCATAATCAACGTCTCCGCAAATACTTCCATTGCCATCGTCATTAATACCCACATCTACAACAATGGAATTTTCACTGAAATAATCTGCATTCATAAACTTTGCCTTACCAATTGCCGCAACAACAATATCTGCTTTTGCAGTAACAGACGGCATATCTTTTGTTCGAGAATGACAAATGGTTACGGTAGCATTTTCATCTAAAAGAAGCATCCCTAGTGGTTTTCCAACGACAAGACTTCTTCCAGCCACAACAACATTTGCTCCTTGCAAAGGAATTTCATAATGCTTAAGCAGTTCAATGACTGCTTTTGGAGTACATGGTGCAAATCCGTCACTATTTCCTTCGAATACTTTTTCTAGATTAATAGGTGACATACAATCAATATCTTTAGCAGGATTGATTAAATTTTGAATTTCTTCCGGATCAAGATGATTAGGCAGTGGTCTAAAAATCATGATACCGTGTATATTTGAATCTTGATTTGCATCCGCAAAAACTTTTCTTAGTTCTTCCATCGTGATTTCAACAGGTAGTTCCATAACATTTATTTTTATACCAAGAAGGTCACAATTTTTTAAGATACCTCTTTCATAGGAAAGATCATCTTCTCGTTCACCAACTCTGATTAATAAAAGGGTCGGTTGAATATTTTTCTCACCAAGTGATGCTACTCTAGATTTAATATTTTCCCTTAAAGACTCTACCACGGGTTTTCCAGCAAGTCTTACTCCCATGTTGAACCCTCCTTCTTATGAAAGACCAATAATTTCTCCAGTTTCAGTAATGTCCATGCCATTTGCAGCAGGAACTTTTGGAAGACCTGGCATTGTCATAATGGCTCCAGTTAAAGCGACGATAAATCCAGCACCAGCGCTAACTTTTACTTCTCTAACTGTTATTTTAAATCCAGTTGGAGCACCTAATAAAGTTGCGTCGTCTGAGAATGAATATTGAGTTTTTGCCACACAAATTGGCATTTTATCAAGTCCAAGTGCAACAAGTTCTTTGATTTGCTTCTTAGCAGCTGGAGCAAATTCAACACCATCAGCGCGATAAATTTCAGTTGCAATTGTGTTGAGTTTCTCTTCAATTGAACCATCTACATCATAAAGTGGAGCATAATTTGATGGTTTTGATTCAATGATTTCAACCACTTTATTTGCTAAGTCAATTGCACCTTCTCCACCTTTTGTGAATACTTCTGCAAGAACAACATCTACACCTTTAGCAGCTAATTTCTCTCTAAGTAGGTTGATTTCTGCTTCCGTATCCGTTGGGAATTTATTGATTGCTACTACAGCCGGAACACCGAATTTGTTAACGTTTTCAACATGTCTTTCAATGTTTGCAATTCCAGCTTCAAGAGCAGTAAGATTTTCAGCACTAAGTTCCGTTTTTGGAACGCCACCATTCATTTTTAATGCTCTAATTGTAGCAACAATGACAACTGCATTTGGATTTAATCCTGCAAATCTAGCTTTGATGTCAAAGAATTTCTCAGCACCAAGGTCTGCACCAAATCCAGCTTCTGTTACAACATAGTCAGCTAATTTCAAACCAATTTTAGTAGCCATAACAGAGTTACAACCATGAGCAATGTTAGCGAAAGGTCCGCCATGAATTAACGCAGGTGTATTTTCAACTGTTTGAACTAGGTTCGGTTTAATAGCTTCCTTCAATAATAAAGCCATTGCGCCAGTTGCTTCTAAATCTGCTGCTGTAACAGCGCTTCCATCTTTGCGATATGCTACTACCATTTTTGACAATCTTTCTTTAAGATCTGAAAGACTTGTAGCAAGACATAGGATCGCCATAATTTCAGATGCAACAGTGATATCAAAACCAGTTTGTCTAACAAAGCCATCCGGTTTTCCACCAAGTCCAACGATGATGTTTCTAAGAGAACGATCGTTCATGTCAAGTACTCTTCTCCAAACAATTTTCTTAGGATCAATGTCTAGAACGTTTCCTTGTTGAAGATGGTTATCAAGCATTGCTGCAAGCAGATTATGTGCTGAAGTAATCGCATGGAAATCTCCTGTGAAGTGAAGGTTAATATCTTCCATTGGTACTACTTGAGCATATCCACCGCCTGCTGCTCCACCTTTCACACCAAATACTGGTCCAAGGGATGGTTCTCTTAATGCTGTAAACGCTTTCTTTCCGATTTTATTTAGTCCCATAGAAAGTCCAACGTTCACAGTTGTTTTTCCTTCTCCTGCAGGAGTGGGATTAATTGCTGTTACTAGGATAAGCTTTCCATCTGGTTTATCTTCAAGACGCGAAAGAACATCTAAAGAGACTTTTCCTTTATATTTTCCATATAATTCTAATTCATCATCTTCAATACCAACTGAATCGGCAATTTGACTAATTGGGAGCATTTCGGCTTCTTGTGCAATTTGAACATCGGTTTTCATAAAATCTCTCCTCTTTCTTATATATGTTTGCATACTGTTATTTTACCGCGAGGTTCAGAAATTAATCTGAATTCCTTACTTTTCATTTTATTATAGTTAACAACAAAAAGAAAGAAGAAAAACGAACGTTTTTATTATATATTTGCTTTTGATTCGTAATTTTGTGACTACTTTGTGAAAAAAGTTAAAACAAAACGTATTTTTTAAGTTTTTTGACTATTTCGTTAAAACTATAGAGATAATATATTATTTTAATATATTATCTCTATATATAAAAAAAGAACTTTCACTATGAAGCAGTGAAAGTTCCCCCTTTGTGAATAAAGGCGTATTTAATTGAATATCATTATTTTGAAATTTTCTTAGGCTCTAACCTATTCGATTCCAAAAAGATAGCCCCTACAGTCAAAATTAGAGTTAAAACAAACAAGAGGAAAGCGCTTCCATAAGAGACGAAACTCAACAAATAATAGACAACTAAACATAAAAGTGAACTATAAAATAAACCATTCATTAAAGATGCCCCCCTTTCTTCTAATAAAAATGGACAAATCGTTACAAAAGAGTGTCTAATTTGTGAATATTATTTGTCTATATTTTACGCCCCCACAATCAGAAAGTAAAGATTATTCACAGTTAGTTATGCAACTTTTCTGATAAATGAACAAAAAGAGCCTTACCTTTCGATAAGACTCTTTTCTCATAGGTTTATTCATTTTTGTTTAGAATCTCCATAAATTCTTCCCCTGTTATGGTCTCTTTCTCTAAAAGATACTTTGTTAATTCATGAAGTTTAGCTTTATTCTCCTCTAATATCTCAATCGCTTTCTTATGACATGATTTAATAATCTTTAAAACCTCATCATCAATTTTGGCAGCTGTTTCTGCTGAAACTAAAAGTGAAGTATCTCCACCTAAATAGGGGTTATTCACTGTTTCTAAGGCCATCATATCAAATTCTTCACTCATCCCATATCTTGTCACCATGGCTCGGGCAATCTTGGTTGCTTGTTCAATATCATTGGATGCACCTGTAGTGACTGTTTTATTTATGATTTCTTCTGCTGCACGCCCACCCATAAAGGTAGTGATTTTATCCAGGGCTTGTTCCTTGCTCATAAGTACTTTTTCTCCCTCTTCCACCTGCATGGTATACCCTAAAGCTCCGGATGTCCTCGGAATAATCGTTATTTTATGTACAGGCGCCGAGTGACTTTGTTTAGCAGCCACTAATGCATGTCCAATTTCGTGGTAGGATATGGTCAATTTGTCTTTCATTGAAATGAGAGAATTTTTTCTTTGGTAGCCAGCAAGGACTACCTCAACGGACTCTTCTAAGTCACTTTGGTTTACTTCCTTACGTCCAAGTTTTACCGCACGAAGAGCTCCTTCATTGATCATATTTGCCAAATCAGCACCCGATGCCCCTGAGGTTGCTCTTGCGATTGCATTGAAATCAATATCGTCAGCAAATTTCACCTTTTTAGCATGTACTTTTAAAATAGCTTCACGACCTAATAGATCTGGCAGCTCTACTGGAACACGTCTATCAAATCTTCCTGGTCTAAGCAACGCTTTATCGAGCGTTTCTGGCCGATTCGTTGCGGCTAAAATCACGACTCCTTTATCCGCATCAAACCCATCCATTTCTGTTAATAGCTGATTCAGTGTTTGTTCTCTTTCATCGTTTCCACCTGGGCCCCCGGCTGTACGGCTTTTACCGATTGTATCAATCTCATCTATAAATACAATACACGGCGCCTTTGCTTGTGCTTGCTTAAATAGATCTCGAACTCGAGCAGCACCCATCCCAACAAACATTTCCACAAATTCAGAACCAGATATGGAAAAGAAGGGGACCTTTGATTCACCTGCTACTGCTTTAGCAAGAAGGGTTTTCCCTGTTCCCGGAGGGCCTACTAACAAAGCTCCTTTTGGAATATTTGCCCCGATTTCTTTGTATTTCTTGGGGTTATGAAGGAAATCAACTATTTCTTGCAAGGCTTCCTTTGCTTCCTCTTGACCGGCTACATCAGCAAAGGTCTTACCTGTTTGAGCTTCCACATATACTTTTGCTTTGCTTTTTCCAAACGTCATCGCATTAGCGCCACCGCCCAATTTATCCTGCAATTTACGTGCGAAAAATTGGCCAAGTGCTATAAAAATGGCGAGTGGCAAAATCCATGCTAATAAAAAATTAACGAGAGGTGAGTTTTCTCTTGGAACGACCTTACTAAATTCAACCTTTTTCTCGTAAAGGCGATTCACTAATTCTGGGTCATCCATGCGTCCTGTTACAAATAATTGATCTTTACCCTTTTCTTGAACGGTAAATCCAATTTGATTTTCTTGTATCTCTACGGTGCTCACCTTTCCTTTTTCAACTTGTGATAAAAAGGTGCCATAATCTACTTGGGTGATTTGTTGTTGCAGAATTAACGGAAAGACGAGGGTATTCAAAACCAACACCACACCCAATGAGATTAACAGATAATAAATAACCGATTTCTTTGGACTTTTGTCTACTTTCATTCAGATTCTCCTGTTAAATTCTATTTTTACTTTTCAGCTTTCCCCATTATTTTAACATTTAAGTTCAGCTTTAAAATTATAAAAATATTTATTTTAAAAAAACGAACAGAACGAGTCTGTTCGTGGCATTTTTATGAACATTTTTTACTTTATTTAAACGATCTTTCGGAACCAGCCTTTGATGGAAGATCGATTCATTCGATGGCTTTCTTCATCGTCCGTACATATTCCACCACATACGGGACACAATCTGAACCGTACTGGGCAACGATTTTGACAATGGCACTGCCCACAATCACGCCATCAGAGTATGCAGCCATTCTCTTCGCTTGTTCAGGCGTTGAAATCCCAAATCCGATTGCACATGGAATGTCCTTGACCTCTTTAACAAGTTTAATCATGTTCTCAACATCATTATTAATCTCGGTCCGAACACCTGTCACTCCCATCGAAGATACACAATAAACGAATCCTTCTGCTTCTTTGGCGATCATTTGAATTCGGTTATCCGATGTTGGGGCGATCATCGAAATGAGTGTAACACCATATTTTGTACAATAGGGCTTAAGTTCATCTTTTTCTTCAAACGGGACATCCGGGACAATTACCGCATCGACTCCAACTTCTTGGCAATTTTTCATAAATCGATCGGTTCCATAAGTAAAGATTGGATTGACATAGGTCATAAACGCAATTGGAACATCACATGACTTTCGAACTCTTCTCATCATGTCAAACAGTTTATCCGTTGTAGCACCACCCGAAAGTGCACGTTCATCCGCTTCTTGAATGACCGTTCCTTCTGCAACTGGATCTGAAAATGGAATCCCAAGTTCAATTAAATCTGCACCCGCTTCTGCCATCTGAAGAACCAATTGCTCCGTTATCTCCATAGATGGATCCCCTGCAGTGATAAAAGGAATAAATGCCTTACCATTTGAAAATACTCTGTCTAGTTTATTCATAGATTTGTACCCCCTTGTAACGTGCGATGGCCGCAACATCCTTATCTCCTCTGCCGGAAAGACAGATAACCATAACTTGATCTTGACTCATTGTCGGAGCTAGTTTTTTTGCATAGGCAATAGCATGAGCACTTTCAATCGCCGGAATAATTCCTTCTGTGCGCGAAAGGTATTCAAAGGCCTCAACTGCTTCATCATCGGTTACAGGCACATACTCTGCTCTTCCCATATCACGAAGGTTTGCATGTTCTGGACCCACTCCTGGATAATCAAGCCCTGCTGAAATGGAATAAACTGGGGCAATCTGACCGTACTCATCTTGACAAAAATACGACTTCATTCCATGGAAAATGCCGACGGTTCCAGTTGCCATAGTCGCAGCAGTCTTATCGGTATGAACGCCGTGTCCCGCTGCCTCACAACCGATGAGACGAACGCCCGAATCCTCTATGAACTCATAAAAGGATCCCATTGCATTACTTCCTCCACCAACACAGGCAAGGACTGCTTCAGGAAGTCTTCCTTCTACCTCTAACATTTGTTGTTTGATTTCTCGACCAATCACACTTTGAAAATCACGAACAATCGTTGGAAATGGGTGCGGACCCATAACAGACCCAAGCACATAAAGTGTATCATCTACACGTTGTGACCATTCACGCATCGTTTCGTTTACAGCATCCTTCAGTGTCTGAGTACCACTAGTCACCGCATGCACCTTTGCACCCAATAGCTCCATTCGATAAACATTCAGGGCTTGGCGATCCGTATCTTCCTTCCCCATATAGATCTCACATTCCATATCTAATAATGCAGCCGCCGTTGCCGTTGCCACACCATGCTGTCCTGCACCGGTTTCTGCGATGACACGCGTTTTCCCCATCCGCTTGGCAAGCAGCACTTGTCCCAACACATTATTAATTTTATGGGAACCCGTATGATTGAGATCCTCCCGTTTCAAATAAATCTTTGCTCCACCTAAATCTTTTGTCATCTTTTCCGCAAAATAGAGCCTTGATGGTCGACCTGCATAGTTGTTTAATAAACCATTTAGTTCCTCAACAAACTCGGGATCTTCTTTAAAGTGATTATAAGCCTCTTCCAGCTCAATGACAGCATTCATCAGCGTTTCTGGAATATATTGCCCACCATGAATACCAAATCTTCCTTTTGCCATCTCCATCATTCTCCTTTTAAAAAAGTATAATAAAAAAAGCCTTTATCCCTATAAAAAGGGACAAAAGCTTTGTAACTTCTGCGGTACCACCCAAATTGACGATAAATCGCCCACTTATTGTGTATACAATCATATACACCCCATTGGTAACGGACGGGATCCCGTAAGCACCTACTCTCAATCGATTTCAGGCTTCCCTCACAAGTCCATTCAGAATTATCTTTGCAACCGCATTTCCATCAGCTAGCGGCTCTCTGTGTACAATTTATAATTCTTACTACTCTTGTTCATCGGTTTATTATATTAAGAATATTCTAGCACTCTTTGTTATTTTTTGTCTACTTTTATTACTTTTTCTTTTTTCATTTGTTTACTTCTCAACTGTCCACATGCCGCATCAATATCTGTGCCTTGTTCATGGCGAATTCCACAGTTAATTCCTTTACTTTGTAACGTATCATAAAAAGCCTTAATCGACTCTTTTTCGCTTCTCTCATATTGAATATGTTCATTCACAGGATTATAAGGAATTAAGTTCACATATGAAAGATGACGTTTATCTCTAAGTAAGTTTGCAAGTTGAATGGCTTCTTCTCTATGATCATTTACACCTTTTAATAAGATATACTCGAACGTAATTCTCCGGTTTGTTTTTTCTAAATAATAATTGATAGCTTCCATTAATTTTTCAATTGGATAGGCCTTATTGATTTTCATAATACGGCTTCTGAGTTCATTATTGGGAGCATGCAAGGAAATGGCTAGGTTGATCTGCATATCCAAGTCAGCAAAATCATAAATTTTATGAGATAGTCCGCTCGTTGATACCGTAATATGTCTTGCCCCAATGGCCAATCCTTTTTGATCGTTCATTACATGTAAGAAATCAATCAAGTTATCGTAATTGTCAAAGGGCTCACCAATACCCATGACGACAATATGACTGACTCTTTCGCCTTGCTCTTTTTCATCTAAATGATGTTGAACATTCATGATCTGTTCGACAATTTCGCCGCTCATTAAGTCACGATTTTTCGCCAATATCCCGCTCGCACAAAAACTACAGCCAATGTTACAGCCTACTTGGGTCGTCACACAAACGGATAAACCGTATTTATGTCTCATTAATACCGTTTCAATCAGATTTCCATCCGTTAAATTAAACAAAAACTTAATGGTCCCGTCCTTCGATTCTTGCTTCGTATTTAACGTTAAGGATTGGATGTAAAAATGTTCCTCTAGTAATTGAATAAGCTCTTTGTTTATATTGCGCATATCCGAAAAGGTTTTTACTCGTTTAATATATAACCAATCCCACACTTGAGTGGCGCGGAATTTTTTATGTCCATGTTCCAAAAACCATACTGTCAGTTGGTCAAATGTTAATCCGTATATGGATTGTTTATTCATTTACGATTACCCTCATTTCAAAACTATAAATTTATCCCATCTATTTTACTTAACTTAGCACTAACAAGCAAATTGTAAATTATTCAATTTTTTTATCTAAACACAAAGAACGATACCCATTTAAGAGTATCGTTCTCTATTTTCACTTGAATTTTTCAGGGATTGTTTGAAATTACATAAAATCACAAATATAGTTTCATACTAAAGAAAAGTGTTTTTCTTTCACTTCTGCCAATGCTAATAAACGTTCTTTGACTTTTTCTGGATCTATAAGCTTTCGCGCAACTCCTGTTTCCATTGCAGCTTTAGCAACTCCTGCTGCTACATGGGCCGCTACTCTTGGATCAAATGGATCTGGAATCACATAATCAGTGTGAAGCTCTTCGTCAGCAATTAATCCCGCAATCGCATAAACGGCCGCAAGCTTCATTTCTTCATTGATTTCTTTAGCTTGAACGTCCAATGCTCCACGGAAAATACCAGGGAAAGCTAGTACATTATTGACCTGATTAGGAAAATCAGAACGACCTGTCCCAACGACAAGTGCACCTGCATGTTTTGCGGCTTGTGGCATAATTTCAGGGACTGGATTGGCCATGGCAAAAATAATGCTATCAGGATTCATAGAAAGTACCATTTCTTCTGTTACCATACCTGGAGCAGATACACCAACAAATACATCTGCTCCTTCTAATGCATCTGCCAATGAACCTTGTTTTTGTTCTTTATTAGTGATAACGAGCCATTTCCTCTTTAAAGGAATTCATTCCAAATGGGCGATCTTTATAGATGATTCCTTTTGTATCACATAATAGGACATCTTTAACACCCATATTTAGCAGCAATTTGACAATCGCTACCCCTGCAGAACCAGCACCGTTTACGACAACACGAATGTCTTCTATCCCTTTATCAGCAAGTTTCAATGCATTGATTAACCCTGCCGCTGTGACAATGGCTGTCCCATGCTGATCATCATGAAAAATAGGAATATTACATATTTTCCGTAGTCGATCTTCAATTTCAAAACATTCGTGGTGCTGCAATGTCTTCTAAATTCACGCCGCCAAAAGTGGGTTCCAATAATTTAACGACCTCGACAACCTTGTCCGGATCGGTTGTATCTAAGCATAGTGGAAATGCATCCACATCTGCGAAGGATTTAAATAACAAAGCTTTCCCTTCCATAACCGGCATAGCCGCTTTGGGACCGATATTTCCAAGACCAAGTACAGCTGTTCCATTTGAAACAACAGCAACCAGATTTCCCTTCATCGTGTAATCATAGACTTTGGTTTCATCTTGATAAATTTCCATACACGGTTCTGCGACACCTGGAGAATAAGCAAGACTTAAATCTTCCGCATTGCGTAAAGGAACTTTTGAGTGCACACTAAGCTTTCCTTGGTTTTCCTTATGCATTTTTAATGTATCATCACGTAAAGTGGACATTCATTTTATCTCCCTTTATTAATTTTAATTAAGCATGAATCCAAAAGAATTCCATTCACCTAAAGCTTTAATTTTCTGTTTTATGTTGAACTCACATTCGTCTGTGGCTCAACCTACATTTTTATTGTAAAACGAGATTAGATACCTGTTCCAAAGTCTCTCTTAATACACCATAAACTTCATTATCTAGTTTTTCAGCCAGTTCTTTATTATATGTTTTTTCATACTCTGGTTCCGTTGTTACTTTACCGCCATAGAACATCACATCTTCAACAGATTCAATCTCTACACTAACAATGCGTATCTTAATTGTTCCTTCAATAATTTCAGAAACTTTACCATTTCCTTTAATAGCAAAGCAACTTCCTGCTCCAATAACTCCTAAAATAACGTTAGGATCATTTTGAATATTTCTTGCACTTGAAGCATTATGTCCAATAGCGAAGTTAATACGGTCTCCTTCGGAATTAGCAACTACCCATGAAATCATAGCTAGGTCAGGTTGACCTGTTTTTACATCATTGGTTATTAAAGAAATGATTTTTTCCCCTTGTAGCAAATTAATTAATTCACTATTCAGTTTTCTTTGCTCTTTCATTCATCTCACTCCTAATAATAAATTTATGATTTCATTAAAACTCTATAAAATTAATTTCATTCTAAATTAGCGGAAATTCCCTATTAGATGTTCTGGGCTGTATCCGGTACTAATGATCTCTGTATTCTCCACTTTCTTCGGACGGACAGCTGCCCATACGAGTCCTCCACAAACAAGAAGAACGAATGCACAAGTCTGAAAAGCGTAATGAAACCCTGACATTGGGCTTGAAGAATTTTGAATAAGTAGACCTGTCACATAGGGTCCAGCAATCCCACCTAATGAAGTAAACGCCATAAACCAACCTTGAATTTTCCCTTGATGTTTCTTGGAAACAAGTTCCATTAATATGGCTGGTCCAAGAACTAGTGTAATACAGCCAAAAGTTAAGCCGAGTGATAGTAAAGCAATTGCCAATATATTAGAGCTGGCCAGCGTTCCCAAGAAGTAGCAAGCCGCACCCGCCAACATAACAGGTCCAAGAACAAACACCCTTGCCTTCACAACATTTTGAGTTTTACGATACATACGGTCAGATATCGTTGAAAATGTGATCTGTGATAATGTGATGAGAATCCATGGTAAGGCTACAACAATTTGTAATTGTTCTGCGCTTAATTGACGAACATTCTCCAAATAGTTAGGTAACCAATTTAAACCAATCGTAAATGACCAATAGGTTGCAAACCCACATAAAGCAATGAATATGAAATTTTTTGAAAGCAAGACAGATGAGAATTTTGATTCCGGTAAATTATCTAATAGGTCAGAACTGTCTTTTACTACTGAAGATTCTTCTCTTGAATCCATTTTCTCTTTTACGATCCATAACCATACCGCAATCCAGATGATCCCAACCACTCCAGTAGCGATAAAAGCGGAACGCCATCCATAATTGATAATCAGATTCATTAAAATGGGGGCTGATATTGCGACTCCAAGCGGACCCCCAACCGATATAATCGATATTCCTATTCCGCGTTTTTCCTTAGGGAGCCATTTGGATGCTGCAGTCATGGCTAAAGAATATGAAGGGCCTTCCCCTGCCCCTAAAATGATTCTCGTAATCAATAAAAAAGCAAAGCTTGATACAAAGATCGTTGAAAATTGTACAAGAGACCAAAGAACTACCATACCCGCTATAACAATTTTCGTTCCAACCCGGTCAGCAAGTGCTCCCCCTAATATAGCTGAAAGGGAATACAATAAAAAAAATACACTACCTACAATGCCCCATTGTTCTGGCGTCAAGCCTAATTCCTCTATTATCGAAACAGATGCAAACCCAATAATGGCCTTATCTGCATTACTAATCACCGTTAATAAGAATAGTAGCGCAATGACAATCCATGCTTTTTTTGTGATCTTTGTCCTTTTTACTTCCTTTTCACCCATAAAATGACTCCTTTAAATAACATATTTTTGAAAAAACAGGCAACATCACACAAACCAAAGTTACTTAAAAATAAATATTTAAAATTATAAATATTCTGAATTTTAATTAAGATAATAACCCTCTATTATTAAATATAATTCACTACTTTTCTTGAATATGGGAGAAAAAAGGGTTTCCCCCTCTCTCCCTACCTATTTCATTTATTTTGCTGCTACTTTTTTGCTATTTTCCAATAGGAAGTTCGTTAATAAGTTGTTAAACTCTTCTGGTTTTTCCCATTGTGGCCAATGACCAGCATCCTTAATGACCACTAATTCACTATTAGGAATCATATCCTGAATTGGTTTTCCTTCTTCTACAGTTGAAGTAGGATCATGGTCTGTCCATGCTAATAGAGTAGGAACATTAATTTTGTTACACCATGATGGATCCCAAGAATATTGTTTCTCTTACTTCAAGATCTTGAAGGCAAACAATATTATAGACAGCTTCTTGATATTCTGGTTTTGTATAGATATTATAGCGAGTTTCAATTAATTCATCGGTTACTTGGCTTTTATCATACATCAACCATTGGAGTCTTGTTTTAACATTTTCATAATTTGCTTCAACAACAGCCTTTACTGTTGATTCCTTTAGTCTTGGCCATGACTTCAGGCTTGTTATTTACATTTCCTGGTGTATTTAAAACTATAGCTTTCACATATTGTGGATGATAGGCTGCAAACCAAGCTGCCACCCAACCTCCTAATGATTCACCTGAAAGATATACATTTGATAAATCTAATGCTTGAATAACCCCTAATAAATGATCACTATAATCATCAATTCCATAAGGTTGATTTGGTTTTTCTGTATAACCATGACCAAGCATATCAATCAAATGACACGAAATTTTCACTTAGACTTCTTATATTTCTTGCATAAGCTTCAATATGTCCCCCTGTGCCATGAAGCAAAATAAGAGGCTCTCCACTTCCGGCTTCTAATACTCTTGTTTTAATTCCGTTTGCATCTAAATAATAAAGTTTAAATTCCAAATCTGCTAAATCAGTCCAAATTGTCATTATCCATCTCTCCCTATTTTTTAAAGTACTTATATAATTAAATATGATTACATCCTTACTTCAAATTCAGTTGACTTATTCTGTTCATCCTTATTGAACTGAACCGGCAAATTGAACAATCGCCATTCCTGTTACCCATTCTGGAATCGGCTCATAGAAGGCTACATCTGATTCAAAACTTTGAAGAGCACCCAATAAGACAAGCCAGTTTCGGATTTCCTGTCCTCCATTGCCGCCATTTTCCTCAATAAATTCTGAAGTCCATTTTCTAAAAGAATCAAAATCCTTATTCCTTAATTAATTGTAATAACAAACGATCCCATTCTTCATTCACTGGACCGGTTTAAGCGAAGTGACTCTCGTTTTACGAGAATTCAAATATTCTTCAAGCTGTTCAATTTCTTGACGGCCATTTTTGAGGATATGAATCAACCGTTGATCTTCTTGTTTTTCACTATCAATTTTAGGAATTGGCACCCAATGGGATAAACCACCTGAAGCGACAATCGCTACCTTTTTATCACATTCCCATGACTCAATTGACTTACGTAACACTTCACCTAATTGGAAACAGCGATCCATTGTTGGCAGTGGGGGTGCAGCGGTATTTACGGCTATCGGTACAACTGGTATTTCTAATTCAGAGTTTAAAAAATAAATAGCTTGCGTATGGCCATGATCCACTTTCATTGTCATCGTAAAGGCAAAATCAATATTATTTTCTAAGCCAGTATTTAAAATATGTTTGGCTAAGTTTTGTTGAACAGGAATTTTGTATTCTGGTATCTGCCAGTCTCCCCATCCTTCACATTCACCAATTCCAATGGTAAAGGAAGGCATATGATCATAGAAATAACTATTAAAATGATCATCAGAAACTAATACGATAACATCTGCTCCTGTATCTTTTAACCATTTCTTCATTTCCTTTGTTGTCTGAAGAAATCGTTGTCCTTTTTCTCCAGCTGCATCTTCGCTTGTCATGATCATAGGACTGTGTGACATCGCCACACCTGCTATAATTTCAGCCATTTTCTCCGCTCCCTTTTAAAAATGATGAGATTACTATTTTAATATTTCGAGCATTTTTCAACCTGCTTAGTAAATTTCATGAAACATTCATATAGTCGATAAAATCCTATTTGTCTCAGTAAAGGTTTGAACATTGTCTTCATGGATACGGCGATGCCAAACAATTGATAGTTTCCCTTTCATAAATCTAGGGATCTTTATCATACTTTTTAGTGAATGACCTGTCTGATCTTCCGTAACAATCATTTCTGTCAGAATTAAACGTATGTCCTTTTTCAACGTAACCCAATAGCGTCCAGGAGCAGGCAGTGTATAATACGAATTTAAGTTGAATGAAAATCCGTCCCAGTCACATTTCACTTCATAAGGACGTCCGAGAAAAGAGGCAACTCCTCTACATTCCCTTTTAACAATCTTTCTCGAATACAAGTTGAACTGATTTTCTCGCCATTGGCACTCTACTTTTTCTACTTTGGTTACCTCAATAAGTCCGCCAGAATCACTTTTTAACCGATCCATATTCCCAGTACCCTTATAGCCATACGAAAAATCAAAACCAGCGACTGCATGGACAACACCGAGTTGAATCAAGTATTTGGCAACAAACTCTTCAGGTGAAAGAGAAGCAAATTCCTTATCGAATTCAACAAATAAAATATATCAACCCCAAGCTGCCGTAGCATCTCCTCTTTTTCAGACAGTGGCATTAAATAATGAACTTGTTTTTTCCCATTGGAAATCACGGTTTTCGGATGGGGAAAGAAACTCATGACTGCTAAAGATACATTCTTTTTCTTTCGCCTCCTGTAAAGCTGTTTTGATCACTTCACAATGCCCATTATGGAGTCCGTCAAAAAAGCCTAGAGCCATGACATTTGGTTTTGCTTTTTCCTGCCAATTCCATAAATTCTCTCGGTTCACATAAATCGTTTCCATACAGTCTCCTTTCATGACACTACAATGTGAGCTAGTCTGTTCTTCAGTTAATGAACGGTAGCGGCCACTGTAAAAAACAAGTGGTTCAGACATCTTCAATATGAATATCGGTTACTTTTCCAATAAACAGCGTATGGTCACCTTCAACATGCTCTGCTGAAACCTCACAAGCAATCTGGACAACGGCAACCAGGAATAACGGGTTTTCCATCTAAGACGATCAAAGACAACTTCACTTGTGTTCCTTCAATTGTCCGGCAAAAATCATCGAAAGCTCCTGTTGATCCGCTGCTAAAATATTAACGGTAAATAGATTTACTTTCTTTAATTTTGGTAAGAATTTTTGCTTTTTCTCCAATTGAAATCACAACTAGCTTTGGATCAAGTGACACAGACATGAACGCATTTGCAGTCATTCCATGAATTCCTTCACCTTCTACTTCTGTTGCAATTACTGTTACCCCTGTTGCAAATTTCCCCATTGCATTACGAAATTGACGATCATCCATTGTTTTTATCCTCCAACTTTTGAATTTTTTTACATCTTTTTTTCAAAAAAGTGCAAGTGTCGTTCTCTTATTAACCCCTAGTTCCTGAATCAAAACCAAATAAATCCATTCCATAAGCAGCTACTGAATCTTCATATAAGGATGTTTTATGTGTAGCTACTGATAAAATATCTCTTATCATTAATTCAATGATCCCCCCTTTATAGAGAGCGCCACCTCCAAGTGTTAATAAGATTCTTACAGCGATATCCGTACAAATCTTGGTGATTTGTGTTCGAATCGCAAAGAATTCCGAACGATGTGTTTTCTTCCATCTTTTTCATAGTTTTCTAGTAGAGTAATATATTTATCCATCAATGCATCTGCTGCATGAAATTGTGTTGTAATTTCAGCTATAACCCTTTGACTTCGAGGAGATTCACTTTCTCTCATTCCATCCATTAATCGAATACGTTTTTCGGTAGCTTTTTTAAACTCTTCAATTAATCTTTCTGCGCCACCCAGTGCCATGTTTGGAAATCCAAGATAAAACGCTGGATAGAATGGGACATGGTATAAAGGATATTCCTTATCATATTCTTCCTCTGGCGGTCTTCCAGTCGTATCTGCTGCCTTTAGGCGTAAAATGCGTTCCATTGGAACATACACATTATCCGCAATGACTTGGTTGCTTCCACTTCCTCGAAGTCCAAAAGTATCCCAGTTTTTCACAATTTGAACTTCAGATGCCTTTAACATCGGTAAGCAAACCTCAGGCTTATCACTATCCGGAAATTGGACTTCAACACCAAGACCAATCCAATCACTATATAGACAGCCGCTAGCAAAATTCCACTTTCCACTGATTCGATAACCGTCGCCATCCTTTTCTGCTTTTCCTACTGCCGCGAACACATCACAGATAAGTCCACCTTGATTGACAATTTCATCTCTACCTTTTTCTGGAAGGTAAGCAGGCAATATATTGTGTAGTGGGTAAAGATAGGTCAACCAACCCGCTGAAACATTATGGTATGAAACGGTACGTACAATCTTTGCGAACGTTTTCAAATCTATTTGTGGCCCACCATATTTCTTAGGTAGCATGATCTTAGATATTTGCGTTTCTTTAATCAGGTTGATAACATTTTCCGAGATCGTTGCATTTTTCTCTGCTTGTTGTGCTTCTTGTTCCGCTAGTTCACCAATTCTTTTCGCACCCTCTAATAACTCTTCAACTGTTACACTTTTTTCCTTCAATGTTTGGTTTACCATATTAACACTCCTTCAATTTTATTTATTGATCGCTTGCTAACCTTATAAAAATATCGAGCCTTTTGTTCAAATCTTGTTATCGCTTACAATAACTATGTTTCAAACTTGTTTATATTGTTTATCATCGATTAACTATAGTTTAATAGATTTAGAATATTCAGACTAGAACAAAAAATGTTCATGTTTTTGAATTTCATGACCATTTTTTGTTCATTCTTCTAAAATTAAGTTCCTTTTTTATCTCAAAAAACATAAAGAAACTCGCCGATTGGCAAACTTATAAAGGCGAAGACAAAGGCGTAGTCACGCAAACCCTGACTGGTTATTCTAAGAGCTAAAGCTCTAAGAAAAGACCTTGTGCCCTTATTCTATCACCCGCTTTATATATTTTCTGATAGTACAAAAAAATAGACCAACCATATAAAAGCTGGTTGGTCTCTCTCGATTTATATAAAAAAGTTATTTCTAATCAATATCTAATTCTCCTAAAGCGATTAATGATTTTATAATCAGTAGCAATTGATGCATTTCATTTGGATCTCGAAGATCTTTTTCTAGTATACTTTCTATCCTTTTAATCCTATGCCTTAGTCCACTCAAAGAGAGAGCAAGATCACCCATGGTCTGCTCAAGTTTTCCACCATTTAATAAATAAATATATAACGTTTTAAGGAGTTCAGTTGCTTTTGGATCCTCTATATTATATAAAGACCCAAGCTCCTCTTTTGCTATCATTTTAATCCCGCTCATATTTTTGGAATTTATCAGGACACCAACGATTCCTAATGAATGAAATTCAACAATTTTCTTTTTCATTGTTAATCGTAATGCAATCGTAGCTTCCTCATAATATTTTGATGCGTTTTCAATATCATCACCTTCATTACTGATCCCAATCTTAAAATCACCTCTAGGATATTTCCGCTTCAAATCTTCATGAAATTCTTTCATCACGTCATAGATAGTAACATTCCTTGTAGTTTCTTTTGTCATTAATAAAATAATATTTCCTTCACGCTGACCGACTAATATAGTATGTTTTTTTTCATTAAAGAATCGAAAAGTCGTTTCAAGAATTTTTTCCTGTAAAAGAAACTCTTCCTCAATGGATAATTTCGATGATTTTGTTTTCTTATATTCCATCACAATGATATGATAAGATTTTCTAAGGTCTAGACCGGCAAACTTTCCTTTATTGATGATGTCATTGACGGGTAATTGTCCACCTAATATTTGTTCGAGAAAACTCCCTTTCATTCTCTCGAAAGATTCAAACTTCGTCTTCTCATTTAATAGAATAAGTGAGACTGCGTTTGAGAAACGGTCTAAAAGCAAATAATCCTCCTCAGGTTTATCATTTTTCATATCATCGTAAATAAATGAACAATACCCCAAAATCTCCTTTTGGACCAGAATGGGTGTAATGAGTCGCTCCTGATTAGTCGTTTTAATTGTTTTCTTTCTAGATGGCAATAGTTGCTTTTCTTTCCTACCTCGAATATATTGATTCAAATCTTCTTTCAGCTCCAAGTAGATTTCTCTTGATAAACCCGCATATGTAATGGTTCGAAAGTCTGTATCTTCAATCAAAATTGGAATTTGAGTGATGTCATATACTATATTGGCGATTGTTTGCAGATTACTTCCATTTGATATTTCTTCCGTTAATTTTTTTTGAAAATTAGACAATTGTGTTACGAATTTTTGTTGCTCCACTAATTGCTCGTAAGTATACTCAAGTTCCTCCATAATAGGAGTTTCATGATAGAAATTTAGTTCTTCTTGCATGTCACTTTCCCATTCTTTTTGTGTCCGAGTAATCCAACTACACTCCGAATCTCCCTTTCCTACACATGTTATTTCTTTAGAAAGAACAGACTGACCGCATATCGTTGACATAAAACCGCTTGAATAACCAATCAGTGTATGGCAAACTTGAGTGTTTGATAAACCCAACCTTTTTATATGCTCAACTGCTTCATATGAATCAATCCAAGTTCCTCTTCCATAATAGAGATACGATGTTATGGTCATCATCAAACTCTACGGTACATTTATGTGTAAATCCTCTAATATGTCCATTTTTCATATGAACAATAGGTCCTTGTTCGATTAAGTGACTCCAACGAAATATCTGTTTTCAAAGCTTGTTTAGCATCATTTTCTCCCATTTCCCATCCAAAACGAATAAGAAATCCTTTTATTCTTTCTGTTCCTATATTTCGAGCTAGTTGATGACGAAGGATCCCTAAAGCTGTCGAGGATGTGATCATACTTCGGTCATTTACATCTATTTGGTGATTATAACTCTGATCATCTATATTGATTTTCATCAAAATCGAACCCCATTTCATAATGAATAAGGACTACAAATCATTCTTTTAAATGTAAGCGTTATGAACTCTAGTTACAAAGATAACTTTTTATATCTAATTACTATCGCATAAAAATTAAATATTTATAATATTTTAATTATACATCCTATAATTCTATCAAAATTTTCAATTTAGTATAGTGAATATTTAGATATAGTTTCATAACCGCTTATCCTTCCATCCGTTTGAATATGGATTAGTTACTAAATACTTTATCTTTAGAATAACGGATCGTTTTTGGTAAGGAGGAAAACACGGGGGCGATTCTTGTGTTTCTTTAATATAGGCTCTGTTAAACTTGGTTGTTGATTTCCGTTCCAGGCACTTCGCGTTTCCGCGGGCGACCGCCGAGCCTCCTCGACACTTCGTGTCTGCGGGGTCTCGCCTGTGTCGCTTCTCCCGCAGGAGTCTTCGTGCCTTCCACTACAATCAACAAGTGGTCCAAAATCAACATTCTTCTTTAACATAGCCTTAATATAAGTAGAAGCGGATTCTCAAAAGGACTAGTAAAGCCCTTTTTCCTACATATAATTTTA
>CAWFID010000014.1:0-87541 GCA_963815765.1 uncultured Bacillaceae bacterium
ATCTCCTGAAGTACCTGCTTTTACTTCACTCGCATCTAATCTTTCAGCAACATTTGCTTGGTCATTCGGATAGACATGAATAGTTGCATTTCCTGCAGCACTACCTGCATTACCAATTAATGTACCTACTCCGCCAGTCACTACATAGCTTAATTTGGCTTGATCGACTGACGCACTTGCAGTCGCTAAGTTAATTTTAATTGCGGCACTTTCATCCAAACCGTTTTGAATGGCTGAAACAAAAACAGATGTTAGTGCTTGTTCATTTGAGAAATTGATAGTAAAAGAACCATCACTTTCAGCTGTCGCTGTTTTAAGCGCAGTTCCTTTAGATGCATCTCCATAAACATTAACAATTGAACCTGGTTCAACTGCATCAGCTGCACCTTTAACAGTTATTTCAGTTCCTTGTTGTACAAATTGAATATTCATTCCATTTGGTTGCAAACTTGTTACCGGAACCATTGGTGCTTCCGGAGTACTTGTAGTATTTCTTGGTTCAACTGGTTTCCCTACGTAAAAGTCAGCTGCGTTATCATCTGTATCCCAAGCATTCCCTTTTCCAGGAGCTGGGTCAACGTTTGCATATGGTCTGCGTTGGGCGCTTGTTGTATTTGATAAAATCTTTGTTGCTCCAGACCTTCAAACGAGTTTGCAGGAACCATAACCAACAAAATCAATTGCACCAGCTGGTGTTGCTCCACTATCTGCAGCGTGATTGTTAAATAAAGCCACTTTCCCTGCTCTCCGCAGCCATAGCGATTGCGCCCGAAGCATCTGGAGTTGGAAGATCACACCGTTTGCACCACCAGCTTCTGAAATCAAATAATAGCCATGAGCCGGAATTGTGCCATCTAACGGAGTCACTGTCCATGATGTTCCAGCAGCGGATGCATACTGTACTGACCAATTTGTAAGGTCAATTGGTTGATCTGTAGGATTGTATAACTCGATAAAATCCTTATTGTAAGGAGCCCCCGAATTACCTCCTCCCCCAAATACTTGTGAAATTACAACATGATCAGCTTGCTCTGCATGTGCTTTGCCTATTAAACCACTTGGCAAAAATGTGCTAATCAATAGAAACGCTGCCGTAGACATACTTGTCCAACGTCTGAACGTTCGATTTTTAATTGTCATCTATTAACCACCCTTTTGTTGTAAATTTTGATATGTAATGTAGACAAGAAGATTATTTGAATAGCCATTATCTTCATCCCTACATTTCATTAACTGCCTAAGTGTACAAGATTTTATATAGCAAAATATTAATCTATCGTAAAATAAATATAAACACTATGTAAAGATTGTAAATGCAAGATATTCCTATATACAAATACCAATAAAATATGATTATATCAAAAGTGAAATCGTTCATACTTTTATTTTCATTGTTACTACAAAATTATGTTAATATAGCAATATTTAGGAGGATTCATATTTTGTCGCATGCTAACAAAGTTCAACAACTCTTGAAAGTCAGATCTCTAACTCTGATGTTATTCACTTTTGTATTCCTTTTCTTTATTTCCTTCCCTTCAAATACTTCAGCACATGCATATAGTGCTAGTTATACAACTATTAAAATGGATACTAACAAAACAGAGATGATATTTTCTATCGACACATTATCCATCTTAGAATTAATACCAGATATTGATAAAAACAAAAACTGGATTCTTGAACCATCCGAAATTGAAAAAGAAAAACACCATTTAGAAGAATTAATTACAGAGGGTCTTACACTTGATAAGGGGAATAAGGAACAGACACCGCAGATTGAGAAAATGGAAATCATCAAGAAGGAAAATAAAGAATTTCTTTCGTACTCTATGAGCTTTCCAGCGTTTTCTCCTGGCGACACACTTGTTTTTAATGATGGGTTTTATTTCAATGATACGGGGACCAATTATATCGATCTCATTTCAGCATCCTATTTGGGTGAAACAAGTGAAGCCGTATTAGAAGGGAAAAATCGAACTTGGACGATGTTGATCACAGAAGTTCAGCAGGAACAGTCATCCACTGGAGAACAAGTGGCTCAGCAAGAACAACCATCTCCTGGAGAGCAAGCGGCTCAGCCAACTCCTAACCAAAAACAATCTGAGCAAGCAAACCCAAGCCAGACAGCAACATCATCTTCCTGGCTTTCATTTTTGAAACTTGGAATGAGTCATATTTTAACTGGCTATGATCATTTACTATTTCTACTTTCACTTCTAATAGCCAGACAAACATTTAAGCAGATTGCAACAACCATTACTGCTTTTACGATTGCTCACAGTATTACTCTAACCTTGACAGTATTAGGCATCATTGACATTCCTTCAAGTTTCGTAGAACCGGCGATTGCCCTTAAGTATTTGTTATGTAGCTTTGGAGAATATTTTTCGTCAAAAGATTAGCTATCGTTGGGTCATAACATTTGTTTTCGGGCTAATTCACGGAATGGGCTTTGCTGGTATCCTGAAAGAGATGAATATACCAAAAAGTAGCTTAGCCATTGATCTAACTAGTTTTAATATTGGAATTGAAATAATCCAACTGGCCATCGTCTTACTGCTATTGCCGCTTTTATATTTCATTTATCGATCAAAGCATTCTAAGAAAATCATTATGATTGTTTCCATTATTGCTTTCCTTTTAGGTGGAGCATGGTTAATTGAAAGACTATTATTTTAAATGAACGATGAGAAAACAAGAGGGGACACGAGCATCGTGTCCCTATGTATGTACTAGATAAAGACTTGAGCCCCTGACCTATAGATTAAGAAACTGTAGCTCTATCCTAATAGGCAAGAGACAAAAGTCCTAAAGCATATCTTTTCGACAATCCCTACATATTTGGGTGGTCACTAGTGACTGAAACCAACCGGAACGCAGTACTGCCCCGTGTCCCTTGACGGAAAAAAGCCCGTCAATAGCGACGAGCTTTTTCTGTTCCTCAAATATCATGCAATTTTCAGGTAGACTCTGGGCAGTGATAACGAATTGTTTGGGACGCGGTACCCCTTGTCCCCAAAGATTTTGTCTTTTTTCGGTGCCTGACACCATTGATCATTACTGATCATGGAAACCATCTTCCTTGTAATTAGAAACAAGCCATTTAGAGATTACATCCAAACCAGCTTGATTTAAAGGACGCCTATTGATGACCTTATACATTTTCTTGACATTTAGAACGGATTTTTCTTCGGTTTGAACACGTAAACCATGTTCCATATCTTTAATGATGTAATATTCAGACTTCCCTTTCACTAGGGAAGCCAACTCTTCAAGCAAGGAACTGTCCACTAAAGGGTCTTTATCACCATGAATGGCCAATACAGGACAAGTCACTTTTTGTAAAGCACTTCTTGGATCATATGCGAAATGTTCTTTATACCACTTTGCAGGTTGTTTGAAAATCCCTAACACTTTATATACATCCTTATTTGAATCGAACATTTTCTTCGTCTGTTTAGCGACTTTCGCTTCTTGTTTCTCATCGTTTATGAGCTTTCTCATCAGCATGCCTTTTAGACCCTTTAAATCCCTCAGCTCTTGATAAGCTAATGTTCGTTGGTGTACTAAGAATTCTTCTAAATTTCCTACACCAGCTGAAACGAGCATCAAACCATTTATCGGTTGTCGTTCAGATAATGCCGTACCAATAATAGTTCCTTCGCTGTGTCCGAGGACAATGATTTTATTACGATCCACATTCGGATGATTTTGTAGGAACAGAAAACTTCGCTCTGAATCATTGACAAAATCCCAAAAACCAGCTGACATGAAATCTTCTTCTCTTTTACCTGTTCCTCTTTTATCATAACGAAATGTGACAAACCCTAATTTTGTTATATATTCTGCCAATTCTTTGTATACATTCATTTGAAACTTGCCCTTAGGTCCGTTTGCATTTCGATCGATTGGTCCAGAACCTGAAAGGAATAGAATAGCAGGATACTTCTCTTCACTTGAAGTCGCAGAAGGAATGTTAAGAGTTCCAAAAATCTTCGTTTCTCCTTCAATCACAATTTCCTTTTCAATAAATTGGTTAGTCATCATGAACACCTCCGAAGAATTATGATAGTCGCGATATTCTTTGCTTTTCGTTTTGGACTCGGTTCATTGGATCGTGTTTTTTTGAGAATCAAACCCATATTGGTCATTAGCTCTATTTATTCTTCCATCCGTTCAACAAACTTCTGCACAGTCATTCTTTTACCATTCACAAGCAGTTGAATAATTTTCATGCGAACGGGATGTAAACTTAATTTTGCCTTTGTATCTTTCATATCCTATTCCTCCCTGGTTTTCATTATTATCAAAAATGATAATAAAGGAGTAAAAAAATAAATAAAATTTTATTATTATCACTTTTAATAATATTTTTTTGATAATGAAGATCTTTACAGAGATGTTGTATAGTTGTCTTTAGCCCCTACTCTCGGGCTTTTAGATAACAATAATACAACTCCAAATAGCATTTTTATTACACCATCAATAAATCCAAAATACAGGAACGGAACGCGCGGTTGCATCATTCCTAAAAGTGCGTTTATCATCAAGGGAATAGAAAGAAAAATCATACTTTTTCCATGTACCATTGCAAATGGAATGAAATGAATTGCTGTTGCAAGTAAGGCTCCAAGCCATATCATGCGATAATCATGAAGGCCAAAGTATCTTCCAGAAATCAATGACATAAGAAACAGCATAAAAACAATAGATAGATTAGACATTTTGGATTGAAATTTAGAGGGCGAACCATATGAGAATCGTTTACGTAAAGACTTATTTCCCAAAATAAATGCGAATCCAACAAAATAACCGATACCAAAGATAAATGGATTGATTAAATATGTTCCGCCAACCACTGTCGATACTATAATGGTTACGCCAATCCATAATAGCCATAATCCGCAAAGCCGTTTGTTCAAAAACTCCAAATGCTTATCTTTCTCATAACCTAATTTAATTGCTATTTTTTGAAGCAAATGCCATCCACCTCCCTATTTCCATTTATTTTTTACATACGGTGCATGAAAATTAGCTTCGTAAGCAATCAACTTTCCTTTTGGACCAATTAAGTATCCTATTAAAGTTGAAATTTCTGGAACATCTACAATTTTTGATTTGCAGGATATTAACTTGTTTTTGGAGGATTAGCCTTTCTGATCAACTTACCTCCTTCGTAATATCTACCATACTCTTTAACAAATTCTGTTGCTTCTTTCGATGATGGAATTGTTTCTGTCAATTTCCAAGTAAGGAAATACGCGTTTACACGTCCACTATAAAAAACCCAACTAAAAAATCTCCTAGAGAAATTATGAAAACCTTTTGTTCTAAATGTATTCATTTGCTTTGGGTCCTTCCATACAGTAAGGGTTTGACCTACACCATTTTGTAACTGCCCAGTCAATTCCGCATATAGTAGGTTTTCTTTTTTAACCATGGACTTCATTATAAATTGATTTAACATTCCATTTACTATTAGTCTGGGAATATTAAAGTTTTCTCCTCTCGTTACAGATACAACTGCATCTTTCGGTAAATCAACGCTTTTGTTACCCAATGTAAATGTTGCACCATATTTATTATTTGGGTCTTCATGCCTTACCCACTCTCGCTTCACCGTTATGTTCCCCCTTCATACTATTTGGTATAATTTTACACAAAAAGAATAGGTGTGCACAAGAGTTAAGTTAAGGATTTATATGTGAATATATTCATAGATAGGGAGATAAACAAGGATGAAAGTACAGGTTAATCTCATAAAAGCAATCGATTAAAACCGAATCAAGGAGCACAGGGATCGTTTTGGGTTTTAGCATTGTATGAATTCCCCTTAATTTGTACCAGAGCCTTTTTATCTTTTTAATTCATCTAGTTTTTTACTTGATTTTCGACGGTAAATAACTGTCCAAACAATCGCAAGTCCAATGAATCCATATGTAATGATACTTGAGATTGCTAAAAACGTAGAAACGGAAAGGCTATAGACAAGCGCTACTTTCAATAACGCTTCCCCTAATAAGACAATGCCCCATCCTGCGGTTAGGATTCGTAGAACTCTCCGAACGTAAGGAACGTTCCAATTATCAGCAAAGGCAGCCTGTTCTTCCTTCGTTTTTCCGACAGTAAACCGCAAGGCAAAATAATAAATTAACGGTCTTCGAGTGACAAGAGAACCCAGGAAAATGAATCCCAGGATTCCCGTGACAAAAGATTCACGAATCAAAATGAGCCTTTCATCGCCACCAATGAGGGCAGCTAAAATTCCTAGAAAAAACCCAACGAACATAAACGCGGCAAACACATCCCATTTTCTATACTTTAGAAAATGGATCACGGTTTCAAGCATTGGAATGAGTGTCGCAATCGTTAGTGCCAAGACATTGGACACATGACCCTAGTAAAAGCAAGTAAACCAAAAGAGGCAAGCCCCCGTTGATCAGTAAAGAAAGAATAACTCCTCGAATCATTTGCTTTTTTTTCATATTAAAATTTCTCCATTGTATACATTCCATGAAACCCAAATGGAATATGATGTGGAACCTCTGCTCTTCCGATTTCTTCCATGTTTTGAGCATCTAATGCCAATAAAAATGAGCGTCCCTTCATTCCGTCAAGGACAACAGATAGTAAGACCCCATCATCTTCTTTAGTACCATCATGGCGTAGCTACGAATACCGGTTCACCAGGATAGCAATCCTCTTGCGACCAAATCTTAGAATTCCCTGACTTTGTATCCACTTTGATCAACTGGTTATCTATATTCTCTGGATGGAGTCGATTTGTGCTTACACCATAGGCATATCGATAGTTTTGTCCATTATGCTGTTGATAGTGGATGGATGGCAATTCAATACTTTCTGATGATAAAATTTCTTCTACTGCGAAAGAACTACCTGCTTTCAAGATATAACGCTTGAATTGGGGGTGGGCTCCTCTAAAGGAATCCCCTGCAAGTTGATCAATGATAAGGTTCGTAACTGCTGAAGCGTCATCTGAAATACACGCATCAATCATGATATCTTCACCTTGCTCAAACGCATTGATTACGTGAAAACCAAAACCGGCTTGACTTTCTACTTTTCTATGCAACTTCCCATCTGCTTTACTGACAATGAGAAAGCGTAGACCCTGCTCTGGCTTCCAAGTTAAGCTGTCTGTAAATCCTTTCCCCTTCATTAATAGCATGGGTTGAATAATCAAAGGAAATTCCAACAAGATAATAAAGTGTTCGGTGATCGCGAAACTGTGCATATAACCGGGTCGATCTGTTTCAATACTACCAATCAATCGACGACGCGCTGTCACAGGATCGATGGTGTAAATATGATAGAAGGTTGTTTTTCCAAATTGGATCGTAAAATTGATGAGTGAACCAGTGTGAGAATCTAGATGAGGATGAGCTGTGGTCATATGAGCTGGAATAGGATCTTCAAATTGATAAACTCCGACGGTATTTAAAGTATGCGGATCAAACTCGACAACTCCTGGAGATTCGGTTAAAGCCAAAAAATGATGATCCAATTTCATGATATGGACGTTGGTGTTATTTTTTCCTCCTGCTGTTCCTGCTGACCCGAATCCACCTGTTTGTTGTTCAGATTCCATCACACCATGATAGGCATCCGTTCGCAGGAAGCGGTTGGAATAGGACACACTTCCGGATTGAAATGAAAACTTATGGATCATCGCTAGCCCATCAAACCAGTGCCCTCCCGTAAAATAGGCAGGACCATTTCGAAACAGGCTTCCAGACAACCATTCCGGAATTCGCCCCTGAATCGGTAAGTTTTCAACTTCCACTTCTTGATTTAAACTACTTAACCCTTTTTGAAACGTATTCAATTAACATTCCCCCTCTTTTTAAGAAAACCTATGCGACATAATGGTAAACTTGCTGTATATATTTATTTTTCCAGATTAATAGGTTTGTTTTTTCTCCACGTAATGGTTGCTGATCCAACCAAAAAAATGAGAATGACCACACATAACCATGCAAAAGTATCTCCAATCATGCCGTAAATGGTGGTCGTGCCTTTTGTTGGCACTTCAGTGACAAGTACTTTATCACTCGATTTATTGTAATCCATTTTGGAAAGTTGATTGCCTTTATAGTCATACGCAATGGATAATCCGTTATAAACTCCTTGTACAGTTGCAAAACCATTTTCAATTCCTCTCATATATCCTTGATAAGAATGTAAAGGGACTATGGCATCCCAATCTTGTTTTGGAATTAACAAAATATCCGGTTTTTTATTAGCCAGTTGATGAATAAATCCAGGAAATTCTTCTTCATAACAAATGGCTGCTGCTACTCTTCCATAGGGTGTGTCGAATGTCTGAAGGATACCGTCTCCTATCTTATTTTTGTCTCCCGGTGGAATCTTCGTTTTCATATAACTAAGTACTGGTTGACCTTCCGGATTAAAGGCAGCGATTTTGTTTTCCACATAGGGATCACCTGGTTTGACTAATGCAGCATAGGCAACCATGAGATAAATTTGCTCTTCTTTTGCTAGATTGGCCGCTTTATTTAAAAAGGCAGACTCATCTTCTTTAAAAACAGAGGCATTCAATTCAGACCAAAAAATAATTTTTGAACCGGCACTTGCCTGTTCTCTAGTCTTTTGGAATAATTGATCAATCATAAAGTCACAATAGTCTTTGATTGCTTTCAGATTTTCGACCGATGGATTCGAATTCGTCATAACATCTTCAAGAGCCTTATTGTCCAGCTCTTCGACCGCCTGTGGTACGGAAATCGCACTGACTCTCACTGTGTCAGCCTGGTCCGGCATAACATAAACCCGAATACTCCCAAATAATAGAACGGTAGCCAGAACGGCAAGATACGTATAAAGTCCTTTTCTTATCAGGTTAAACTGAAATTTTGTTTCCCAAAGCCAATTGATCATGGCACCAGTCCATCCGATGAGGAACGAAATCCCGTAAATGCCGGTAATCGATAGCAACTGCAAAAGGACGATATTCGACTGTTGCGTATAAGCAAGCGCTCCCCATGTTCCGTGAAGCCCCCAACCCGAAGTCGAAAACTCAATGACAACTAATGAGAGTGGGAAGACAAATGTTGAAGCGAAACTCCCTAACTTCTTATGCAATACCCGATCCAGTACAAACGGAATGAATAATATGGTTGTGTTCAACCATGAGATTAGATAGAAAAGAACCGTTGGAGCTTGTATAATGCCTTTCCATTGAATAAAAGATAACAGGACTATGACAAAGTAAAGGAATACTACTCCTCTCGCCTTCGTTTGGGTTCTTACAAAGCGAATTAAAAATATGGGTGCAAGCCAGGTGGCGAGTGGAATCGTATAAGTTACATTCGAAAAAAAGAAAAATACAAGTCCTAAAATGGCAACAATCCACGATTCCCTTAACCAAGTTCTAGAATTCATATCATTTCCTCCGTTATCTTCTGAATAACCACCATTACATAACAATCCTTTTTTAGTGAAAAATTATTTTTCATTTAAATAACGATATCCAGACACTTCCTATTAGCACTGCCAGTTTTATAATCTAAAAGCTAAGAGATGTTGCCTAGTCAGTGGCGGATCTTAACAGTACCCGCCACCTTCCATAACTATGAAACTACTTTAGATTGCTTTTTGTGATTCACTTTAGGTATCCTTATTAGCCCTGATGCCACCAAAACTCCGGATATAACTAAAAGAGCCCCAATCATTTGAAATATCGTTATTGGCGTTCCAACGACAAATGAAATGATCATCGTTACAACTGGAACAATGTTAAAAAATAGAGAAGTTTTTCCCGCTCCAATTTCCTTTATGCCTTGATTCCACCATAAGTAACCCAAGACACTGGTAAAGAACGCCATAAAGGCAATGGATCCCCAAGCTCCAATCGGAATGTTCGACAAAGGCACAGGATTGGAAGTGAAAAGAGAAACGGTGATTAAACTAATTGCCCCAATAATCATCGTATAAGTTGTTGTCGCCATGGAGTTGCTGCCCTTCACAAAGCGACGTCCGAGCACTCCGTAAAGCGACCAACACAAATTTCCAGCCAAAATAATCAAATCTCCGATTGAAAATGATAAATCTTTAATTATTTCAAGTGATCCCTGGGTAATAACCAATAACACACCTACTAAAGCAAAGAATATTCCGATTATCTGTCGCTTGGTAATAGGGTCTTTTAATATCAATCGGGCCAAAACAGTTGTTAATAACGGATTTGTACCCATAATTAATGCTCCATTTAGGGGCGATGTATATTCCAACCCGACAAAAAAGAGGGCATTAAATCCAAAAATCCCCACTATTCCGAGAACGACATAGGGAATGGCATTCGCTTTTAAATGTGCTAGCTTTACACCTTGTGTGACGGCTAAAATGATAAGCATCATCCCCGCTGCTAGACCAAAACGCCATGCTGCGGCCGATGATGGAGAAAAATAGTCTAATGTGTATTTTGCAAGATTAAAGGTTGCCCCTGTAAAGATAGAAAAACCGAGTAACATCAAGTATATTTTTAAATGTTTCATTACTCTTGTGTTTCCCCCTTCAAAACTAAATGATCGATTTCCAGTTTTGCTTTAGTAGTTCGTCATAACCGATTCTAATTCTTGTTTTGAATTTCCATCTTTCCTAGAGCGCTGGATACAATCTCAATACCTCCGTGAACCATGAGAAAGACAGGATTATTTCTATTTTCACCGTGTATGAAAACGTGTTGATCTACACCACCAAAAGGTACTTTTTCTAATACCTCGATTCTGCCTTCTTTCACATCTCCTCTTTCATCAAAGATTGGTCTTTTTTTACAAGTTAATTCATCTTAATTTCTCATTAATGTTCAATACTTTAGTTTATTTATCCAATATTGGATCATGACTAAAAAAATACATCAAACTAAGATAAATTTCCCCCTTTGTAAAAAAATGAATACCTAAGGTACTTTAGTATTTATATGCTATACTATAAACTAACGATCGTTCGTTAGTAAATACTTTTTTATTTTTTAAAATTATTTGACTAATTAAAAATATAACATTTTGATGAACCAGTTCTTTCTAAATTACGGAAAGAAAATTCGTCCTGTCCAGTCTAATTTGTTTCTCCTTAAACATTGAATAATGGATTAAACCTTAATGAAACGAATAAATCCAACATAAATATCACAAAAGAAGGAGCGAGTAACAGTGCAACCAACTGCTCACCCAAGAGTTTACATCGATCTGAAATCGCAACCTATTACCAACAGTAATAAAGAAAAGATATTAAATACGGCGATTGACCTTTTCTCAAATAAAGGATTTAATGCAGTTTCTGTTCGAGACATAACAAGAGGTGTCGGAATTAAAGAAAGTTCACTTTACAATCATTTCAAATCAAAAGATGAAATCCTGAAAACAATTTTTTGGAATTTTCGAATGGAAACAGCTAAAATCATGCCACCAGTTGACCAACTTGAAACCATTTTTACTTTTATGGGTCCAAAAGAATTCCTCGAAGAAGGTTTAAAAAATTTTAAAAACCATATTTCTGATCCTGTCATAGAAAAAATTTGGCTGATTATTTTTTTAGAACAATACCGTAACAGCATGGCCAGAGATATTTATTTACACGATATAGTTGAAAAAACACTACATTTTATTGAATTTGCCTTTAGTAAATTCATCTCGCTTGGACAAATCAAGCCTTTGAATCCTAAATTGCTGGCAATGGAGTATCAATATCCTCTCTTTAAAATGATAGAAATCTATATCATGTTACGAATAGATGGCAAAGAAACAGAATCAATCGAGAGAAGCATGAATGAATATATTGAATTTTTTTGTGAGGCAAATATCATTTAAAAAGGATAAAGGAGCGGGTGGATGATGAAAACAATCTTCCGGACAGATCATAGTGAAAAGCTATTGAATGAGGCCTACGAAAAAACGTTAAATGAATGGGCAGTAAAGTACAAAAGCCTATATATTGATACTCGCTTTGGAAAAACACATGTCATCACCGCCGGACCACAAGATGGAGAACCTCTTATTTTATTGCATGGTTTTGCGTTTAGCTCTACCATGTGGAAGGATAATATTAAGGATTTGAGCAAAACATACCAGGTTTTTGCACTGGACTTTATTGGAGATATCAATAAGAGTAAAGCCACCAGGCAAATTGAAAGTAAAATGGATTGTGCAAATTGGTTTTGTGATGTTTTAAAAGAACTAAGAATTGAAAAAACAAACGTAATGGGGATGTCATATGGAGGATTTTTGGCATTCGTATTTGCTATCCTTGTTCCAGAAAAAATTAACAAACTGATTACAATCTGCCCTGGTGCTTCATTACAAAAACAAAAGAAAAGTTTTTTTATGAAATGCCTAATCGGTGGGTTATTTCCATCAGAGAACAATATAAACCGGTTAATGGATTACATGTGTGCAAAAGGAAATACGATTGATGAAACGGTCAGAAATCAATTTATGGTTTATTGGATACATGGATACAGGGGGACGGTTCTTGTGTAACAAGAACCGCCCTTATTGTTTATTCTTATTTACATTTAAAAACTCCTGTTTTCATTTTCCTAAATATGAAAAATAATACAAAATATCCCTGTAATATGTTAATGTATTTATAGGTTTTGTGAGAAAAATTAGGGGGATATGGAAGTAATGCAGTATATAATTTTTGCTTGTAGTTTGGTATTTATTTTTTTAAATAATTTTATTTCAAAAAATTTACAAACAACAAATATCCACACACCAAATTTTAAAAAACGCTTTTTTAGACTTTTACAATTCGTGAAATTTTCCCCAATATTAGCCCTTTTCGTTTTAATTGTTTTAGTTGTAACTTATTTCCCTAGCAAAGCAGGGATTAGGTTATCACACGCTTGGTATGATTCACAATTTTGGGCTTATTCTGCACTAATATATTGCTTTTATAGAATAACTAAAAACAAACTTTGTTTTATATTTATGACAATATCATTTTTTATTGCCATTTATAATACCCCATTATTTCATTATGAACATTTATTTATCGGTTGGAATGTTATTGTTTCTGACCTTTTCGGGATATTAATGTTTCTTTCTATGTGGATTACAATTTCAAAAATCACTACCAGATTGCAGCCGTAAAAGTAGTGATTACTATTGGAGATTTATTTTCGGTTCATAAGCTAAACTAATCCGTTATTAAATGAAATAGCTGCAAAATTTATTTGAACTGCACCCCAATTGTTAGGCACAACTAACAATTGGGATGCAGTTCTGTTCATGGTCCTAACCTTCTTATTATTCACAACATTTTTGGGACAAATCACCTGTCCACATGACCCATAACAAGAACCGCCCTTTATTTTTATGACACATCATTATCCAGATGTGCAAAAAAAAGCCAGTATAGGTGCTGACTTAAAGCATGAATGGTTCTATCTATTCCTATATCTAGGAACAATAAATTTCCCAGTCAACCAGCATAGAGCTATTAGAAATGCTCCATAAACAATAGAAAATATTACGCCTGTAAAATTAGATGATGCGCCACCCGCCGATAATACACTTGTTACTTTACCTAGTGATACAACTCCTACGAAACCTAAACCTGAAATTAGAGATCCCAGAAAAACAAACAGTAATCCAGAAAGAAAATACGATACGTGATTTCTCTTCAAGAAAATAACCTCCTCTTTACATTTATCTAGTATCATATATTTATTAAGTCATATTGAAAAGTGACTTTAGTTATTATTTGATTCACATAAATCATACTAATTGGTCATGAAAGCATAAAAAATACACCTTATCTAGGTGTGATTGTGTCGCATGATCTTCCTTATGTGACATAGATAATAAGTTAATTCCTGCTGCTATAGTTAAAGTAGCAGAGGGTTTTATGTAGGGAGGGTTTTTAGTAAATGAATACTTTTTGGAAGTTAAATGTTATCAGCATCTTGTATGCTTTTATGATTTTTATACCCATTGAACTTTTTGTGAATGTATCCCGCATTAGTCGGTTAACAGGCTGGAACATTGATACAGTTGGTATAATGATAGGTGTAATTGCTAGCGTCATCCTTCTTTCCGCTCTTACTATTTATATAACAAAAAGGTGGATGAAAAGTCGCATGTCTTCCTTTTGGTCTGTTCTTCTTTGGTTCCCGTATTTAATTCTTTTTACTCTTATATTCCCTTTATTATTTCCTATCATCGATCCAGCAGATCAAGGCGGACCAGGAGATGGATTTATCATTCTCGGTCTTTTATTCTTTTATCCCTTTTATGTACTGTTCCTCAATATCTTTAGTTTAGGCATTGCAGAAGATGAATAGTGCAAATTTATATTATTGTTGAACTGCCGGGGGCTTTTGTCCAATATCATATGTAGCTAGAATGATTGGGGAAACAAGGGGACGGTTCCGAATAAATCCAATGGTTGTTATGCCTAGTTGTTCGGCCAATTGTAGTGCCAGTTCTGTTGGGGCGGACTTGGATAGGACAATTTCACATCCGATTTTAGCCACTTTTAACAGAATTTCAGAAGAGATTCTTCCACTAAAAACAACAATTTTATCCTGAATACTAAGGTTATTTTTTAAGCAATAGCCATAAATCTTATCTAAAGCATTGTGTCTGCCAATATCCATTCGGTTTAAAATCATTCCATTTAAATTGCATAGTCCGGCATTATGCACCCCGCCTGTTTGTTGAAAGATCGTAGCTGATTTTTGCATTTCTTCCATTAATCGGAATGCATCTTCTATGGATATCCTCACTCGTATCCCGTCGATCTTTTTGGCAGTTAAAGCATCATTGACAAAAACAAACCCCTGTCTACTCATGCCGCAGCAAGATGTCACATATCTTTTACTTTGAAAATCCTGAAAGTATGGATTGAGTTTTTTCGTTTTCACATGGACAAATCCTTCTTTTTCTTGTACCCATAAATCCTGAATGTCTTCATATTTGCTTATGACACCCTCTGATGCTAAAAACCCAGCAACCATATCTTCTATATACTCTGGCGTACATACCATTGTCATAAGCTCATGACCATTTAATTTAATGGTGACCGGATATTCCGTCACAATTCGATCCTCTGTCGTTTGGGCACTTTCATTTTCAAAACGAAGAGTTTCCCATTTTACTTCTATCGGCTTCACACCTATCTCTCCTTTAAGAAAATAAAGGGGCGTCTTGTAAGGCGTCCATCAACCAAGGCTTTATTCTTTGTCTATACCCTAACCGTAAAAATCTGTGTAGTTCATCCATTATCTTTCCATCTAAAATGGATGTAACATATTTTTTATCAACTGGTCGTTCATTTATAGTAAAACCTCGATCATTTATCCTTTTCACCACCTCTACAATACTGTTGGTATATGCATACTCCTTAACGATCCACTTTTCTAATGTATCGGCCTCATAATTCTCAACTAACTCTATGTATTTTTGTAGCCTGTTTATTTCTTTTTCAGCCCTTTCGACGGTAATTAATTTTGGTGCCATATACGATCCCTCCTTTTATGTTTCTGATAGTACATTCGACATAATTATTATTTTGCCTTTCAACAATATTATGAATAAATAACTAGTTAAAGAGACTTATTATACACAGATGACACATTATCTAGATGGATAAAATCTACTTCAAAACTGAAAAGAGCATTGTTATCTATCTTTTTTGTTGATTAAAGAATACCCTCACATATGAAGGGATCTATCCACATTAAGGGCTTCTGTTATTATCGTAAAACTTGAACTTACTCAAGAAAATGCAAATAAATATAGACAACTATTTGCACCGAATTTTATAAATTAAGACCAAAAAAGCCCAGTCACAATAACTAAGCTTTTTCTTATATTTATTTTCATTCAATTCTTCAACTAACCTATCCGTTCGCTTAATAGTGCCTGTCATTCGGTGTAATTTGTGCTTGTCATAATCAAGGAAAAAACAACAAAGTACTCAAAACATTAATGGTTTCAGATAAAGGTTAGCATTAGAATAATGTGGTTGGGTCCTGATATAGGTATAAGGACTAAAGGAAAATAGAAGGATTTACTTTCCTCTTTCATCTCTTAGAATACATATAAGGAGGTAAAGTAACATGTTCAAAAAAGTGATCATCCTTGTGATGCTCTCATCAATTTTATTAGTATTAGTATTGGTTAGAGCTCATACAGCTACTCCTGTTAACAATACAAGTACTTTAAGCAATGATTCCGCTGGGTACACTACTATGGAATACAAGATTAGCAATATTAATGGTAATCAATACTATGGAAAAGGTGATGATGGGACAGAGATCCATTTTTCTGCTAAAAGCATACTTTCAGATGATAAGATACAAGTTCATGATGAGGTCATAGGCTATTTTGAAAAAAATAATTTAGGTAAAGGATTAGTAAAAGTCGAAAAGAAATAATATCACAAGGTGCCCCCTTGTGTCGCTTCTGCCCTCTTAATACGAGGGGCAAGTTACTCACCCATACCTTTTTTCATCTATAGGTTGGTAAAAGAGTAAAAAATGAAGATTTCTATACTTGATTTTTCATTAATTTGTTCAGTTTTCAACTATGGTACATATGAAATATTTATAGACCAGAAACGTCGGTAAAGTAATGAAATTTCAGGAATACTATCCTTCGTTATTTCACCAAAGATTCCCAAATTAATGTGCAAGGTCTTTGAAAGGCAAAAACTAAGTCATAATTAAATTCTTTAATTATATGAATTTTACAGATGTACTATTGCAAAAGGCGAAATTCTTTTCTAATCGCAACCACAATTAATAATAGAAAGAAGAACTATTTTGAAGAAATTTACAGTTTGTTATACTCTGGATAATGATATAATAACCGAAAAAATGATAAAAGAATTAGATGCTAAAAAAGAAGATGTTGAACAAGAAGTAGTTGAAAAGATGGATCGTAACAAATACTTTATTGTGAAAAATAACCAAGGAAATTATTTGATAAATACAAATTTAGTACGTTATGTACGGATAATGGATGAAAAGATATTAGTTAAATAAAATAACCATAAACAGAGTACGGTGCAAGTAAAATCGGGTTATTATTATAACATAGACATTTGTTATTCTTTTCCATTCGATTCACGATAAGGATTTGGAGAAAATGTTGATATATCAACATTTATAAGCATTTATTAATAGTAGTATTGTGTACTTGTTTTAATCCATCCTTAAGGCTCTCAGGGATGGGGTTTTTTATGTTCTTTTTACTTTTCTAAGCTGCATACCCTACTGCGTCTTGTTCAATTAAACTGCACAAGAAGCGACTGTTCTTATTGAACAATCGCACCCGATTCTTGAAGATCAAGATAGTGATTACTGCCAATAGCTAATTGAACTAACGCACCCGTTAGCCATCCATGCAGCGCAAAACCGGTGCTGCACCACAGAGAATGAAAATGGGGTTCCAAGTCAATAATGTTTAATGGCTGGCGAAGAAAGTCTTTGAACTATGGTGCCTTAGAGCCCATCCGTTAGTCTGACTCCAACGACCACGGTGTACCACCGACTGTCGCGCCCTATAGGGGTAGCACTCATGGGAGATTAATCCTTTTCTCGTCGTTGCGCCAGCCCATTCTATACTTTCTATGGAAGGAAGGTTCTTGATTACCTGCCAACTCAATAATGACCATTCAGAAGGCTCAGCCTTTTTTTAAAAAGCGTTTTTACTGAGTTTATTTTGTTGTGCTTTTTTTGGATTTTGAGCTTTTTTAATTTTCATGGGAGTTGAATAAGACACTCTTTTGTCTAACAATTTGAATAACATTTTAGAAATTAATAGCTTTTAATCACCAAATGCAAATATTATTTCTGTTTCGCAAACTAATTCTCCATCAACTGTAGCTATACCTTTGCCTTTTCCAATAGGACCTTTTAATCGAGTTATTTCAACCTCAAGACGGAGTTGGTCTCCTGGTTTTACTTGCTGTTTAAATCGGCATTTATCTATACCTGCTAAAAGCCCTAATCGTCCTTGGTTTCCTTCTTTAGTTAACATCACAACTGCACTTACTTGGGCTAATGCCTCTACAATTAATACGCCTGGCATAACTGGATAATTGGGAAAGTGTCCGTTAAAAAAATCCTCATTCACAGTCACATTTTTTATACCAACTGCTCTTTTTCCTTCTTCTAATTCCAAAATTCTATCCACTAAAAGAAATGGATAACGATGTCTAATAACTTCCTTAATTTTTTGAGTATCTAACATCATTAAAGCCCCCATAACAATAATATTTTAAAAAAATCTATTTATTATTTTATTTTACCACTTGATATTAATAGTTGGTACTAAAAGAAAGAGCTTCTTTATACAGATAGGTAAGGGTTTGAAGTTATCGCTCCCTTTTCCCCCTGTTCACACCGTACGTGCGACTTTCACCGCATACGGCGTTCCAACTAATCCAATTCATTCAATTCTATGTATTTTAATGATGCGAAATTATATTTCAAAGTCAGATTGTAACATTATTACACTGTTTTCGGAGTTCGTTGAGCTTTTCTTTTTGCTTCTTATTTAACTTCAAAGCGTTAAGTAACACCTTAATTTTATCAGTGTCTTTTAAGTGTACAAGACGATGAACAGATTCTTGCAATATTATCAAATTTGAATAACTATCATCTCTTGAGAGATGATAAGGATTTTTATGATGACAATGCCATTCATCTTTGCCAAGTTCTGCTCCTGTAATCGCACATTTCCCGTATTGGGCAATAAATCTACTTATACGGTTGTCGTTGTATTCAATCGTTCGGTTTGGAATATAGCTTTTCATGATATGATTTAGTACACTTTTATTAATCGCTTTTTGACTGTTGTGTATTTTTCTTCTGCCTTTTTCAGTATAGTTACAAATATCCTGAGAAAAGCAGAGATTTGTTTTATGCCGTTGGGCATAAATTGGGACAAACACCATATCCTTTATTTTATAGAAATTTGGGTCATATCCTTTGTAGCGTTTTTGTAATGTGCTAGTCATATCAGTGAATTTCGCTTCTGTTCTTAGGTCTTTTAATCGATTATATAAAGTCTTGCCAAGGTGGGAGGTCAACTCACTTAGATTAATTGTGATTTGTGTGGCTGCTGCATAATAATTTTGGATTCCCATTACTACTGTATTGTAATGCCACACAGTTTCTATACACGGCTTCTTTTGAATTACCTTGATAGCTTCTTTAATTTTTATAAATGCATTTGTTTTTGCTTTCTTTGTCATGTTCGATTGAGCCACATAACCCATTCGTGTCTTACCTTTCCGAACAGCTCGAATAGAAAAACCAAGGAATTCTGACGAATTCTTCTTTAAATTTAAGACATTTGACTTTTCTTCACTTGTTTCAAGCTGTAGCCTTGTTTTCAAAAAGTCCTTGATGGCGTAGTTCATTCTAATCGCTTGTGACCGAGTGCGACACATAACTTTAAGGCAAGTAGACCACTGGAACCTCCCCAGTAGCCCCTCTCAGAACCGGACGTGAACCTCTCGACTCATCCGGCTCCCATTATTCAGCCGTAGGCTTGATACCTATCTCCCAATGTTTAAAGAATTTGGGATTTTGCTTCGCAATTCTACCTAGAAAATGTTCTGCCCTCTTCTTATGGCGAGCGAACCTTTTATATTTCTTTCTTGCCCATATAATTAAGGCTTTGTTAATATGCCTTAGAGTCGGGTACATTTCAGATTTGTAGAACTTACCATAGTAATTGATCCAGCCTCGAATTACTGAGTTGAACATCATCGATAGGTCTAAGAGTTCTTTTTCTGCCTTTAATTGCAGTTTCCAATCTCTTACTTTTTGCCGAATTGACTTCTTTGATTTATTACTGATGGCAGGAGTAAAGTTAACAAAGTGCTTTCCCCATTTGTTCATGGTAATCTAAAGGGGCTTTTCTCATATTGTTAGGAAAAGTACATCTGAATCAAAAGGTGGATTAGGGAATTGTTGGGTAACAACAGAGTTGTTCCGTTAAAGGGCCATTTAACGGAGGAAGAATCTCAAGAAAAATTGAATATTTATGGTAATGCTAGTATGGTGTTTGTGAAAGATTGTACTTAAACAGTCAGTTATGTTTAACAAGGTATGAAGTTTATAACAAAAAATCCCCTGAAAGTAGGGGGGGAATTTAAAGAGAGGTGTCGGGTTTACACAAGTTACTCTTTTGCTAGCTCTATTTTTGTTCAACCATCAATATTGGGCAGTTTAATAATACCCCATGATCTTTAGGTTATAAATGAAAGCAGTCCCCAAAGATAATCTAGCATGAATAGCACTTAACACGGCAACACAACGGTGAATACGCTACCTTGCCCCAACTTGCTATCAACTATAACTTCTCCACCACAAAGTTCAACTATTCGTTTGACAAGTGGAAGTCCAAGCCCATTTCCTGTTTTGGAATGAGAGGTATCCCCTTGATAAAACTTATCGAAAATGTGCTCTTTCGTATGGTCGTCCATGCCAGAGCCGTTATCCTCAATGACTAAACGAATGTCATCATTTATATCTTCAAGATTGATATCTATTGAACCACCGTGATTAGAGAATTTTATTGCATTATCTAAAAGGTTCAGCCAAATCTGCTGAGTTAAATCTTCGTTTCCATTATAAATTATTTGATCTAGTTCTACATTTATGGCAATTTCTTTTGCTGACCACTTAGGCTCCATCAAAACAATTGTTTTTCTAATTTGTTCATCCAATCTAAATGGAACTTTATCCGAAATAATTTCTAGATTTTCGTATTTTGAAAGTGTAAGGATATTGGTGGAAAGCGCAGCTAATCGCTCTGATTCCATAATAATAATATCTAAATACTCCCTCCTTTCTTCCTCTGTAAGGTTATTTTCTTTGAGTAACTTTGCAAAACCACGCAAGGATACAATAGGTGTTTTAAATTCATGGGAGAAGTTGTTGACGAAATCGCTTCTGAGTGTTTCGATGCTTGAAAGCTCTTGCGTCATTTTATTAAAGCTCTGAGACAGTTCCTCTAATTCTCCAATTCCTTTTATATTTACCTTTACGCTAAAATCTCCTCCAGCTACTTGATGTGTAGCTTCAATTACCTTTCGAATTGGATTTAGTGTTTTTTTGCTTAGAAAGGCAGTAAGTGCTGTTCCAAGTAAAATGCATATTCCAAAAAGAAAGAATAACGGAAATAGATGATTTCTTCTCGGTTCCTCTGCAAAATGACCAGGGAAAGAAATAACACCAAGATGCTCTAAAAGTATGACACTAACTCCTATTAGCAAAAATGTTGCTACCATTACACTAAAGACAAACATCACCAATGTAATCGCTAGACTCAATCGCTTTTTAAAAAACCCCCTCATTTTTTCACCGCCTTATAGCCTATCCCCCGTATCGTAACAATTTTGAATTCTCTCCAATCTCGAAATCTGTCTCGTAATCGGTTGATATGAACATTTAGCGTGTGATCATCGGTTTCGGATTCCATTCCCCAAATCTCGTCCATCAATTGTAAACGGGTAAAAATCATGTTCGGATAAGAAAGCAGCTTAAATAATAGGTAAAACTCTTTTTGCGGAAGCGTAATTACTTGAAATTCTCGGGATATAGTGAGCGCATCATAATCAAGCACAACTTTGCCAATTTCAAGTTTGTGGTCGCTTGCAATTTGAGATCTCCTAAGAAGTGCCTTTATACGAAGTACCATCTCCTGTTCGTCTACTGGCTTTGTCATATAATCATCCGTGCCAACAAGAAATCCTTGTCTTTTGTCCTTTGCCTCATGCTTTGCCGAAACCATCAAAATAGGTAAATTTCGAGAATATTGTCGTAATTGTCGTGTCAATTCATAGCCGTCCATATTCGGCATCATTAAATCAAGCATCACTAAATCTACATGTTTTTTATCCATTAAAATTAGTGCCTCGATACCATCAACTGCTCCATAAGTTTCAAATCCGTTTTGGTTTAATACGGCGCACATCAACTTTCTAGTATTCGTATCATCTTCAACCACTAGTATCTTAAACAAAAAAAGCGCCTCCATTTACCCAATATTATTTGATAACTTATTATACCCTTGAATTATCAAGCGAATATCAATCCTTATTATCTCCGTTCAGTTGACTTTCAGTTTACTTATCCCTGCTAGGCTATTAGTGTACAAGAAAACGGAGGGAAGTTAATGCTAAAGCTTAAACTAGATCATATAAAAAAGACATATAAAAGTGGTGAAGTTGTTACTGCATTAAAAGAGATTTCAATTGGGTTTCGTGAAAACGAACTGGTTTCCATTCTCGGTCCATCAGGCTGTGGTAAAACGACACTTCTTAATATTATTGGTGGTTTAGATCGATATGATATCGGAGACTTGATTATCAACGGTATATCTACTAAGGAATTCAAGAATAGTGACTGGGATGCATACCGCAACCACTCGATTGGCTTTGTTTTTCAAAACTATAATCTGATTGGACATCAAACACTCTTGCAAAATGTTGAACTTGCTATGACATTATCCGGCGTTCCATCTTCTGAGAGAAAACGTAGGTCAAAGCAAGCACTTATAGAAGTCGGGCTTGCAGACCATATTCACAAGAAACCAAATCAATTGTCTGGTGGTCAAATGCAACGTGTCGCTATCGCAAGAGCGCTTGTGAATAATCCGGACATTATTCTAGCAGACGAGCCTACCGGAGCGCTTGACAGTCATACCAGTGTTCAGGTAATGGATATTTTAAAGGAGGTAGCAAAAACACGCCTTGTCATCATGGTCACGCATAATGGTGAACTGGCAGAGAAATACTCAGACAGAATTATCCGTATTTTGGATGGAGAAATTCAATCTGATAGCAATCCTGTTTTAGATGATGAAACAGAAAAAACAGTTGAATCAACATCTAAAAAGCTAAAGCTTAAGAGAACCTCCATGTCTTTCTTTGCGGCGACTATGCTTTCCTTTAAAAACCTACTGACAAAAAGAGGGCGAACGCTGATTACAGCATTTGCAGGTAGCATTGGGATTATCGGTGTGGCACTTGTTTTGGCTCTCTCGAATGGATTATCGAATTATATGAACAATTTGCAGTCTGATACCCTTAGTGGATATCCTATCACGATTAACACTGGCGAGCAGACGATAGATCTGTCACAACGTGGCCCTGGAGCTAGACTTAAAGGAAATGACGATGCTAAAGGTTTCACAGAATATCCGCAAGAAAACATATTATATTCCTATAACAGTGAGAAAAATAGTACAAAGCATAGAAATATCATAACGGAAGACTATCTAAACTATATCGGAAATCTTGACAAGACATTGCCTAATGCAGTTAATAATATTTCCTATACTCACGGAGTAAACATTAATCTATTTGCAAAAGGACAAGACACAGCTGTAAAATTTGATACAGAAAAAGCCCCAGTTGATATGGGACCGATGAATCAAAATATAAGTAATTCCTACTGGCAGGAGCTTCCTGAGAATCAAGATTTTGTTCTATCTCAATATGATTTGATCGGTAAAGGAAGTCGAATGCCTACAGGAAAAAACGAAGTCGTTTTAGTTGTTGATCAATACAACCGAATTGACAAATCATTTTTTGAAAAATTAGGTATTACCAAAGATGTTGAAGATTATAAATTGACCGATTTTATCGGCAAAACGATTTTAAAGGTAATACCTAATGATGAATATTATACGAAGAATGGAGATTTGTTCACTACTCCAACACCCAAAGATTATGGAAAACTATATGACAGTAAAACAGGTACAAAACTAACGATTACCGGCATTCTCCGTCCTAAAAAAGACATATCTACCAGCAATTTGTCACCGGGTATTGCTTATACCACTGCTCTGACTTCAGATGTTGTGAAAGATTCGCAAAAGAGCGAAATTGCAACTGCTCAAAAAGATTTAGATAAGAGCGTTTTACTTGGAACACCATTAGATAAAAAGGCAAAGGACAACATGCTAGTAATGCTTGGGGCAAATACCACTCCAACAGGTATCAATATTTACCCAAAAGATTACGAAAGCAAGGATAAGATAACGGAATACCTAGATCAATACAACAATGGTAAATCAGATGATAAACAATTCATTTATACAGATATGGCGAAAACTATTTCTTCCATAACAGGTACATTACTTGATACTGTAACCTATGTATTGACAGGATTTGCAGCTATTTCTCTCTTGGTTTCTACAATTATGATTGGCATTATTACGTATGTTTCGGTAATTGAGCGTACAAAAGAAATCGGCATCCTACGCAGTGTAGGTGCACGCAAAAAAGACATCTCAAGGGTATTTAATGCTGAAACGATGATTATAGGCTTCACATCAGGAATAATTGGAGTAGGTCTTTCATATCTTCTCGAAATACCAATTAATTCCATTGTAAAAAATCTTGCGGGAATTTCCGGAATTGCAAGTCTTAACCCTATTCATGCAGTAGCACTGGTTGTCGGAAGTATGATACTCACATTAATTGCTGGATTTATTCCATCAAGAATGGCTGCAAAGAAAGACCCGGTTGTTGCACTTCGTAGCGAATAATATTCTTTAAAAGCTACCTATCATTTTTTTGTGGTGATAAGTTGCTGTACAAGCAGCTACTTATCACCATTTTTAAATAAGGGTGTTTTTACCCAAATTAAAAAGGCTTTGCTGTTATAAACCTTTAATTTTAATTATTTGTTATGTAAAAAATGAAACCAACCGTAGTAAAATTATCTACAATTCTTTCATCATTATAATTTTATGAAATGTATGCTTACCAAGTGCTTTTTGAAACAAAACTTGCAAAGGGCAAATTTGAGTCACATTAAAGTATGTGAAGTATTGTACTTAACTACCATGAAAATAAACTTCTGTAACTTAGGGGAAAGTAGGGTGTGAACAGTTTAGCTAACGGAATTAAATCCCACGGGTGCGACGTTCTACCCCGACTACCGTTAGAATAAGACCATATAGAAAAAGGTCAATCAGAAATAATATCTGGCTAACCTTATATTACGAACGGGTGTGTTAGAAGAAGGACAATTAATAGATTTTAAGGTTGAGGTCATATCCAAGTTATTCCATTAAAGGGCGCGATTATTGAAGATCATTAGTCTAATTCCTCAGTAAAAATGAAGAGGTATTAGACTTTTTTTATCTCTTAAAATCCTTAAAGTTGTAAATCCATATTCTCTTGATATCACTCAATTGATAAGTGCATTGGCAACAAGTGGTAAATCTTGTTGTTTCATGATAATAAAGTTGTTTAAAAAACACCAGTCATGTTTGTTGGACAACAACTTAAAAGAAAATTGAATATCTATGTTAAAGTTTAGAAGAGACGGTGAAGGTTTCTACTTAAATTAACGGTGCAGGTTTGTAGAAGAAGTTCAAAGTTTGTTATTGAATAATTAATTAATTAATTAATATAAGAAAGAATGGACATAGGAGATTGATGTAATTGACTGGAATGGGAAATCTATGAAGTACCATGTTTTGATTACGATTTATAGATAAAAAAGAGGAATCAATAATGGATAAAAAACAAAATATTAGTAAAAATAGAATCAATCATGAAAAATTTATAGCTAAGATTCACAGTTTAGTAGGTGAAGAATATACAGTGTTAAGTGAGTACGTTTCGTCACGAGAAAAAGTGTTAATGAGAACATAATATATGTGGCAATGAATACTTAGTAGATCCTGCTAGCTTTTTGTATGGCTCTAGGTGCAGAGAATGCAACCGTAAAATTCTAGGTGATTTAAAAAGAAAAGAGCATGATGATTTTGTCAAAGAATGTGAACAATTAGTAGGAAATGAATATACAGTTCTTTCTGGATACATTTCAACTCATACTCATGTGAAAATGAAACATAACCATTGTGGTAATGAATTTGACGTTATGCCTTCTAATTTTCTTCGTGGTAAAGGATGTCCAAATTGTAAAGGGAAAAAGATAAGTGAGAAAAAGACACATACTCATAATCAGTTTGTTGAGAGAGTATTTGAATTGGTTGGAGATGAATATAAAGTTTTAGGTACTTATGAAAGGGCAAGAAAAAAAGTGCTTATTCAGCATGTTAAATGTGGATACCAATACGAAGTAACACCATCTCATTTTGTTTTAGGTACTAGATGTCCCATGTGTAATGAAAGTAAGGGAGAGCGTGCTATTAAGGAATACTTAGAATCCAGAAACTTTAAGTTTGAAAAAGAGTTTTCTTTTCCAGGCTGTAGGAACGTTGATTTATTAAGATTTGACTTTGCCGTTTTTAATGACAATGGTTCTTTGATGTGTCTTATCGAGTTTGACGGTGAACAACATTTTGAGCCAGTTCATTACTTTGGTGGGGAAAAGAAGTATCAATTAACACAAAAAAGAGATCAAATCAAAAACAAATATTGTCAGGATAATGATTTAAGACTTATTAGAATTCCTTATTATGAAAAGGATGTTGAATCAACTTTAGATAAAAAGATTGGGTTATAGTTTATTGATCATTTGTTAGGCGCGATTGTGGTAGAACCCTTAGGTTTAAACGACTTTATTGTTATGTTTTTAAGTGCATAGAAGCATTTACATCAAAAATTAAACAACTATATTTTAGCCCCGTCCTAATTTAGTACGTGGTTATGCTTGTTTGAGGTTTTAAAATTAAATAACTTTATTGTCACTACACACTTGTGACAATCACTGGTAAAAAGCATGGCAGAAGTGGTACATTCTTATGGCCGTAATCACCTTCTCTCTTTTGAAATTTCGGTATTCTTAATTTTACCATCTTCTTTATGTAACCATCCCCTCAGTTAATTTAACAACATTCCAATCCAGTTAACATAATCAGTTGTTATCGGTACTGAAAAAGGATCTTTAATTTAAAGATCCCTTTAGCTGCTTTTTCAATTGACGCACGACGTTAGCACAATATTATTATAGTGGTGGATTTTCCACACCTAAATGAATCCAATCTTCTTTTGGTGGTCCATAAACCCCAAACGGTTTTAATCCTGCTTGACGCATCAGAACGGTAATTTGACCACGATGATGAACAATATGCTTGATTAGTCCCATTAGTATTTGAGCATTTGATTCCTGTCTTCCAAATGCTTCTTGTATTTGTTCTAAGGATTTGTCTGTCCATTGTTGTTCAATGATTTGGGCTGTGTGAGAACTTACCTCTTTAAAGGTTTCAGTAATTTCCTTTGCTAAAGTTGGGACACTTTCTGTATTTTTTACTCCATCAATATTCAGCTTGAAATAAGCTAAATAATCTGGAATACTTGCTGTTAAATGCCACGCAATTCTTCCCAAAGTCCGACCTTCTGGATAAACTTGCTGTTTTAAAGATTCATCTGTCAAACCATTCAAAACGTTTTGAGTTAGCATAGCTTCCCTATTCCATTCTTTAATAAAGTCTGAAATCGTTACATACATATATAATTCCTCCAAAATCCATTCAATGGATTATTTATTGCTGGAGATACATTATAAAACATTTGTTCTTATATTTCAAATTTCCTTCTTAACTAACCACTGTTAGTTGAAGATGATTCAGAAGGATCGAGTGAATACCATATACAAAACTAGTTAACATAAGACCAACTATCAGAAGTTATTAAAAGAGCCAAACCCATATGTACTAAGGGTTTGGCTCTTTTGCGTTTTTATCGATTATGCACGATTTTATACATCGTTGATTTATCAATGTTTTTAGCCTCTGAAGAAGCTTAGCAGCTGCATAAAAAAGGGGCGTTTTATGCAAATTTTTCTTTCACTAAAGCACCCAGTTAATAAGATTTTTTCCTTTTTTCCAACTTATCACTTAATCGTTCAAAGTTTTTTACTGCATCAGGTAATGATAATTGCTTTGCTAATGTAGTTCCTCTCTGTATAGAATTCCTAGCTTTTTCAAATAAATTTGCCTTTGTTTGAGCATCTGCAAGTGTATACCAATAGAACCACGCATCCATTTTTGATATTTTATCGTTATAAAATTTTTCAATTACAGGATAGTAACTAGAGTATAGTTCTTCATCTAGAACTAATTTTTCTCCATTCCATTTTAGAACATTCACAAAATAGGTATCTGCAATGTACCACTGCCAAACGGCTATACCAACCTTCTTATTACTCAATAGCTCCATCATATGATACGGAACTTCTGCTATCATCTTTAAAGAATTATTATTCCATTTAAAAATCTCTAGCTTATTTCCTATTGCTGCACCAATTGTGACACCAAAGAGATACTCTTTAATACCGTCACCAGTAATATCAGCAAGACCTGAAAAATCTAATCCTACCCCCTGTGTTTGGGTCTCCCAAGTCTTCTCCCATCTTTCATTTTCTTTTCTTAATACGATTACGCCATATTGCGAAGGATTTGGTTGTTCTTTTGCCTTTATTTCAAAAGTAATAATAATCTCTTCTTGTCCATCTTGGTTAAAGTCATAAAACTGATATGGTTTAGTTGATTTAGGTTCTTCAGGACTTACCAGTATTGAGTTTGGCGGTACAAACTCTTTGATAATTTTCATTAGGTCCTTATTTAATTTTTCTTCAGCGTGAGTAAAAATTGGTGAAAGATTTAAAATGACTGTTGCCAATATGGTAAATAATAAAAATTTTTTCATCAATAATCCCCTTTATTTAGCTAATATTAGAGACTATTGTTCCCTGATGTTACCCTGAATATCAGTAACCTTTGTTCAACTAAGCTGCAACTTTAACGGATTAAAGGCCAAGAAAAAAGGACTGCTCAACAGTCCATCATTGTTCAATTCTTGCTCCCGATTGCTGAAGATTGAGAAGTTAAATAGAACTTCAAAAATGGATTATTAGTTATTGTGCTTACGTCCCTGTTAGTTGAAAACTGAATTCACTTTAATTTTCCTCTTATAATCTAAGTGGAGCCATAAAATTAAAAAGAGCAAAAGAATTACCATAGAAAATGGAACTAACCATAAATTTTCTTCATTTAAATACAGTCCCAAAAACATAATTACGACCGAAATCATTGGTGCCATTACATAAAAGGCTTTAGCATTATAAAACCAACCATAAGGAAAAAAGTGAGCTCCTGTTATAATGGCAAAAAATATGATAGCATCATTTGGACTTTTTATAATTCCCCAAAAAAGTATAGGAAAATAGATAATCTGAGCCAGATTCAAGTATAAACCTAGATTACCTAATGGATTATTTTTAAGTTTCCAATCAGCCTTTATTATAGTAGAAATTCCAACGGATAGTGGGAACATTAAACCTGTTGAAAATAACATATAGATGTTTTTCTGATACATATCTATTGACTGTAAAAATATTATTGTAATTATTGACCAAATTACAATAGCTGAAAATAAAAAGCCTATCCCGTTTTTCCCTCTCACTGATAGTTCATTTCTAACCTCGTTTAATTCCAAAATTTTTCCCCCTTCCCTTTATTCAACAACCCTGTCCCCATCATTAAATACCATTTATATAGGTATACGGATAATTCAAGGGGTGAGTTCCAAAATTCGAAATATTTTTATGTTATTTACTTATTGAACTAACCTGATCCTATAACTGATTAAAGGCCAAGAAAAATGGACTGCTCAAAAACAGTCCAAGTTGTTGCATTTTCACGCCCGATTGCGGAAATTAAATAGGAAAGATTGTCATGGGGCTTCAAATAAACTACACATTAGTTTGAAATGTACCAAGAGTAATTTTACTAAATAACCTCTTCTGTCCAAACATTAAGGTAACGGCTCAACATTGGGCCGTTACCTCAATCGTCATTTCAAACATTTCTAGGACTTCATCTACTTTTGTTTCTGTTTTGTTCTTTGATAAATTTCCTAGCATTTTTCATGCCACCCATACCGCTAAACATTTCACTGATCTTTTCTTTTTCAATCATTTTAGAATTCAAGCCTTCATACTTAGTTTCCCTTTTAAGTTTCCAATAGCTTTCTAGTCTTTCAACTGACAAGTTGCCATCTTTAATTGCTTTTTGAACTGCACAATTTGGTTCATTCTTGTGAGTACAGTCGTTAAATCTACAATTAGAAGCAAGTTCATCAATATCAGCAAATGATTTCGTTATATCCGCACTAATAATCCCAAGTTCCCTCATTCCCGGTGTGTCTATAACAACGCCTAAATTCGGCAACATAATCAATTCACGCCTTGTAGTGGTGTGTCTGCCCTTATCATCATTTCTTATCCCATTTGTATCTAGTATCTTTTGACCGAGAAGACCATTTATTAAGGTCGATTTTCCAACTCCAGATGATCCTACAAACGCTACTGTCTTACCATCAGAAAGATATCTTTTTAATAATTGATACCCTTCATCAGATGTACTTGTTGTAACAAGCACATCTACGCCTATTGCAATAGAAGATATTTCGTTAAGCCTTTCCTCTATTTCCAGACATAAATCTGATTTTGTAAGTACAATAATTGGTATTGCCCCACTGTCCCAAGCGATAGCAAGGTAACGCTCTAGTCTACGAAGGTTAAAATCATTGTTCAGTGACATACATATAAAAACGATATCAATATTTGAAGCGACAATCTGAATATCTTCCTTAGAACCTGCCACTTTACGCGCAAAAACACTTTTCCGTGTAAGTATGTGATGAATAATTCCGTTTCCCTGTGCATTTTCTGTTCTATCGACCATAACAAAATCTCCAACGGCGGGATATTCAGAAAGTTCTTTTACACTATAGTGAAATTTTCCCGATATCTCAGCAGCAATCTCACCATTTTCCGTAATCACCTTATATAAATTTTTAAATTGCGATGAAACTCGACCAATAAAAAGATCTTTATATATTTTAGACTCCTGTATAAATTCCTCAGTAAGTCCTAGATTTTTCATATCAATATTTTTCAACTTCATTTCCTCCTAAAGTTTAGATCATAACCTTTGGGAGATTCTATGCATGAATTTATTTTGCACATACCTCCCCACTTGTTACAATCTCAATGCTTTGGTTGCTGTACATAAAAACAACATCTCCTTTCCATTACTTATAAGTTTTACTATATCACAATGGTCACCCATTTTTAATTAAGAATCTAGGAATAGGTCCTCTGATATTGCCGATGAAAGTCTTAATTTTAATTTAATTAATACAACAATATGGCCCTAAAAAGGAAAAAGAGCGCTGATCCTTATTCAAGGATTGCACCCTTTCGGAACAACTTAAGCGTTTCAACTTTCAAACCTATATTTTCAGGTAAACTGCGAGTATCCACCATGGATTAAAATTCAGATCGCAATAGCATTAAAACCTCAATTCTTAAAGGAATCCTTTTTGATTTTGGAAACACGACCCTCTCCTAAAACCCATTTTTCAATAGTACGGGCTCCAATTTCCTATTCCAGTGTATGATGTAGTATCACCAACATAATGATTCTCCATCAAACAAAAGGAAGTGTTAAAATGTATAATAATGTTAACGTAGCACCTATGATGGGAGCTAATATGCCTTTCCACCATGAAAATGTAGCGCCTATGATGGGAGCTAATATGCCTTTCCACCATGAAAACGTAGCGCCTGTGATGGGAGCTAATATGCCTTTCCAACCTGAAATGTCCTGTGGCTATGCGGCTCCTGCTTATGAATACTGTTACCCATCTCGTGGAAACAATTGCTTCGTGCTCATCGTTGTGTTATTTATTCTATTAATCATCGTTGGTTCATGTACTTTTCATTTCCATGGGGATAAGTGCTAATCCTATAGCCTGTTCCGCCTTGTAAAAAAAGCTCCTATACTCATAGGAGTTTTTTTAATTCGTTATCCACAGGATACCCTGGTTGTCATAATAAAGAAACAAGTACTGTTCGAAGATTCTAAATATAGGATAAAAACTAAAAACAATGATAAACTTGATCTATTACGAAAAGGAGTGATCACTATGCATCCATTAATACCAGAGATGACATTAAATGATGGAGTTACGTTACCCGTTATCGGACTTGGTACATATACGCTTAAGGGGAATGACGGGGCAAATGCGATACAAAGTGCCCTTGATTTAGGGTATCGGCTGATTGATTCCGCATATAATTATGAAAACGAAGGAACTGTAGGTGAGGCTGTTCGCCGCAGTTCTGTTCCACGAGACCAATTAAGAATTACATCCAAATTACCTGGTCGCTATCAAGAGTATGATAAGGCGGTTTATACCATTCAGGAATCTTTATATCGTGCCAATCTAGATTATTATGATCTATATTTAATTCATTGGCCTAACCCTAGTCAGGATCTTTATGTAGAGGCCTGGCAAGCGCTTATTGACGCTAAAAAGTGGGGGCTTATTCGTTCCATAGGTGTTTGTAATTTCTTACCTGAGCATATTGAGCGTTTAGAAAAGGAAACCGGCGTTAAGCCAAGCATTAATCAAATTGAATTACACCCGTTCTTCAATCAAGAACCACAAAGAAAATGGCATGAAGAGCATCATATTGCGACACAATCTTGGAGTCCGTTTACGCGGGGATTAAAAGATTTACAGATTGAAAATATTCAAACCATTGCCGAACAGCATAATAAGACTGTTTCACAAGTAATTTTACGGTGGCATTATCAACTTGGAGCCATTGCCATTCCAAAATCATCTTCTCCAGTAAGACAACTTGAAAATATATCCATCTTTGATTTTTCTTTAAGTGAAACCGAAATGAGCAAGATTTCAGCATTAACTCGTCCTGACGGTAGAATTAATAATCAAGATCCTGCTATATACGAAGAGTTTTAATCTAAGAATACACGTAAGCGCACCACTACAATGAATAGTGGTGCGCTTACTTATGGAGAACGCTGATGATATAAATGATAGCTAATGGTTTCTTTTCTAAGCTTTAGGATTTTTTCAACCGGTTGGAGACTTCATTTTATCCATAATGGTTAACAAATTATTTCTGATTGTTCCAATTGAGTTACTTTTCTTATGAAAGGATTCCTTTAAAATGGAATGTTCTACGACTACTTCCAATCCCTTCATTTCCCTCTTGTAATCGCTGGAACCAGCGTCCATTAGTTCAGGAGAATAGATTTGGTTTCCATCGAGAATTTTGCGAATCGATCCAGCCAACTCTTCACTGGGACTGTCCTTCAGTAAATAGCCGCTTACACCGGCTCTTCGTGCGCGTTCAAAATAACCCTTCCTTGCAAAGGTTGTTAGGATGATGACTTTGCATTCCGCTGCCATTAAAGCTTCTGCTGCATCAAGTCCATTCATGATCGGCATTTCGATATCCATGATACAAACATCTGGCTTTAATTGATGTGCAAGCGTTAGGGCCTCTTTCCCATTTTTCGCTTGACCCACCACTGTCATATCTTCTTCCAAATTGAGAAGAGAACCAATAACCCCTAACAGCATTTCCTGATCCTCAGCAATGACAATTGTAATCATTTACGTTCTCTCCTATCTTAAAGGTACCCGTGAAACAGAAACTCCCCACGATCCATGGGGAGTCAATCATCGTTATGAATAGATCAAATGCGCCTCGGCGTATTTGCGCCCAGATTTTATCGAGCTCGCTCGATAAATTCCCTTTTAAAATCTGTGGCATCCGCCGGAGGCTTTAACTTCATTCAGCCGGGGTTTGACCCCCCACTGAATGAATAAAAGCTGACATTCATCTCACCACTTATAGAAGTGGGAGACTTCTGATGAATGAAGTTAAACTTCAGGTTTAACCTGAATGGAAATTTTCTTGTTTAATGCTTTCACTTCTTTAAAACTCACGAAATTCTTACTCTTCTCATCCCATAGTCGAAAACGAAGCGACTTCAAACTTGTGGTTAGGGAAATGGTTGGTACGTTTTGCAAAGGAGGCGTATTTTTGTGTGCCTCTTCTAATTCATAGTTTGGAACTCTAGGACTTAAATGGTGAACATGGTGAAATCCAATATTTCCCGTTAAAAATTGCATCACCTTTGGAAGTTTATAGAAAGAACTGCCTTCCACAGCTGCTTTCACATACTCCCAATTTTGGTCTTCCTCAAAATATGAATCTTCAAACGTATGTTGTACGTAAAACAACCAAATTCCCGCCGCACCTGCTAGTAAGAAAATAGATCCATGCACAAGTAAAAATGACTGCCAGCCAATAGCCCAAGAAAGCAATCCAATTAAAGCGACGATCAGTACATTCGTCAAATACGTGTTCATCCGTTCCTTCTTTTTAGCACCTTTACGGTTAAATCTATTTTTCAAAAGGAATACATAAATAGGACCTATTAAGAACATGACCAATGGATTGCGGTAAAAACGATAAGCAAAACGAAGGCTGCGTGGTGCAGCTAAATATTCTTCCACCGTTAGGGTCCAAATATCGCCTGTTCCTCGTTTATCTAGATTTCCACTTGTCGCGTGATGAACAGAATGCTCATGCCCCCACTTATCAAATGGAAAAATGGTCAAAACGCCCATAGCCGTCCCTACGATTCGATTGGCCGTTCGGTTTTTAAAAAAGGAATGATGTGTGCAATCATGAAAAATAATAAAAATTCTTGTCAAAAAGCCTGCAGCGACCACAATGGGTACTAATGCTAGCCAATAAGAAACGGATAGGCTGATATAGGCAAGGAACCATAACGTCATAAAGGGTACGATTGTGTTAAAGATCTGCCAAACACTTTTTTTAGTCGATGATTTTTCAAATGGAGCAATTTGCTTTTTTAAGGTTTTCGTATTTTGTATGGCCATTTTTTGAATTCCCTTCCTTATTGTATCGTTATTTCAAATTATAAAGGAAGCTAGTTGTACTTGTTAGTAGCAGGTGTCATATTTCCGATGTGACAAATGTCACATCGGTGACCATCGATCAAGTTTTACACTAACTATCATTCTTAGGATGCCGCAAACCTTACGAACGATACCTCCATATTTCAAAGTGTAAAATAGGATGCAAACGATACTAGGATGACATTTCATGAGATTAACATTTTAATCAAAAAGATAAGCGCGCATCACGGATTTAGATCGTGATACGCGCTTATCTTTTGTATGTTGATTGTAATATACCTATCATGAACGGACTAAAAGCAAATGTTCCCTTTGTCCATTTTTTATTTTATTTCTAATAGTTCAAAGCGAATGGTCTTTTTCGAATTTGAATCCACAGATTCTCTTAAGATTTGACCTACTCCCTTTGCAAAATAGGTTGTACTATATTCTTTTGCACCTTTTTCAGTTGTTTTCACTTCTACTACGTTTGTAAAGGTACCTGCAGGAACTTCAATCGTTTTATCGACAGATTCAATGGTAAAAGTAAAAGACTCAATATCCCATGTCTTCCCTACTTCAACCGGATAGGCCAACACTTTATCCCTGCCATAAAATAATCCTTTTTGATTTTCTTTTTCTAAAAAGGTATCCGCCCCATACCATGTATTAAATCCTTTTGAATCCCCAATGAAATTTTGTTCATATTCAATCATTCGGCCTTTCTTGACATTGTACTCTCTTACCGCATAAATTTTTTCTGTATCCTTCAAATAACTTTCTTCCTTTGCTACTACGGATGTTTCTTCTGCTTCTGTAGAATCCGTGACTCCTGATGAATCAGCAGCTCCTTTAAAAAACATGATCAGTAATACGACAATCACAATGGATCAAATTGCGAGCAAAACTTTAGTTGAATTTTTCATATGAATCTTCCTTTTATATATGATTTAATGATTTTATTTTAACATTAATATTCAATATAAAGAATAAAAACCCCCTCATTTTTAAAAATGAAGAGGTTTAATAAAATTATTCCAGGTTTAATTTCTTAACCACGAACGGTTTTTAAAGCTGTAGACCATGAATTTACTTGATCTAACATTTGGTTTACATTATCAAGATGCAAGTCTTGTGGTTTGAAATCTGATCCATTTTCGAAATCAGTGAATAAAGAAAGTGTTGGATGTACACGAACATCAGCAATTAATAACTCACCGCAAATTCCACGTAAATGTTCGGCTGCACGCGCTCCACCCGTTGAACCGTAGCTGACGATCCCTGCTGCTTTGTGGTTCCATTGTGCTTGTGCTGTATCAAGCGCATTTTTTAATGCACCTGTAATGCTGTGATTGTATTCTTGAACAATGAAGATAAATCCATCTAAAGAATTAATTTTTTCTCCCCATGCTGCGATTCCTGGTTCTGAACCATCTGTTGTAAATACAAATGGTAAATTGAAGTCTGCGATATCAACGATTTCATAATTTGCATCTCCTCGTTTTTCTGCAATTCCTTTTACCCATTCTCCAACTTGTGGACTAACGCGTCCTTGTCTTGTACTTCCTAAGATAATCCCAATGTTTAATTTTGTCACTTTTACTTCCTCCTCTTGTTTTGATCCACCAAATAATCTACTTAAAAAACCCATTTTCTATCCCACCTTACTCTTGCAGAAAATAATAACGAATGACCGATCATTAAAACTTAATATCCCCATCTAAAAAACAATTATGTTTCGAATAAGGATCACTTTTTCAATAATTTTAGAACTGTTTGTATTAAATGCAAGACATCTTAATTTATTTTTAAACAAAACATCTTTAATTCGAGATTTATATTAATATATCTATTTCTGATTGTCAATTAATAAATTTAATTTTTTATTATACCCATCGATTATAGAGAAAAACAATTGATTATCTAAATTTTAATAATATTGTCACTTAATTATTGCTAATCGGTGAAACCTTTAAATAAGTTATTTTTAATTAAGAGTAATATTGTACAATAAGTTTATAAGTTAATACACATTTAAAAGGAGTGACAAACATGGTTAAGTGGTTAAGAGGAAGTACTATTTCGTCCATTATTCTTTTATTATTTAGATTGTACGTAGGTTATACATTTTTCAGTCATGGATGGCAAAAAGTCTCAGGTGGCTTTGATGCTTCTGGGTTTCTACAAGGGGTCATCAAAAATCCTGGAGTTGAAAGCTGGTGGGTTTCTTTCCTTCAAGGTGTAGCGATTCCAAATGTTGCCCTTTTTAATACGTTAGTACCTTGGGGAGAATTTTTAATCGGACTTGGGTTAATCTTAGGATGCTTAACAACAGCTGCTGCCTTTTTTGGTGCTGTCATGAACTTTTCCTTCCTTTTCTCTGGAGTAGCGAATCCAAATGCCCTATTAGTTCTATTAACTGTATTTATTCTTATTGCTGGTACAAATGCTGGAAAGATTGGATTGGACCGCTGGGTATCCCCTTATATTCGTCAATTTGTGAATAAAAAATCAAACGAGCCTTCTCTTTCTAAAAATAGTTAAGCACTACAAAAGCCTTATTTCTTTAATACATAAAGAAATAAGGCTTTTTCGTTTATTCATGACAACCAAATTCATCATTTTAGTCCTATTTCATCTTTTACAGCTATTCTTTCCTCAAACCAAGGCTTCAGTTGAGTGAAAATGGAAAACAGAAGAAAAAAGTTCATTGTCCAAATCGAGATAAATGGACTCATTCCCCCAAATTCAATGGTTTGATAGCCTTTTAAAATTAAGACTATATACGCTTCAATAAAAACAAGGAAAAATCCACCGATACCAGCGACTGTCATACGAACCATTTTTTTCTCCCCTTTGTTTTAAATTCTAAATATTATATTAATAATAAGTAAATTTTCATTAATTTTCAATCTTTAAACATTAAAAAAGTGATAAATAGTGAAAACACCTTATGGATCTCGATATTTGTAAAGTTAATTTTTCCCTTGGGCAAAATACTTTCATTGCGGTTACTTTTGTAAAGTAGTGAAAAAAGGTTTCTCTAGACCCACTTCCCTTTCATTTAGTAAGATTAAGTTGAACGTGATGGGAGGTACATTATGGATCAACAAAAATATAATGATCTTAAACTTGGAGAACGCGGAGCGATTATTAGTATTATTGCTTATATTTGCCTGTCTATCCTAAAATTATTAATCGGCTATATAGCAGATTCAGAAGCTTTAAAAGCAGACGGCTTAAATAATACAACCGATATTATATCATCCATTGCTGTATTAATTGGATTAAAGCTTTCTCAAAAACCTGCGGATTCCGATCATCCCTACGGCCATTGGAAAGCAGAAACGGTCGCTTCCATGGTTGCCTCATTCATCATGATGGTTGTAGGAATACAAGTATTAATTACAGCGGTCACATCTGTTTCTAGTGGAGTACATACATCCCCTGATTTAATTGCCGCATGGACAGGAATTTTTAGTAGCTTCGTGATGTACGTTGTGTATCGATATAATAAGAGATTAGCCAATAAGATCAATAGTCATTCCGTCATGGCGGCTGCAAAAGATAATCTTTCAGATGCCTGGGTAAGTATTGGAACCGCTGTGGGTATTATTGGGGCTCAGTTTCAATTACCATGGCTCGATCCGCTTGCAGCAGTGATCATTGGTCTCCTCATTTGTAAAACCGCATGGGAAATTTTCCGAGAGTCTTCCCATCAATTGACCGATGGCTTTGATGAAACTCAAATACAATCCTATAAAGATACCATTCTAAATACGTATGGAGTAAAAGGAATCAAGGACATTAAAGCCAGAAATTATGGCAATAACACCGTTGTCGATGTCGTCATCTTAGTGAATTCGACATTAGATATTACACATGCTCACGATATTTGTACAAATGTAGAAAAGACCTTATCGATCGAACATAATGTGTATGGTGTACATGTTCATGTTGAACCAAACTAAAAAGTGTTACAGGGGGACGGTTCTTGTGTCTCCTTCCTCTCTTTTTCCTTTTATAAAGGTATTTATAAAAAAAGTTAGAATACAACTACTAAATGAATGCTCCCATATTACACAAATGAAAAGGAGTAGCAATATGCTACTCCTTTTCATTATTAATTTGCTACTGCCACTTTTGCCTGTATATCAGATAATTCCAACTGGAACAATACTTTAAACACTTTTGTCTCATCTTCCAAATTACTGGTATGTGAAACATAAGTTCCTTTATACGTTCTACAATCGTTATCAAATAGAAAACATTCTTTCCCTTTTAACCCTGTTTCAATCAAATCTAAAATAAGATCAGGTTTTTTATACGTTTTTTCGCGAAGCAATTCATTTGTTAGAGCATTAATAATTTGCAGTTTATACAATTAGAGCACCTCCCAAATGTTTACAATTTAAGTATACCTCATTTTGAAAGCGCTTACTAGTACAATTGTGAATATTTAAAGAACCTTTGAGTTTAGAAAGTTCCTATTAAGCGAATCAAGCTTGTGGAATGCTAAAAAGCCGTCCCAGGAAAATACGATTAGAATGAAAAAAATATTCCTATTCATAATGGGGCTAATGGTTGTCCCAAACCTCACAGAAATCCCATTTCGTATATCTCCCCATTTTTACGACATAAATACAGCAAGATATCAGCCTCCTGCTGATATCTTATTCACCCTAAATTTCAGAGATTCAAACCTAATGACTTTAAATTTAAATACCGTGTGTTACTCCACCATCAATAATCACCTCGGATCCTGTCATGGAAGGAATCAAATCCGATACAAGAATCAGAGCCATTTTCGCTATTTCTTCCGGTTGGATCATATGTCCGAGAGGCATATTTGCTTGTTCCTCTGCCATTTGTTCCTCCGTACTAATGCCTTTTGCTTCAGCCCGTTGTTCCGCAAGACGAACCGCACGCTCTGTAACCGTTATGGCTGGTGAAATGGCATTGATCCGGATCCCGTATTGTGCTAATTCTTTCGAAATCCCTTTTGTAAAATTAAGGAGGGCCGCATTTGCCGTACCACCTGGAAGAAAGGTTGCGCTCGGATTTTTCCCACCTGTTCCGATAATATTTAGAATCCGACCTTTCTGCTGTTGTTTCATGTGTTCTGCCACTGCTTTCACCATACGTATATAACCTAATAGTTTTAAATTCCATGCATCGATAAAATCTTGATCACTTAAACTCCAAAACGAGCCTGCCCTTGCGGAACCTGCATTGTTAATTAATATATCAATGGATCCAAATTGAGCCTCAGCCTCTGTTATGATTCTTTCGGCAGCCACAGAATCTGTTAAATCGGCACTAATGGATAAAATAGATTGGTGTTTTGCTAATTTCCGTAAAATATTTACTGCATTCTCCAATCTCTCTTCATCTCTACCAACGATGACTACATTTGCTCCCTCTGTTAATAAAGCTTTCGCACACGCTAATCCAATTCCTGCACTCCCACCAGTGATAATTGCGTTTTTGCCAGAAAGTTCAAGATTCATATTCTTCTCCTACCCTCTATTTAAAAATATTTTGAACCAAATCTACGATACGTACCTATCAGAGTCCATTTACGATTCTTAATTCCCAATTTCAATAAGGAATGACTTTATTGTTCCAACTCCCTTTTACTCTATTAATTTACTCAAATTTTGTCAATTTTCATATAACTTAATAGTTAGAAATCATCCATTTGACACGATGGCCACATAATTCTAGCTCTTACGTAATTTATGTAATTTTAATTGATAAGCAATGTATGGAAGTCCTGTAAAGATTAGAATAATAAGAGATAGTATTCCTAAAATTAGAGTTACCGCTCCAATCTTTTCATATAACCAGCCAACACTGCTAATGACCCCAAGAAACATAAACACAATCGTAGTGATTAAGCTTAGTAAAGCACCTTTTCCCATTATTTCTTTTTCTCGTTCATATTTTTCAATTGTCGTTTGTTTATCGGTATAAATTGGTTTTGTTCCAGCAGGTGCACAGAATATATGGATGTCATTTCCTGCAGAACATACATAGGTCCATCCAGCCTCTTCAAAATAAGAAAAGTACTCTTCATCCCTCACTTTTTGATAATCAAGTGAGTACACAATATTTCGAGGTTCTCCTTTTCTTAATTTATAACCTAGACCCGCAAAACTCTCTAGAATCCAGCCTTCTTTTGCATATTGTGCGAGCTTATTCATTTCCTTTTCTTCAGAAAAGGCTAATCCATTATTAAAAACAAATTTTTTCTCCTTCATATATTTCCCGCCCCTTTCCGTTTAAATATTTCTTCAGCGTGTAAAACCATTTCTCGTCTACGTTGAACATCTTTCTTTAATAGTTGAATCCCCTTATCAGTTGCTACATACGTCTTTCTTTTAACATCATCGTCATCTAAAAGTTGTATTAAATTGGCTGATAATAGCTTTTTGATCGTCGTATACATAGAAGCTGGTCCAATTGAAAAATGATTATCTGTCATTTCTTCAATTGTTTTCATAATCAGATACCCATGATTTGCATCCACCAAGGACAATAATATGTAGTAAGCCGTATCTGTAAGCTCTCCCATTTCTAATGAGACATTTCTGGCCATTATAATCCTCCTTATATATCATTAAACGATATATCATTAAATAAAATATATCATTAAGTGATATATAAGTCTAGTCCATTTTAAGAGAACAAATACTTAAAATCGCAGGAATCATAGTCTGATTATATTTAGATTGTGCTTTAACGCTAATAAAATAAAGGGGCTGGGACATAACTAAAATGAGTACTTGAGATTTAATAAAACAAGCTACCTTTTTCCCAATAACTTTTAGAAAAGGTAGCTTGTTTTACATATGATCTCTCCATTGAATCTAAGGACTCGTTCATTCTTGTAAAGTCCTTATTCTTTTACTTTCAATAATCTTAAACTATTGAGTGTGACAATAAGTGTAGCTCCCATATCGGCAAAAATGGCAATCCAAAGCGTTAACCAACCTGGTATAACCAAGAGTAAGGCAATGGCTTTCACTACTAAAGAGAACGTGATATTTTGTTTAATTGTCCTCAATGCTCTCCGACTTAATTTGATCGTAAATGGCAATTTACTTAAGTCATCAGACATTAAGGCAATGTCGGCTGTTTCAAGTGCCGTGTCCGTTCCAGCGCCGCCCATTGCTACCCCAACCGTCGAAGCGGCCAGTGCTGGAGCATCGTTCACACCATCTCCCACCATGGCAACACTGGAATACTGTTCGCGAAGTTCTTTTATAAAGTTTAATTTATCCTCTGGTAATAAATCAGCTCTAATATCCGTTACACCCACTTCTTGTCCAATCGCCTCCGCTGTCCTTTGATTATCTCCTGTCAACATAACCGTTTTTTCAATGCCAAGTTGATGTAATTTCCCAATAACCTCTTTGGATGTTGTTCTCACTTGGTCGGCCACAGCGATTAAACCAAGAATCTCATAAGCTGTTCCAAGGATCATAACCGTTTTCCCTTGTGTTTGAAGCTTAGAAATTTGTACAGAAATCGTTTGGTCGATGTGATTTGGGAGAATTTCTTCAAATAAGTTAGGACTTCCTACATAATACATTTCGTTTTGGATCGTTGCCTTTATCCCTTTACCTGTTATGGATTGAAAATCTTCCACTGATACTTCATTGTAATGTAATCCTCCAGCTTCTGCTTTTTTCGTAATCGCAGAGGCAAGTGGGTGTTGCGAGCCTTTTTCCAATGCAGCTGTTAGCATCAGTAATTCATTTTCATTCCCACTAAATGTAATGATATCTGTCACCGCGGGAACACCTTTCGTAAGGGTTCCTGTTTTATCAAAAGCAATGACTTTTAAGTGTCCAGCTTCTTCTAAATGAATGCCACCTTTAATCAATACACCATGTTTCGCTGCATTTCCAATTGCCGTCACGACAGAAACAGGAGTCGAAACGACTAAGGCACAAGGACACCCAACCACTAATACGGATAACCCTTGATAGATCCATACGCTCCAATCCCCGCCAAATAATGGTGGAACAATCGCGATTAAAAAAGCTAAAGCTACAATAGCTGGTGTATAATATTTCGCGAATTTATCAACAAATGCTTGAGAAGGTGCGCGCTCTGCTTGTGCTTCCTCAACTAAATGAATGATTTTTGACAATGTGGTATCTTCCACTAATTTGGTTACGCTGACTTCTAATAATCCTTCTTCGTTTAACGTTCCGGCAAATACTTCATCATCAATCGTTTTGGTAACTGGAACGCTTTCGCCGGTAATCGCAGCCTGATTTAAGGTTGATGTCCCTTTTACAACCATTCCATCCATTGCTAATTTTTGACCAGGCTTTACAATCATGATGTCTCCCACTTGAATATCATCCACGCTAATCATTAGCTCATGATGGCCGCGTCGTATGAATGCTTCTTTTGGAGCAATATCCATCAATGATTCAATCGATTGACGAGCTTTATCCATTGAATAACGCTCTAAAACCTCACTAATGGCAAAAAGAATAACAACCGTTGCACCTTCTCCCCATTCACCAATCAATGCTGCACCGATGATGGCAATGGTCATAAGTGTATTCATATCAAACTTAAGTCGGCTTACATTTTTAAACCCTTTTATAAACAACTTATAGCCGCCAACTAAAATGGCTGCTGCATAGCCAACCGTTTGTGCCACATGACCTTCCCCATATTGTTCACCTAACCACCAACTGACGATCAATAATAGGGCAGAAATATAAACTTTGATATTTTCTTTTTGCCTCCAAAAAGGTTCACGTTCCACCCTATGTTCTCTTTCATCTCGCAGTTTTATATTTTCAAAAGCTCCTGCCTTCTCAATTTCTTCAATCGACGCATTTCCTAAAACGGTTATTTTTGCAGCGCCAAAATTGACTTGTGCATCCAAAACGCCCTCCAGACGTTTCACGTTCTCTTCGAACGTTTTTGAACAGCCTGCTCAGGAGAGCCCTTGAACTCGGTATGTTTTTGCTTCTTGTTTTTTTAAGTTCGCTTGTTCAGACATTGACTTTCACTTCCTTTTTATGAGCTAATGCAAGAACCATTAAACTCCTAATATGATCATCATCCAATGAATAAAAGGCTAATTTGCCTTCTTTTCGATATTTGACAATTCCTTGTTTATGAAGGGCTCTTAAATGGTGAGATGCCGTCGCAACAGTTGATCCAATAATATTGGCAACATCACACACACAAAGTTCATCCTCTTGGCATAATGCATAGGAAATTTTTGCTCGATTTTCATCGGAAAGCACTTTAAAAACGCGCGCAACACTAGAGATATCTTCTCTTTGCATATCCCCCTGTATTCGTTTAACTTTTGCTTCGTCATAACAATAAATATCACAAGTATCTTTCTGACTCATTACATATCCCCCTTTCTTATTCAAATATTCATTTGATTATATAATAACAAAACACTTTCTAACATTCAAATATTTGTTTGAATAACAAAAAATTTCTAAGTTATTGACTCTAACGTTACGTTATACTTTATAGTGATAACTGTAAGGAGGTCAAAGCGATGAAGGTGAAAGAAGTCGCCGATTTAGTTGGCATTAGTGTGCGCACACTACATCATTATGATGAAATTGGGTTACTAACACCGGAGGAGATAACCAATTCTGGTTATCGTCTATACTCCGAGAAAAACCTTGAAACGTTACAACAAATTCTATTTTTCAAAGAACTTGACTTTCCACTTAAAAAAATAAAGGAAATTATTAATAGTCCATCATTTGATCGCCAGGAAGCGCTCCGGCTCCATCGGAAAATGCTGCTTGAGAAGCGAGGGCGTATCGACAAAATGATTGCGACAATTGATAAGACCACACAATACGTAAAAGGAGAGATTCAAATGTCGAACAAAGAAAAGTTTGAAGGCTTTGACTTCAGTCATAACCCTTATGAAAAAGAAGCTCGTGAGCGTTGGGGAGATGAAGCAGTTGATAAATCCAACGCGAAACTGGGAAGCATGTCTGGTGCTGAACAAAAGGCAATGGGAGAGAAGATGAATGCTATCTATCGAAGATTGGCAGATCTCAAAGATACCTCACCTGAGTCAGATGAAGCACAAGCGGGTATTCAGGAATGGTATGACTTTTTAAACCATAACACGGGTCATCATTACTCCTTAGATGCATTCAAAGGTTTGGGCCAAATGTATGTGGATGACGAACGCTTCACTAAAAACATTGATCAATTTGGCAATGGTTTGGCAAAATTTATGCGCGATGCCATGGCTATCTATGCAGACAATAACAAAGACATTGGATGATTTAGTTAAACAAACGGGCGCGATCCTTATTAAAGGATCGCGCCCTTCGTGGAAAATGGGTGCAATAATCAGCATTGGTACTGAACAGAAAATCAGAAAAACACTGTTAATCTCTTATATTGGCTGGACTTGCTATTTCTAATCCTATAGATTAGACACAAAATGACCAAAAAGAGAAGCTGTTTCCATTAAAAAATGCGATTTAGAAGTTTTATTTAAAGCTTTACTTCTACCTCAGTTCCATCCTTCAATTTCGTTTCAACAAGGATCACTCCACTGTGCTTAGACAATCCCTGCAGCAGCGGCTTCAAATCTTTTCTTTCCATTTCCGGGAAGATGAATTTACTGCCATCCTTTTCAATTGCTTTATTTATGAAGCAATTAAACCTTTTTGATGTAATAATCAAACCAACCAAATTTAAAACCGCATAGGGAACGGGAATGGTGAATCGTTTATCCTTTACTTTCACCTTGACTTTTAACATAATCTACTCAATTACCACAAAAACTTTATCACCATTGGCCGAGGTGATGTCAACAATCTGTCCGTCCAATTCATTTTCAATGGCTTCGATGAGCAGGTCAATGTTAATATCTTTTACATATTTTTCTGCCTCAGGTATTTTTTCAGCAATATTTGTACCTACTTTTAAAACGGCCTTTACCAGATTAATCGGTAAATTCACATTAACATTATCACCTTCTTCGGAGGTCACACGAATTTTTAACATTTTATTCCCATATGGGACTTCTTTGTTTATTGTCACGAGCTCTGGCTGATCTTTCCCTTGTAAAATAGTAATTAATTCACTCGCTTTTTCCTTATCAATCTTTCCTTCCTCCACCAGCGTTAAGACTCTCAAAATTTCGTCCTTCATTATACTTCCCCCCCTTTTAATAACTCAATGGCTTTCTCTGCTGTAATTTCGCCTTTTTCCAATAATGATACAATTTTTTTCTTATCCACTTCCGGTTTTTTTTGAGAGGAGTATCCCAGAGTAGAGATAATTTCATCTAATTTTCCTCTGACAGTCGGATAGGAAATTCCGAGCTCCTTCTCGACCTCTTTGATATTTCCACGGCATTTAAGAAAAATCTCAATAAAATGGAGCTGTTCCTGACCGAGAGCCGCCAGTCTTGAAACTTCAAATTCATTTTCGATCGTTGTCTGGCAATGGTTACACTGTAGCTTAGTAATTTTAAGCGCCTTCCTGCAAACAGGACAATTAGTAAGTAAAGGATACGCCATACTGTTCTCCTTTCTTTCATTTATTCTAATCATATAATACACTATATCTTTTAATTATTAAATAAATACTTAAATTTTTTTATTAAACTTTATATTTTTATTCAATAAATCAATTTTAACATTAAATAAGTTAATTTATTGATCATCTAAGTTAAAGTAAAAAACAGACTCATTGGAAAGTCTGTCTGATTGTCGAGAAAGGGCTAAGAGCCTATTTGACACTTAAAGAAAAGTTCTTCGATGAGATGATTCTTCCATTGTTAAATAAGGAAAAAGAAGAAACCGAATCATATGTGATTTGGTCTGCTAATCAGTAGGCTACTTCGTTTGTTTCTCCACCGAAACGGAACTACCTAATATTAGATCCTATTTTAAACTCAACTCCAAGATATTCATAGACTACAAAAAGGGTCTATATCGTATGAACGATATAAACCCTTTGGCAGTCTAATAATAAAAGAAATTGGTTCGTTTGATACTCAGTTAACCATTTTAGTTACAACACAGATCATTGACAATGGTTTTTTAGAAAAAATTGATTTTTATCAGGTAGATAACAATCTCAATTAATCTAGTAATCTTTTAATTAAATGGCTTTAACTTTTTCAAGTTCATAAAGAAATTTATCATTTAATACTCTAATAAATGTACCTTTCATCCCTAATGATCTTGATTCAATGACACCTGCGCTTTCTAACTTTCTCAGTGCATTCACAATCACAGACCTCGTGATGCCTACCCGATCCGCAATTTTTGAGGTAACTAACAAGCCTTCTTTTCCATTTAATTCTTCAAAAATATGTCCAACTGCTTCCAATTCACTATAGGACAAGGAACTAATAGCCATCTGAACGACTGCTTTATTTCGCACTTCTTCTTCTATTCGTTCTGATCTCTCATGCATAATTTCCATTCCAACAACGGTTGCACTATATTCTGCTAATATTAAGTCTTCATCATCAAATTGTTTGTCTAAGCGAGCTAATATCAATGTACCTAATCTTTCGCCACCTCCTGCAATAGGGACGATGGTGGTTAAACCATTACTGAAAAGTTCTTTATTTTCAATAGAAAACGCAGAGTATTCACTTTCAAACTCAATGTTAGCGATTGTTTCGTTAATTTGAGATAATCTTTGAACATAGGCTTCAGATCCTTGACCTGTTTTGATTATTTCCTTCATATGTTCACTTTGGATTTGATGAGAAAGCGCATGTCCAATAATTTTCCCACTGCTACTCAAAATAAATACATTCGTATCGATTACTTCATATAAGGTTTCTGACATTTCCATGAAGTTCACAGAAGTACCTCTTCTGTTTTGAAGCATTCCATTTATTTTTCTAATCCTAGTTAATAAATTCATAAATCCCCCTACTGACTCTACTCATTATTAAATCCCTATCTTCTAAAAATATAGGATTTTTCAAATAGTTCTATTCTTATAATATAAGTTTTCTAGTAAAATTCAACAAATTTCTACAAAATTTTACAAAATTGAAATATTAAGGACCTCATTTATTAGAAATTTCAGTTCAGTTTATTTCAATAACTATGATTATATAGGAATAGAAACCATAAAGTTGTGAGGTTTGTGAGGATTTTGTGTATTTTGAGATCCCGCTCCACTGATAGACCCATTCTTTTCGAACACTCCCTTACTTCTTTCTTAAGATCTCACTGATCATCTCTTCAGCTTCCATAAGGTTTTGAGCCCTCCACTTTGTATCGATATGTCGATTATAGGGCATGTCCATTAAAATGACATCTCTCCCTCTTTTCTGGAATTCTAAAAAAGTATTAGGTTTATCATCAATTAATAGATCTCCTGCAATCATCCACTTACAGCTACAAAAAATAACATTTTCTTTTGGAAGGGTCGGAAAATTTTCTTTTAACCATGCTCGTTTATCATCGACAGGATTCGAATGGAGAACATCCATTGAATAATTGATATTCGAGAATTGAATGGTATCACCATACGATGTTCCGCTGGGTGCGTCACTTACAACAAATACTTCTCCCATTTTCTGGATCGAATCCATGAATTCTTTCGCATATGGTTTTACTGGAATATGTCTAAAAAGCCCTGGTATTTTAAATAGATCGTAAGCTTCCTTTCCTCTACTCGAAAATAAATCAAGATCCCATTGATCTACGCTATTATAATGAACATGGTCTTCAAATACACGATTATGTAACGCCCAGTATGTTTCCGCAAAACGATTAATCGTATCGTCGATATCAACTAATATAATCGGCCTTCGCTGTTTAAAATTCGAATCTTCATTCCACATGATTTTCACTCTCTTTTTTGTTATTAAAAAATTACCGTTATAAAATAAATTCCATTAATTAATTATTTACTTTCTTTATTTTATCATAATAAGTTCTCCCTTTTTAAAGTGACTAAAACAATTGGATTAAATGCGATTAATCTTTATACTAATTATATAGTTACATAATTAATTTATAGGGGTGGTTTCCATGAGAAAAAATCGTTTAAAACAGAAATTGATCGATGAATCTGTCTTTGGTACCTGGATTATGACCAACAGTCTTGATAATGCTGAAATTCTGGCTCATACTGGATCCGATTTTATCATGATTGACGCCGAACATGGATCAATGGACATTGAAACAGCTGGTAGAATGGTGTCCATTATTCGAGGCACAGAAGCAACACCTCTCATTAGAGTGGCTGGAAATGAGGTTTCACTCATTAAAAGGGCTCTTGATACAGGGGTTTCGGGCGTGATGATCCCAATGGTAAATACGAAGGAAGAAGCAGAACATGCCGTGCAGTCTTGTAAATATCCACCTATCGGGATTCGTGGTATAGGGGCTGGACGAGCAGTCTTGTTCGGTGCTAACGCACAGGAATTTGAGAATTATTATACGGAAGCGAACGATGAAGTCCTGGTCATTGTTCAAATCGAACATATTACTTCTGTTGAAAACATTGAAGAGATTCTATCTGTCCCTGGGATCGACATTGCCTTTGTAGGCCCTTATGATTTAAGTACATCCATGGGACTTCAAGGACAATTGGATCATCCAGAGGTTCTAAAAGCTTGCGAAAAAGTCATACAAGCTTGTGAAAAACATCATGTAACACCAGGGATCATGACTTGGACGAAAGGAATAGAGGCACATCTTAATATGGGTTTTAAATTCCTATTAGGAGGCATTGATGGAGCCATTCTTTATGATGGTGTTAAATGTTTAGTTAATGAATTTCATACTTTTGCGAAATAAAAGCTTATGGGAAATGGGAGGATTTTTGAGTTGTGAAGGTTGGACCACGCGTTATTAAAACAGGAATTGCCGTTACACTGGCTTTATACATTTGTTCAATATTTAATCTTGAATCTGCCGTATTTGCAGGAATGGCTGCTATTTTCACCATTCAACCATCCATTTACCGTACATGGAAACAAGTCTGGAACCAAGTAGAAACCAATACTTTAGGTGCGATTGTCGCTCTCCTTGCCCTATACTTTCTAGGCAATGATCCGTTTTCCATCGGACTGGTTATGATTATCGTCATATTAATCAGTTTGAAATTAAAGATGGCTGATACGATTTCCCTTACACTCGTCACCGTTCTCGCCATCATGAGTGCTCCAGGAAATGAAGACTTAGGATTTGCTTTACACCGGTTTGGATTAACTTTTATTGGCATGATGTCAGCTTTGATCGTAAATGTTTTTATATCTCCTCCCAATTATCAGAAAATGTATCTAAACAAAGTCCATACTGTTTTTCAAAATATGTCCATCCTCATGCGGACTGCCATCTCGAATGAGTTGACAGAAAAGTCCTATCAGGAACAAATGAAACAATTAGAGGAAGATCTATTAGGTCTAGAAGAACAATTTAAACTATTTGATGAAGAACGGGAAAAGATAGCAAAATTGAATAATTAGATTTACGTGAAATCGTTGTGTTTAAACAAATGTTTAAATCTCTTCAACAAGGCCTAATTGTCCTAGAAGACATTGATGCTTTTTATTTTCAAAGTCATCCAACCAGTGAAGAAGATCGATTATTTGATCAACATTTAGAACTCCTAATTAAATATCATGAACTCTTTTTATTGAAGTATTCGGGGAAAATAAAAATAGATGAACCCTCCAATGAAACGGATTTGTTGGAACAAATGAGCACTTTTTTAGAAAACGTCATACATTCTTATAATCAAGATCAGAGGCATAAAATTCAACTGACTGTCATTGGTTCGTCTATTTATAACTATGCTTACCAAGTGAATCGGTTGAATACGGTTGTGGAACAATATAAAAAAAATCAGAAGAGAGAATAAGACCAAATCGCATCGGATTTGGTCTTTCATAATGGTACTCATGTGTTATGAATCTATTTTTCGTAATTCAAAAGATTGTTGGTTTGCCAATACTCTCGAGCTGCGACTTTCTTTCCCATGTAAGAAATAATAAACGATCAAACCTGCAAGAACAAAAATAGAACTATAAAAATATAAGGAGCTGTATCCAATTTCTGCTCCAAGAATCCCTACCACTAATGATCCGATCCCGATCCCTAAATCCATCGTAGAAAAATAAGTAGCCGTCGCCATTCCCCTTCTTTCAGGTGGAGCAACTTGAATGGCAATCGTTTGGGAAGTTGGAAAGATCGTACCCCAGCCTAGTCCTATAAATGCCGCGGATAATAGGAATATAAACGCCCCATTCGCTTGACTTAATAAAAACATACCGATAGCAAAACTGATAATCGATGGGATCATGATGACATTCGCTCCGTACTGATCGAACCATTTTCCGGTAAAAGGCCTTGAAATGAGCAGTATGATCACATAAACAATAAAAAAGTAACTTGCCACTTCTGACAACTGTATTTCTTTCGCATACACAGACACAAACGAAACGATCGAGGAATAGACAATTCCAAAGAAGAAACTAACCAGTGAAATTCGCAGGGCAGACATTTCAATGATCTCTTTCACATTAAATCCTTTTTTCTTAGAGCCTTTTATCTTGACCATTTCTTCATTTTTCGGTAGAGAAATGAAGATTGCTGTAAATGTACCAACAATCGCACTGGCTAAACTAACAGCAAACATCATGAACACGCCCAAATGATTGATCGCCATTAAACCTAAAAAAGGTCCTAAGGCCATGGAAACATTCATCATTAAGCCATAATACCCCATTCCTTCCCCTCTCCTACCTTGAGGGATCAGGTTAGCGACGATCGTTCCCGTTGTCGTTGTGATCATCCCAAATCCGATTCCATGAATCAGACGTAAGATGATTAAACTGATCAGAGAAGTTGTGAAAAAATACATAAAAGCCGCACCTAAATAAATCATGAGTGAGGCGAATAATACGTTTTTCATTCCATACCTTTCAACCCACCCACCTGCTATCGGACGTATGATAATGGCAGAAAAATAAAACACCATGACTAGCATTCCAGCCTGCGGGGAACTCCCCTGTAAATGTTGAATTAAATAAATCGGAATTGTCACAAGCAAATAATAATAGTTTAGAAACATAAAAAAAGTAGTTAAACAGACTAATATATAATTTTTCGTCCACAATCGCTCTACCAAGAATTTTCCTCCATCTCCATTTAGAATATTTATAATTTTAACATAAATATAAATATATTCAAATATCAGTTAATTTAGGTCATCAATGGAATCGACGAGGAAAAGAACAAAAAAAAGAGGAATGACATTGTCACTCCCATTATACTCTCATTTCCATATTATTTATGTATGGCAAATCTGTATTGAAGTATACTCGATAAATCGTATCATTTCCATTTCTAACAATCGAATTTGACACATAATAAGAATCCTGCGGTTTTTCATATTCGTCATCATAAAAAACCGTATCTAATTTTAATTCTTCTAGGTAATTAATAAATTCTAAAATATAATCAAGATCATCATGACAATCCATTTCTTTAAAAATGCGATTTGAGGAACAATTGGCTAATTGTAATTTATACATAGGCTAACCCCTCCTTAGTAATATATAAAAATATACCATGAAAACGGTTACATTTACAACCATAATTGTGAACATTATTAGAATATTCTCACTAACATTCCCTTAAATTCCTCCGCCCTAAACAAATTGGGAAAAGTACTTAGGTCGTTATTAAAATTGTGCAATCTTAATAACGACCTTCCCCTTTGCATGACCCTCACTAAAATACCGATATGCTTCAGGGATTTCATTAAATTGAAAAAGTCGATCGATCACTGGTGTGACTTCCCCTGCTTCGATGAGTTCTTTGATTAAAAACAGATCCTTTTGATTTGACTTTTGTAAAAAGCTACCTACTTTCTTCTTCGTTGTCATAGAAATCCATGGACCACTCAGCATCGCTTGGAACAATTGACGTTCAGATCCACCAACATGAACAAATATACCATCTGGCCTTAAAGCATGTACATAGAACTTAATAGGCTGCATACCATTTACTCCAATAATTAAGTCATATTGTTCAATTATTCTAGAAAAATCTTTCTTCTTGTAATCAATAACATAATCTGCACCAATTGACTCTACAATGTCCACATTTCTTGTACTGCAAACTGCCGTGACTTCTGCTCCAAATGCTTTAGCAAATTGTACAGCAAACATTCCTACTCCCCCAGATGCCCCATAAATTAATACCTTTTGTCCCTCCTGAATTTTCCCTTTATCTCTCAATGATTGAAAGGCAGTTAAAGCAGCCATTGGTACAGCGGCAGCTTCTTCAAATGATAGGTTGGAAGGTTTATGAGCTAAAGCCACTTCTGGAACAGCCACATATTCGGCAAAACCACCCCAGCCATAACGAGATAAGTCCCCATAAACCTCATCATCTACCCTAAACTGTTTTACGTTTTTCCCTACTTCAACCACTGTTCCCGCAATATCTCCTCCTGGAATCGGAAATTTAGGTTTTCTTATACCAAAAGCAAGACGTGCTAAGAACGGTTCTCCCTTTAACAGGATTAAATTGCCCTTATTGATCGACGCAGCTTCTATTTTCACTAAAACTTGATTCTCATTTGGAACGGGGGTTTCAATCTCTTTATATTCAAGTGTATCTGGTGATCCATACTGATTCGAGACTACTGCTCTCACAAAAATCCCTCCCCATAAGTGCGTTATATATATCTATACGCACTTTTTATGGAAAGGTCTCATTTATTTAGAAATTTTACAATATATTAATCTTGTTTCTTCATTAAAAAATCATTTTTAAATACAAACGATCATGATAAAAATATCATGACCGTTTGTATTTAAACTATTCGTTGTATCCAATTTCTTTAGACCTTACATATGACTTACTCCATCATTTCATTCGATAAAGAGATAAATTCCTCTGCATCTCTTTGCATGATTTGTATTCCTTCTTCCCAAAAGGTTGGTTTCGTCAGGTCGACGCCCAAATGTTTCATCGCCAATTCTTCTACTGTCATGGAACCCGTGTCACGTAGTAACCGAATATACTTTTCCTCAAAACCAGCTGGATTCTTCAAATATTCGGCATAGATCCCCAAACTAAATAAGAAGCCAAATGTATATGGGAAATTGTAGAAGGGCACATCATCAATAAAGAAATGTAATTTGCTGCACCAAAAATGAGGATGGTAACTGGATAAACTGTCACCATATGCTTCTTTTTGTGCTTGGATCATTAATTCATTGATCCTTTGTTCCGACACAATTCCTATTGAACGTTCTTCATAGAAGGCTTTTTCGAATAGGAAGCGGGCATGTATATTCAAAAACATGGCAATGGCATTCTCCATTTTGGCATTTAAAAGGGTGATTTTCTCTTCCTTCGTTTTTGCATTCGCTACATTTGCATTGCTGATAATGTTCTCTGCAAAGGTACTCGCCGTTTCAGCCACATTCATGGCATAGCTACGATTTAAAGTGGGCAAATCTTTCATCACAAAACTATGAAAGGCGTGTCCTAGTTCATGGGCTAACGTACTTGTATCAGACGCGGAACCCGTAAATGTCATAAATATGCGTGATTCTTCAAACTCTGGAAGTTCCTCACAATACCCGCCAGGCCGTTTTTTGGGACGATCTTCAGCTTCTACCCAGCGATTTTCCAAAGCATGTTTGGCAAAAGCAGAAATTTTCGGCCCAAAAGTCGCAAAGTTTTCGATCACAAAATCACAAGCCTCGTCATAAGTATAGTGCGGTGGCTCCACATTGCCTACAGCAATCGGTGCATCCACATCCTGCCATCCTAACTTTTCCATTCCTAATAGTTTGGCCTTTTGTTTTAAATACTCTATGAAGGGCTGTTTATGATTCGAGACCGCTGTCCACATGGCCGTTAGTGTCTCGTTGGACATTCGATTATACTCTAAAGGCTCTTCGAGAAAGTTTTCCCGATTATGAGCTTTTTGAAGGGTAATCCGGTAGCCATCTAAATGGTTTAAGGTGTCCGCAAAAATCGGTGCAAACTTAGTCCAAGACTCCTCCCAATGTTCAAAAAGTTGTTTTCTTACCTCAGGGTCTGGATCCGCATACATCCGATTCATCGCCTGCCCTACGGAATACTCCGTTGTTTTTCCATCCTTATCTGTAAAGGGAATCGTCATGATGGACACAACGGTGTCGTATAATTGACTCCAACCCGCTAACCCATCTTTATTTAAATCGGTCATAATCTTTTCTTCTGCCTCTGATAACAAACGTTTCCCTTGATCACGAATCTCATTCAAGGCAAAGGATACTTGTACTAATTCGGAATCCTGCAAAAACCGATTCCAATCTTCGTCTTGAATAGCAACCAGTTTTTTTGTAAAGATAGTCGAAAGATTTTCTGCATCGCTTGATAAGTCCATGACTTGTCCCATCACGACACTCGCATCTTCATCATCCATATAAGCATCATGCCACATTTGTACAAACGTACGGGATTGACCTAGACCTTTATCAATGATTTCTTGTTTCTTTAATATGGCTTTTAACGGTTCTACCGATTGGTCTACGGTTATGTTCCATTCATGGATTAACTTTTGATAGTCCTGTAATTCTGCTTTCATCTTATGTAATTTGCTTTGCAATTCGGGAGATTTTGTTCCCCCTGGAAAAATAGCTTCTAAATCCCAGGTTTCAATATATTTCATTTTGCTCACTCCTTCTTATTTCATTTTATACTTTTATTCCATGAAGACAAATTTAGAACACCACCACTGATTAAACGGGCAAAAAAGAGTGACTCCACACATCCATTATGCATGGAAGGGAAGTCACTCTTTTGAATCGTCATCAATCGTGCCATTCGCACTTATGGGTTTTAATATACGTCACGTTGGTATTGGCCTTGCTTTTGCAATTGATTTAGATGCTCTTCAGCCTCTTCACGAGACATATTGCCTTCTTTTTCAATCACTGTGATAAGCGCATCGTTAACGTCTTTCGCCATTCTTTGTTTGTCACCACAAACGTAGAAGCATGCTCCATTTTCTAACCATTGGAACAATTCTTTGCTATTTTCAAGCATTTTATGTTGTACATATACCTTTTGATCTGTATCGCGGGAGAACGCAGTAGTTAATGTTGTTACGACGCCATCCTCTTGGTATTGTTTTAGTTCTTCTTGATAAAGGAAATCACACGCTTCATGCTGATCTCCAAAGAACATCCATGTTTTTCCGGTTGCTTTCGTTACAGCACGTTCTTCAATAAAGGAGCGGAATGGTGCAATCCCAGTCCCAGGACCAACCATAATAATATCCTTATCACTCTCTGGAAGATGGAAGTGTTTATTTGGTTGAACAAATACTGGAACCGTATCTCCCTCTTGAAGGCGTTCAGCAATTTGTACAGAACATACGCCTTTACGATCGCGCCCATGGGTATTGTAACGCACAGCACCTACAGTTAAATGCACTTCACCGGGATGAGCACTAAAACTGCTTGCAATCGAATAAAGACGAGGCGTCATTTTTCTTAATAAGGACACCATTTCCTGAGTTGTTGCTTTCCATGGACCAAATTCACGCAGCATATCCAGTAAATCACGGCCATTGCAATATTCTTTCAGTTGATCGGCATTCTCAACCAACACTAGGTTATGTAACACTTCATTGTCTGTGAATGCTGCTGCAGCCTGTAGAATTTTCTTTGACAATAAAGTAATTTCAAAGAAATTTGTCAATGCTTCCTTTAATGGCAGTGTATCACCTTGTTTATTTATAATGACTTCCGTATCTGCATCCCATTTCATTTCCTCGATGATCGCAGCTACTAATTCGGGTTCATTACTTGGAACCACTCCAAGAGCATCACCAGGAATATAAGAAAGTCCTGAGCCTTCTAAGGATAACTCAATATGACGCGTTTCTTTACTTGAACCTGCACCATTTAAATTTATATTTTTAAGAACTTTGGCCTGAAATGGGTTTGTCCTTGAAAAGGCTGTCGGTACCTGGTTGTTTTCTTTTGAATTTTCGGAATCTAATACCTTAACTTGCATAATATCATTCACCTCAAAAATTTATAGTATCACTAGAATAACATAATATTGGAGATTCAAACATATTTTTTGCTTACTTTCATATAATTCCATTATTTTTTTATACATAAGGCGAAATTTGTTGAAAAGAGCTATAATTTAACATCGAGTTGTTTTCATTTATAAATGAACCAATTAAAGAGAGAAACACCTATTCATCTCACATAGGTGTTTCTCTTTTAATGATCTTTTTCTAGAATAGAACCGTTTATTTAGCAGAGGTCGTTGCATTTTCCTTCTTTTCTTCTTTTTGCTGTATTAATTTCAGAAGATCTAAGAAGTTATCATCTCGTGTATAAATGGCTTGTGCTCCATTATCATCATATTCGTAGAAACCTTTATTTGAACGTATACCAAGCTGTTCCTTTTCCACCATTTCTTTTAAGAAAGAAGGAACTTCTCTTGTATTCGTTAGATCTTGTTCAATGTTGTGAACCATAGCTTGAGTGGTTTGCAGACCTGCTAAATCCTGACTTTCCATTGGTCCACAGAAAGCCCATTTAAAGCCCATGCTTCCTTTCACAGCAATATCAATATCTTCGGCCGTACATACGCCTTGTTCAATTAAGTTAAAACATTCACGCAAGAATGCGACTTGAACACGGTTTACGATAAAACCTGTAATCTCTTTTTTCAGTACGACTGGAGATTTTCCGATTTCTTTCATTAAGTCATATGTAACTTTGACTACATTTTCATCGGTCTTCTCGAATTTAGCAATTTCCACAATCGGCACAAGTTGTGGAGGATTAAAGTAGTGAGTAATGATGAATCTTTCTGGATTTTTTGCATTTTGCGTTAATTCTTTTAATGGAAAAGTAGATGTATTAGACGCAATAATTGTTTTTTCAGAGACAACGCTTTCAATAATTTCGTAAGTAGCCAATTTTGTTTCAAGCACTTCTGGAATCGATTCAAGAATGAAGTCAGAATCTTGAATGGCTTCATGTAAATCCGTTGTATAGGAAAGATTAGACAACGTTTGATCCATTTTATCTTGAGTTAACATTTCTTTTTCAACCATAATTTTCAAGCTGTTTGTAATCATTTCTCTTGCTTGATCAAGTGATATTTGACGTCTAGCTTGAATACGTACACTATATCCTGCTTGTGCAAATAATTGAGCGGCACCATGCCCCATAATACCTGCTCCAAGTACTGTGATGTTCTTCATTTCCATACCCCTTTTTCTTATTAGTGAATTTCATAATTGGATACTATGCTCCATTTAGTCACTTATTATTTTACCACTAATTATCTGTTTTTTCATTATAATATTATTCTTTTGAAAAGAAAGGGTAATATTTTTTTAAAATAGGGGATGGAAAATGAATCCAAATTAGAAATTCTACTAATAAAAAATCTTCCTACAAGAGTATAAGAAAATAGAACAAAAGAGAGTTTTTTCAATTTTTAGAGTGCAATATCTTCTTTCTTAACATCCAACTTTTCATAATGACACATTTGCTTTTGCTGCTTGGACCTGTTCATCGGCATGATAGGATGAGCGAACGAGCGGTCCTGCTTCGCAGTGGCTAAACCCTTTTGACAAGGCAATTTCTTTTAATTCATTGAATTCCTCTGGACTCCAGTATTTTTCAACTTTCAGATGGCGTTTTGTTGGCTGCAAATATTGACCAATTGTCATAATGTCTACATCGTGTGCACGAAGGTCATCCATCGTTTCGATGACTTCTTCTTTTGTTTCTCCCAAACCAATCATAATGCTTGATTTTGTTGGAATCATTGGATTCATTTGTTTGGCACGTCCCAAAAATTCAAGGGAACGTTCATAGGTTGCACGGGCACGAACAGATGGGGTTAAACGCCTCACCGTTTCAATATTATGATTTAATATGTTAGGACTCGCATCCATTAATGTTTTTAAGTTATCATAATTCCCACCCATATCGGATGGAAGGACTTCAATGCTGCAAAACGGATTGCGCCGTCTCACGGCCTTTACCGTCTCTGCAAACACTCCAGCCCCGCCATCTTTTAAATCATCACGCGCAACGGCTGTAATCACCACATGCTTTAAGCCCATTTGCTCCACGGATTCAGCCACCCGTTCCGGCTCTGCCCAATCAAGCTCTGTTGGCAGCCCTGTTTGAACGGCACAGAATCGGCAAGACCGTGTACACACACTTCCTAAAATCATAAAGGTTGCTGTTTTACGTACAGCCCAGCATTCATGAATATTCGGGCATTTCGCTTCTTCACAAACCGTATGAAGCTTCTTTTCGCGCATCATTTTTTTTAAACCCGTATATTCTTCATTGGTATTTAATTTAATTTTGAGCCATTCCGGTTTACGAACATAGTCTCTGGTCATTTTATTTTCTCCTATAACGGAACATTAATAGACGATCTTACTATTTATCTATTCAATGTGAATTTAGAATTCTTACAGGAATGAAGTAGAAAAAATGATTTTCCTTTCCCTTCATTCCTGGTAGTCAGTTCACTGTTAAGCTTTTACGATTTCTTTTCCCTGCTCTTGTACAGCTTCTTCTTTTGTATAACGTAAGATTGGATCTCTTGCTGCTTTCACTTCATCCAATCGACCGATCACCGTTGTATGTGGTGCATCTAGGACGATTCCTGGATTTTCTTCTACTTCGTTAGCGATTTGAATCATGACATCCGCAAACGCATCCATGGTTTCTTTTGACTCTGTTTCTGTTGGTTCGATCATTAAACATTCTTCCACATTTAATGGGAAATAGATGGTTGGTGGATGGTATCCAAAATCTAACAGACGTTTTGCCATATCGAGTGTACGAACACCGAGTTTCTTCTGTCTTGAGCCAGATAAGACGAATTCGTGCTTACAAATTTGTGTGTATGGAGATTCAAAGTATGGCTCTAATCTTTTGCGAAGGTAATTCGCATGAAGGACAGCCCCCTCCGAAACTTCACGTAATCCAACTGGTCCCATGGTACGAATATACGTGTATGCACGAACCAAAATTCCAAAGTTTCCATGATAGCCTTTGACACGACCAATGGATAACGGGTAATCAGAATTTAATACAAATTGATCGCCTTCTTTTTCTACACGTGGCACTGGTAAATAAGGAAGTAAGATCTTCTTCACACCAACTGGACCTGCACCAGGACCACCACCACCGTGTGGACCCGTAAACGTTTTATGAAGATTTAAATGCACAACATCAAAGCCCATGGATCCCGGAGTTGTTTTTCCTAAAATAGCATTGGCATTCGCACCATCATAGTATAGTAAGCCGCCAGCTTCATGAACCACAGCTGCGATTTCGGCAATTTCTTTTTCAAATAACCCTAATGTATTCGGGTTTGTCAACATCAAGGCTGCTGTATCGCTGTCCACATGTTTCTTTAATTCTTCTAAGTTAACTAATCCATTCTCATTGGATGGAATGGTCACTGTATGTAAAGCCAGCAACGCTCGCACTAGCAGGGTTTGTTCCGTGCGCGGAGTCTGGAACCAATACTTTTGTTCTTTTTTCTCCTTTTTGTTCATGGTACGCTTTGATCATCATTAAACCGGTCCATTCCCCTTGAGCACCTGCAGAAGGTTGTAAGGTTACGGCGTCCATACCCGTGATCACAGCAAGCTCTTCTTGAAGATTATATAAAAGCTCTAATGCACCCTGTACGGTTTCAGTCGGTTGATAAGGATGAATACGACTTAATCCTGAAAGACGTGCCACCACTTCGTTTACTTTTGGGTTGTATTTCATCGTACATGAACCAAGTGGATAGAATCCGTTATCGAGCCCATGGTTTTTATTGGAAAGGGCTGTATAGTGACGAACAAGATCAAGCTCTGCTACTTCTGGAAGCTCTGCAGCTTCAGCTTCATCACGAATTAAATGCTTCGGAACTTTATTTTGTATATCAATACTCTCAACATCATTTTTCGGAAGGCTGAAGCCTACACGACCTGCACGACTGATTTCAAAAATTAGATTATTATACTCAACCATTTACAACCGCCTCCAATGCTTCTACAAATTGGTCCATCTCTGCTTTTGATCGTTGCTCGGTTACGGCAATCAGCATTTGATTGTCAAAACCGTAATCTTTCCCTAAGTCATATCCACCAATGAAGCCAGCTTCAAGAAGTTTCGAGTTGACTTCTTTGACTGAACATGGAAGTTCCACAACGAATTCATTAAAGAAGGCTGCTTTGTTTAAAACATGAAAGCCTTTCTTCTCCAGAGACTTTGCCATGTAGTCCGCTTTATCAAAATTTTGCTGTGCCATTTTACGGATGCCTTGTTTTCCAAGTGCTGACATACATATAGAAGAAGCAAGAGCATTTAATGCTTGATTCGAACAAATATTAGATGTCGCTTTATCCCGACGGATATGCTGCTCACGTGCTTGTAAGGTTAAGACAAATCCACGTTTCCCTTGGTCATCATGGGATTGTCCAACAATACGTCCTGGTATTTTACGCATATATTTTTGTTTAACGGCAAAGTATCCACAGTGTGGACCGCCAAAGGACATTGGGATTCCTAACGGCTGCATATCACCGATCACAATATCTGCCCCAAGTTTACCTGGCGATTGTAGAAGTGCTAAGGCAAGCGGATTGGAACTTACTACAAAAAGTGCCCCATTCTCTTCAGCGATTTTCTTTATTTCTGCCAAATCTTCAATCGAACCAAAGAAGTTTGGATATTGCACAATGACAGCTGCCGTATCTTTCTCTATTTGTGCTTTCAGTTCTTCTAAGTCTGTTACATCGATGGCTAGACTTACTTCTTCTACTGTATAGCCTTGACCTTTTGCCACTGTGCTTAAAATGGCACGTGATTCAGGATGCACAGCTTTTGATACAAGTACTTTTGAACGTCTTGTCGTAGCAACCGCAAGAGAAGCCGCTTCGGCAAGAGAGGTAAAGCCGTCGTACATGGATGAATTGGCTACATCCATTCCTGTTAATTCACTAACCATCGTCTGGAATTCAAAAATCGCTTGTAATTCCCCTTGGCTGATTTCCGGTTGATAAGGTGTGTAAGCTGTATAAAATTCAGAACGTGAAATCATATGATCTACGACACTTGGAATGTAATGGTCGTACGTACCCGCACCAAGAAAAGTCGGATATTGATCCGCGTTTAAATTACGTGCGGCAAGTTTCTTCATTTTTTTCAACAGAACAGGCTCTGAATCTGCCTCTGGAATATTTAGCTCACCCTTCAAGCGAAGTTCAGATGGAATGTCTGCAAATAATTCTTCAATGGAAGTCATGTTTAATAAATCGAGCATTTCTTTTTTATCTTGTTCTGTATCTGGAAGGTATCTATATGTGTTGGACATCTTATTCCTCTCCTTCATTAATAAAGGCTTGGTATTCATCCTCATTTAGTAGTGTTTCTAACTCTTCAAGATTTGCCACTTCTACTTCTACTAACCAACCTGCTTGAAAGGGCTGTTCATTGATCCACTCAGGTGTATCATTTAAATCCTCGTTTACACGAACAACCGTACCTGAAACAGGAGAGAATAATTCAGAAACGGCTTTGACGGACTCGATGGACCCCATTGATTCGCTAGCGGTTACTTCATCATCTACTTGAGGATTTTCTACAAAAACGATATCGCCTAACGCCTTTTGGGCATAATCAGAGATTCCAATTCGCACACGATTTCCGTCTAATGGTAATACCCACTCATGTTCTTTGCTATATAATAAATTTGCTGTTGTATTTGTCATTATTTTTTCTTCCTTCCACTTTTTAATATCGTTCAATCAGGTACTCGTACTCAATGATAAGAATGAAATGTAAGTAGTCCGTTTAGCGTTCATTATCCTTTTTTATAAAACGGTGTTTTAACCACAACGGCGTCAATCAGTTTATTACGAATTTCAATTTTTAGCTCTGTCCCCACTTTTGCGTGTTCTGCAGATATAAGTGCTAAGCCTATGCTTTTTTTCAATGTTGGTGATTGAGTTCCCGATGTAACGAAGCCAATCTCCTGTTCAGCATTTGAAAACACTTTATAATCGTGACGAGGAATCCCTCTTCCTGTTACTTCAATCCCCACAATCTTACGTTTTACGCCTTCTTCTTTTTGACGAACAAGGACGTCTTTCCCAATAAAATCGCTTTCTTTCGTTGTTTTAACAGCAAAACCAATTCCTGCTTCAAGAGGGCTGATTTCTTTTGTAAGCTCTTGACCATAAAGAGCTAAACGTCCTTCAAGACGAAGAGTGTCACGGGCACCAAGTCCACATGGTTTTAAGCCGTCTTCCTTTCCAGCGTCTAAAAGCTTTTCCCAAAGGGCTTCTACTTTTTCAGCTGCTAAGTATAGTTCAAAGCCATCTTCCGCTGTGTAACCTGTACGAGATACGAGAACTTCTGTAATCCCGTCCACATTTACATTTTGAGCAAAGCAGAAGAAACCAATTTGACTTAAGTCTGTTTCCGTTACCTTTTGTAAAATGCTTTCTGCCTTTGGACCTTGAATCGCAAGCTGTGCCACTTCACCTGAAATATTTTTTAGCTTTACTTCACCTTTTACATTTTGCTCCATCCAAGCGAAATCTTTTTCAATGTTTGAAGCGTTTATGACAAGCAGGTACTTTTCATCCTCTAACTTGTAAACAAGTAGGTCATCGACTGTACCACCGTTTGGGTAACACATCGCAGTATATTGTGCTTGATTTAAGCTCACTTTTGTTACATCGTTTGTGACAAGATAATTAATATAGCTTTCTGCATCTTTTCCTTCCACAAGCACTTCACCCATATGGGAGACATCAAATAGTCCCGCTTCTTTTCGGACAGCCTCATGCTCTTCTAAAATGCTTGAAAACTGTACCGGCAATTCCCAGCCACCAAAATCAATGACCTTTGCACCGTATTTTTTATAGGCTTCAAAAAGCGGAGTTCGCTTTAAAATGATTTCTGTACTCATTGATTTACCTCCATTAAGGTTTTTTACAAAATAACTCTTCTTTCACCTTTTGACCTGTTTTGGTCATCGCCAGCCCACCAAGTGCTGTTTCTCGAAGGGTACGTGGCATCTCTTTTCCAACCTTGTACATCGCTTCAATTACTTCATCACATGGGATACGGCTTTCTACACCCGCAAGAGATAAATCTGCAGCGGAAAAGGCAATCGATGTGCCAATCACATTTCGTTTAATACATGGCACTTCAACCAGTCCTGCCACAGGATCACACACCAATCCAAGTAATGATTTCATAGCAATGGCGGTTGCATTGACAGCTTGCTGCGGTGTCCCTCCATTTAACTCTACGATGGTACCTGCGGCCATTGCCGTTGCAGAGCCTACTTCGGCTTGACAACCTCCAGCCGCTCCTGAAATAAAGGAGCGATTGGCAATGACGTATCCAAGCATACTGGCTGTGAATAAGCCCATTACTAAATCTTTATAGGAATAGTTGGAATTTTTATAAAGTGAAAACAATACGCCAGGTAAGATTCCCGCTGCTCCAGCTGTTGGAGTGGCTACAATGACTCCCATTCGAGCATTGCTTTCAGATGTAGCTAATGAAAAAGCCATGGCATCGCTGATAAAACTTCCTGATAGCGCTTTACCTTGATCGATATAATTCTGCATTTTCACGGCATCCCCACCGGAAATACCACTTGGTGCGGTTGAACCATCCCTGATTCCGGTTTCAACGGCTTCTTTCATTTTAATTAAGCGCTCTTCCATCATATTGATTATGGTTTCTTCATCTTTTCCTGACTTTTTCGCTTCCATCATCAACATGATTTCACCAATCGTTTTTTGTTCTCTCTCACACGCTTCAACAAGCTCTTCCATCGATCGAATTTCCATTATATGACCTCCGCAAGGAATTCGTTTGCTGGCTTATACTGTTTGACAAGGGCTGCAAAGTCATCATCTGTACTCAGACGTATGTCCATCTCCTCATCGTCAATCATAAAGATTTTCGATAGTCCACCACCAAGGGATACCCCTCCAACTTTTACTTGGAAATGGCCGTAGTTGACGGTCACAATGGTCGTATTTGGATGGTCATAAACATCACATTGGTCTTCAAACTCAAAATGGTATTTCATTCCATATTCTTTTGCCATTTCTAATGATTGTTTAATGCGGGTGTCATCTGTAGCCAATCCAAGCAATCCGCCAATCAGTGCCTTATCTGTTCCATGTCCTTGATACGTTTCAGCAAAGGAATCATAAAAAACAATTTTAGCCTTTTCAGGACATCTCCCTACCCATTCATGAATGAACTTGCCAATTGATACAACACCAGCTGTATGAGAACTAGAGGGGCCAACCATAATCGGCCCGATAATGTCAAAACAACTTTGAAATTCCATTGCTTTTCCCCCTTCTTATACAGTTACTGGTTGATTGAATAATGGAAATGCCTGGCAAATGGCTTTTGTTGTTTCTTTCGCTTTTTCTAGAACCTCTTTGTCCCCGTTGCTCTTAAGAACATCTGCAATCACTTTTGCGATTTTTACCATTTCTTCCTGCTTCATACCACGAGTAGTTAATGCCGCTGTTCCCATACGGATTCCACTTGTAACAAATGGACTTTCCGGATCATATGGAATCGTGTTTTTATTGACGGTAATGCCTGCTTCTTCTAATAATTTCTCTGCTACTTTTCCAGTTAGGTTCCATGGGCGTACATCAAGAAGCACGATATGATTATCTGTTCCATTAGAGACCAGATCTGCACCTTCATTTTTTAATGCTTCTCCGAGTGTATGTGCATTTACAATCACTTGTTTGGCATACTCTTTAAAACTTGGTTGTAATGCTTCGTTGAAGGCTACTGCTTTAGCTGCAATAATGTGCATCAACGGCCCGCCTTGTAGTCCAGGGAATACAGCTTTGTTAATCGCTTTAATGATTTCTTCATCGTTTGTTAAAATGATTCCACCACGTGGTCCTCTTAGTGTTTTGTGTGTTGTACTTGTCACCACATCTGCATAGGGAATCGGTGATGGATGAAGACCCGCAGCTACAAGGCCAGCAATATGAGCCATATCAACCATGAATTTTGCGCCAACCTCATCGGCAATTTTCCGAAAGCGTGCAAAGTCTATGATTCTTGTATAAGCACTTGCCCCAGCAATAATTAGTTTTGGTTTTTCTTTTTTCGCGATCGCTTCTAGTTCATCGTAATCTATTAATTGAGTATCTTCTCTTACTCCATAGGACACAATCTCAAACCATTTTCCTGAAATGCTGACAGGGCTTCCATGGGTTAAGTGACCGCCATGTGAAAGATTCATCCCCATAATTTTATCGCCTGGTTGAAGTAGTGAGTAGTAAACAGCTAAGTTAGCATTTGCACCTGAGTGTGGCTGTACGTTAGCGTATTTAGCACCAAATAGTTTCGTTAAACGTTCAATAGCATGTTTGTTCTGCTACATCGACAAACTCGCACCCGCCATAGTAACGCTTTCCTGGATATCCTTCTGCATATTTATTTGTCATCACACTTCCCATTGCTTCTAAAACATCTTCACTTACGAAGTTTTCTGATGCGATTAACTCCAATGTTGTATGCTGGCGATTGCTTTCCTTTTCAATTGCTTCAAAAATGGTTACATCATTTTGTTGTAAACTCATCCTTAACACTCCTTAAATTTGTGTATAAACATCCACTGTTTTTGGTTGATCGATCAAGATTTACTCAAACGATTTCTATCCATCTTTCTTGTCAAGAAACCTATGATCAATCTTTATATCTTGCTACCGTTCTCCGCACACAAAAAGGACAGAGAAAGGTAGCTTAAGCATCCCTTCTCTGTCCTTTTACCTGAGAGTTTAACTTCATCAGTGATGAAGTCTTCCCCTTTGGTGGTGTTTAGTACACGCTCTCCAGAGTTGCGTCCTATTGTGGTTCTTTCTACCTGAGAGATTTGTTCCAAGGGTTTTTTGGAACTTGCTCCTTCGGTGGCCTAAAAATCTAGCGCTCTCCCACAACAGTCATCCGCTTATTAAGTTTTTGTTATTTTCAGAATAATAAGTTTAGACTAAAAAGTCAATGCTTTTTTAAAAAAATATTTATTAATCACTTCGAGTATCATAATTTTTGTCTATAGATTCTTAATTTTCCACTACTGATTCTTGATTTGCTTGATCCACTACATTTGTTTTCCGTGTTTTATAAATCGCAACGAGCATAATAAACCAAACAGGAGTGACAAACAAGGCAACACGAGTATCTTCAGCAAAAGCTAGGACGACTATAACAAATGTTAAAAATGCAAGGATCAAGTAATTAGCTACTGGATAAAGCGGCATTTTAAATTTGCTTACTTCTGCTAAATCTGGTCTTGTTTTGCGATATTTCAAATGACAAATGACCGTAATCCCCCAAACAAATATGAAACATATAGTCGAAATACTTGTAATGAGTGTAAATACTCCTTCTGGCATAATATAGTTTAAAATCGTCGAAATGACTACAATCCCAGTTGAAAATAACAATGCATTAGCAGGAACTTTGCGTTTATTTAAGTTTGCCATTTTTGCCGGTGCATTTTTCTCCTTTGCAAGCGAATAAACCATCCGGCTTGTACTAAATAGTGCACTGTTAGCCGCAGATGCCGCAGATGTTAGAACAACAAAATTAACTATTGTAGCTGCCGCAACAATTCCCACTGCAGAAAAGACTTGAACAAATGGACTTTCCGTTGGCACGATTGCATTCCATGGATATACACTCATAATGATAATCAGTGCGCCAATATAGAAAAAGATAATCCGAAGCGGAATATTGTTGATTGCTTTAGGAATGACTTTCTCTGGATTTTCCGTTTCACCTGCAGTAAGTCCAACAAGTTCAATTCCAACAAATGCGAAGACAACCATCTGGAATGAGAGAATAAAGCCTGTTATCCCATTTGGGAACATTCCGTCATGACTCCATAGATTCGTAAAAGTTGATGCACCTGCATCAGTTGAAAAACCTTTAATAATGAAAAAGATACCCGTTGCAATTAAGGCTAAAATCGCAATAACTTTAATTAATGCAAACCAGAACTCCATCTCCCCAAAAAGTTTAACCGTTGCTAGATTCATTACAAGCAATATCACGAGCGCAATTAAACCCGGCACCCACTGTGGTACACCAGGAAACCAGAACTGGAAATAAAGACCAACGGCTGTTAAATCGGCCATTGCCAGCGAAATCCAGCAAAACCAGTATGTCCACCCCGTTATAAACGCTGGCATATCTCCTAAATAGTCTCTCACAAAGTCAACAAACGAATGGTAGCCCAAATTACTTAGTAGTAATTCCCCAAGTGCACGCATGATTAAAAAACAAATGATCCCTGTAATCAGGTAAGCAAATAAAATCGATGGTCCTGCTAAATGAATCGATTTTCCTGCTCCAAGGAATAGCCCCGTTCCAATTGCCCCACCAATCGCAATGAGTTGTACGTGCCTATTTTTTAGGCCTCTTTCCAACTTTTGTTCCTGCATATGTTTTCCCACTTTCTATTCATTTAGAGTAATATATTAAATGTTTTATATTGATTTTGAAATTTCAGTTATTTACATAAAAACGCTTACAATTTTTGAGATAAAATACAAATCCAAGCACTTGCTTATAAGTATTTTGATGTAAATCTAAAGATTTTCTAGAATACAAATTTATGGTTCAGTTGACCACTTTTAGTTGTTTATAACTAAAAAATATCGGACTTAATATTGTTATTCCGTATGAAAATGGATCGTAGAATAAGAACTATTCATAGAGTCACCCTCCTTTTCTTCATTTTTCTATCTTTCTCCAGCACAAAAAGGACAAAGGAAAGATAGATATTCATCTATTTTCCTCTGTCCTTTTACCTGAGAGTGTAACTCCTTCGGTGGCATATGGCTCTCTCCAGAGATGCGTCCTATTGTGGTCCTTTTACCTGAGAGATTATACCCTTTTATTTTAGGGATTGCTCCTTCGGTGCTAAACATAAAGTTTAGTCTCTCCCACAATATTCATCCGCTAGTATTTAATTAATTTATATATTAGTGCATCATATAGGTCATGTCAACAGAATTTTCAGTATTTTTAAATTATTTTGAATTTATACAAATATAGTGAAAATAAACACATGCCATCAAGCTAAGGCACCTTGTTAAAAAGTTACTTTATCCCTACCCAACATCCTTAAAAAACCCATCGTAGAACTGCCCCTTGTACCATATCTTATAGCTTTTCGTTTCAAAGGTCGTCTTATCGGAAATAATTCCCCATCCTCTATAACGGTAATAAGGAAATGAATATGGATCTGAATACGGATTATAACAGTATTTATAAAAGGCTTTCCTGTAAGGTGATACATACCTTTACTTACAGGAAAGCCTCTTTTAACCACTACTTTGATTCAGCCAATTTTGCTGCATTCGATTCATTTTGCTGTTTCTCGTAATCTTCTACCGTGATCATTTCAAGATCACTTTTTGGCATCATACAGCAGGCCAACGCATAACCATTCTCTAATTCTTCATTCGATAGAGCGTCGTGTGAGCGGACTAATTCTTGATCATATTGCCCATCAAGCACTTTCACCTTACACATCCCACATCCGCCCTGCTGGCATCCTGTTGGAATCGGAATAAACCGATCTCGTGCTGCCCGCAACGGCGTTACATTCGATGCACACGTATACTCAAACTGCTGCCCTCTTGCTTTAAGAGTTACTTTATACATATGATCCCTCCTAATTTATTTATTTCACTTCTTACTAGTTTATCATCGATCAAGTTAGCGCTTTCATAAAGGATTCAGTGAGTTCTCTGCGGTGGTAGAAAACCCCCTGCCCGATTTTGTCTTCTGTCCATGTAATGGTTGGCATATCCGGATAGGACATATATCCACCTGCAAATGCCTCATTCCGGTTTCCAGATGGATCAAAGAAATAAACCGTTTGTCCTCTTGTAACCCCATGGCGTGTTGGTGTAACATCAAATGGAACTTCATACATGGATAAAATATCTGCTGCTCTAAAGACATCGTGAAGGGAGTCCACATGGAATCCAGCATGGTGAAGCTTGGCGTCAGGACCTTTCACAAAAGCGATATCATGGGCTTTATTGGTCGTATACAAGAAAGTTCCCAGCAACTCTTCTCCGTCTACAGTCGTAATTTTTTCGCTTTGTTTGAAGTTAAGGGCTTCAATAAAGAATCTTGTCACTGTTTTTAAGTCTTCTCCAGTCAATAAGCAATGATCAAGACGATGTGCTGCAATTCCCTTTGTCCCGAGCGACCATGGGTGTGGATTTAAAGTGCCTACAGCCGTCCCTAAGAAATCAATTTCATGGTACAGTTCGCAATGCTGACCTGTTGGTAGAATAAAATGCACGGATTCCCCTTCAGCCAGTCTAGTACCATTTGAAATACGGGTTGTGGTACAGCCAAATTCTTCAATTTTCTTTTCATAATAGGCAAGATCATCTATTGTCTCTACCTTAAAAGCTAAATGACCAATTCCAGAAGTGTTGGATTTTGTTAAAATGACACTGTGGTGATCAAATTCATCCCATGCTTTAAAATAAACGCTGTCTCCCATACGACCTGTTTCTTGTAAGCCAATTACATTCGTATAATAATCCACTGATTTTTCTAAATCTAATACTTTTAACTCAATTCGACCCATACGCATGACTCTTGCCATTGTTTTTCCCCCTAACAATTAATGTGTTATTTATTCATATAAAACTGCCGATATTGGCAGGATCCACTAAAACATTTTGCTTCTTGTGAAAATCCATAGAGAGATGAATCTTCTTTTCCTATAAATTTTCTTTTTCGTTAAAATTCATCGTAAGAGATATCGGTACCTTTCACGCCGCCTTTATAAAGCGCATCACAAGCTGTTTCAATCATAATGGGCGGACCGCAAAGGTAAGCATCCATGTTAGACATATTTTCAAGCTTGCGTAAAATCACATCCGCAATAAAACCAACCTCGCCATCCCATTCATCTGTAGCATCCGGTTGAGATAAAGCCGGTATAAAGTGAAAGTTTGAGTGCTTCTTAGCTAATTCCATCCATTCATTAAGAAGATACAAGTCCTTTTTCGCACGAGCACCATAGAAGAACCACGCCTCTTTTTCGAATGATTCTGAAAATAATTCTTCTAATAAAGACTTAATTGGGGCCATCCCTGAACCACCTGCAATGAAGATTAAGTCTTTATCTCGATTACGAAGCCTCATGCTTCCATAAGGTCCTGACCCTGTTACGATATCTCCTACTTGCAAATCACACATATAATTAGAACCTTTGCCATCTGGAACACGTTTTATATGAAACTCTAAAATGCATCCTATCCTGATATTTATTCGCTAATGAATACGCACGTGTTTCTTCTAAACCAGGGATATCAAACTCAAAAAACTGGCCTGAAGCATACTCAATATTTTGTGGTTCTTGTAATTTCAGTTTGATCATGTGAATATCATGCGTACAGGCTACGTTTTCCACAATCTCTGCTTCAAAATCATATACGGCAAAGAATGGGAGATCACTTTCTTCTTCCTCTACTTCTATCACAAGATCACTTTCGGCCAATGTACTACACATTAAGGTAATACCTTCATCTCTCTCAAAGCTCAATAATGAGTATTCAGATACACGATCCATGATTTCATATTCCCCATCAAGAACCTGACATTTACAAGCAGAGCAACTTCCATGACGACATCCGTAGGCAACTTGAACCCCATTACGAATCGCTGCATCCAACAAAGTTTGTCCTTCCTTCACGGTGATCACTTTACCACTCGGCTCTAAGGTAATTTCATACGTTTCAACAGCTGTTTTAGATTGACTCATTTTATCTCTCCTCTCCTAAATTTTTATTCATTCGAATGAATGTAAAATATCTAAAATACCCTTGTTTCCCTCCCTAAAAAGTATGTTTTATAGGGAGGGAAAAGTAAATAGATTGGTATAATAGTTGAATAGAGCTATGCAGATACGATTTCTAAATGATCTCCATTTCGAAGTCCTGCTTCCTTAACCGTTTGATCAACTGAAGAAATTTCGTGTTCTCCATCGGCTCGAATGAGAACTAAACGATAATTCTTGTTTTCAGTAACCTCCCATGCCTCTAAACTGGCATCCAGTAATTCCCGAATAGACATGTCATATCGGGCTCTTAATCCGAGGTGTCCGACCAGCATATCATTTTCAGTTAACTCTTTTAATACTGGCCAAACAATCAATTGATTTTCATGTTTCAAATAGTTTGCCAACTTCTTCACCCCTATCTCGTTATGCTTTAGAAGTACTTCTTATCTAGTCCTAAATGTTCCCTATACGCCAACCAACGTGCGTGTTCATCGGATGAATAATGTTCGCCTGCTTCATCTGGAGACAACCCGGTATATTTAAACATTCCGGCTATCGGGTCTTCGCCGAATTCTCCGCTTAAATAAGCTTCTCCCGGCCACCAAATCTGCATATATTTATGTGGTTCATGCTCGAAAACATGTTTACACCCAGGTGAGCAAGTTACATACGTTTTATTATTATACTCGCTGTACTGTGTCCACAGTTTTGTCGGATGATCCGGATCCGGGAACTGGGCAGGAAGTTGACAAACGGTACAAATCGTCGGAATTCCTGGGGCTCTGCCTCCATAAATATTATGGTCATTACGGTGGAAGTAAGATTCATAATATTGCGGGAAGGTCTCCGGATATTCTTCTGACAGCCACTCATAATCATCAGGCTGCAGCTGGAACCCCCTATAAGGACTTGCTTGCTTATAGTGATCAAGAATGCGCATCGTTGTATGGGAATAATGGCCTTTTTCCTTGATGCTGTCTTCCGCATGCATCGGCAGTCGAATGCCATATTTACGTAAATCTTTAAATAACCCGTCAAATACTTGTTCTTCTACATAAATTTCAAATGCTTTCTTCCAAGAAATTGGACGAATCCGCGGATAATAATCAACCAGTGTCGCAACGACTGAGAACATACGGTATGCTCTCCAATACCATTTATCAATCCATCCCTGGATGATTGGAATATTGCGATCATCTTCTTCCAACAGCATTTTCAAGGCAGACATTCCTAATGCCATATGCCTGGATTCATCTGATTGCACCGTTTTACCAACAGCAGCAAAATTCTCGTCGCCGACTGCACCAGCAGAAGATGCAAACGGTAAGAAAAGAATATTCGTAAACACGTACTCGAATGAGAAAGAAATGGCCATCAAGGCTTCAAATGGACCTGATGTCATCGCATCATCAAAGAATGATTTTGACACCGTAGTAAGCCATAAATTTTGCGACATATTCGCAAAACTATGAAGACCGTCAATTTCTTTACTCATATGGGCATAGTGCTTAATTTCAATTTGCGCATGACGCAGTTCATCTATTGCCTGATTAAAGGTCGCAAAGCGAATCGCTTCAATCGGAATGTTTCGTCCTACATAAGCCATCAATCTGTGTGCAGAGTATTCTACAGGCTGAACGGCGGTCGCAAAAACCTTTACTCCTTCATACCAGCGAGAATCTACTACTTTCGCATGACCATCATTCGCCTCAAATGCATTACGAACTGCATGGTAAATTCCATCTTTCTCAGATTGGATCTTCACATACTGGTTGTAGGCCATCCGAAAAGGGTCTTCCCATCTGCTTGGATCTTTCAGGATGATGCCTTCTTTTTCAATTAAAGGATACACCTTATTGATATCAAAATCTTTTGGTTCCCACATTAAATCCCTTGTCATTGCATGATACTTTTCTTTCGTCCCCATTTTAGCCACTAGTCTTTTCCCTCCTTATTCTGCATCTTCCCACTCGATCGTTAATTGCTCTTCGTCCCAATCTGTAATAAAACCGAAGCATGAAGACATTACGATGTGTACTTGATCCATATCAAAATCGGCTCCAAGATGTTCTTCTACTGTTTCTCGTTTTAACACCAGCTTCCCAGGTACTTTTACTTTTTTATAAACGGCAAAGTCTTCCACAATAGCGCCTTCATTATCTTCTTGAATCGCTGCGATGATCGCTGTCACGATACTACCTCCGCTTGTATCTAAATCCATCCCGACATACGCTTGTTTTACCGTCATATTGACCATTCCTTTCTCCTAGTTAAGGGCAATTTCATATTGTTTAAATGGCAGTTTATACTTTTTGTAAACTGGAATAATTGCTTCTTCTTCAATCTTTTTCAATGTCTCTGGAAGATTGATGTTGATTCCATGTTTTTCGAACAATGGAGCTAAGGCAAGGACCGCTTCAAATGCTTTGGGATACCATTTTTCCACCCATTCTTGAATGATTTCTACATTCGAAAGAGTTTCTTCTGGTGTCTCTCTTGGATCACTTAATGTTCTTCCCCAACGATAATCGCCTTCCCAATCTTCATAGCCCATTGCTTTTAAATAATCCCAGCGGCTTTGTGCCTCATCACCAGCTAACAGTTTGAAAAGAGAGAATGCCCAATCTCGATGCCAATCTAATTGTTTAGCAATCACCAAGTTCATAATGGATAAATGTGTATCCCCTTGTTTAATCGCTTCTTGATTAAATTCACGATACATTAGGTTTCCTAATAGCAGATCAAGTGTTAAATTCTCGGCCACTAGAACTTCTGCCCAGTCATCTGTCACGAGAATCTCTTCTACATAACGACGCAATGGTTGAAAGGCCGGCTCGTTAAGTAGTACTTCTTTGCCATGTGACAGAAATTCACCATGATGCTCCTGCATATTCATCGCCCATTGTGAGATCCACTGGGCTCTACCTGTTTTATCGTAAGCTTGGTAAGTAGCGCATTGCTCAATGGCTGATCCTAATGCATAGCGGATGACGTACTGCATTTGCACATTCTCCCCATATTCCAGATGACGCAACGGCGTATAAAGATCTCTTAAAGCATCTGCCCATTGTGAAGATAAATTTTCAATCACACCAAGCTTTTCTGCATAAGTGAATCCGTTTTCAATCTCTTCCGCCATTTTCTTTCTGTTATTCACATAAGGCGTATACCAAAATTTCTTTGGATCGCGAAAGGCTTCCCAATCAGACGATTTTAATCTTGTGTAGCGTGGGTCATAAATATCAAAATCTTTATCATCGTAAATATGACGGTAATGCATGTGTACATATGGCTGCATTCTGACGGTCACATCTTCATATTCATTCTTCGTTTTATAATCCCAAGGCTGTTCCCGGATTGTTTTTTTAAACTCAGTTTTTGATGACATACCTTTTCCCCCTTGTCAATAAGTTCGAATATTCAATAAATTAAATATATATAAAACTCATTCTCTACTTCAAAGCAATACATATGTTTTTGGCTTCTGTGAAGAATTCCAAACTATGATGTCCTCCCTCACGCCCGATTCCACTTTTCTTAAAACCTCCAAATGGTGCTCGAAGATCCCGAACAAACCAACAATTAACCCAAATCGTGCCTGCACGGACATGATGGGAGATTCGATGAGCACGTTGTAAATTTTCCGTCCAAACCACTCCATTCAACCCATATTCCGTGTCATTAGCAATTTTCAATGCTTCTTCCTCTGTATCAAAAGGAATGATGGTCACAATCGGTCCGAAGATTTCTTCCTGACAAATCCTCGCTTTTGGATTTTCCTGGACATATACGGTTGGTTCAAGGTAAAACCCATTGTTTAAATACTCCGGAAGTTCTGGTCTCTTTCCACCGCAGATCAATGTAGCATGTTCTTCTTTCGCAATCTCAAGATAGCTTGTTACTTTCTTATAATGCTCTTCGCTGACAACAGGTCCCATTTTCGTATCTTCATTCTGCGGATCCCCCACTTTTAATTCCATGGCCGCTTTCTTAAATCTCTCAAGGAACTCATCCAAAATGGAACGCTGAACTAAAATTCTCGAGCCTGCCAGACATACTTGTCCCGAATTCATAAAGGCGGCTTGGATCGAAACTGGAATGGCTTTATCAAGATTAGCATCTTCAAACACGATATTTGCTGCTTTACCACCGAGTTCAAAGGCCACTCTTTTCAAGGAATCTGCTCCATTTTTCATAATTCTTTTCCCGGTTGCTGTTGAACCTGTGAAAGAAATTAAATCCACTTCCGTGTGAGTGGTAAGCGCCGTTCCTACCACACTCCCTAGGCCATGAACAACATTCACGACACCATCAGGAATACCTGCTTCCTTTGCAATTTCACCAAGTAAAGCGACTGAAAGTGGTGTATTTTCAGCAGGCTTTATGACGGCTGTGTTTCCTGCTGCCAGGCACGGACCAAGCTTCCACGTGGTTAACATAAAAGGAACATTCCAAGGTGTTATCAATGCGGCCACTCCTACCGGTTCATAGCGAGTATAATTCAAATACTCATCTTCCATTGGATAGACTTCTCCGCCTTGTTGTTCCATAAAGTCAGCAAAGAATTTTATATTTTTTGCCGCTCGAGGTACTTCATGTTGTACCGATGAAAGATATGGCTTCCCAACATCAATCGCATCTAATCTAGCAATTTCTTCTTTGCGTTCTAAAATAATTTCTGCCATACGGCTCAGTTTTGCGCACCGCTCAGCAACTGTCATCGTACGCCAAGGTCCTTCTTCAAATGCACGTCTTGCAGCTCGACAAGCTTTATCCACATCTTCAACAGTTGCTTCACTTACTCGGGCAATGACTTCTTGAGTTGCTGGATTTTTCACTTCAAAAGTCGCCTGATCACTCGATTTTACATATTCACCATCAATAAAAAGGTCGACTTCTCTAACCTTTGTTTGTACGTCTTTCATTTTGATTCCTCATTTCTTCTTTTTTTGATAGACTTTCCGGCAATCCCCCAATGTTCCGCTGAAGTTTCTTGGATATGAACACGAACATTTTCAATCGGAGATTCTAGAATTTCAGCTGTTAGATCTGAAACTTCACGAATTAACCTTTCCTTTTGTTCTAGTGATCGTCCTTCTAGGATCGTAAACTGAATAAACGGCATAAACATCACCCCTTTCAAAATAGTTTTGATTATTCAGTAAAATTAGCTTCTATTGAGCCGATTCCATCAAAGCTTGCCGAAAAATAATCTCCCGGATGTAATCGTTGCGGATGCTGATAATAGCACCACTTAATACAACCTCACCCGCTTTGATGCTTTGCCCTGTTTTTCTTAACTTATTTGCCATCCAGGCAATCGCTCTTGCAGGATGTCCCATCACAGCTGCCCCCGCCCCTGTCTCAATCACTTCACCGTTCTTTTTAAAGACCATCCCCATTAAACGCAAATCAACTTGGTCTGGCTTATAAAATTTTTCGCCGATGATAAAACGAGAGGATGAAGAGTTATCGGCGATCGCATCAGCGAGCGTAAAGCTAAATTTTTCAAAACGACTATCAATAATTTCTAATGCCGGGGCAATATAGGCCGTAGCCTCTAAAATTTCAGCTACCGTCACATGCGGACCACTTACTTCTTTATGAAAAACAAAGGCAATCTCTGGTTCCACTTTTGCATGGATAAATGGAGAGATAGAGATCGGTTCTCCTTCAAAAAGCTGCATGCTTTCCAATAGAACGCCATACGATGGTTCGTGTACACCGATCATTTTCTGCTTTGCTTTACTTGTCAATCCAAGCTTACGCCCCATGATTCTAGTATTTTCTTCTTTACATTTTAATTCAATCAATCGGTCTTGAACTTGATAAGCGAGATCGGCATCCAGCTCTGGATAACGGTCAACAAATTTTCCAACCGTTGTTCTCGTTTTTTCTGCTTGATACAATTCATAAGCGATTTGATCGATTGTATTTGTTTTTATCATTTCGTATCCCCCTTACTTTTACGTTTAAATGTGGCTGAAACTGAACCAATATGACCGAATTCAACTGTAAATGTATCATTTTCCTCAATCGGAACAGCTGTCGATAATGCTCCTGATAAGACAATTTCTCCTGCTTTTAAGGAAACCTCATATTTCCCTAAGGAGTTCGCTAGCCAAGCCACGGCACGAAGCGGATTTCCGAGCACCGCTGCACCTGCTGCGGAATTAAGAAACTCACCGTTTTTATAAACGACCATTCCAATATGGGTTAAATCAATATTGTCAAGACTCGTTGGTTTTCCACCGATAACAGCTCCTGCAGATGATCCATTATCAGCTACGGTGTCTTCAAATCGAATCTTCCAATCTTCTATTCTACTATCAATTATCTCAATAGCTGGTACAATATAGTCTGTTGCTTCCACTACATCGAGGACCGTAACATTGGGACCTTTTAAATCCTTTTTTAATACAAAGGCAATCTCAAATTCTGCCTTTGGCTGAATATAGTGATCAAGGGAAATCGTGTCACCATCTACAAACATCATGTCATCCAAAAGATGCCCGTAATCTGGCTGATCCACTTGGAACAACTGTTGAATCGCTTTACTGGTAGCACCAATTTTTTTCCCAACAATGACAGCTCCCTTTTCTACTTTGCGGCGAATTTGCTCTAATTGAACAAAATACGCGTCATCAACGGAAATATCAGGATATAAATCCGTTAAAGGTTTGATTACTTTCTTTGTTTCTTCTGCTTCCAATAATTGACTTGCAGCTTGTTGTATATTCACTGATTCTTTCCTCCTCTTAAAACAAAATAATTTTTCATTATCGTTGTATTTCCAGCAATTCATCCTCAAGAACGATTAGTGCTTTTAAGGATAAAAGCAATTGAAATCTACTTTCTGGATCACGAAATTCACTTCCTATTAAATTCGTAATTTTGTTTAAACGATAACGGAGACCGCTAATAGAGATGGCCAATTGTTCAGCCGTTTGTTCATAATTCCCTCCATTAGAGAGAAACGTATACAACGTCTCCATTAATTCCACTTTACTCTGATCAAGATTCTTATATAAATCCCCAAGTGTTCGTTGGGCTATTTTTCGAATGGCTATTTTATTATCTTCATTGACTAGCACGCCAAGAATACCTAATTCATGAAAGAATGTAATCGGGGTATCCTTCGTCGAAAGCTTAATGGCTGTTTGAGCTTCTTTGAAAGCTTCTTTCACTTCTTCGAACACATTGCTGTGCATGGAACTAATTCCTGCAAACCAAACCGTGTTATTTAATTTTTTTCTAAGAAAAGACATGAAAGGATAAATGACATGCTCTACTTTTTTCTCTCCCAATTGTTTTTGAGGTAAAAGTAACAATAAACTGTTCGTTTTTTGTCCCATTAAAACATGAATCCCTTTATCAGACATATATTTGGTCACATATTCGAAAATTTCATTATGAAAACTAGGATTCAATGTAGTTTGTTTGGTTGGCACTTTATATTTAAGATGTATAGCGTGATATCCACCTGTAAAATCTAAATCGATAAAGAATGCCTTACTCATAATCTCTTGTTCGGATTGATATTTTCCGTTCATGATTTCTTCAAGGAAATAGCCTTTCATTCGTTCCGTTGATTCCAATTTTATTTTTTCATTTAACAAAATCAATGAACACACGGTGGACACTCTACCGATAATCATAGAGTCAATTTCATAGTTTAACTTATTCTCTCCTTCATACAGAAACGAGCAATAGGCGACGATTTTCCCCTGTAGATAAATTGGAGAAACAAGTCTAGTATAGTGTGAATGTTGAATTTCAGTGGTATTCTGAATACCACCAGCTTTTCTTAAATAATGTTGAAACTCTTTTTTTATTGGCTCATACTCATCGTCAGTCATCCCTTTTACAAAAATAACCTGATCTATTAGATCCTCCACCACAACAGGCTTCATGATTTGCTTTTCGACAATGTCTAGAATCGTTCCTACACTATTTCCTTTGACAACAGCATCTGTAAGTTCATGATCCATTTTCATGACCATGGATAAATGATTTGTTTCATGTAGAAGCTTTTCATACGTTTGTTCAAGTTCCTTTAAAATAGGCAGGTCTTTATTATTGATATACTCTTTATTGACTGGTTCTTCCCAATCAGATAGTAAGCGACCTTCCCACATACAATAAGGGGCTCCCTGACCTAAACATTGATGTTCTTTAAAAAGTACTTCTTCACCTAAAAGATGTGACATTGCCCCACTTGCGTAGCCTAAAATGGTATAACAAACCGGTTGATCGGCTGTACCTAAATGTTGAATATGCTGTTCAGCTTCATATGACTCTTCCCAAATTCCTTTAAACCTGAATGTTGTAACATGGTCATCTTCCACTTCGAATTTTTTTTCCGTGATCGTGGCTTTTACATGCCCTTTTAAGGAATGAAAAATGGGGACGATTAAGATTTTTTCAACTAAATCCATCGTTGGATCCTTCATAATCTCTTTTGCGTCTTCGATTCCTAAATTCCATCCGTATTTAAAGAAAAATGTTTTCATACGTTCCATACCAATATTGTCAATTAAATCTCGCTGTAATATTCCAAATGCATTAGTAGGAGTTAATAAATGTCTTTTATCATTCACGTAAAGCAGATCGTTTTTTTGATAGATGTTTAATACGTCATGTAAATTTATAAGTTGGTTCATATCTATTTTTACCCCTTTACCCATTTTAATAAAATGAATATTTTGATGTTTTTACATTAATAGTATTTTACAATAATAAAGAGGTTTCAGCCATTCTATCAAATGATAGCTGATATCACAGTGGAACTATTCTTGTCATTTCATACTCTGTTTCCCCCTGCTATTATGGCACCCATTTCCCTTCTTTGAATTCGCTTTCATTAAATTCATAGTTCTTTAACTCCCGTTTATAATTCGTTCGCAACTACTTTCTCATGAATGTTTTCATGCTCTTTCTATACTTTTATTTTAAATTTTCCGAACATTCTTTACAATGGCATGAGTCTACAGAATTACATGAAATTACTATAGATTTCATTCAGTTGTTAAAAATATTTTTGATAAACCGTGATGAGTTCGTCTAATTTCTGACTACAACAGAGGGTAAGATCACTATTTAAGCCTGTTGTTTCAGCAATCTTGATTAATTCTTTTTTCAAATGATTGATCATATTCTCTAATTCATTGATATCTGTAAGCATCATATCCATTCACCTACTAATTTACTTTTATCTTAAAGAGTATTATCGTTCTTGATCTACAATTAGTCTAAATATTCATAACCTTATTAACAATGGCATAGTTCTACAAAATATCATTTATGAACTGTAGACTTCATTCAGTTCTGGTTATGAGAGAAAGATCACTACAATCATTTATTAATCATCGATAGACAGGTTAGAAAGTAGAATATGACAATAAAAATGAAAACAGATTCAGCTTACAGCTACTTTAAAGCAGCCGGGAGCCGAATCTAAATTTAACTATACTCTAAAAAAGTTCTTCTGAGGAAGAAAACCCCGCTTGATGGCCTCAAAGGTGAGCTGGTCTCTAAATTTTGGATGAGCAATCTTGATTAAGGCCTCTGTCCGACCTTGAACGGTTTTTCCCCTCAGTTCCGCTTTTCCATATTCCGTAACGACGGTATCAACATCATTTTTAGATGTAGTCACTACCGCTCCCTGAGACAACATCGGGACAATTTTAGAGATACTATCATTTTTTGCCGTTGAATAGAGGCAAAGGATTCCTCGCCCATTTTCTGTTAAGCGTACTCCTTTTGCAAAGTCTCCCTGCCCACCTGTAGAAGAATAATATTTTCCAGCAATGGTTTCGGAATTACATTGACCCCAAAAATCAATCTCAACGGTAGAATTAACTGAGACAAGATGATCAAGTTGGGCAATATTGCGAAGATCATTTGATACATGACAAGGCAGCATCAGAATATCCTTATTATTGTGCATAAAATCGTACAATTTTTTGGAACCAAGTGCAAATGTTGCGGTTGTTTTTCCTTTATAAATCTTTTTATTCGAATTGGTTATAACACCTTCTTCATATAATTCAACAACCTTATCAGGAAGCATTTCTGTATAAATCCCAAGATCTCGATGACCCTTTAAATATTCCATAACCGCATTTGGCATCGATCCAAAACCAATTTGGACTGTATCACCATTTTGAATTAACTCCGCGATCGTTTGTCCAATTTTTGCATCTTTATCGGTAAGAATAGGCTCAGGAAGTGAGGGTAAATCAAAATCATGTTCAATCAATTTCGTTACTTGGCTGATATGAATCATGTTCTGTTCGCCTAGGGTCCGCGGCATATTTTTATTGACTTCTAGAATAATGGTTTTTGCTTCTTGCAGTAATGAACCAATGTAGCTGACACTTGTTCCAAGGGAAAAATACCCGTTTTGATCCATTGGAGATACAGCGGCCATAATTACTTTTTTTGATGATGAAAGCCTCAATAGTGAAGGTATGTCGGAAAAATGGTTAGGTAGTAAATCGATCTTTCCCTCACTAAATGCATGTCGATCAGAAGCTGAAAGGAAGATAGAAACTTGCTTGATTGTCTCGGGCTCCATATTTAATACAGGATAACTTGGGAGCATCCTATATAAAGTATTCCCATGAAGACGATGATTTGATGGAAGTGCCTCTAAAAGGGCAGGCGGCTCTCCCGGACTAATAGGTGAAATAATGGCCTCGCCAGGCTCAACGAACTGGACAGCTTCTTCTGCAGTACAAATCTTTGCTTGGTATATTCTTTGAAAGCTCATGTTCTTCCTCCTTTAATGAAATATAAAAATGGAAGCTTCACCTTAAAGCAGTGATTTTTCTAAAATTTCAACGACATCCAATGTTTGTACTCGATCTTCTACTTCTTTTGCTTTTGTACCATCACTGATCATCGTTAAGCAGTATGGACAGCCTGTAGAGATAATGGTTGGGTTTGTTTCAAGAAGCTGCTCGGTTCTTGCTACATTGATGCGTGTTCCTTGGTCTTCCTCCATCCACATCAGACCTCCACCGGCACCACAGCACATGGAATTTTCGCGGTTTCGCTTAGGCTCCACTAGGTTTACACCAGGAATCGCTTTTAAGATTTCACGCGGTGCATCATACATACCGTTGTAGCGGCCTAAGTAACAAGAATCGTGATACGTAATGGTTTCGTCTACTGTATTCTTTGGTGTCAATTTTCCTTCTTTGATTAGTTTTTCTAACAATTCCGTATGGTGATAGACCTCTGCCTCTAAACCAAACTCAGGATATTCATTTTTGAGAGTGTTAAAAGCATGTGGGTCGATCGTAACGATTTTCTTCACATTGTACTTTTTAAACGTTTCGATATTTGCATTTGCCAGCTCTTGGAATAAAAATTCATTTCCAAGGCGGCGCGGTGTATCTCCGGAGTTCTTTTCTTCATTTCCAAGAGTGGCTACTTTTACTCCAGCCTTATTTAAAAGACGAGTAAATGATTGTGTAATCTTTTGACTGCGGTTATCGTAAGAGCCCATGGATCCAACGAAGAATAGATAATCAAACTCTTCTCCGGTCTTCTTCAATTCTTTCGCAGTTGGCATGGCAACACGCTCTTCTAACGGTTCACGCCAATTAATACGTTCTTTACGATTCAATCCCCATGGATTTCCTTGACGCTCAATATTCGTCATCGCACGCTGCGCATCTGAGTTCATTTTTCCTTCTGTTAGGACAAGGTAACGGCGCAAATCAATAATTTTATCTACATGCTCGTTCGCTACAGGACATTGATCCTCACAGTTACGACAGGTTGTACAAGCCCAAATTTCTTCTTCTGTAATCACGTCCCCAATTAAGCTGACTTCCTCCAATGTAGCAGCTATCTCACTAGATCCAGCACCCGCTAAAGCTAACTTGTTTCCTTTTGTGTTTTTAAAAGCAAATGTTGGAACCCATGGCTGTCTAGAAGTAATGGCTGCACCTTTGTCTGTTAAGTGATTTCTCATCTTCACCATCAGATCCATCGGAGATAACGTTTTGCCAGTTCCTGAAGCGGGACACATATTTGTACAGCGTCCGCACTCTGCACATGCATATAAATCAATTAATTGATGCTGTGTAAAATCCTCAATTTTTCCAACACCAAATGACTCGGCCTCTTCATCTTCAAAATCAATTTTTCTTAGTTTTCCAACGGGACCGGTTTTCTTGAAAAAAATATTGAACATAGCAAATAGTTCGTGCAATTGCTTCGATTGTGGGACAAATATCATAAAGGCAAATACAGTAATCATATGTACCCACCAGAAAATATAAAACAATACGGTTCCAGTGGCCGTTCCAATTCCCGCAAATAGGGATGCAATGATTCCTGAGAAAGGAGCATAAACAAGATTGGGTTCAGACCCTAGCATAATCGCTTCAAACCCTAGTGAAACCAAGATTGATAGAGTTAATGTGAATAAAGCGATAATAACAAAAGCCGCTTTCCCATCACGCTTCCACTGCAATCGCTTAAGCTTTTCTATATAACGACGATAAAAAGCATAAACGACAGCTAACATCATCAGGAATGTCGTCCACTCTTGTATAAGGCTGAAGTATTTATGTGCTGCACCTAACGGATACTCATATCCTCTAATAAAACCTTTTATGATTAATTCAATGAGTCCGATTTGGATAATAAAAAATCCATAAAATAGGATTAAATGCATAAAGCCGCTTTTTTTGTCTTTAAATAATTTCTTTTGACCTAACACATTGATGACGACTGTCTGAAGACGTTCTTTCAGATTTGGTTCAAATTCCGCTTTTTTTCCAAGCTTGATAAATAAATATCTCGTGTATACAAGGTTGCTGAACAAATAAAGCGCATACCCTGTCACCGCTAGGAAAAGAAGTAAATTGATCAATGTTAACATCCTTTATCCCCCCTGTTGATTCCTAATTTTCCCCTTGAACCTGTGGGTGGAGTTTTCGCCTTTTGATTAGACATAATGGGAGGAAATCTCTTCCTCCCATCTTGATCATTAGACTCCCGCACCCATTACTGCTTTTTTGAATTCTTCGGTTAACATTGGTAAAACCTCGAATAAGTCACCTACAATTCCGTAGTCTGCTATATCAAAAATAGGTGCTTCTGGATCCTTATTAATCGCCACAATCACTTTAGAATTCGACATACCTGCTAAATGTTGTATTGCCCCTGAAATCCCTACAGCAATATAAAGATCTGGAGTGACAATCTTACCGGTTTGTCCGATTTGTAAAGAATAATCGCAATAACCTGCATCACAAGCACCGCGTGATGCCCCCACTGCAGCACCTAATACATCGCTGAGTTCCTCTAAAAGTTGAAAGTTTTCGGCATCCTTTATCCCGCGGCCACCAGAAACAATCATTTTTGCTTCAGACAAATCGAGGCCACCTGTTGCTTTTTTTACAATATCTTTAATCGTTGTTCGAAGGTCTTTAATATCTACTGCGATATTGCTTACATCACCAGAACGGGATTCATCCTTTTGTAGTGTCGTAATGTTATTAGGGCGGACTGTTGCTATGACCACACCTTCTTTAATTTTGATCTTTTCAAACGCTTTTCCTGAATAAATCGGCCTCGTGAAAACAGCCTCTTCTCCATCCAGTTCAATATTAACCACATCAGACACCAGTCCGGCATTTAACTTTGTGGCAATTCTTGGGGATAGCTCTTTCCCTTGTGCGGTATGTCCCATAATTAACCCATCTGGCTTTTCAATGTCGATTACTTGGAGTAATGCTTGTTGGTAAGCATCTGTCGTATAGCCTTTTAAATCGGGATGTTCTACCTTCACCACTCGGTCTGCGCCATAGTGAAGCAGACTCACGATTTCATCACCGATTGATTCACCAAATATAGCTGCCACAACCTCACCGCCATCTGCAATCAGTTTCGCAGCTGCAATCGCTTCAAATGAAACGTTTCTTAAAGCACTGTCACGAATTTCACCTAAAACTAGTACTTTTCTTTCCATAATGGATCTCCTCCCTTAAATAACTTTTGCTTCAGATTTTAATAGTGACACTAGCTCTTGGACTTGATTATTTAATTCACCCGCTAACACTTTTCCTTGTTGTTTCTTTGACGGCAGGAAGATGCCAACCTTTTCCGTTTTAGCTTCTACATCCTCTTCTCCTAAATCTAAATCATCTAACTCGAGGGTAATTAACGGTTTCTTCTTTGCTTTCATAATCCCCGGTAAAGATGGATAGCGCGGTTCATTCAAACCTTGTTGAGTCGTCACAAGTACAGGAAGCGCTACTTCAAGCGTTTCTTCGTCCCCTTCCACATCATGAATCATGATCGCTTTCCCATCTTCAATCGTAAGGTTTGTAATTGCAGTCACATGCGGGATCCCTAGCATCTCGGCCACACGCGGTCCTACTTGACCAGAACCCCCATCAACTGCTACGTTACCAGCGAGGATTATACTGGCGTTTTTATCTTTTAAATAGGTTGCTAGAATAGTAGCAGTTGTAAACTGATCCCCTTCTTCTAACTCATCACTATCAATCAACACCGCTTTATCAGCCCCCATAGCAAGAGCAGTACGAAGCTCTTTTTCCGCATCCTCTTCTCCAAAGGTGACGACCGTTACTTCACCACCATGTTTCTCCTTGAGAGCGATCCCTTCCTCGATAGCGTACTCGTCATAAGGATTAATGATAAACTCAACACCATCACTTTTGATGTTACCGTTTTCAATCGCAATCTTTTCTTCAGTATCAAAGGTACGTTTCATAATTACGTAAATGTTCATTTGTCTCTCTCCTTTATTTTATTTTTATCCATTATTGGATAGGAGTTAAGGTTTAAAAACCTGTAGTATAGGAGTAGAAGGATGGAAAGAAATCATCCATCTCACAGTTAAATATTTTGCAAGTTTCGTGCCAACGATTATCTTTTATCAACAAAGGTTGAGGTTCATATTATCTCCAAATATTTTTCTAAATATTGGAATCATTACGAAATTAGTGAAGGTTATGTTTCCAATCTATTGTTAAGATTTGAAAGTTTCTTGTCATGATAAGATTTATTAATCGTTAATGACCTTTGAGGATGGATCCAATTCAAACTTTAGTAGAGGAAGTATTCGCAATATGTATTCTATTTGTCATATGAATAGAACTTTTACCTTTCTATTTTTTCATAACGACGGCTTCCCCATCTACCACCATTTCCTGACGCTGATTTATTACTTTTGTTTTTAACTTAATGATTTTCTTTTCATCTCTTTTTTCCACTACCTCAACATATGCTTTTATCGTATCTCCAATTTTTACAGGTAAAAGAAACTTGAAGTTTTGGGACAAATAAATCGTGTTCTGCCCAGGTAGCCTCATCCCAAGTACAGTAGAAATAATACTGCCTGATAAAATGCCATGGGCAATTCTTTCTTTAAAAGGTGTCGTCTTCGCATACTCATGATCAAGGTGTACCGGATTAAAATCACCAGTAAGTCTGGCAAATTGTACAATATCATACTCAGTAATCGTTTTAGTAAATGAATCCGTATCCCCTATCTGAATATCTTCGTACATGAGTTCCTTTTTAATTAATTTTACATCCATATTTCCACATCCCCTTCTATTATTAAAAGTATATAACAGTCCATAGTGCCGCTTTTTAACAGTAAATGAGTAAGTAATTCCAACATTGCCTATGCATTGTATACTATTACTGACTATTTAGAGCTTGTCTTTACAAATGAGATAAAGTAAATAAAATCAATTGTATAGACCATTTTACAAAGTGGGATATTCAGGCGAGAGTCACTTTCATCAACTGTCGACTGAATGATTACTTTTATTTATTATGCTCCGCCATAGAAGTGGATTGATAATAGAATAATATTACGT
>CAWFID010000015.1:0-23372 GCA_963815765.1 uncultured Bacillaceae bacterium
CTAGACAAGATTATTTCCTTTTTCGTCCAAGACCCATAGCTTTTTCCATTTTTGAGACCATTTTATTAGCAACGAGTCTGGCTTTTTCTGCTCCTTTATCGAGGATCTCATCCAGTTCATTTGATTCCATAAGTTCATTGTATTTTTGTTGAATAGGAGAAAGAGCATTTATGATGACATCTGCTAGGTCCCCTTTAAATGCACCATAGCCTTTTCCTTCATATAAAGTTTCTAACTCTGCTATTGACTTACCTGAAACAATTGAATAAATAGAAAGAAGATTCGAAACGCCAGGCTTATTTTCAATATCAAATCGAACAATTCCCTCTGAATCGGTTACAGCACTCTTAATTTTCTTTTCAATTTGTTTAGGCTCGTCCAACATGGAAATAAACCCTTTTTGATTTGGGTCTGATTTGCTCATTTTTTTGGTAGGATCTTGAAGTGACATAACCCGAGCTCCAACCTTCGGAATACGAACTTCAGGTATAGTGAAAATGTCATTGTATTTTTTATTAAAGCGTTCAGCAAGATCCCTTGTAAGTTCAAGGTGCTGCTTTTGATCTTCCCCAACGGGAACAAGATCTGCACTATATAATAATATATCGGCTACCATTAATGGTGGATACGTTAAGAGTGCAGCCGAGACAGCATCTTTTCCTGCTGATTTATCTTTAAATTGCGTCATTCTCTCAAGTTCACCGATATACGAGATACATTGCATCATCCATGCAGCTTGGGCATGTGCTGGAACCTCAGATTGAATAAATAAAGTCGCTTTCTCAGGATCAAGACCCACTGCTAAATATAACGCGGCTAGAGAACGGATATTGTTCCGTAAGACAACTGGATCTTGTGGGACCGTAATAGCATGTTGATCCACGATGCAAAAGTAGCAATTGTATTCGTCTTGCAGTTCAACAAATTGTTTTAAAGCACCTATATAATTACCGAGGGTAATCGTTCCGCTAGGTTGAATACCAGAAAAGATGGTTTTCATAATTATTTCCTCCTTATTTGAATCCTCATAATTAAGCCTTTTGATATGTATGATGACTATAGTTTAACAAATTTAGAATCAAAAAACCATTCGACCCTATAGATTTAGGGACGAATGGTCCATATAGTTACCCTATTCCAACTTGACGTCTCTAGTATTCCCAAATGAATGTGTATATAAAATATTTATATCATACCGCAATCACATAAAAAAACAAGTTTTGACAAAATAATGAATAGGAACCATTCTTTTTTATAAATGATAAATATGATTGAGCATCTTAATATTTGTGAATTTTTAAGATCATTATACAAAATCAATAAGCATTAACTGCAAAGTTATACTTGATATATAAAATTATTTTATTATAATTATTATGACAAGCATCATATCTTTACAATATTTTAATATTTTCTTTAAGAACTTAAAGATATCACTTTTTATTAGTGCTAGTAATAGATTGAAAATTTTTTTATTATCTAATAAAGTTATGAAAAAAGTCGTGCGATAAAAATTTTCACTATTCTAGCATTACATTGTAGATATACATTTGTTTTTATGGACTTAACAGTAGGATATTGTTTGTTAAAAAAAATAGAGGAGGTAATAACATGAAAAAAAGATCATTACTCTTTTTAAGTATGTTACTTATTTTGAGCGTGTTCCTAGCAGCATGTGCTGGCAAGGGCGATAATGCAGGAAGTAGTAAAGATGGAGAAAAGGCTACACAAGATCTAAGAATAAATATTAAAACAGAACCGCCAACTTTACACCCTGGCTTAGCAGAGGATTCAACTTCAGGGACAGTTCTTCGTCAAGTACTTGAGGGATTAACAAGAATTGACTTGGAAGGTAAAGCAGAATTAGCTGCTGCGGAAGATGTTAAAATCTCTGACGACCAAAAAACATATACATTCACACTTCGTGATGCTAAGTGGTCAAATGGTGATCCTGTAACCGCAAAGGATTTTGAATATGCTTGGAAATGGGCGCTCGATCCTGCAAACAATTCTTCTTATTCTTACCAACTTTATTATCTTGAAGGTGGACAAGCATTCAACGAAGGAACAGGTACAGTGGATGCAGTTGGGGTAAAAGCAATTGACGACAAGACTTTAGAAGTAAAGCTTGTTAATCCAACTCCATTCTTTTTAGAACTAACAGCTTTCTATACTTATTTACCAGTAAACAGCAAAATTGCTGAGGCAAATCCGGACTGGGCAAATGATGCTGGAGACAACTATACAACAAACGGACCTTTCAAATTAACAGAATGGTCACACTCAGAAAAAGTTGTATTAGAGAAAAACGCAGATTATTGGGATGCTGATACTGTAAAATTAAATTCAATCACAATGATCATGGTAAACAATGCAAATACGGAATTATCAATGTTTGACAGCGGTGAACTTGACTGGGCAGGTATGCCAAATGGAGAACTACCACAAGATGCATTACAATCTCTTAAAGATGCAGGTAGACTTCACACAGAGTCCATTGCAGGTATTTACAATTACAAATTAAATACAACTGTTGCACCTTTCAACAATGCAAATATTCGTAAAGCATTTGCCTTAGCTATCAATCGCCAAGAACTTATTGACAATGTTACACAAGGTGGACAATTGCCAGCAATGGCCATCGTTCCTCCAACGATGTTCCCTGAAAATGAAAAAGGGTACTTCAAAGATAACGATGTAAAAAAAGCAAAAGAATATTTACAAAAAGGTTTAGAAGAACTAGGGCTTAAAGATGTTTCGGAACTTCCAGCAATCGGACTTTCATTTAACACAGATGAAGGACATCAAAAGATTGCTCAAGCCGTTCAAGATATGTGGAAGAAAAATTTAGGTGTTGAAGTAACATTAGATAATTCAGAGTGGAAAGTATATATTGACAAAGTAGATGCACTTGATTACAACATTGCTCGTATGGGCTGGTTAGGTGACTTCAACGATGCGATCAACTTCCTTGAGTTGTATTATGCTGCAGATGGTGGGAATAATGATACAGGTTGGGAAAATAAAGAGTTCCAAGCGTTATTGGATCAATCTTCTACAGAAGCAGATGCAGCAAAACGTCAAGAACTGTTAAAACAAGCTGAAGCCATATTTATGGAAGAAATGCCTGTTATTCCAATTTACTTCTATACAAATAACTGGGTGCAAGCGGATAACTTAAAAGATGTTGCCGTATCTGGTCTCGGTGATGTTCAATTTAAATGGGCACACTTTGAATAATAGTTGATTTCATAACGAAAGGTATATGGGTAGTGGCCCATATACCTTCGTTTTCTGAATAGGTATTAAAATTCAACTTTTTCAAACTTTGAAAGTAATCAAGTACAGGTTGTCTAATCTCCTGAGGGTTGACTGGCATAGAACATGCTGATGTCGATGTTCCTCATCCAAGAAGCTTGTACTTTTGATAATAATAATTGGAGGTGTTTGACATTGGCTAAATATATTGGAAAACGTCTGCTGTATATGTTGGGCTCATTATGGCTGATTATCACAGCAACATTCTTTTTAATGCGAATGGCACCGGGAAACCCTTTTACATCCGAAAAACAGTTACCTCCTGAAATTGAAGCAAACTTGAATGCCTTTTATGGTTTAGATCAGCCCTGGTATGCTCAATATTGGGACTACTTAGTAAGGATAGCAAATTGGGATTTCGGTCCATCCTTTAAATATAAAAGTCAAACAGTTAATGATTTAATTAATGATGGATTTCCTGTTTCTTTGGCATTAGGAGCAGAAGCGATCCTTATCGCCGTTGCGATTGGAGTTCTATTAGGCGTTATAGCTGCTTTAAATCAAAATAAGTGGCCAGATTACAGTTCCATGATTGTAGCGGTATTCGGGATATCTATGCCATCCTTCATCCTTGCTACTTTATTACAATATTTCCTTGCTATGAAAATGCATATTTTTCCTGTGGCTTTATGGGAATCTCCTATGCACACCGTATTACCCGCGCTAGCACTTGCAGCCTCCCCGATGGCCTATATAGCTCGGCTTACTCGTTCATCCATGCTTGAAGTATTAGCAAATGACTATATTAAAACTGCAAAGTCAAAAGGATTAAGTAAAGGTGTTATTACAATAAAACATGCAATAAGAAATGCGATGCTACCTGTTGTTTCCTATATGGGGCCTCTTTCGGCGGGAATTATTACAGGAAGTTTTGTGATCGAGCAAATTTTTGGTATTCCAGGCTTAGGTTCACATTTTGTTACGAGTATTACGAATCGTGATTACACAGTCATTATGGGTATAACTGCTTTTTATAGTATTATCCTACTTGTATGTATTCTCCTTGTCGATATTGCATATGGGCTTATAGACCCGCGCATTAAATTAGCGGCCGGAAAGAAAGGAGAGTAAACAATGGAAATAAAGGATCGATTTATAGTCGTTGGCACTAAAAGTTCAGAAGTTGAAAAAATTTCAAAGCCTAGTCTTTCCTTTTGGAAAGATGTATTCTATCGATTTCGTAAAAACAAGCTTGCCTTGGTAGGTGTAGTTATTCTCATTTTATTAATCTTCATGGCAATCTTTGGACCCTATATGACAGGTTATGATTATGCAACAAATGATTTAGCAAATAAAAACCAACCCCCATCTTCTGACCATTGGTTTGGAACAGATGATTTGGGACGTGATGTGTTTACGCGTACTTGGGAAGGTGCCCGGATTTCTATATTTATTGGTATTGCAGCAGCATTGATTGATTTAACAATTGGCGTCTTTTGGGGAGGAATTGCTGGGTATAAAGGTGGTCGAATCGACGAGTATATGATGCGTGCTGCCGACGTGTTAGCTGGAATTCCTTATTTATTACTTGTTATTTTACTTATGGTTGTACTAGGTTCAAATGTGAGCACAATGATTTTGGCGATGTCAATTACAGGTTGGGTAAATATGGCACGTATTGTTCGTGGACAAGTACTTTCGTTAAAAGGTCAAGAATATGTATTAGCTTCACGTACACTTGGGGCAGGTACATCCAGAATTATGAGCAAACATTTAATTCCAAATGCAATGGGACCCATTATTGTAACAATGACATTAACGATTCCGTCAGCCATCTTCACTGAAGCTTTCCTAAGTTTTCTAGGATTAGGATTAACTCCACCAATAGCAAGCTGGGGAACCATGGCGTCAGATGGACTACCTGCATTAAGGTATTTTCCATGGCGTTTACTCTTTCCAGCAACGTTTATATGTTTAACCATATTTGCATTTAATGTTATTGGTGATGGCTTACGAGATGCTCTAGACCCACGATCACGTAAATAGGAGTGAGAATATGGAAAAATTATTAGAAGTCAAAGATTTACACGTCTCATTCCATACGTATGGGGGAGATGTACAAGCTGTTCGTGGTGTTTCCTTTGACTTATATAAAGGGGAAACATTAGCGATCGTTGGTGAATCTGGTTCAGGAAAAAGTGTAACGGCACAAACATTAATGCAACTTATTCCGAAGCCACCTGGTAAAATTACAGGAGGGCAAATATTGTTTGATGGCACAGATATTGTTTCTAAAACCGAAAAACAAATGGAATCGATTCGTGGAAAAGAAATGAGTATGATTTTCCAAGATCCAATGACTTCCTTAAACCCAACCATGAGAGTGGGTACACAAATTTCGGAAGTGTTAATGAAACATCAAAACATGGCAAAAGGCGCTGCAAAAGAAAGAGCCATTGAACTACTAAAATTGGTAGGAATTCCAATGCCAGAAAAAAGGGTAAACCAATATCCTCATGAATTTTCTGGTGGGATGAGACAACGGGCCATGATCGCGATTGCTTTGGCTGCTAGTCCTAAGCTTTTGATTGCTGACGAACCTACAACTGCTTTGGATGTGACCATTCAAGCTCAAATTCTTGAGTTAATGAAAGAATTACAAGCCAAAATGGATACATCAATTATTTTTATTACCCATGATCTAGGGGTTGTGGCAAATGTAGCTGATCGCGTTGCCGTTATGTATGCAGGTCAGATTATTGAGACAGGAACAGTAGATGAGATTTTTTACGATCCACGACACCCATACACATGGGGATTGCTTGCGTCGATGCCTAGTCTCGATAATGATGATGAAGCGGAGCTTGATGCCATACCTGGTACACCACCTGATTTAACAAATCCTCCAAAAGGAGATGCGTTTGCTGCAAGAAATCAGTACGCACTTGCCATTGATTTTGAGGAGCAACCACCAATGTACCAAATTTCTGATACTCATTTTGCGAGAACATGGCTTCTTCATCCGGAAGCTCCAGAAGTGGATCCACCGGAGTCTGTAAAACGCCGCATCCGAAAATTACCCTCTAATTTTGAAAAACCGATTTTAGTAGAGGAGGGTAAAAAGTAATGACTGAGAAATTAATAGAAATTAAAAACCTAAAACAATATTTTAATGTAGGAAAATCAAATATGGTTAAGGCAGTAGATGGTGTTTCTTTTGATATTTATAAAGGAGAAACATTAGGCCTTGTTGGGGAATCTGGTTGTGGAAAATCCACTACTGGAAGAAGTATAATCCGATTATACGATGCAACAGATGGACAGGTTCTATTTAACGGTGAAGATGTTCATGGTAAAAAGTCTAGGCTTGAGTTAAAAAAATTCAACCGAAAAATGCAAATGATTTTCCAAGATCCGTATGCTTCCTTAAACCCACGTATGACTGTAGCTGATATAATCGCGGAAGGTATTGATATTCATGGGTTGGTAAGCAGCAAAAAGGAAAGAATGGAACGAGTTTATGAACTGTTAGAAACAGTTGGATTAAATAAAGAGCATGCAAACCGTTATCCGCATGAATTTTCAGGTGGACAAAGGCAACGGATTGGTATTGCCCGTGCATTAGCTGTTAAACCTGATTTTATTATTGCCGATGAACCGATTTCTGCACTGGATGTTTCTATTCAGGCACAAGTGGTTAATTTATTGAAAAAACTTCAACGTGAGCAAGGGTTGACTTATTTATTTATTGCCCATGATCTTTCAATGGTTAAGTATATAAGCGATCGAATTGGAGTCATGTATTTTGGGAAGTTAGTCGAACTAGCAAATGCAAATGATTTGTACGAGAATCCAATGCATCCATATACTCAATCGTTATTATCTGCGATTCCATTGCCAGATCCAGATACAGAAAGAACACGTAAGCGGATAACATATGACCCTGCCTCACATCATTATGAAGCAGATGAACAGTTGGAAATGCGTGAAATTAGAGCAAACCATTTTGTTTATTGTTCTGAGAAGGAATATAAAGAATTAAAAGCGAAGTATCCAAACTAATAAAAACGATCTCATTTTTGAGATCGTTTTTTTCCACCAACATTTTTCCAGCCTGTTTGCATTCTATTGGATTGATGAACAAATTGCAGTACCTTTTTCCCACCGAATAATTTTGTACCAATTCCATTTAGTATGACTCCATTTGTAGCCGTTATGCCAATAATAAGGACTGCCACTATTATAAAATCTATAAAAAAACCAGCCATTTTGGACCTCCATTCATATCGGTTTCAAAGACCATGATAGGTAAATGAAATCTATCCTTATTATATCTAAATATTCAAATTATTTAAAGGGATTTAGGCCGTTTATCTAAAAAGTTGGTGTACCATTTAAAAAACAGGCTGTCTATTTTCATTATTTGAACATCAATTGAGAATTCAATATTATTCTTACATAAATTAAAGTCGAAATGAATGATAAATTGAATAGATCTATGAATACCTCATTTTGAGAAGAAATTAATAATGGACAAGTATAAATTAGCTGAAAACAAAGAAGTAAAAGATGTGTTTTTTTATTATTTCGCGATTTCCCCCATATTTCCTCTATTCAGGCTGATTTTTTTCGTCTTTAGTAAAAAAAAACCTAGAAGTGAAACTTTTTGCTTTCTGAAACGTTTTAAAAGGGTAGGTTCTTTATGAATAGAAATCAAATAATAATTTGATTTATTAAAAAACTTTTTTTGAAAAAAGGATACCAAAACAATATTTAATGGTGTATAATTAACAATATAAATTACTTAATTGAAGTCATTTTAATTTAATAATCGACAAATAATCAAAATCTTTTACAAATTTATTATAGATTCTATCGAATAGGGAGTGGATTTAAATGGTCAAATTATACACATCGCCAAGTTGTACGTCATGTAGAAAAGCCAAAGCTTGGCTAGAAGAACATGATATTCCGTATAAAGAGAGAAATATTTTTTCAGAACCATTATCCATAGAAGAAATTAAAGAAATTCTTCGCATGACTGAAGATGGTACGGATGAAATTATCTCTACTCGTTCTAAATCTTTTCAGAAGCTTGATGTGAATCTTGAAACAATGCCATTGCATGAGTTATTTCAATTAATTCAAGATAATCCTGGATTATTACGGAGACCGATCATCATTGATGAAAAGAGATTACAAGTAGGATATAATGAGGATGAAATTAGAAGATTCCTTCCAAGAAGAGTTCGGACATTCCATCTACTTGAAGCTCAACGACTTGTAAACTGAAAAAGCCGGCTCAATAAAATGAGCCCGCTTTTTTTTGCACTCTTAAGAAAGTATAAAATTGCAGCGCGGGAGCAGATCGACGTAGGGGCAATTTCTAGGAAAACAGTATAAGTGCAACTACGCCTCTGTCTTCGCCTTGCAGGCTCGCCAATCGGCGAGTTTTCTTTATATTCAACTGAAAATAGTCAGGACTATAGACATAAAGACTATTTTAAACTAAAAGGGGGCCTGATGATCTTGATTGTGAAAGTATTTGCGAATTTACGTGATATTTGTGGTGGGGTTACGGTTGAAGTTCAACCAGAAGGGAATCAGGTTATTGATGTATTGGATAAAATGATTACGATGTTTCCTGGCTTGGAAGAGGAAATTTTTACTGCCGAAAAGCAATTAAAGCCGTTTGTTGCCGTATATATAAATGGGAGGAATATCATTCATGAAAATAATTTGCAAACAGAGGTTTTGGATACAGATCAGTTTGCCCTTTTTCCTCCAGTAGCAGGTGGTTAAATGACAGAAATAAATCTAGAGTTTCGTGGAATTCGACTTCAGGTTCTTGGTGGGTACCTTGAGGAATTAGGAGGAAATCGAAAAACCAATTCATTTCCATTTGTTTATGAGGGTGATGGGTGGAGTGCTCAAATCCTTAGGGAAGAGGAAATTACTTTTACTGCTGTGTTTAAGGTGAATGCGGTACATATTCGCTTCTTTGCTGAAAATGATAAGGTGCTGGAAGAACTTATAAAAAAATATCGCTATAAAACGATCCGGGTTGGGGGATAGAATGAATGGCTTTAAGATCATGTTAAAAGATAAAAAGGGTTTCAGTCCTTGAGGACAAAAACCCTTTTTTAGATAGATTACTATTTCTATTAAGAGATGATTTCAAGTTCGCGGAGTTTTTCCTCTGGAACTACACCATCTTTCCAGCCACGAACTTCATAATAATCTTTTAGCAATTCATCCAAATGGCTGAGTTCTCCAGCACTATTACCTGTTGCCGGTTCTTCTGTGAAACGTTTTGGCAGGAAGTCATCCTCAGGTTTGTTAAATCCTGCAAGGTTATTATAATATCTTTCTAAATTATAGATACGTTCTCCTGTTTTCATGACATCTTCTACACTTAATTCGAATTCCAGTCATGGTACTGTATTGTTCTGCATAGTGCTCTGCATTTTCAGAGAAGGCTGAGAACTTACAAATATCCATAGAGTCAGAGAAGGAATGCAAGTCTTGGAATATCTTCAACAATTCACCTTTTCCTTCTACCTTCAGACGATCAGTTGGTTCTGGGATTCCAGCAATTTCACTCGCAACGGAATACCCTCGTAAATGACAGGCACCACGGTTGCTTGTTGCGTACCCTAGACCAATTCCTTGAATTGCACGTGGGTCATAGGCAGGAATGGACTGCCCTTTTACAGACATCGAAAGTTCAGGAGCTCCCCATAACTCAGTTGCACGAGCAGGTCCTTCTGCAAGTACGTCACCTAAGCCTTGGCGGAAAACAATGTTCTTTGTAAGCTCAATCATAGCATCCGCATCGCCCCAATTAAGTTCTTCTTTGATTAAGCCCTTCTCGTAGGCTTCCATGGTTACAGAGAAAGCATGCCCGAGTTCAATGGTATCTAGGCCATATTCGTTACACATATCAATCAAGTATGAGATAGCTTCCGCATCGCTTACTAAGCAGTTTGATCCAAGTGCAAAAGCAGATTCAAATTCTACACTTTCTACTCTCGTTTTGTATTTTCCTTGTTTCACTTCTACTTCGATTTTGCATCCTACTGGACAAGCATGACAGGTGTTATTGGAAACAAGAAGGTGCTTATTCACAAATTCTCCACTGATTAAATCGGCTTTATCCCAATGGCTAACTTGAGAGTTTTTCGTTGGCAAAGCCCCTACCTCATTGATTAAGTTCATCAGTACGTTTGTGCCATATACAGATAGACCACCTTTATTAGGTGCTGTTAAACCACCTTCAAGAAGGGCCTTTACTGCTTTTTTATTGGCAAGTTTATACTCATCTGGATTTTTTGGTTGTGGCATATTCCCTTTTTGTGCAGCCTTTATTACAATGGCTTTTAAATGTTTATAGCCCGCAACGGCACCTGTACCACCACGACCTGCAGATCGGTCATGTTCATTCATAAATCCAGCAAAGCGGATGATATTTTCACCAGCTTGACCGATTGTCATAACGCTTAAATCCTCTTTACCATATTTATCTTGCATTGCTTTAACGGTTGTGCGTGTACTTTGCCCCCAAATTTCTGAAGCATCACGAAGTTCAGCTTGTCCATTTTCAATATACAGATACACAGGATGATCACTTTTACCTTTGAAAATAATATTGTCAACGCCAGCCCATTTTAGACGTGCTGCAGTCCAACCGCCCATATGGGAATCAGTTACGGTCCCTGTTAAAGGTGATTTTGTCACAACGCAAAGACGGCCGCTCATGGATGAACGTGAACCAGTGACAGGACCTGTCATGATACATAAAATATTTTCTTCCGATAAGGGTTCTACTTGTGGACCATTATCCAGCACATACTTTACACCAAGACCTCGGCCACCAATATATTTTCTAGCATCCTCTTCGTTTACAGCTCGATAATCGATTGTGCCGGATGTTAGATCTACTAAAACCTCTTTGTTCATAAAACCTCCAAGATTCATCGTGTACGTCACCTCTTCCAATTTTTTGAGTTAAGTTTCTATTTTTAAATTTAGTGAAATGAAAATAATTTAAATATATTAATAATTTTACATTATTTCTGTTAAATATAAAATAAATATGTTATAAAATCTTTAATCATGTCTAGATGAGAGTAAATTTTCCAGAAGTTATCTATATATAAATGTAAGTTTTCATAGAAAAAACAATAGGGAAAAAGTGGGGATAAAAATGGAAGAAAAGTGGGAACGATATTCACGTCAAGTCCTTTTTCAACCGATTGGAGAAAGCGGGCAAAGAAAATTGGTAGAGAGTCATGCTGTGATTGTGGGGATGGGGGCATTAGGGACCGTTATAGCCAATCACCTTGTCCGATCAGGTGTCGGTCATATTCGGATGATTGACCGTGATTTTGTTGAATTATCGAATATACAGCGACAAACCCTTTATTACGAAGAGGATGCGGCCAATCACCTTCCAAAAGTGATTGCAGCTGAGAAGAGGCTTCGTCAGATTAATTCCTCCATCAAACTTGAAGGGATTATTGCTGATTTGAATCTTGATAATGCAGAGGATTTATTAGCTGGATTTGATATTATTTTAGATGGAACAGATAATTTTTTAACCAGGTATTTAATAAACGATGTAGCTGTTAAGCATCAAATTCCATGGGTTCATGGAGGCGCGGTGAGCTCAAGAGGAATTTTTTCTGTTATTATTCCGGGGAAGACACCCTGTTATCGCTGTCTTTTTCCGAATGTGCCACAAGGATTAAATGAAACCTGTGATACAGTCGGCGTTCTATCACCGATCACAGATATTATCGGCTCCTATCAGGCAATGGAGGCTATAAAACTATTAGTAGGCGCAAAAAGCAATCCAAATCTAGAACAACTAGATGTGTGGTTTAATTCTAGTTTACAAATGGACGTATCAAATGGACGAAATGAAGACTGTCCAACATGCGTCCACCACCAATTTGAATTCCTTGATCGATCTTCTAATCAACAGGTTATGTATACGACCCTTTGTGGGCGCGATACGGTACAAATCAATTCTCGTAATAGAATCGAAATGAATATGGGAGAAATGGCCGATCGTTTAAGGAAAAATGGGAAAGTGATGGAAAACCCCTATTTAATTCAATTCTTTCCAGATGAAGAAATTAGAATGGCTATTTTTAAAGATGGGCGCGTGCTTGTCCATGGTACGAATGATACAGTTAAAGCTAAATCTTATTATGCAAAATACATAGGATCATAATGAGTTTTTTTGAAGGGAAGAAAGAGTGATTTTGATATTCCTGAAGGACTGCCTTTTTCTTTTCAAATTATGTAGTCTTTGCTAAAATAAAGGTTAAGATAAATAGGCACATAATGGTTTTATGAAACTTGTGTCTTTTTAATTCCCTTTATTGTTTTTTTATCATAATATATGAGTACAAGGTAAAAATAGTATGCAATATGGGTAAAAAGCATAAAGATAAAGGGAGAAAATAGTTTAGTTGTTGTCTATATGGGGGTATTTTTTCCCTTCAACCAAAGCAGGAAGGGAGTGTTGCTATATGGAAATTGAGCGTATTAATGATCATACCGTGAAGTTCTATATTTCTTACATCGATATGGAAGAAAGAGGGTTTGATCGTGACGAAATCTGGTATAATCGCGATCGCAGTGAAGAACTTTTCTGGGAAATGATGGATGAGGTACATCGTGAAGAGGATTTCATGGTCGAAGGACCTCTATGGATTCAAGTTCAAGCTCTTGATAAAGGACTAGAAATTCTAGTTACAAAAGCTCAACTTTCCAAAGATGGTCACAAATTGGAACTTCCGCTACCTGAAGATAAGTTTGGTGATTTATCTGGTGAACATCGAATGGAAGATATTCTAAATTCCCATTTCGACCTACAAGATGATCTGGACTCTAATTATGAAGATTCCATGGATTTTCTCTTAAAGTTTCAAGACTTTGAAGATTTAATTTCCCTCTCAAAACGAAATGGTTTAGATGAGTTGGCAACGAAACTATATTTCTTTGAGGGAAGTTATTATTTATATACAGAATTCTCTGAGGATGAATATGAAGAAAATAAGATTGATACAATATTAAGTGTTCTCCTTGAGTATGGTAGTGAAACTCCGTTGACCATTTATCGGATTGAGGAATACGGTAAAATGATCATGAACTCCGACGTATTTGCTGAAATCAGAAAGCACTTTAAATAACGATACCGATTCCTATGTAGGAATCGGTTTTTTTACACTCTTAGGAAAGCATAAAATTGCAGCACTGGAGAAGTTCGGCGTAGTGGCAATTTCTAGGAAAACAGTATCAGTGCAACTACGCCTAATCATCGCCTTGCAGGCTCACCAATCGGCGAGTTTTCTTTACGAGGGCATCATGCATGAAAAGTCTTACACAATGGCACAATGGATTTTTTTGTTGGAGGTAGAAATGAAAAATACGGTTAAAGTGATTCTTTTTCTCATGATAATCGCTACTATTCTATATTTGATTGATACTTATATGACGAGTATTAGTGGATTATTTGGATATATAAGTATTTTGATTTCTTTGACAGTGATTGTAATCGGATTTGTGATCTTCCTTGAAAATCGTCATCCTACACAAACCTTAACATGGCTTATTGTTTTGGGTGGCTTTCCAATTGTCGGGTTTATTTTTTATCTCTTGTTTGGTCGTAATTATCGAAAGGAAAGGATGTTTCGAAAAAAGTATTTTCTTGATAAACAAACCTTTATGCAGCATGAAGGCGTTGACCCTGTCAGTGAGAGGAAAATTAAACAAGCTGGGACGCATCAAAAAAAGCTCTTTTATTTGGCACAGAAATTAGGGAATAGTCCGATTTCGTTTGGAACCGATACAAAGGTATTAGCAAATGGGGAAGAGACGTTTAAAGCCATACTAGAGGCGTTAGTTGGAGCCGTTCATCATATCCATCTTGAATATTATATAGTTCGAGATGATGAAATAGGGAATAAGATAAAATCGGTTCTTATTCAAAAAGCCCGTGAAGGGGTAAAAGTTCGTTTTTTATATGATGCAGTCGGATCCTGGAAACTTTCAAAGCGATATATTGATGATCTAAAAAAAGAGGGAATCGAAATGGTCCTATTCGGTCCAGTGAAACTTCCTTTTTTGAATAGTAAATTTAACTTTCGTAATCACCGAAAAATTATTGTCATTGATGGAAGCCTGGGGTTTGTTGGAGGACTCAACATTGGTGATGAGTATCTGGGCCGACATGAAAATTATGGCTTTTGGCGTGATACTCATTTGATGTTAGTGGGTGAAGCGGTTCGATCCCTACAGCTCATTTTCTTACAGGACTGGTATTATATGACGGATAAAAGTTTATTAACGTCAGAGTATTTATCTCCGCTCCTAAAGGAAAATGAGCATGGGGGAGTTCAATTGATTGCCGGCGGACCGGATAATGAGCATAGTGTGATCAAAAACATTTTCTTCGCAATGATTACGTCAGCAAGGAAATCGGTTTGGATTGCCTCGCCGTATTTTATCCCAGACGAGGATATATTTTCTGCCCTGAAAATTACTGCTTTAAGTGGAATTGATGTTCGGTTACTTGTGCCGAAGAACCCGGATAAACGAATTGTCTTTCATGCCTCACGTTCCTATTTTCCAGAGTTATTAGAAGCAGGTGTCAAAATTTACGAATATGAAAAAGGATTCATGCATAGTAAAATCATCATTGTGGATCATGAACTTGCTTCCATTGGTACGTCTAATATGGATATGAGAAGTTTCCATTTGAATTTTGAAGTCAATGTATTCCTTTATAGAACCGAGAGTACAAAAAAATTGGTGAGTGAATATGAGAATGACTTGCATAGTTCCAAACGAATTGATTATGAAGTTTTTCAAAAAAGAAATTTGGGATATCGACTTCTGGAGTCGACATCTCGGTTACTCTCTCCACTCCTATAAAAAATCCGTTCAATTAGGACGGATTTTTTAAATTAAGAGAAGGAATACATTCGATAATAGCGAATGTATTCATAGAAAGGAGAGAGAGTTTATGTTGACTGCTGTCAAAAAAGATGGAACACCGTTTAGTTTGCTGCCGAGGCTTCCAAAGGAGACATTAAGGAGGATACGAGAAGATCAGGAATTTCAATGTCCAGAATGCAAAGAAAAAGTGATGATGAAAATAGGCAGTAGGCGAATGGAACATTTTGCTCATCAAAAAGGTTCATTCTGTGTGGAAAATTATGAAAGAGAATCCGAATACCATTTGAGTGGAAAGTTGCAATTACTTCAATGGCTTGAAAATCAGAAGCTATGTCCAAAGTTGGAACCCTATGATCCTAGTATCCGGCAACGTCCAGACATTGGGGTACTCTATGATCAAAAGAGTTTTGCACTTGAATTTCAATGTTCCACGATTCCAACTGAGTTAATGAGCAAGAGAACCAAGCAGTATCAGAAAAGAAGAATAACGCCTATTTGGATTATGGGTGGAAAAAACATTAAACGAAAAGGAGAAAAGAAAATCTCTCTTTCAAACTTCGATTATTTATTTCTAACCAAGAGCCCCTCAGGACAGTGGGTTATCCCCGCATACTGTTCCACTTTAAAAACATTTATCCTCTTACGAAATATAACACCGCTATCCACTAAAAATGCTCTTACTCAATTTTCTATGATCCCTATTCAACAGAATAATTTTGAACAGTTACTGAATCCATCGCCTGCTTCTATTTCTTTCAATAGCGCAGATTGGAAAAGAGAGATACGTGCACAAAAGTCAAACATTCATCTACAAGGCTATCATCAAAATGAATTTTTAAGAGAAATGTATCATGCCTCCTTAAACTGTACTCTGCTACCTTCTTTTATTGGTTTACCCGTTCCGAACGCTCCAGTAATTGAAACGGCACCTCTTATATGGCAAGCGTATGTGTTTAAAGACCATCTTCATCAAAAAAAGGCAGGAGAGATCTTAACATTTAGCATGGTTTTTCGTAGTTTTATGCAACACGTTCATAAGTCGCAAATTAAATTGCGTACACTTCCATTAGTCCCTCAAATTAGTCCGACCCTTCCGTTAGCAGAATATCTACATTTATTAGTCCGATTAGGTGTGTTGGAGCTACTAAACCCGAATACTTTTCGCATAAAAAGGAAACTTATCGTACCAGAGCATTTCGTTTTACAGCTCGAAATGGAGGATGCCTTTTATAAAGAATTTGCTCCGATTCTTTTTAGTTGATGATGCAAATGAAAAAGACACTTCTAACATAAACTAAAAGTGTTATCTTTTTAATATGGAAGGGAATTGCGGTAAACTTAGAGAAAATACTATTATCCCTTTTGGGTAATTGAAAGTATGAATGGAGGATTATGATGGCAAATGAAGAAACAGTAAATAAACTTCCGTCAAGAAGTGAGATTGCAGTCGAGGATACATGGAGATTAGAGGATATTTTTGCAAGTGATGAAAGTTGGGAAACGGAATTTCAAGAAGTGAAGGCACTGATTCCTGCTGTTAAAGAGTTTGAAGGGAAATTAAGTGAAAGTGCAGACATTCTTTATGATGCTTTGCAATATCAGGATCAATTATTGGAGCGGCTTGGAAAATTATATGCCTACTCTCATATGCGGTATGATCAAGATACGACGAATTCGTTTTATCAAGGTCTCGATGATCGTATGAAGAACTTATATTCTCAAGCAGCGAGTCAACTTGCTTTTATCGTTCCAGAACTCCTGTCCATGGATGAAGGCAGGTTGAATGGTTTTTTATCTGAGAAAGTAGAATTAAAGTTGTACGAGCATTCTCTAGATGAAATCAATCTACAAAGGCCGCATGTTTTGTCCGCTGATCAAGAAGCATTATTGGCAGAGGCTTCTGATGTATTTGGGGCATCAGGAAATACCTTTGGTATGTTGAATAATGCGGATCTTACCTTTCCGGTCATTAAGGATGAAAACGGAGTAGAAATGGAAGTAACGCATGGACGTTTTAGTCGTTTTCTTGAGAGCGCTGATCCAAGGGTACGCCGAGATGCGTTTAAAGCGGTTTATGAAACCTATGGGAAATTCCGCAATACGTTTGCTAGTACTTTAAGTGGAAACATCAAAAAGGATAACTTTTATGCACGAGTGAGAAATTATTCGTCTGCACGTCATGCAGCCCTTTCTGAAAATAATATCCCTGAAAGTGTATACGAAAATCTGGTGAGTACGATTAATGATCAATTGCCATTATTACATCGTTATATCAAGCTTCGGAAAAAAGTGCTTGGTTTAGATGAACTACATATGTATGATCTATACACACCGCTTGTGAAAGATGTAAAAATGGAAATCAGTTATGAAGAAGCAAAGGGAATCATTTTAAACGGTCTTGCGCCACTTGGTGAAGAGTATACGAATGTGTTAAAAGAGGGTTTCGAAAATCGTTGGGTTGATGTTCATGAAAATAAAGGAAAGCGGAGTGGCGCTTATTCATCTGGCTCATATGGAACGAATCCATATGTGTTAATGAATTGGCAGAACAATGTCAATAATTTATTTACACTTGCACATGAGTTTGGTCATTCTGTTCATAGTTATTACACAAGAAAAACTCAAGCATATCCATATGGAAACTATTCTATTTTTGTTGCAGAAGTAGCTTCAACTACGAACGAATCGTTATTAAATGATTATTTATTAAAGACCATTAATGATGAGCAAAAGCGAATTTATTTATTAAATCACTATTTGGAAGGCTTTAGAGGGACTGTTTTTAGACAAACGATGTTTGCGGAGTTTGAGCATTTAATTCATCAAAAGGCACAAAATAGTGAGGCATTAACGGCTGAGAGTTTAACAAAAGATTACTATGAATTAAATAAAAAGTATTACGGTGTTGAAGATATGATTATTGATGAAGAAATTGGATTAGAGTGGTCTCGTATTCCTCATTTCTATTACAATTACTATGTCTATCAATATGCAACTGGTTTTAGTGCAGCAGCTGCTTTAAGTAATGGAATCTTAACTGAGGGAGCACCAGCGGTTAAACGCTATATTGATTTCTTGAAATCAGGAAGCTCTGATTATCCAATTGAAGTATTGAAAAAAGCAGGTGTGGATATGACAAGTAACAAACCAATTCTAGATGCATGCAAAGTATTTGATGAGAAATTAACAGAGCTAGAACAGTTGTTATAACAAAGAAAAGGAGCTGAACTTTAGCTCCTTTTTGGGATGATCTATAAATCATTCGTTAGAATCCCTTGAATCTCGTTCGATTATTAAAATGAAAGAGGAATAAAAAAAGTGAAATAAATAGGATAGGAGAAGTAATATAGAGTGGAATCAATCTCATTAAACCTAATAATTGCAAGAAAAAGGAAACGGCAAAACATAGAACAAAAAGGATGATCGTTATTTTCTTCAATCCGTTCACCTCAAAAAAGTTTAAATGTGTAACATTCATCACTGATTCTATTCATTTATATGTCTGTAGAACCCATAATAAGACTGTGTTTTTGACAAATATGTGAAATAAAATTCAAACCTATTGTCAGTCGGCATCCTCCATGATATATTTATGGCGTGAAGTTGATCACAAGCAAACATATACCCCTTTGTTTGACCGTGAAAAATTTCTCCCATCCCCTTTGTTCGTATTTAATTTGAAAAGACCTTGCATTTGCAAGGTCTTTTTCGTTGTACTCTTAGGAAAGTATAAAATTGCTACGCTGGAGAAGTTCAGGCGTAGCAATTTTTAGGAAAACAGTATCAGTGCAACTACGTCTCTGTCTTCGCCAATCGGCGAGTTTTCTTTATAAAAAGATCCCATAAAAATGTGTTTTATGGGGAAGGTTTATTTTTATTCTATAAATTTCCAAAATGTTCCATGTTTTACGGGGATTTTTTCAACTCGATGTTTTAATTGAAGCTTTTTTAACTCACGTTCAACCTCTTGTATCGTCTTATTATATACAACGGCAACTTCCTTAGAGGCTACCAATTCAAACTGTTTAAGGAATACTTCTAATGGAGGCGGGCTTGATCGAACGGGTTCCTCTTGTAACATTTCTTCAATGATTTGAACATATACATCATATGAATAATGACCAGTGATTTTAATCCCTTCATCTTCAATATTTTCATTAAAGAAAACAAGAGTTGGAATTTCTGTCACTTCCATTTCGGATGTAATTTTCAAGTCACATTGAAATGCTTTCGCTGCACTGTTCGAATGGATATCTGATATAAATTCATTAACATCCAATCCCACCTTTTCTGCGCAAATTCGTAAAACCTCGAATGTAGAAATGTTTTGCTTTTTAAGAAAGACCATTTCCTGTAGTTTCCGTAGGAAGCGAATTCCAGCTTTCCTACCTTGGAGTTCAGCCGCCTTAATGGCAATAGATGCTAAATATGGAGTAGAAATCGGATTATCCAACCATAAGCTTCCATCACATGACATTCCAAATCGACTGGCTGCCTTATCCCATCGTTCTGCAATATGCTCAAAACTGTGATTTTTAGACATATTCAGTGAAGATAAACGCCCACTAATCACATATTTGATCCTAAAATACCGGCCATATTCGATGTGAAGCTTTTTCATGTTCGGTTCTAGAGCCCAGCAGTCAGGAGAAAGTGGATCAATGAACATGTATATTTCAAGTGGCTTATTTTCATTGCAGTGAAAGGGGAAGGAAGCAGTATTGAATGTTAATGCTTCTTGGTTTGTCACAGTCTCTCACCTTTCATTTGTATATTTTCTTCTGTATTAATCATATGTTGGGCCGTCTGGATTAGCCTTGAAAAATAAAAGTCTCTTATTGAACCTGATAAACCTACTTCATTCATGGCTTCTTCCATGCATTGCAGCCACTCTGTTGCTCTTGTTTGAGTAATTTCAAAAGGCATATGCCGTGCTCTTAACATGGGGTGACCATGCTCCTCTGTATACAAAGGTGGTCCGCCTAAGAACTGAGTCATAAATTGTTCCTGCTTTCGAGCTGTTTCAGTTAAATCATCAGGAAAAATGGGAGCGAGATTAGGATGTTTTCCAACAAGACGGTAGAATGCGTGAATCAAATGACTGAGCGTTTCTTCACCTATCGTGTCGTACGGAGTAGGCATTTTCTCGACCATAAATTAAAACCCCTTTAACTTTAGTATGACATCTCATATGAAAATAAAATATCATCATTCACATAATCATAATGCTTGTATAATGCTTAAATAATTTCTCTTCTATTTTAACAAGCAAAATTTTATATCACAAACAAATCGCCTTCGAGGCCAAAAGTAGAAAGGTTTTGATAGCGTGTTTTCATCGTATTATCCATAACAGAAAGGTACGGTTATGTGTGGTTAGGATAAATATCTATTTTTAATGGCTGAAACATAGTTTTGTGTCTCTTCAAAAGGAGGAATTCCTCCATATTTATCAACATTTCCAGGTCCAGCGTTATAGGCGGCTAGTGCCAAATCTGTATTTCCGTTATATTTTTTCAGCATCTGACTTAAATACAGACTTCCACCCAAAATATTTTGCTTGGGATCAAATACATTTTGAACTCCTAGTGCCTTTGCTGTTTTAGGCATAAGTTGCATCAGTCCACCTGCACCTGAAGAGCTAATGGCATTGGGATTAAAACTAGACTCTTGTTGAATGACTGCTTTAATCAGTTTAGCTGGTACTTGATATCTTTCGGATGCTTGTGTAATCAAGTCATCATAGTTTTCGACTGAATTTGAATGCTTAGTCAATTGAATGGGTAATAGTGCAGTTGAAGAAAATAAGTCTCGAGTTCGAGTCTGTGTTGCTGTTTGGGCACTATTTTCAGACGAAATGGAGGGTATGGGTTGTGAACTTTCCCTTAACAGGTTATTGTAAAGATCTGTAAAAAAGGTAGTTTGAGTAGAGTTCGATTTGTTCGCAGCAAAATTTTGCAATGCTTGCAATTCTAACATGATTTTAAATTGATTAACTTCCATTGCAAGTTCCCCTCATCATTCATTATGCTTTTGGCGCTTTTTTTCTTCATAAAAACGTTTAACTTTATTTTCAGATTTTCTAATTGGGATATTTAGTTCTGAAAGTAAGTGTAAAAAATTGGATTCACCACTGTCTCGATTCGACACCTCATATTCTACCTCATAATCTTGGACATTTAAATAGGAACTGAAATCCAAGACTAGTAGTCCTTCTAAATAAGGAAACTCTACTCGATCTGTAACGAGTGAACCGAAATATTGAATAGCCTCCGTATTCACGTTCATTGTTACGATTTGTGTCTTAACGATTCCGTCGATTATTTGACCACCATTAAGAAGGTCATGTGCCTGCCTCTCACTCAATAATTGGTTGGTTTCAAGTAATCCTTCTGGATGAGGTTGCTTTAATGTCATTTCGAAACAACCATTTTTTTCGCGAATTCTAAGTGCACATCCATGCACTTTTAAAGCAAAATCCAGTGTATCGAAATAATGATTTTCTTGTTTTACGAAGTCAGAATCCTTTACCTGAAAATGGGATTTTAATTGATTAAATTCCTCTTTCGTTAACATATTTTTAAACTCAATTTCAATATTTTGTGACATCGTTTAGGAGTCCTTTCTAATATGGAATATGAAACAATAAATTCATTGTATTCTTATTATCGCTCTATGAACGGAAGAAGACAATTTTTAGTATAATAGCAGTTGGTATGATAAAATAATAAGGTATTTTGGAAGGAGAGAGTTCATATGAAAAATAGACGTTTAACGGTTAAAAATGTCATTCTAAAAGATGATCATAAGGTACGATTGGAAATAGAAAACAATCAGCCATTGAATGATTGTAAAGCAAGTGGACAGATGCTCGTAGATTCAGATAATCTTTCACTTATCTATTTATTAGAAGAGAAAGATCATTATACATATATTGCGATACCGGATACTGTTTGGTCTGACCTAAAGCACGTTATTGCACAATCACACCCAGTGATCTTAACCAATGGAAGTGAAGAAATTCTACTTACACAGTTTCGCGAAGAATTGATTTACCTTATTGAAAATATTAAAGGGAATAGCAATTATGGAGAAACGATGGTTAGCCTAGTAGAAGTTGTATTTGAATAAGGTGGGATTTATGTGAAACATTGGGAACAGTTTTTATCTCCATATAAACAGGCCGTGGATGAATTAAAAATAAAATTAAAGGGGATGCGACGTCAATTTGAGTTAGAATCCAATCCTTCTCCAATTGAATTTGTTACAGGTAGAGTAAAGCCAATTGCTAGTATATTAGATAAAGCTAGTCAAAAGTCTATCTCACTTGATAAGTTGGAAGAAGAAATGCAAGATATTGCCGGACTTAGAATGATGTGCCAGTTTGTGGACGATATTGAAAAGGTAGTCGAACTGCTTCGTAAACGAAATGATTTTGAAATTGTAGAAGAGCGCAATTATATATCACATAAAAAAGCAAGTGGCTATCGATCCTATCATGTGGTGATTCGTTATCCGGTCCAAACGATTAATGGTGAAAAGAAAATATTGGTTGAAATCCAAATTCGTACGTTAGCGATGAATTTCTGGGCAACGATCGAACACTCCTTGAATTATAAATATAAAGGTCAGTTTCCTAAGGATATTCAAATGAGATTACAAAGAGCGGCAGAGGCTGCTTTTAGTCTTGATGAAGAAATGTCACTCATCCGTGGAGAAATTCAGGATGCACAAGCGTTTTTTAATCGAAAAAAGGAAAGTCAACAAAAACCTGGAAGTTAAAAGCTGAAAAAAGGGGAGCATAGAAGGATGAAATTTGCTATCACTTCAAAGGGAGATTCCAGTTCCAATAATTTAATGCATAGAATCAAAATGTATTTACTTGATTTCAATTTAGTCTACGATGAGGAGCAACCAGAAATTGTCATCTCGATCGGTGGAGATGGAACGTTACTTTATGCCTTTCATCGTTATATGTAGTCTACTTGAAAAAACAGCCTTTTTGGTGTTCATACAGGTCATCTGGGATTCTATGCTCATTGGATACCCGAAGAAATTGAAAAATTGGTAATCGCGATTGCCAAGACTCCCTTTCAAGTTGTTGAATACCCTTTGCTTGAAGTCATTACTGATATCAGCATGGA
>CAWFID010000016.1:0-70653 GCA_963815765.1 uncultured Bacillaceae bacterium
GGATGTGGACAGCAACAATGTATTGAATTCCAGATGTTTTGCCGCCGCTTCAGCCGCCTGTGCCGCGCGCGCATTGCTGCCGATGATGACCGTCTGCACATGCTCGAACAACACATCGCCGGGTTTGGGCGTGTCCGCGACGTGACCTTGTTTTCCAGCCAATAAGCGTTGTCGTACCGGGACCGGCAGTTGATCTCTTAGTTCAAATTCTTCGACAACACGCCACGCGTCGTCAAACGTGGATGGATCGGGCACGGTGGGGCCGGACGCGATCACGGACAGATCGTCGCCGATCACGTCACTGAGGATCAGCGTGATGATCGTCGCGCCATTGGCGAGCCGCGCCAATCCGCCGCCTTTGACGTCGTCCAAGTGCTTGCGAATCGAATTGATTTGATGAATGGTCGCGCCCGCTCGCAACAACAGTTGCGTAGTGGCTTGCATGTCGGCCAGCGAGACGTTGTCAGCAGGTAGCGTCATCAACGCGGAGCCGCCACCGCTGATGACGGCAATGATCAGATCGCGCGGTGTGGCCGATCGGAGCAAGGCGGCCAGTTCGCGCGTGGCGTCGATCGAGTTCTCATCGGGCACGGGATGACCGGCTTCGCGCACGCGGATTCGATCGGGTAGCGAACGATCGATATGTCCGTATTTGGTGATGATCATGCCGCCACTGAGTTGATCGCCCAATACCTCGCATGCGGCATCGGCCATCGGCGTAGCGGCCTTGCCCGCCCCCACGACGAAGACCCGCTCGAAGTTGCGCAACGCGTAGGCGCGCGAATCGACAAGGAGTTGATCACCGACGCGTGACAAGAACTTGTACACGGCCTCGGCTGGATCGACGGCGTGCAAGGCGGCTTGCTGTAACTGCGCGGCAATCGCGCGGAGATCATGCGTCATGGTTTCTGCGTGCCCAGTGAAGTCACCGCCGTCTGCGCCGCATCAGTGGGGGTGGCGCGGCCCGCCAGTACGTCCTCGATGGCCTTCCGCAGCGGCGGCCCGACGATGTTGAGCACCGAGGTTGGCGGCGGGGCCTGTGCGTCGGCGAGTTGCTCACGGATGAAGCCGGTATACGGATCGGCTTGATCCCAGGTGGACAACGCGGCGCTGCGCCCCGGCAACACGCGTACGGCCTGGGTCAAAGCGCCGTTGTTTTCGGGCGACACCAGCCACTGCAGCAGCCGCAGAGTCGCAGCCTGGCGGCGCGGCTCGCGCGTGACCAACGCCAGCACCCAGCCACGACCGACGGGCACGGTAGGCCGATCGAGTGCGGGCAGCGCCGCGAACTGCACGTTGGAAGGCAGCGGCTGCAGGCTCATATAGAACCCGGCATTCACATCGACGAGCGCCGCATTGTTGACCTGAAATGTCGTCCAGGCTGCGGGTGTGCCGTCGATCGAGTTGAGGTTGACCGCCAACACGCCATTGGTCTGCGCCTGGAGATACAGTTGGAGCAGGTGGGCCAGCGTGTTTTGATCCAGCATTGCCTGCCCGTCGTCGGCGACGAAGCGGCCACCCAGCGCTAAATAATGGGCCAGCACCGTATCGCTAACGTACGCGGTTGGATCGTACAGGGCGAAGACATAGGTCTGCGTGGGCGAGAGAATGTCGGTCCAGCGAACGGGCGCGGCATTCATGACGCGCGTGTTGAAGGCCAGGTGTTCCAGATCGGCGCGATAGACGATGCCATACAGGGCTTGATTGACGGTGCCCAGCTCACGCGCGAAGGGAAACAAGTCGGCGATCAAATCGGCGGGCAGCTGCGCCCCGATCGGCTGGAGCAGCCCCGCGCGCGCCGCCGCTTCCAGTTCCGCCGCGTCGAGGGCGATTAGATCGGGCAGGATGCGGGGCGCGACCGGACTGGCGCTCTTGAGCAGATCGAACAGGCCGCCAGGGCCGTGGTCGTTCTTGATGAACACCTGCGTGGGTGCGCCATCGGCGTCGGCGGCAAAGGCATTGAGTTGCTGCGCCAGAATCTGCCGGGCCGGTTCGGCGCTGAACTCGGTGGGCAGCCACAAGGTCAGCGTGATCGGCTCGGCCGCGACCGGTGCGAGGGTCGCGGTCGGCGCGATACCGTCCGGCACAGCGGGTGGTAAGGCTGGCGTAGATGTGGCGGTCGCCGTGGGTGTGGCTGGCGGCGTGTCTGTCGGCGTGGCTGTGCAGGCGGCGGTGATTGCCAGCAGGCCGATCGCGACCAGCGCTATACCCCGGAATGAATGTGCAGTCAATCGGAACATGTGTGTGTAATTCAACGTCCTTTCAATGAAGCGCAGGGGATTATAGCATAGGCGACACTGACCAATGATCAATTAACAATGAGCAATGATCAATGAGCAATAAGACCTGTCAGGTGGCGCAGGTCTTGGCTTTTTCCCGGCAGCGATGCGCCACCTGACAGGTCTAGGTCACGGATCAATCTTTCAACAAGGAGAAAAAGAGATGAACGCCCGCAAGTTATCAATTGCAATGAGTGTGTCGGTGATAGTAGTGATGTTGGTGTCCGCCTGTGGAGGGGCCGCGCCCGCGGCGACGCCGGCGCCCCGGCCGCAGGATGTATCCGGGGGCGCTATGGCTGCCCAACCCGCACAACCCGAGGCCGCGCCCGCGCCGCCCGCCGCTGATCAAAGTGCCAGCAATTCAACCACGGCGATCAAGAATCCGTCGAATGCCTCGCCCTATCAGGCCAATCGCATGATCATCAAGAACGGCGAGATGAGTCTGATGGTCATCAATACGGATCGCGCCATCGATCAGGTGACGGGCGTGGCTGTGGACAGCGGCGGTTATATCGTCAGTTCCAAGACCTGGATGCAAGACGACTTCAAGTACGCGACGATCTCGATGGGGGTGCCGTCCGATCAGTTCGAGGCTGTGCAGCGCCAACTTCGCACGCTGGCGATCGAGGTGCTGGTCGATACGGCTTCCGGTCAAGACGTAAGCCAGGAGTATGTCGATCTGCAATCGCAGTTGACCAATCTGGAAGCGACCCAGGCCCGCATCCGCAGCTTTCTGGATAAAGCCACCAAGGTGGAAGAGGCGCTGCAGGTCAACGCGCAGCTTACCGACATCGAGGGCCAGATCGAGCAGGTGAAGGGCCGCATGCAGTATTTGAAGGATCGTTCGGCCTACTCGACGATTCTGGTGAATATCGAGCAGCAGCGGCCGACCCCAACGCCTACGCCTACGGCCACGCCTACAGCCTGGCAGCCGGGCAAGACAATCAGTGAAGCAGGTGATGCGCTGGGTGACATCCTGCGCAACCTGGGTGACCTGTTGATCTGGTTGATGGTCGTGGTCGCGCCGCTAGCAGTGCCAGTCGTGATTGTGGTGTTGGTGGTGCGGCGGTTGCGGAAGAAGAGTAAAGCGTGATGAGTAATGAGGGATGAGTAACGAGTGAAGACATTCCCTTCACTCGTCACTCATCACTCGTCATCATGGCGAACTGTGAATGACCGCCTGTTTACCCAACGCGCCCCATGAGGCCATGAACTGGTCGATGGGGCGCGTGTAGATCGTGCCGCCGTCGAGGATGATCGCACTATCGGGTGTGTAACCGATCACCATCACGGTATGTTCATATGCCGCAACGAGCGTGGTTTGTCCATCGGACGCGGTATAGGATTGTCCGGTTCCCAAGTTCTCCACGTGGCCCGTTGACCCACACAATCACCGGGCGATTGGCCGCAATCTCCGCACGCACCGCATTCCAATCGGTGTCGCGCTGTGCACTGGCGGGCAGTTGATAGACGCGCAGCAGCGCGGCGATCGGCTCGGCATGGACGCCATAATCGTAAGGCGGGACTTGTCCCCACCACCCGTACACATTGCCGACGAAGCCTTTGTCGGGATTGTCCGATAAGGGCAGGCTGCGATAGAAAAGTATACTCGTCGATCGAAACGCCGAAAAATGCGGCCCAGTCCACGGCTGATCGGACTTCGCAATCCAACGGCAGCGCCTGCATCTGGCCGTTGATGTTAGTGATCTGGGTCGTGAGGGGCAGTCCCAGCTGATCGGTGGGTTCCGGGACGTTGAGCGTTTGACCCACGTAAACGACGGAATTGCTCAACCCATTCAGCGTCATCAACTCTTGCACGCTGCTGCGATGCCGCAGGCTGATGGCGAAGAGCGTGTCGCCCGGCTGTACGGTGTAGGTGATGGTGCGGACAGGCACGGCTTGCACGCCGCGCGCACCGCGCACATCATCTTGCACATACAGCAACGTTGTGCCGGCCAGTATGACAATCAGAAGACTCGCGCTCAATCGACGCATGGATGGTCTGGGAAATCCGTTTGCTTCCTGCAAATTATACTCGACCTTAGTCTTGCTCGTTCGCGCCGCATCGACTACAATCATCGTCATGCAAGCCAGTTTATTCTCTCAACCTGAAACCCTGACCGTCACCGACCTCACCCGCTACATTCGCGAGATGTTCGAGATGGACTATCGCCTGCAGGATGTGTGGGTGCAGGGCGAGATCAGCAATTTCAGCCGTCCATCAAGCGGGCATGTTTATTTCTCACTTAAGGACAGCGGCGCGGCGCTGAAATGTGTCATGTGGCGCACGGCGGTCACCGCCGCCGTCAAGCGTCTGCGCGAAGGCGATGCCATCGTCGCGCACGGCAAACTGGGCGTGTACGAACCACAAGGCACGTATCAACTCTACGTCGATGCGATTCAGACGGCGGGTGTGGGCGATCTCTATCAGCAGTTCGAGCGTCTCAAAGCACAGCTGCAGGCCGAGGGTCTGTTTGAATCCGATCGGAAACGGCCGCTGCCTGGTATCGTTCGCACGATTGGCATTGTCACTTCGCCGACCGGCGCGGCGCTGCAGGACATGCTCAACATCATCGGACGTCGCTGGCCGTTGCTGCGCATCGTGTTGTCGCCGACGCCTGTTCAGGGCAGCGATGCACCGCCGAAGATCATCGCCGCTTTGAAACGACTTTATCAACGCGATGACTTGGATGCCATCATCATCGGTCGAGGCGGCGGATCGATCGAGGATTTGTGGTGCTTCAACGACGAGAACGTCGCGCGCACGATCGCGCAGTCGCCCATTCCGATCGTCTCCGGCGTGGGCCATGAAGTTGATTTCACCATCGCGGACTTTGTGGCCGACGTGCGCGCCCCCACGCCCAGCGCGGCGGCTGAACTCATCACGCCCGATCAGACCGAAGTGCGCTCAATGATCGAAGGGGCGGCGCAGGAACTAACTTCACTCATGACCGATCGGATTCGCAACGCCCGCTTGAGCCTCGCCGCGAACGAGCGTGCTTTGCAACACCTCTCACCGCGCGTGAAGCTGGCTAACATTCGGCAGCGGTTGGATGATGTCAGCAGCAACATGCTGGATGCAATGAAGCATGGCTTGGCGTTGAGGCGCGAACGAGTTAACAGCTTATCGGCGCAACTTACTGCTTACAATCCACTCAACGTGTTAGCGCGCGGCTATGCGGTCGTGCGAACTGCCGAGGGTGATGTGGTGCGCAGCGTGAACCAAGTGCAACCGAATGAGCAACTATCGATTCGCGTGAGTGATGGCGAGTTTGAAGTGCAAAGTAAGGAGTAGCTACCGTGAGCAAACTAGATCGCATTCAAGTCAGCGGCTTTAAGTCCATTGGTTCAATGGACCTGACGCTAAACTCGCTCAACGTCTTGATTGGCGCGAATGGCGCAGGCAAGAGCAATTTCATCGGCGTGTTTGATCTGTTGAACCAGATTGTTGAACAACGTCTGCAACTCTTTGTCGGTAAGGCTGGCGGCGCGGATGCGTTACTCCACTTTGGGCGAAAGACTACAGAGGAAATAGTTGCCCATGTCTACTTCGGACGTAATGAATATGAAGTCGGGTTGACTTCTGCCGCGCAGGATACGTTGATCTTTTCGAGAGAAACTGCGTATTATCACGGCTCAGGTTATTCGCGGCCATACAATTATTCTCTCGGTAGTGGACACAAAGAGACGCTCTTGTATGAAGAGTCTCGCCGCTCTCCTCAACGTACTACTATGGCCGATCATATCTTAATAAATCTACGGAGTTGGAAAGTTTATCACTTTCACGACACCAGCGACAATGCCCCGGTCAAGCAGACCGGTGACATCGGTGACAACGCCCTGCTTCGGGAGGACGCTGCGAATCTGGCCGCGTTTTTGTACCTGCTTCAAGAAAAGTACCCCGATCATTACGCCCGCATCGTCAAGACTGTGCGGCTCGCTGCACCGTTCTTCGATGATTTCGTGCTGCGTCCCTCGCCATTAAACCCCGGCAAAATCCTGCTGGAATGGCGCGAAGTGAGTTCTGACGCCTATTTCAACGTTCATGCCCTATCAGACGGTACACTTCGCTTTATCTGTTTGGCGACGCTGCTGCTTCAGCCCAAATTGCCATCCACGATCATTATCGATGAGCCGGAACTTGGCCTGCATCCGTATGCGATTGTGTTGTTAGCCAGTCTAATCCGCAGCGCGGTCACGCAAACGCAGGTCATTGTCTCCACGCAATCCGTGTCGCTGGTCAATCAGTTTGCGCCCGAAGATATTATCGTCGTTGATCGCGAAGCCGGTCAATCGATCTTTCAACGGCTCGATCCCGCCTCTATTGAAAACTGGTTGGAGGAATATGGACTAGGCGAGCTTTGGGAAAAGAACATCTTGGGCGGGAGGCCGCGCCGATGAGCAAAGTCTTGATACTGGTTGAAGGCCAAACTGAGGAAGCCTTTGTTACCCAATTGCTGGCTCCTCACCTGGCCTCCAGAAACGTCTACCCCGTACCCAAGTTGGTCATCACGAAGCGCGTGAAAGGTGGCCCAGACTTTAAGGGTGGTGTGTTTTCGTACATTAAGGTCAAGAACGATATTAAACTTTTACTGAAGGACACCAGTGCCAGTGTGGTCACCACACTGCTTGACTTCTACGGCTTGCCTTCAGATTTTCCGGGCAGACCAACCATGCGGGCGCTATTGAGCAATACGTGTTGTCAAGTAGTATGAAAAAAACAGTAAAATTACGTATTGCTTAACATATGGGTTTGGGGCAAATCAAAATCCCTATGTTTTCGCCAATCATTTCACTAATAAAACCCCACTCAGAAATTTCATAGGCAATTTTCGGAATTTGTTTAACATATGTTTTCCGATTTATTGGTAGGACCCCTCCGCGTATTATATCTTATTAGATTTCAAAGAGAGAGGATTAGAAATTAATGTTGTTTTAGTAGTTTTTTTAGATGTTTCTTGAACAATCATGACAGCTGAAATAACTAAAATAATTCCAAAATATTGGTAAAAATTTAATTTTTCGTTGAAGATCATAAGACCAACTAGGGATGCAACTACTGGCTCAATTGTAGCTATAATCGATGCTCGACTTGATTCTATAGTGCTTAGACCTTTTGTGTAAAAAAGGAAGGGAAGCATTGTTGAGAGAAAACCGAGACCGATAATATAGAACCATACGTTGTGATTGGAAAATAAAGCTATGTTGTTCCACAATCCACTAAAAGGAGTTACAGCTATGGCTGCGAACAAAAAGGTATAGACTGTAACAGTTAAAGAGTTATATTTTTTCAGTGCAAACTTTCCAAATAGACTGTAAAGCGCATAAAAGAAACCAGCACCAACTCCAAGAATTAACCCAAGAAATGAGATGGATTCATTCGAATTTGGCAGTATGCCAATCACAAATGAACAACCGAGAAAGGTTACAATTAAAGCGCTAATCTTTCGTTTCGTTAGAGACTCTTTAAAAATGATCCTTGAGAAAATCATTACAAATGCTGGTGCTGTGTAAAGAAGAATGGATGCAATGGAAATAGACGTTTCTTCAATCGCACTAAACAAGCACCAATTAAAAAGGACAATACTAAAAACCCCAGTTCCAACAAAATATTTACTATCAGCGATCTTGATTCTAAAAAGCTGTCGATTTTTTATAATGACATAAACAATTAAAAATAAAGATGCAGATAAAGTACGAACGGTAACAACCTGTGTCGGTGTAAAACCCATTTCGTAAAGGTAGGTTACAAATATTCCAATAATCCCCCATAATGATGCTCCCGCACCAATATAAATTAATGCTAATTTATTATTCAACATGATCTTCCTTCCTATTTAAATTGCGCGCACACATTTCGTTTTTTAATGTTGCTTATCCAATGCTAGTTTTAACCCAAATCCAATTAAGACAATACCTGTTGCTTTGTCCATTCATTTTTGTACTTTAGGGGACACAAGCGAGACTCTTACAACGAATAATGAAAGCACTAAGAACGGTAAAAAATCATTCGTTTTCGTCACTCCTTTTAATAAGGTAAAATGTAATGTAAAATATAATTTAATTAATGTTAAATGTATTTTACCATTTAAAATCTAATTTGTTTACTTAAATTTAATTAAATTAAATAATAATTAATTTTTAATCAAGGAGAATGGATAATGGAGAACATAGATATTGGAAATAAAGTAAAAAAATTTAGAAAGGAAAAGGGGCTAAGTAGTAGGGAGTTAGCAAGTTTAGCTGACATAACCCCTTCGATGTTAAGTCAAATTGAACGGGGATTGGCGAATCCATCACTTCAAACCTTAAAGATCTTGGCTAAAACCCTCGATGTTCCCACGTTTAGCTTTTTACTTGAAGAAACAGAGACGTCGGAATTAGTAGTTCGGTCAAATCGGAGAAAAAAAATAATCGTTGAAAATTTTTCTTATGAGCTTATATCTCCAGACTTTACTGGAAAGCTTGCGACAGCCATTTTGAATGTACCTCCACATACTTCAGCTTCTGAGAAATTATTAGAACATAAAGGAGAAGAAGTAGCTTATGTACTAGAAGGAAAGATTAACGTGTATTTAAACGATGAATTATACACATTAGAAGCTGGTGATAGCGTGAAAATACCAGCACATCTAAAGCATAAATGGGAAAATAGCTTTAATAAAAATGCTGCAATTCTTTTTTCTATAACTCCACCCGCATTTTAGTTCTATTTAATGGTCTATTATTGCTACATACGCCTATTTTCTCTCTCGAAAAGTATTTAACTTCATTCAGCAGAAGTCCTCCACTTCTATAAGTGGGGGATGAATGTAACTGGAACTTCGATTCAGCGGGGGTTCAAACTCCGGCTGAATGAAGTTAAAGCCTCCGGCGGATGCCACAGATTTTAAAAGGAAGTTTATCGAGCGAGCTCGATAAAATCTGGGCGCAAATGCGCCGAGGCGCATTTGATAAATGCAAAAAGTTGAATGAACTAACGAAGTGCGATTGTTCAATAGAGCAGTCTTTTTATTAACGGTCTTGATAATTATTTCGAGGCTTTTTTTCTATCTATTTAAAAAACCGACATGAACCTACTAAAAAAATATAATAATCAGAATATTTGTGTTATTGTGTAAATTCTTAAAAGTTTGTAATATAAAAACAAGAAATCCTTTTAGAACTTCATAAATGAATTCCTTAAAAGGGGTAAATAAAGGAGAGCCGTTTATCTTAGAAGATAAACAAGTAATCTATTCCCTTTCTCTGTCAGTTTTGACCGAATGGATTTATGAAAACGCTATTTTAACGATAGTAAGCTAGATTTACATACTTATGAAAAGACTATAGAAAGGAGTTTCAATCATGCCACTTATTCAAATCAATATTGTTGAAGGGCGTTCGCCTGAGAAAAAAGAAAGATTAATCCGGGAAGTGTCTGATTTAGTCGCGGAAGTGTTAGAGGCACCAGTGGAAAATGTCCGTGTCATGATACAAGAAATGTCTCCTGAACATTGGGGCATTGCAGGAGAATCCGTAAAAAAACGAGCAGAAAAAAATAATAGTAAAGCAAAGGTATAACAAAACCATAAGATTATCCGTTCGTTTTATGTCTGTTTATCATAGTTTAAGTGAAATGGAGGAATAAGAATGAGTACTGTTAATAATTTTTTTCCAGGATTAGATGGAGTAGTAGCTGCGGAAACAAAGATTTCTTTTCTTGATACCGTACAAGGGGAAATCGTTATTAAGGGGTACGACTTAATTGAATTATCGAAGCAATATAGCTATTTAGATATTGTCCATCTTTTACTAGAGGAAAAGCTGCCAACTCAAGAAGAGAAAAATAGATTGGAAAACAAATTAAAGAGTTACTATGAAATACCAGAAACCGTTTATGAAGTATTTAAGTTGCTCCCTGAACAGACTCATCCTATGGACGCATTAAGAACCGGTCTCTCCTTTATCTCAGGATACGATGAGGATATTGATAATCGTTCATCAGAAGTAAATAAAGAACGTGCGTATCAATTATTAGGGAGTATGCCAAACCTTGTCGCTAACAGTTATCGTATTCTCACAAAACAAGAACCCGTTCATCCAGATAAAGACTTATCCTATAGTGCTAATTTCTATTATATGATTACAGGCATTAAGCCTACAGCGATTCAAGAGAAAATTTTTGACCTTTCACTTGTACTTTATAGTGAGCATGAGATGCCAAACTCTACTTTCACATCAAGAGTCATTGCTTCTACTCAGTCCGATTTGTATGGCGCATTGACTGGAGCGGTTGCTTCTTTGAAAGGAAACTTACATGGAGGGGCTAATGAAGCGGTTATGCATATGCTTCTTGAAGCAGAAACCGTTGAACAGTTTGAAGCGTTATTAGAAAACAAGCTGTTAAACAAAGAGAAGATCATGGGATTTGGTCATCGTGTTTATATGAAGAAAATCGATCCTCGAGCTCTCATGATGAAGGCAGCGTTAAAAGAGCTGAGTGATATCAAAGGGGACGATCTTTTATACCGGATGTGTGAAGCGGGAGAGCGGTTAATGGAACGAGAAAAAGGACTCTACCCGAATTTAGATTACTATGCAGCTCCAGTTTATTGGATGCTCGGTATTCCGATTCCAATCTATACACCGATCTTTTTCGGGTCAAGAACAGTCGGATTATGTGCACATGTCATTGAACAGCATGCCAATAACCGCCTGTTCCGCCCACGAGTCAATTATATTGGTGAACGACATGCTTTAAGCAAGTAAACAACTGAAGAGTTGTTTTCAGCGCCACCGTAACATGAATGTTGGTCAGAACATTCATGTACTCATCATAATGAAATTTACTAGGGAAGGGAAGAGAAACATGATTAAAACAAATGAACTCAATCAAGTTGATCAATTACTAGAAGATGTAACAGAATACGTATTAAATAAAGAGATTACGAGTGTTGAAGCCTTTGACACCGCTCGTAATGTCCTACTAGATACGCTTGGCTGCGGGATCCTAGCTTTAAATTATCCAGAATGCACAAAGCTGATGGGCCCAATTGTGCCAGGCACGATTGTTCCGAACGGTTCTAGAGTACCAGGTACATCTTATGTTCTAGATCCAGTAAGAGGTGCTTTCAATATTGGATGTATGATTCGTTGGCTCGATTATAACGATACGTGGCTTGCTGCTGAGTGGGGGCATCCGTCCGATAATCTAGGTGGAATTCTGGCTGTCGCTGATTACATAAGTCGTGTTCGTGTTTCAGAAGGAAAAGATCCTTTAACCATGAATGCTGTGCTAGAAAGTATGATTAAGGCTCATGAAATTCAAGGAGTACTTGCACTTGAAAACAGTCTAAACCGAGTGGGTCTTGACCATGTTCTATTTGTCAAAGTAGCAACGACGGCTGTTGTCGCGAAGTTGCTAGGAGGGACAAAAGAAGAAATTACAAACGCACTATCACATGCTTGGATTGATAATAGTAGTTTGCGTACGTACAGACATGCTCCGAATACAGGATCTCGGAAATCATGGGCTGCGGGAGATGCAACGAGCCGTGGAGTTCATTTAGCACTAATGGCGCTTAAAGGAGAAATGGGTTATAAGACGGCCCTTTCAGCACCAGGCTGGGGATTCCAGGATGTTTTATTTAATAAACAAGAATTAAAGTTAGCTCGTCCGCTAGATTCCTATGTGATGGAAAATGTCCTTTTTAAAGTGTCTTACCCTGCCGAATTCCATGCACAAACGGCTGCGGAATGTGCGGTTCAACTCCATCCAGAAGTGAGTAACCGTTTGGACGAAATCGATCAGATTACGATTACGACGCATGAGTCAGCGATTCGTATTATTGATAAGGAAGGTCCGTTGAATAATCCAGCTGACCGTGATCATTGTATTCAATATATTACAGCAATTGGACTGATCTTTGGAGATATTGTAGCCGATCACTACGAGGATGAAACAGCGTTAGATCCACGAGTAGATCGCTTAAGAGACAAGATGGTTGTGGTGGAAAACAAACAGTATAGCGAAGATTATTTAGACCCAAATAAGCGTTCCATTGCGAATGCGATTCAAGTTCATTTTAAGGATGGTTCAAGTACAGAGATAGTGGAATGCGAGTATCCATTAGGGCACCGTTTCCGTCGAGATGAGGCGATTCCACAAATCATCAAAAAGTTTTCTTCCAATATTCAGACTCATTTCTCACAAAAACAAGTAAAGAACATTCAAGAAGTATGTTCGGATTCTGAAAAATTGTCCAGTATGCCGGTCAATGAATTTATGGATTTATTTTTAATCTAAAGGAGGAATAGAGTATGGCATGGATTGTGGATCAACCTTCAACTCAAGCGGAATTAGCCAATCGTTTTAAAGAACTCATGACTGCCCCTGATATGATGCAAATTCCGGGGGCACATGATGCAATGGCGGCGCTTGTAGCCAAACAAGCTGGGTTTTCCGCCCTTTATTTATCCGGTGCTGCCTATACAGCAAGCCTCGGATTACCTGATTTAGGAGTGATCACCTCGGCAGAAGTGGCACAAAGAGCAAGAGAATTAGTAAGAGCAACCGATTTACCGGTTCTAGTAGATATTGATACTGGTTTCGGAGGGGTGTTGAACGTAGCTCGTACAGCACGAGAAATGTGGGAAGCAAATGTAGCGGCTGTTCAGCTGGAAGATCAGCAACTGCCAAAAAAATGCGGCCATTTAAACGGAAAGAAACTGGTCACTACGGAGGAAATGGTGCAAAAAATTCGCGCCATTAAAAAAGCGGCACCGTCACTTGTCATTGTCGCCCGAACAGATGCCCGAGCCGTTGAAAGCCTGGAGTCGGCGATTGAAAGAGCAAAAGCCTATGTGGAAGCAGGAGCAGATGCTATTTTCCCTGAAGCTCTTCAATCAGAAGAGGAGTTCCGTTTATTCTCTCAATCGATTTCGATCCCAATGCTTGCAAATATGACGGAATTTGGCAAAACCCCGTATTATACCGCAGCTGAATTTGCTGACATGGGGTATCAAATGGTTATTTATCCTGTGACATCCTTAAGGGTGGCTGCGAAAGCATACGAACGTATTTTTCAGCTCATCAAAGAACAAGGGTCACAGAAGGAAGGCCTTGATGATATGCAAACAAGAAGCGAATTGTATTCAACGATCTCTTATTATGAGTTTGAGGGAATGGATCAGGAGATTGCCAAAACATTATTATCAAAAGGACAATAAAGGGTAAGGATTCAGTTCCTTGTTGAATAGGGACAAGGACTGAATCCATATCTTCCTAGACCTATTATTTTCTTCCTGTTATTTCTATGGTCCAACTTGAAACCATCATAAAATCTTTTGAAAACGGATACATCAACGATCGTGATTTTCCAATGATTCATTCAAGACTTAATAGAAGCATTCATCATTTTCGGATAACGATGAAGCCGAATAAGGAGGAAAAAGAATGACAATAGAACCTGGTTTCAAAAAAATGCTCCGCGATCAGCCTTGGGACTTTAAAACAAAAAATGAATATGAAGAAGTGACCCTTAGGCAGCAGCCATATGTTCATATGCACTACCGCAGCAAATTTGATGAACGTGATTATGACAATTTTGATCCACGCTATACTCGTTTAAAATCTTCTGATTGGGAAGCTTTCCGTGATCCGAAGAAATACTGGTACACAACATACGTCAATAATCGAAAGAAATTAGCGGAAGAAGTTGAAATGGCCTTAAGTCAAGCACAAGAACTTGGTGTGGTCGAAAATCTATCACCCGGGTGGGCAGCCGCTTTAAGAGATATCTATACACCTTTACGCCATCTTGAATATGGTGAAAATGTCCAAATGCAGCATGTCATCCGCTATGCATTAGGGTCAGCGATCGAGCAGTGTGCAACCTATCAAGCGTATGATAAAACAGGACGAGCGCAATGGATTACCCAATGGGCGATGAATATGCAGGAGCATCATGGCGAATTCCTTAAGCACGGTAAAGAAGTACTGCTAAACGATCCGGCATTTGAACCATTGCTCAAATATGTGGAAGAAGTTCTTGTGACAGATGATTGGGCGGAAGTACTCGTGGCTGAGAATTTAACTTTAGATTTATTACTTGGTAATTTAATGTACCGCGAATTTAATAAAGAAGCCATTAAACAAGGGGATAACCATTTATCCATCATGAATCTAGTTATTTCCAAGCAGATGGATTGGCAGCGCGACTGGGCATTTTCACTATTTAAGCTATTAGCTGAAGATCAAGCGGAAAGCCGCTGGGATTATTTAAAAGCATTAGGCTATGAAGAATGGGAAGGCGATTATCGCTGGGGTCGTGTCTTAAGTGACCCAAGAGAGACTCCAGAAGAAACCATGTCAAATCCAGAAATCATTCAGGAATGGGTAGAAAAATGGTATCCAAAGGCATTCAAAGCCGTACTCGCCTTAGCCCCATTATTTGAAAAACACGGAATTGAAATCGATCTTCCGGCAACATTGAAAAAGATCGAAGAAGAAGCGATTATACCGATCTATAAAAAATACAAACTTCCATTTAAACAATACGAACTAGCACTTAGCTAAGAGAAGGGAAGGATAACGATGACAGTAGAAGTAGCATATGTAGGGATTGATTTAGATACGAGCGCAGGCAGCCTTGTTCCTGCACTTATCGCAGCGATAGAAGAAGACAATGATGGCGTGATCGTAGAAGACTTCTCTGTTTATAAAAAGGTAAAAGCACCTGGAAAAATGGTCATCAACAGAGAAACGGTTGAAGAACATCTTGGCGCCGATTTTGAAATGGATCAAATACACATGGTGATGTCTTCATGTTTCGGATTTATCAAGGATTGGGATGAAGAACATCTAATTATCCAATGGGATTCGGCAGAATAAGGAGGGGGAATGATTCATGGCAAAATTAGGAACAAAAGAAAAATACCATGCAATGACAAGGGATTTAATGTGGGATCCAAAGCATTTTGATATGAAAAAAGTTTATCCTTTAATTGAAAAGGAAGGCATTATTCTGAAGGATCCGAGCAAATGGGAAGATCCTTTCCGGATGACATATAACCAGTATGTAAAAATTCAATCGGAAAAGGATGGCATCTTTCATGCGGTTCGAAATGCTTTTGAAGCAAATGACGGACATGCTAAAGTGGTTGATTCGCGTTGGTATGAAGGGGTAAAAATATTTGCCATGAACGTTCAACCCGCCGAGTATGCAGCACACAGATTAATGGCCTATATCGGCCGTAATATTCCAATTGAAGCGATTCGTTTTGCGACTTTTAATCAGGCGATCGACGAATTGCGCCATGCGCAAATTGAAATTAAACATTATGCACACGTCAGTAAACAAATTGACGGGCTTCATAATATGCCGGCTACTTCGCAAAATCTATGGCTCAATACCGTGGTTAAATCATTCTTTGATGATGCGTTTACTTCAGGTCCGTTTGAAGCACTTATCGCGATTTCGTTTGCATTCGAGTATGTGTTTACCAATATTCTTTTCTTACCGTTTGCTTCATCTGCTGGAGCAGTTGGGGATGATGCCTTTGCAGCGGTTGGAAAAACGGTGCAATCTGACGAATCACGTCACATGGCATTAGGAATGTCAGCACTGAAAATGTTGTTAGAAGAAGATGAACGTAATGTTCCAATTATCCAAGGCTGGTTGGATAAATGGTATTGGAGAGGCTATCGTCTGTTTTCGGTTATTGCCATGATGGTAGATTATTACCCGCGTATTCGACCAACTTCTTGGAAAAAAGCGTTTGAAACTTATGTAGAGGAACAAGTATTTAACGGCTTGTTTAAAGACCTTCGTAAGTATGGAATCACCCTGCCAAAACATGCGGCAGACAGCATTAAAGAAAAAGAATATTATTCTCACACTGTTTTCCGAATTTTGGACCAATACAAAATGGCCAATCCATATAGAAGCTTTAAGCTGCAAGAGGATGACTATGAGTGGCTGAATAACGAATATTCTAAGTTTAGTCATTTTGAGAAAGTCCTCCGCAGAAATGAAGAAGATATTAATGCCAATGCAAGTCCTGGATTGCCAGCTGTATGTTCTGTATGCCAGCTTCCGGCTGAATTCCCTAATCCGGATAGTCCGTTGGAGCTTTGGACACAGTACAGTGACTATAAAGGTAAGACGTATATGACTTGTTCACCAGGCTGTAAACATGTATTTGATCATGAACCTGAAAAATATGAGCAAAGTTGGATCCCAGCAGAAGCGTATTTAAGCGGTGAATTAGGCGAAGACCCAGTTGCAGGAATGTTTAAATATACGGGCCTTTCTCCAGAAGAGACTGGCGAACATTATTCTTCCAGAGAACATGCACACTGGCTGGAGCACCGTAGACATTTAGGACTAGATAAGAAATTTTTCTAAAAGCGGACGGGAGGAAAGAAAATGCCAAACTATTTGAAAAACGAAAATAACTTGATCGTCTGGCATGTACTAAAAAGAGAAACTGAAATGAATCCAAGTAACATTGGTTTGCCAACACGATTAGATGTAACAACAGACCAATTACTGGAAAATTGTTTAGATACGTATCAGGCTGATAAAGAAAAGAACTATCGCTTCTTCTTAAAACGTGGACAAGGTGATATTGATATTCCTTTAGGAGTAACTTTAAAAGAGGCAGGAATTCGAAACGGGGATTATATCGAAATCGCAGCAGTTTAAAGTTTAAATGGAGCCTTTTCTCCTTTTTAGAAACATCAATCATGGAGGAGAAAAGGTTATTCGATAAAACATGATGGAGAGGAGATCGGAACATGAGCAATTCAACAACAGCAACAGAAACATATGAAATCACATTAGAGCCAAGTGGGAAAGTGATTACAGTAAAAGAAGGACAAACTCTGCTGGATGCAGCGATTCGAAATGGGGTACAAGTTGCTTACGGATGCCGGCATGGCAGTTGTTCAGCCTGTAAGTGCCAAGTCCTTGATGGAGATTTTGAAATCATGGACCGTGTATCCGAATACTCTTTGATGAGCTTCGAGAGAGAAGAAGGATTTACGTTAATGTGCAGCACATTGGCAGAAAGTGATCTTGTGATTGAAATAGAAGAAGAAGAATCCGATCTTCCATTCTTTGCCGTACACGACTTTGAGGCTGAAGTGGTGGAAAATAAACAATATACGCATGACATTCATGGTATCAAGCTGAAATTGCAGGATCCAACGGACATTCCATATGGTTCTGGTCAATTTTTCGAGTTTGATGTACCTGGATTAGAAGATACTCGTGCCTATTCTGTAGCAAATAAATATCAAGAAGGTAATATCGTTGAGTTTCATATCAAGCGTGTTCCTGGAGGGAAAGGCTCTAATTATATGTGTGACCTTCAGGCTGGAGATACATTAACCGGATCTGGACCATACGGAAGCATGCAGCTTCGTGACCGCAATAAAGATTTAATCTTCGTTGCCGGCGGTTCTGGTATGGCACCGATTAAATCGCTGTTAGAAGAAGTATTCTCTGAAACGTTTGAAAAAGAAGCTTGGTTCTTCTATGGAGCCCGTGCGAAAAAAGATTTGTATTTAACAGAGGAATGGCAGAAATTAGCAGAAGAACATCCGAACTTCCACTTTATACCAGCTTTATCACAGCCTGATGCTGAAGATGAGTGGAATGGTGAAACTGGTTTTATTGCAGATGTTATCTCACGTACAGTCGAAAATATGTCAGGCATGGATGCTTACCTTTGCGGGCCGCCAATTATGATCGAAACAGCATGTGATGCCCTCAGTAAAGGCGGAGTGAAGGGTACTGATATTGCTTATGATGAATTTTAATTAGAAAAGGCTAACTTTGTAGAGTGCTAACTTTTTAGGTAATTAGAAGAAGTTATTTTATTAAAAAAGGCAGAGCCTTCGGTAAAACCTTATGGAAGCCGCACTATGTGCTGATTACAAAATATAGATAAAGATCAGGGGGAAAAAATAATGGCAAAAGTTATGCGTATGGGAAGAGCAGAATTAAAAGTTTTGGACTTGGAAAAATCAGTAGATTACTATACAAATGTAATTGGTTTAGAAGAAACAGGGCGAATGGGTGACAGCGTTTACTTAAAAGCATGGGATGAATACGATCATCATAGTTTAATTTTAACGAAGTCTAATTCCGCTGGAATCGTTCATTTTGGCTTTAAAGTAGAGACTGAAGATGATCTAGCTTATTTTGAAAAGAAAATAGAAGAATTTGGCTGCACCACAACAAGGGTTAGCAACCATACAAGATTAGGTGAAGGTGAAGCGGTTCATTTTGTTTTACCAACGGGCCATCATTGTGAACTTTACCATGAAATTGATTTCTTAGGGAAAAAGGTTGGACATATTAACCCACACCCATGGTCATTAGAAACAAAGGGAATTGCGCCGCATAGTCTTGATCATATATTACTGACTGGTGATGACTTAAAAACAGTCACAAGATTTTTTATTGAAGCTCTTAACTTCAGACAAAGTGAAAAAATTACAACTGTAGATGGAGAAGAGTTGTTGGGTAGCTTCTTGTTTACTTCCAATAAATCACATGATCTGGCTTTCGTTAAAGGTCCAGATGAAAAGCTTCACCATGCCGCTTTCCATGTCGAAGAACTTCACGATGTATTTAGAGCTGCGGACATCCTTTCGATGTACGAAGTTCCATTTGATATAACGCCAACACGCCATGGTCTAACAAGAGGAAAAACAATTTATTTCTTTGATCCATCCGGTAACCGTAATGAAGCATTTGCGGGCGGATATTTTGCATTACCCAGATATGCCAACGGTTACTTGGACAGAGGATAAAATTGGACAAGGGATCTTCTACCACCGTAGAGAACTGTCTGAATCCTTCATGAAAGCGTTAACTTGATCAAAACTCGAATAAAAAACAAGGGGACGGTTCTCTTGTTTGCAAACAGAAGAACCGTCTTGAAGATAAAGAATGAGATAAGGAGGAAGTTAAATGAATAAAGTCACGCTTAAAGCAAGAGGTCAGCAGTTTGAATACCAATGTGCACCGAACGTAACGCCATTAAGAGCAGCACGCGACCAGTTTATTCCGATTCCAACTGGCTGTATCCGCGGGGGATGCGGAATGTGTAAAGTAAAGGTAGTGAGCGGCGAGTATGATCAAGAAATTGTTCGTTCACATGATGCTTTATCAGATGAAGATCTAGCAAACGGTTTTGCTTTGGCATGCTGTATGACAGCGAAAAGTGATATTGAGATCATAACAGTAGAAGATTATGAAAAACTACAAAAGAATGAATCTAGTTTGGAAAAAATTGGAGAAAGCAAATAGTCTTGTAGGCAACTTTACTTACCTTACTTTTTAACTAAATAATTACGAGGATGTTTATGATGGATAACTCTAAATATATTGATGTGAATGGGATTTCAACGCATTATCATGAAAGTGGGCAAGGAGAAGCCATTTTATTAATTCATGGATCAGGACCAGGAGTGACAGCTTGGGCCAATTGGAGATTAATCATTCCAAGGCTGTCAGAACATTTCCATGTTTATGCCCCTGATATTGTAGGCTTCGGGTATACGGAAAGACCTGAAAATGTCGAATATGGTGTTGAAACATGGACAAATCATTTAATTCGTTTTATAGAAACGATTGGTGAAAAGCGGGTACATATAATTGGCAACTCGCTTGGCGGGGCATTGGCCATGCAAATTGTTCATAAAAGGCCAGATTTAGTCGGGAAAATCGTTCTAATGGGAGCAGCAGCTCTGCCATTCAATATGACTTACGGTTTAGATAAAGTGTGGGGCTATGAACCAAGTATTGAAAATATGAAAAATCTATTAACGATTTTTAGTTACGGTCAAGAATTTGCTACAGATGAATTAGCACAGCTTCGTTATGAAGCAAGCATTCAACCGGGATTACAAGAGGCTTTTTCTGAAATGTTTGCGGAACCACGTCAAGAAAAGCTGAATCAGCTTGCATTGCCAGAGGAGCAAATTAGAAAAATTGATCATCCTGTCCTAATGGTTCATGGAAGAGATGATATTATCATTCCTTATAAGGAAACAAGCTTAAGACTTTTAGAATTGCTTCCAAATTCAGAGCTTCATCTTTTTTCAAAATGCGGCCACTGGACTCAAATCGAGAAAAAAGACGAATTTGCCCAGTTGTGTGAGAATTTCTTTCTACGGAACTAGTGACAAGGGGACGGTTCTTGCGTAACCAAACGCAAGAACCGTCCCCTTGTTTTTAAAGTATTTTATTTAAAAAGTCTTTTGTGCGTTCATTTTGTGGGTTTCCAAAGATTTCTTGTGGCGTATTTTGTTCCACAATATAGCCACCGTCCATAAAGATAACACGATCGGCTACTTCTCTGGCAAAGCCCATTTCATGGGTCACAATGACCATCGTCATCCCTTCTTGAGCCAATTGTTTGATGACGGCTAATACTTCTCCAACCATTTCGGGATCAAGCGCACTGGTTGGTTCATCAAATAGCATGATATCCGGGTTCATGGCAAGTGCCCGTGCAATGGCAACCCTTTGTTTTTGACCACCGGATAATTGATCTGGTGTTGCTGAAGCTTTATCCTCTAGACCTACACGCTTTAAAAGCTCCAAAGCTTTTTCTTTTGCCTGTTCTCTCGTAGCTTTATTCAATTGAACAGGAGCAAGTGTAATATTATCTAATATCGTTAAATGAGGAAATAGATTAAAGTGTTGGAATACCATTCCGATATTCTCGCGAACTTTATTAATATCCGTCTTTTTATCGGTTAAGTCGAACCCGTTTACACTTACCGCTCCACCTGTCACTTCTTCCAGCAGGTTTAAGCAGCGAAGAAGGGTACTTTTACCAGAACCAGAAGGACCAATTAAACAAACCACTTCACCTTCTTGAACGTCTAAATCAATTGATTTCAATACTTCTAGATCTCCATAGGACTTTTTCAAATTCGTTACTTTAATTTTTTCCATATTTAATCCTTCTTTCTAATGCATTCGATACTTTTGTTAAAATCATAATGATAATAAAGTAAATAACACCAACGATTAACCACATTTGGAATGACTCTAAATTTCTAGCAATGATGATTTTCCCGCTTTGTGTTAATTCACTAATACCGATAATGGATAGAATGGAGGTATCTTTTAATGTAATAACAAACTGGTTAATAAATGATGGGATCATAACGCGAACCGCTTGTGGTAACACAACTTTAGACATAGCTTTTCCATAGGGAAGTCCTAAGCTGCGGGCCGCTTCCATTTGACCTTTATCAATCGATTGAATTCCTCCACGAACGATTTCTGCCATATAGGCACCGGCATTTAAACTTAACGTAATAAGACCTGCTACCACGGCCGAAACTCGCATATCAAGTGCAGCTGGAATCCCAAAGTAAATAAAGAATGCTTGAACAATTAGCGGTGTACCACGGAAAATATCAACATAAATAGTAGAAATGATCCGTAATAATTTATTTTTGGATACCTGGAATAATCCGAAAACCACCCCAAGTGCAGTAGCAATGATTAAGGAAACAACGGTTAAAATCATGGTCATTTTCAAACCAGACATTAAACTTGGAAAACTTTGTTTTATAAGACTAAAGAATCCCGTATCTTCTGCTGTTTCTGATCCTGTTTCTAAGTATTGATCTAAGATTTTCTGATATTCACCTGATGCTTTTAAATTCGTTAAACCAGCATTAAACATTTGCAATAGTTCCGTATTTTCGCCTTTAGAAACGGCAAATCCGTATGAGTTACCGGCTTCTTTATCCGTAACAATTTTCAATCCGTTTCCTTGTTTTACTCCGTATGCTAACACAGGATAATCATCAAAGGCGGCAATGGAGTTTCCGGATTTTACATCTTCATACATATTGGCTGAATCGTCATAGGTCACGATTTCAAAGCCGTATTGCGCTTGGATGCTTTTAGCGAAACTGGCTCCTTCTGTTCCTGTTTTGACTGCTACTCTTTCACCTTTTAGGTCTTCATAAGATGAAACCGATTCATTATCCTCATCGACTGCCATAATAACCCCTGAGTCAAAATAAGGGTCTGAGAAATCAAATTTTAGTTTGCGTTCTTCGGTAATACTCATTCCTGCAATAACGGCATCCACTTGTTTTGCCTCTAATGCTTGAACGGCCGCATTAAAGCCAAGTGGTTTAATTTTATATTTAAAACCCTGATCCTCGGCAATGGCTTTCAATAAATCCATATCAATCCCAACAAAATCTCCATTTACATCTTGGAATTCAAATGGAGCAAAGGTGACATCCGTTCCAATCTCATATGTTTTCTCTTCTGCCTGCACGTTTGTGATCGTTGATAAAGAAAAAGTCGTAAATAAGGCCAACATAAACATGAAAAATAGTGATAATCTCTTAGTTATTTTCATATATTCTCTCCCTCGTTCATTGTTTTATTTTTTGTTCATATAAATATGAACAACTCTACGTTTAAACTAGTTACATAGAGGTTGTTTGTAAAATTGTGAATCTTTTTACAAAATTACTCACACTATACTATTAATCTCTAAAAATTGCGTGGCTCATAAGAATAAGAACAACCCGCAATGAATCTATTGCGACTAGTAGATTAAATAATCGTTTATATGGATTTTTTGTAAATTATTTCACGATATCAATTTTACCATAAACACAGGGGGGATGACTAGTGACTAGGGGACGGTCTTGTTTGTTTCCCATTGACTTTACGAAAAGTCTTTGCTATGTTAAGTTTACGTAAAAAGTAAATAAAAGTAGTAGGTGCCCTACGGGGAGAATAGGGAATGAAGTGAGAATCTTCAGCGGTCCCACCACTGTAATGGGAAGTTTCATTAGAATTGCCACTGGAGTAATCTCTGGGAAGGCCTGATGAAGTGATGATCCAAAGCCAGGAGACCTGCCTATCTGCTTTGACTCTTATAGATAATGGAAAAGTCTGTAGTTTATTTGTTATTCAAATAAATTACAGACTTTTTTATTTGAATTCGAGTCCTAACACGAAAGGAGAAGACAAAATGAAACTATTACAACAAACGATTGAAAAAATTGAGGGATTAGATCAAGAAATGGTAGAAAAAGCAAAGGCAAGAGTGGACAGCCTGATTAAGCCTCCGAAAAGCTTGGGAAGGTTAGAAGACATGGCGATTCAATTAGCGGGGATTACAGGAAAGCTATATCCAGAGATAGATCAGAAAGCGGTTATTGTCATGGCGGGCGATCATGGCGTTTATGAAGAAGGAGTAACAAGTAATCCGCAAGAGGTTACTTTCGCACAAACGTTGAGTTTTGCGAAAGGCTTAACGGGGGTATGTGTGATCGGGAAAGTGACGGGGGCTAAAATTGTAGCAGTAGATGTTGGCATAAAAGAAGAGATCCCAATGGATGCGGGTATCCTCCTTAGAAAAATAAAGAAGGGTACAGACAACATGGCAAAGGGTCCAGCTATGTCGAGGGAGGAAGCGATAAAGTCCATCGAGGTAGGCATCGAAATAGCGAATGAAGAAATACAAAAAGGAGTCAATCTACTGGGTACAGGTGAGATGGGAATTGGCAACACCACTCCGAGTACAGCAATCTTGTCCGTATTAAAAAATTGCGATCCTTTAGAGATTACCGGAAGAGGGGCTGGGTTAGGTACAGGAGGAATCGAGCATAAAGCAGCTGTCATCAGGAAGGCGATTGAGATTAACAAGCCTGATCGTCAGGATGCCATTGATGTGTTAGCCAAAGTGGGTGGGTTAGAAATAGGAGGCATGACAGGGGTTATGCTGGCAGCGGCAGCGAATCGAATTCCAGTCGTCATCGATGGCTATATTTCAACCATATCAGCTTTAATTGCGGCAAGGATCGAACCGAAAGCAAGAGAATATTTCATCACCTCGCATGCGTCGCTAGAACCAGGTGGGAAATTAGCGAGTGAACTGTTGGGGATCGAACCGATGCTACACATGAATATGTGCTTAGGCGAAGGTTCCGGTGCTGCTTTGGCTTTCCCTATTATAGAAGCAGCCTGCTCCATGATGAAAAATATGCCTACCTTTGAGGAAGTAGGAATGAAAATTTAGTAGTGACAAGGGGAAGGTTCTTGCGTTTGGAAACGCAAGAACCTTCCCCTTGTTTTTAGTTCCAATAAAAGGTAATTCATGAAAAGGAATTTAAATCTCTTTTTACTTTTATATTACCTATAATACAGTTTGGTTAAATCATTTGTAACTTTTCATAAATTGACACTTATTTTACAACTGCTTATTTATAATGAAGTTAGAGAAAAGTAGTATCGGAGGTATATATAATGGATGTTTATGAAAAGTTACCTACTGATTTTTTAATTACCTTTTATCATGAAATAATGAAAAACATTGAAAAAGGAATTTTAACCAAAAATATGTATTATGAATTAGGTCTGATCATTTCGGTTGCGAGTCAAAGAGGAATTATATTAGGACAACCATGTGATTATGAACAAATTGTAGATCAACAGACTTTAAATGACTTCATTCACCATGTATGAATAGAACGGAATAAGCATTTTTTTGAATTTTTACGGTTAACTGCTGGAACATTTCTCAAGTAAAACATCCCATCAACCACCACTCGAGGTGTTGAAAAGCAAAAAGAACTCAGGCCTTATAGCACTGAATTCTTTCGTTGCATCCGAATTTAAATGGACTATTTTTCAAATCTAAACACTCTGGAACTTTTGAATGGCTTGTGTTACAGACTTTGTTTCAATGCCCCTTCTATGTTCTTCAGGCTTTTCATCTGGTTGCGCAAGATGAAATAGTAAGCGATAAGGGCTAGGATGATACTAATGGCACAGTATAGATAAACAGGTCTAAAACCTACACTTAGCGAGATGAATCCCCAGATAACGGCCCCAACGCCGCTGCCAATATCCTTTGCCGTAAAAAGAGTAGAATTTCCTGCACCTCTGCGATGTGGAGGACACAGTTTGATCATAATCGCATTCAAAATGGGATCAACAAAACCTAATCCTAATCCATATAAAGCACCTGAGATGACGAAGGCTGGAAGTGAGGTTGCAAAGGCTAGTAGGACAAATGACAAAGCCATCATGATCATTCCGGGTATAATCACGATTGTTTCCCCAAATACATCTGCTAATCTACCACCGATTATTCTAGTAAGCAGGAGTGCGATTGAGTAGAAGGTATAGTACAAACCAACGTCCTCAATGCCTAAAGATAAAGCATAGGTTGGAATAAAAGTCATGATGGCACCCATTCCGATAAAAATAAAAATCGTGACGAGAGCAGTAGGTAGTGCGGTTTTCTCAAACATGATTTCAGAGATTCTTCGTTTCTCTTTTTTCTCTATTAATGTAACATCCGGCACAGGTTTCTTTTTCTCATAATCAATAAAAAAACCGCAGCATAACGCAATAAAGCTTATGATCGAAGCGCCTAGGAAAAGAGCATTATAGTTAAAGTGTTGAATAAGCAATAAACTTAAACGTGGGACCAACAGCAGTAGCAAGCGTAATCGATAATCCAAAATAACCAACCCCTTCTGCTAGTCTGCTTCTTGGCACAATATCAGATACAATCGTACCAGAAGCATTTGTCGTGGCACTAAATCCTATACCATGTAGACTTCTTACGAGTAATAGGATCCCAATGGAAAAAGCAAATACGTAAGAAAGGCTGATCACAGTCGAAATGATACAGCCCACAATCAGGACCATTCGACGACTTTTATCATCAATTAATGTACCGAAAAGCGGACGGAATAAAATAGCAGCTGCCATAAATAGTCCAAAAAGCAAACCGGAGATCGAGTTATTGCCTCCAAGATGGATCGCATACAGTGGAATGCCTGTCATTAGCATATTGTTTGAAATAGCTGTGAATAAAGAGTATATAAACGTGAGTGTAAAGTATTTGGTCCATAATGTTTCGCGTGTTGGCAAAAATGCAATCCTCCTTGTATGTTCATCCATTCCGGTAAAAGTAGTGTGATCAGGCATAACAGCTATTCTATCAGAGTGAAGCACATACGATATTATTAAATTGGTAGAATATTAAAAATCCATTCATGTGTACTATGTAAACAGTATCATGTTTTTCATCAAATTAACTCCTATCAAAGTATACTAGCATACTTATTTTGAAACAAGGGGAAGGTTCTTGCGTCTGAAAACGCAAGAACCTTCCCCTTGTTTGCACCGCCTATACATTCACAAATGGCACTTCTGTATCCAATTCTCCTTTTATACGTGTAATATGTACGTGTTCTCCCTTAAGCCATTCGTTAAAGTCAAAGACCACTGGCATTTTGTCTCCACCGATGGCAAACCATGCTTTCATACTTTTTGGAAAATAAGCCGCTGTATGCAGTGTACCTGCCCAGGCACTGTATTTAGTAGAAAATACTCCTTTGTCCGTATCGTTCATCATTTGAAAGGCTAGTTTTGGGTCTAGGACGTTGTTTTTTTGTTGTTTTATTGCTTCATATCTCGAAAGTGAATGGTCCAAATGGTGTTTATTTTCATGGGTCAGTACTTCAAAATGATTCGTACAAATATTGGCCCTGCGAACAACGATTTCTCTTGGTGAAGCCTCAACCACAACGGACTGACCTATTTGATCAAGCAACACATAGCTGAATGATTTACGATGGGGAACTTCTTTTAAAAAGACAATCGCTTCATCTACATTTGCACATGTTTCTAAAATCATCCGACCAATCATATTGCAAACAAATCCATCATCTGATCGTACACGATTCGTAAGATTATAACCCATTGATAATCCTTTTTCATTGATCCCATCAATACGCCCTGTAATTTGCATAGATGGCCCAATCATCGCAAACCCTTGATCTGTTGGCTGATAAAGAACATATCGACCTTCATAGGAGAGCGGATCATTATCATAGTTTCGAATCATATAGTCGTTATCGGTAAAAATAGAACATCCACTTTTTCCATATTCTAGATAATAGCCACCAAATTGAATGAATGTGTCCGTCATATTCATTTTTAAGGAATCTGAAAGTCCATTTAATTCATCCCAAATGCCCGGAGCAAAATGAAAAATCATCCTTTTTACTTCGTTTTCATCCACGATAAAATGACGCAATTGCGCTTTGGTTCCCCATATTTTTTTACGATTGGTTAGAAGCGGAGAATCCTTTAGGAGTTCACCCTGCCTAAAGCCAAAATCATAATGACTTCCCCGAAACTGAATAACATCACTAAATACACTTTTCATCATGATTCCCTCATTTAATTTTCAATAAAGAACATTTTACTGGATCATAAATAGAAAAGCAAAATGGTGACGAGGGGACGGTTCTTCTGTAATTCTTTTTAGTATTCTAATTGGAATGGGGGGACTAACGCCTTTTTATCCATTACCGCAAGATTTGGAAAGTATAACATCCATTATAAATGTTATTTTATTAGTGACAGGGGGATGGATCCTTCCGTTTCCAAACATAAGAACCGTCCCCCTGTCACCGCCTTGACACCTCTCAATTAACAATCTGAATCAATCGGCAGTTTTTTGATAGGGGTATAGATGTGATAGGCTGAATCAAGTTGGTGAATGTTATTAAACACTTGAATGAGTTCGATATGTGAATTCTCTGTTTTTTGCTTGGAGATTTTTAAAAATCTTGCATAATCTGTACTAAAGACATCGCCTATATCAAGTAAATCACCAAAATACTTGAATTTGGCACAAAAGAGTTGTGGGACATCTACCGTAAAATAATAAGGTTTATCGATTTGTATATCATAGGGGATCCCAAACAGAACCTTAAAACGGGTTGAATTTGGTTGACAATCTGAGTAGATGACATAACATGAACCATTTATAGTTTCATCAATGTTCTTTAATAGCATATTTGCATGAGAGCGAATCTTCGTCTTATAATCATCCGTTGCTAGATCCACTTCAAAGGCAATCCCACATACTCTGATTGTTTCAAATTCCGTTAAAGTGAAGTCGGTAACAAGATCCCCATTGATGTTTTTAACGGATCTTTTAACCACTGAAGGTATTGGTACTTGAGATGGGGTCTTATCAACTAATCTTAGAGAACTTGGCGTGATCCCGTATTGACGTTTGAAGGCACGAGTGAAAGAGGATTGTGTTCCAAAGTTGAGCATATAAGCAATCTCTGTTAGGGATACGTGATCGTCTTGAATGAATTTAAGTGAGGCATTCAATCTTCGCGAAAGGATGTAATGGTTTAATGTACAACCCATCAAAGCAGAAAAAAGTCTATGAAAATAGTATTTAGACATGTTGAAATGATTGGAAACAGAATCTAATGATAAAGGTTCATGTATATGGTTTTCAATATAGATCAAAGCATCCTCGATTACTTCATAATGATCCATAATAACTCCTTTTATCCATTATATTTTGAATAGTATGTAATCAATATATCATAGAGAATTGGTGTATAGCTAAGCAATTATTTCAGGAGGTAAAAAGATGACACAAGACAAAATGAATGGAATAATCATTGGTATTTTATATATAGTAGCTGCAGTCTCTTCCGTGATAGCGGTTGTCTTATATCAGCCGGTTTTGTCCGATCAATGGTACTTGTCTGTGGCAAATGGATTTGAAACGAAGGTTTTAATCGGTGTTTTAAATGATCTGTTACTCGTAGTGGCGGCTGTTGGGACAGCAGTCATACTGTTTCCTTATCTTCGTCACTGGAATGAACATCTTGCCTTAGGGTATCTATGCTTTCGATTCATGGAAGCTGTTTTTATTGCCATTGGCTTGGTCAGTATATTAGGTTTAGTGCATCTAAGTAAGGCCTATGAAGCAGGCATCCTAGCAAGTGGGAGTTTTCACGCTGTAGGTTTAATGTTACAAAGTGTTCATCGTTGCACTTTTGTTTTAGGTCCAAATTTGATGTTAGGCTTAAATACAGTCATGTATAGCTATTTACTTTTTAGAACAGGATTAGTACCAAAGCCCTTAGCAATATTCGGGATGGTTACAGCCATTTTGGTATTCATAGCCGGCATACTCGATATGTTTGGTATAATCGATCCTCTTTCCACAGCAAAAGGATTGATGGCTTTACCAGTGGGCGTATATGAATTGAGTTTGGCGGCATGGTTAATTGTGAAGGGATTTCATAAGCAACAGTGACATGGGGACGGTTCTGTCTCCTTTTTGACTTGTAATTTTAGGGTCAGGCTCCCAGTATAGTGAAGCATAACTGTACTGGGAGCCTGACCCTTTTTTACTGTTATTGAAAAAAATTCCATAAAATATGTTAAAATCAGCCTAAAGAGAATGATAGAATGTGATTACCATTATTAGAAATAAAACATATGGAGAGAAGCAAAACACGGAGGTGGGTTTAAATGGAACTACTATCGAAAAAACACCTTGAAGAAACAATGAGTGAATTAACTGAAGAACAGAAGGATTATCTTGAAAATCGATTAAAGCTTAGAAGAAAAAGCGAATGGCTTCAAATTCTCGCAACCTATAAAGGCGTTGATATTACCAATGATATGAATGTCGATGAAATAGAAGATAAAATCGATGATTGGATTCTGATTGATTGTTTGGATGGAGGATACAAACGAAGACCCTATAAATGTGATTGTGGACAATCTTTGCGCTACCAATATATTATTCAGAATAAGAAAGAAGGCGAGGTTCGAAAATTAGGTGAGCATTGCTTCGAAAAGTATCTTTCCCTGCCTGCTTCTGTCATCAAGGATGTTAAAAGTGGTATGTACAACATCGATTTAGAAAGAGATGAAATATTAACCAAACTTCGTCAAAAAGTATTTTTTCCACTTTCCAATTATCTTCATTTGAAACTTCCATCATACATCGTAGAACAATATGAACTAGGGCTTCCATTATTAGATAGACAAATCCAATTGGTTGAAAAGATAAACGTAAACTATATAGAAGAAAAAAAGCTTTCTCGTTTATTTGACCGTTTAGACAGCCAACAAAAAGCATATGTTTCAAAAATGAACCATAAAGAAAGACGAGAATTGCTACTGTCATTGGAAAATGGATTCATTGCAGAATTAATTCCAGATGAGGAGATTCCTGATTTTGATGAAGGTATTAAAAAACAGATCGAATTACAATTGCCCTTACTAAAAGAACAACAAGAAATCATTAAAGATTACAAGATTAAAAAGAAGAGAGAGAAGTTCCTCAATCGTCTGACTGAAGAACAAACGAAATGGTTTTTCGAGTTCAATTTAACCGAACAAAATGAAATGCTAGAGAAGGTAAACATAACTCCCTATTACACAATAAATCAGGTGAAAGGCTTACCAATAAGCGAGGAAATCATCACACAATTACAATTCAATCTTCCGTTATTAAATAGACACTTAAGTGAAATTCGTTTCGCAAAGGTAAAAATCAACGAAATGAAAAACGAAACTTCCACTATCACATTTGGTGTTCTAATGGATCGACATTTGGAAACGTTACGTGCTGTTCGAGAAAAAGAAGATTCCATTCCTTCAAGTTTAAAGAATGATTGGCTAAAAATACAAGAGCTTACGCGTAATTTACAAAATGGAACAGAATTCGATTACGAACAATTTAAATTACTGTTATCCAATCTGATCATCCCTTTGAAAGTGGAGAGCGATCCTTATTTATAAGACCAAGCGGGCCGGTACCTGCTGAAAATAAGCGCACCAACTTAGAGAAGTTCTCTTATTTTTGTTGAATATGATTGGGTCGAGGGACTGTCCCTCCGTCTCGCACCTACATCCCAGGTCTGAGTCATATTTCAGGCCTGGGATGCTGAAAAACAAATGAGGGATCGTTTATAGTGAAAATAGAGAAATATTTGAAAATGTTCAACATTTGAACAAACCAGATCGATGAAAATCATATGTAGACAACTAAGAAAATGATAGAAAGGAGAGTCGGAAAAAATGTTTTTGAAAATGATAAAGAATGATTTCCTCAGAAACAAAATGGTAACGTTGGCAGTCTTTGTATTCATCACGATGGCTGTTATTTTGGCAGCAAGTGCCACAAATAACATGGCCAACCTCATTCAGTCGATGTCGGAACTGCAAGGAGCGTGCAGTTCCAGCTGACATTACGCAGATGCATTCCGGAGAATTTGACCAGACAGAGATCGATCGTTTTACAGAGGAACAGCGTGAAAATATTGCGATGCAGGAGACGATGGTTCTTCTGACTATAGATGGAAGTAATATTCATTTTGGCAATAATCAAACAATGGCTGGAACGGTACAGGATCTTTCATTTGTTGTACAGAATGAGAAATTTGATTTTATCCTGGATCTGAATAATGAAAAGCTGGATATAAAGGAAGGTTCCGTTGCGGTTCCTATCTATTTTATGGAACTACATGACTTAAAAATAGGGGATACGATCACCGTGGAAAGTGACGGGTATCAGAAAGAGTTTGTCATTTCAGATTATGCAAGAGATTATGAGATGAATTCTTCTCTTACTTCCTCGAAACGGTTTGTGATCAATCAAACAGACTATAATGAAATGCTAAAAATGCTCGTAGGGGAACCGGAATATCTGATTGAATTCAAACTGAATGAAAACGGGGATTCTAATGCAGTTCAGACGGCCTACATCGAAGGAGGACTTCCAGCAAATGGTCCTACAGTCGGAGGCCAGTTCTTTATGATCTTCAATGCCATGTCAGATGCGGCTGTGGCAATGGTTATTATACTGATTAGTGTACTTCTGATTATGATCGCTTCGCTTTGTATCAGACTTACATTTTTGGCAACGATTGATGAAGATTTAAGAGAAATCGGTGTGATGAAAGCAATCGGAATCTCGAAAAAGGACATAAAGAAGGTATATTTGAACAAATACAGAGTAATGTCAGTAGCAGCTGGTATCATCGGCTATCTCCTGTCCTTTGCAGTCGTAAATCTATTGAACGGGAATATGAGACTTTATCTATCATCCGATTTATCAGGAAACTTAAAATATGGACTATCACTTATCGCTCCAATATTTGTCTATATCATGATTGTGATGTCCTGCAAGAAAGTATTGAAAAGAATTGATAAGATTTCTGCGGTGGAAGCATTACGTTCAAATATCATGGAACGTGGAAAGAACCGAAAATACAGTTTCTCACTTCTAAAAAACCCATTCTTCAGCACCAATATTTACATGGGAATTCGAGATGTATTTAAGCGTTCCAAATTATACAGCTTATTGTTTATTATTTTTATCGTATGTACATTTATTGTCATTCTTCCGTTAAATATGTATAACACGATGAATTCACCGGAATTTTCTACATACATGGGAATAGGGAAATCGGACATGAGAATCGATCTTCGAAAGACAGATCGTATTACTGAAGATTTTAATAAGCTGCAGGAAGAGCTAAAAAATGATTCATGATATTGAAAAGGTTGCATCCTACATCACAAGCTCCTACCCGGTCAAAAATACGGAAGGTACCTGGGACTATATGAATATCGAAACCGGAGATTTTTCTGTCTTTCCATTAAACTATTTGGAAGGAAGTGCACCGGATCGTGAGGGCGAGATCTCGCTTTCCCATGCAAATGCCTCACAAGACGGATTGAACAAAAAATTGGGAGATGAAGTCGTTGTAAAGGTTGGCGGGACAGAAAAGACTTTGAAAGTTAGTGGGATTTATCAGGATATTACAAATGGTGGGAAAACAGCAAAGGCTCATACCAGTCTTGGAATAAATGAAGAAGCCGTTCTTTGGACTATTTTTTACATGGATTTGGCTTCCGGCGTTGATAAACAAGTGAAAAAGCTTTACTACCAGAATGCCTATGACTCTGCACAGGTAAATGATATCAAAGAATATACACAGCAGACTCTTGGAAATATCATTGATCAGATGAGCACAGTTGTGATAGGCGGAATGGCCATTGCGTTCATCATTATTGTATTGATCACTGCCTTATTCCTTAGGATGTTATTATCAAAGGATATGTCTCAGATTGCTATTATGCGAAGTGTAGGATTAACATCTAAACAGATTAGTCATCAATATATGGCAGGAACATTAATGGTACTGATTTTCGGAATTATTGCTGGAGTTATCGCTTCTACTTATTTAGGGGAGTTTCTTGTAAGCTTGGCCATGTCCTCTATGGGAGCGGCAAAAATTGAATTTGTTCAAGTGTTATGGCAGACTTGGCTGCTATGTCCGTTAGCTCTGATTGTAGTAGTCGGCTTTACGATCTATGTTTCCTGTAAGGTTGCTGCAAAAAATGATTTATCTGTCATCTTAAGAAGTTAGAATTGCTGAAAAAGATCAGGTAGAAGGCGTATCTCCGTAGGCGGAAGAAGGTCTCATGAATGAAGGCATCGATGTAGATTTCTGAAAAAATAAGGCATTCCGGAGTGCCAATGTAGAGATAGACGTGGATTTAAATATTTGGCATTGGAGGAGTCTAGATGACCAGTATATTAGAGGCAAGAAGTATAAATAAAAAAGTAGATTTAGGGAAAGATAATAAGCTTCATATCTTAAAGGATGTAGACTTGGAGATCGAAGAAGGTGAATTCGTATCGGTCATGGGACCATCCGGAAGCGGGAAATCAACGTTGCTTTATCATGTAAGCGGGATGGATCGAGTGACTTCTGGCAGTGTGAAATTTAATGGCCGTGAAATCGGCAGTCTAATGGAAGAAGAACTGGCAAAGATACGACTGAATCACATGGGATTTATCTTTCAGGATATTAATCTATTAAAAAATCTGTCATTGATTGATAATGTTATGTTTCCTGCTCTTGTATCAAAAAATGCGGATAAAAATGCGGTCCACCAAAAAGCAAAAAAACTGTTGGAAATGACAGGAATTGAAAAACTTGCAGATAATCATATCACTCAAGCCTCAGGTGGACAGCTGCAGAGAGTTGGCATCTGTAGAGCATTGATCAATGATCCGGAAATCCTATTTGGAGACGAACCGACCGGATCACTAGATTCTAAATCAACCGAAGAGATTATGTCCATACTTGCAGAAATTAATCAAACAGGGACCACCGTCATGCTCGTTACACATGATGTAAAGGTGGCAGCAAAAACTGAAAGAGTATTGTTTATGGTAGATGGACATATTGTGGCGCAGAAGAAAATGATAAAATACGATGCAAAGCATCATGATATGAAGGAAAGAGAAGAAAGTCTGATGAAATGGTTAGTGGAAAATGGATTCTAGTCGGGGTGACAAGGGGACGGTTCTTCTGTCTCTCTTTTTAGAATTGTAATTTTGGAGATTTAGGTCAGTCCCCGGTACAGTGAAACATTACTATAATGGGTGACTGTCCATTTTATTTTGAAGTTTAAGTAAATTTTTTACGGACTAAAAGCTAGATGTTATGATGAAAGTAACAGCAACAACTAAGCCTCTAGATGAAGTTTACCAAGAATAAATTGAACATACATCTTTATAACAGGTGTCAAAGGCATCGTCTAGATAATGGATGGTGACTGTGACACCTGTTTTGTATACAGAAAACCAAAAGACGATTCTCATCAGCTTTTACAGTTTTTTCACCTCCTAATGACCTACGAACTAATGATATACTTAAAGAAAAACAGAACGGTGATAAATATGGAAAAGCAGTTGATTTCATTCTTAAAGTCTCAAAAGAACAGGAAAATTTTACTAAGTGAATTAGAAAGCAGAGTATCTGGAGAGATTGATTACGCAAGTTTTGCCCACATTATTTTAGATTTGGAAGAGAAGGACGTATTAACAAGGGTCAAATCGCATGGGGAAAATGGCAAAAGTCCATCGCTCTCTTTCACTTATAGAATCAACAAGAATGTTTTGAAGCAACAGCTTCATGAAAAAATAAAAGTGGCAAGGCTTCACTTACATCCATCCATCGATCTTGAGGCCTATTTTCATTTACCCGAAGAACAATGGGAGAAGGATCAATCTTTTATTCAAAAGGTCAATCAGTATATTACAAGAAATGGATATCCGGCAGAGCAAGTACCTGCACCAGAGCGATCTTTTGAATTAGTAGAGGATGAAAAATGGATAACAGAAGGTGGGGGTCAAGAGATATTGGAACGAATCCAAGTTTGGGATAAGCTCTTGATCATGCCGGTTTCAGATCCGTTGATGTTTGCGTTAAACTCATCGAGCCTTCAAAAAGAACCCTTTCTTCATCTCATTGTAGAAAATAAAACAACCTATCAAGGACTTCTTCCAGCATTACAAAACAGCGCATTCACAACACTTATCTACGGCTGCGGGAAAAAGATTATAAAAAGCATTGAACATTTTGATTATCAACTGCCACTACCGTCGAGCCGTCATCAATTTTATTATTTTGGTGATTTAGATCATGAAGGTATTTTGATTTGGTATTTACTTTCAAAAAAAATAACCGTTTCACCCGCATTGCCTTTTTATGAGGCATGTCTAAGAAAGCCGTATGCTTATGGAAAGCAAAATCAGCGGCCTAATGAGGAATCATTGAATAAGTTTCTTCCTTATTTTAAAAAAGAAGACCAAGAACACTTAATACAAATGCTCCAAAACGGAGGCTATTATCCGCAAGAAATCATCAAAACGAATGAATTACAGCAAATCTGGAGGAATTCTTCATGGAAGTAAAAGATGTAACAGCAGGGTTTAGTGAACGGATGTCAAGAGTGGCATTGTTTGATCCGCTACATGCTTTAGATCGGAAAAATAAATCAGACCTTGACGGGAATTCCATTGATATGAAGGGGCTAGGATTACTTACACTTCTTTTCTTTTTTGAACAAAAACTGATGCGGAATCAGAAGTCAGGTGTGAAAGAGCTGGCTCATTTTTTACAAAAAGTAACAGAACAGTACGTCCATCTGGAACCAGACGGATTTGAAGATCTTGCTCGAACGATTATTCAGACGTTTCGACCAGCGACAGGAAAAAAACGTGAAAAGATATTCTTTAATTGGGATACAAAGCAACAGGAAACGATCTATTTTTCTTTTTTAAAAGCAAATTCCTTTGATGTAAAAACCAACTCGCAATATTACACCCTTGATGAAGATGGACTTGAACTCGTGTTTGCGACAAAAGAATTTTACAGTGAATTTCAATTATCTATTAATCAGCTTGTCCTTCGTAAACAGCTTGAAAAAGGGGAATTTAAGGGAGCTCTAAGACAAATAAATGAAATGCGAATTGATGTAGAGTCTCTTGAAGAGAGAATGACGAAACTTGAACATGAGATCAAGCGAAATATCATATCAGAAGATACGTATTCTCGTTATCAATCCTTATTAGAGGATATTTATTTCCGACTAAGCTTAGAGAATGAAGAGTTTGAGGAATTACATGGATTTGTCAGAGAAACGAAAGAAAGGCTTTATTATAAAGATAATAGTAGTAAGGAACGTCAAACCTATGAATTGGTTTTAGAAATATCCCAAGAACTAGAAGAAGTTCATGCAGGACATACACAACTTCTTCAAAAGAGCATTGATCTTAAAAATAGTGCACTCAAAGCTGCACAGGAATCACTCTATTATGTCGGGATCGATTCTTTTAATTTTGATCAGGATATTACTACGCGAATCATTAGTTCTCCACTACCGTTAGAATCCATGAAGGGTATATTGGTTCCGTTTATGGATGTCCAGCAAACAAAGCAATGGTCGCTACTGACGGTTTTTTCCGAACAAAATATCAAAGAAGAGCGAGAAACCTTGGCTGATGAGGTTTTTATGGAAGTAAGTGAGGAAGAGACAAAAGAATATCAGGAAATGCTTGCAAAGCAATATGGGCAATTGATGGAATTGCTGCTTGAGGCGATGGGAGACGAGAAATCGATTATTCTAAAGCAGTATTTTCATTTTTTAAAAGAAAATGGACATGAACATTGGCTGAATAATCGCTTCTTGTTCGACTTCTTGATTCTTCTCCATCATCGCTCACCGATTCAAAGGGAAAAGGGCGAATCAGAGAGCAATCCTCAACTTTTAGAGGTTGTGTCAAGTTTACTTGGAACAAAGATCCTTTCCGTCACAGAACTGCCAGAAATCCTTCAAGAATCTGAGAGATACAGTATTCAAAATATGATTCTCACCTTAGGAGATGAAGATGATGCATTATGATGAATCAACGATTATGAAAGCCTTTGAATTATATACAATTCTTTCGCGTGACGGCGTATCAGGAAAGACTTATTTGCAAATCTATATTGCAGATGATGGCGTAAGGGCGCTTGTTGATCAATTTGCTAAGGCCCTGGATTGTGTCACGCTGATTGCAGGAGACCATTTATATATGATTCCGGAAACGAAACTTTCACCGTTTCATGTGAATAACGACTTTTTAAAGCGAACTTATTTAAAAGGGAACGCCACAAATGCAGATTTATATTTATTATATTTTGCGACGATTGTCTTGATGGGTGAATTTTATGATAGCTACCATTCAAAAGAACCAACAAGAGAGTTCATAGCTTTAGATGATTGGGTTGAAAGTATGAACAAACGAATGGAAACGTTAAAGGAACACAGTGCTGAAGAATTAAGAGAGGTTGAAAGTGAATTTTCCTATAATTGGACTTCGATTATCGAGAAATGGGATGCGATGGATGATTTAAAAGAAACGGTTAAAAAGCAATCGGGAAATACCATTAGTCGCCTTAGCTTTTTAGATACAGCGAGTCGATTTTTACTAGATCAAGAGATAGTCGAGGAAATTGGAAACCAAGAACTTACTTTATCGGAAAAAGCAAAAACGATTGTGCAGCGTTACTTTATGGAACTGGAATATAATCGCGGAATATTAGAGTTTCTCTATCAATTTGAATCAAGCAAAACAGGGGGTGAAGAAAATGCCATCCATCTCGAAAATTAGATTTACAAATGTGATTTATGAAGGCGGAAACAAACGTTATAATGATGAGATCTTTTTATTTGATGGTCATAATGGAGCGATTTTACTAGAAAATGGTGGAGGGAAAACGGTTTTTATCCAAACGGTCCTTCAGGCAGTGCTTCCCCATGCGGATCTGGCTGATCGAAAAATTAGAGATACACTTAAATTAGAGGATGCACCTGCCCATGTTGCAGTTGAGTGGATTTTAAACGAACACCCTCGTCGCTATGCCCTAACCTGTGTCTCCTTATTTTTGACGAAAAATGGTCTGGATTCGTATCGTTATGTGTTTGAATACGGTGAAAACGACCATCATTCCATTGGGGAAGTCCCATTTGTAAAACCCTTTGCCGGAAAGATGAGACCAACAGACCGTGGGGAAATCCAAGAATACTATTCTCATATGGCACAAACGCATATGAATGCAAAAACATTTGACACGATCAAGAGCTACAAAATGTATCTGGAACAAAACTATCATATTATCCCAAAGGAATGGGAAAGCATTGTCAAGATCAATAGTGCAGAAGGAGGAGTCGAAAACTTTTTCGATGAATGCAAAACGACGGGGCAGCTATTTGATCGATTATTGATTCCAACTGTTGAGGAGTCTCTGACAGGATTTCAAAAGGATGAGTTTGCGGAAACATTTGACAAGCATCGTGAAAGCTTTAAAGAGTATAAGCACCTGAAGGAAAAGATTGCTGAAAATGAGCGTATTAAAGAAAGAGTAGAGGGATATGTTAAAGCCTTTGCCGTTCTTGATGAGAAACGCCTTGATTATCAGGAAATGAAGGGAATCGCAAAGGCTTATTTTCACCAGGCCAAAAAGCAACAAAAGCAGGTGGAGGAAGAGCATCAACAGTTGACGGAGTCCTTTGAAGCTTTGAGAGAGAAACAGAAGCAGTTAGAACAAAAGGAATCTTCCTATGAAATAGCCGTTGAAAAAGAAAGGCTTGATCAAGTTTCAAAACATTTAGCGGAAGAAATAAAAAAACAGACTGAGGTTCAAGAAAAACTTGATGAAGCAGATTCTTTCTATTACTCCTTAAAACTAGCCCAATATAAAAAGTCCTATCGCATTGAAGAACAATCTCAAATGCATTATGAAGAGAAACTTGCGGAATTGGACAAAGAGTTTGATACGGAAGAAATTCGGGATGAATTAGATGAAAATGCCCAAGAAATTAAAGGGTATTTTGTTGCATTGGAAGACAAACTCAAAAAAGAACAACAGGAAATTCAGTTTGAGCTAAACTCGATCACAAATAGCCTTGAATCCGAGAAGCAAGCTTTAGAAAAAGTAAAAACGGAACAAAGAGATCTTTTAAATCAAAAAACAAGAAATGAAACCATCCTTGAGAAAAATCACGAGGAAATGAATAACCTCCAATCTGAAATCTTGTCCAATCCGAAGCAGGAAAAAGTAGAAGAGCAGCTGCCTATTTGGATTCAAAAAATCAATGATTTAGATATCGAAAATGCACAACTGATTAATCGAAATAAAGAATTGAAAAATAGTAATCAAGGTTTCACGGAGCAACTAAATCTGATCCATCGAACATTGCAAGATACACACAAAAAAGAAGCGGAATTTATAACGAAGAAAAGGAAAAATGAGGATGAACATCAAAATTTGAAATTGAAATTAGCTGAAAGAAAGATGGCTTGGTCGAGGCTAGAATCTGTTTATTTAAAACAAGATTCGATCGAAAATCAGTTCATTGGGGAAATAAATAAACTGGAAGTTGAGCGTGACCAATTATTAGATAATGAACGAATAGCCTTTCGTTTTGTAGACGATTACGGAAGACAAGATATTTTCCATGCAGATGCGTACCTTTCAAAGCAAATGGAGCAATGGAAGAATCAATTTTCATATATTGAGTCAGGTGTTTCTTATATCCAATCTCTTCCCGACGATGCCACAAGTCTAATCGAGAAATATCCGCTTTGGCCCATTACCTTGATCACGACAACAAAGGAAAAAACAAAGGTTCAGGAAAAAATAAGGCAACTGTACGATCGGATCCAATATCCTGTAAATGTATTATCCATGGATGAGGCAACAGCGATTGTCCATGAAGAAGATCCTCTCTATTCCCAGTGGATTCAGCCAAAGCATTGGGAATCAAACAGTGATCCGGAATCTTTTGTCCATTGGAAGGAAAATATTCTACAATCAGCCCAAGAAGTAAAACAAAACCGCCAAGCAAAAGAAAAAGAATTACAATCCTGGAAACAGCTTCAAAATGATCTATATACCTTTATACATCAATATCCATTTGGTGACTACCAAGAACTCAGTGAACAGCTCACAAAGTTGAAAGAACAGATTTTTCAGCTTTCTGGAGAGGAACGGAAGCTGAAGGAAAAACAAGCTGAAAATGAGAAAGAATACAGTATCAATGAGAAAAAACAAACTGAGAACAAGGACCTGATTAACGGTTATGGAACGAAGATTGAAAAAGGTCAAAAATATTTTAAAGTCAAAAAAGAAAATGAAACACTCCAAACAGAATTATTATATGTAAATGATAAACGAAACAATCTGGAAGTGATTGACTCAAAACTCAAAAAGACGATCTCTGATTTTCAAGAAAGAGCGGATGAACGGAAGAAAGAAAAGGAAAGGCTATCGATACAGATTTCTGATCATATATACGGTGATCGATTGTATCAAAAAGTGAAAAATGCACAACCAGTGTTTACTTCAAAAACAATTGAAACATTGGAGCAAAAAAGACAAGATTTAGAAAGGGCTCTAGAACATCTTTCAAAAGGACGGAGTGAGCTTGAATCAGCTGTTGAAAATGCTAGTCAAAACATGGAACGGCTTCAGCGTGAAGTGGACCAGCTTCGAAAAGAAAAAAACAACCTGAATGAGGAACTTGAATTTCCTCTACACGGGACAGAGAAAATGAACGAGCTTTGGTCGAAGCGAAATGAATGGGATTCTCAATTAAAAAGTTTAATGGAAACGGTTGGGAAATTAACGACGGAACATGACCGATTAGAAGGCTCTATTGATGCGATGATGAAAAAAGTAGATGTAGTGATCCAATTTGATCTGCATCTTGAGATTGTCCGCAAGCATCTTGACGAAGAAAAGATTGTGAGTAAGTTAGAAAATGAGCAGCTTAATCAAATGTCCAGGCAGCTTGATAAGCAAATAAAAATGATAAACGCGATCGTATTTGATTTAGAAAAATACGATCCAAAGCATTTATTTTTAGATGCAAATATTAAAGAAGCTATTTTGTCTAATGAAGAGATGATTGAATTCACGTATAGCGGCAAAAAGAAGGCAGAAGAAATTATAGGTGAACTGGAAGCAAGAAATGATTCCTTGCAAAATGAAAGAAACAAGGTAGATCGTGCTAAAGCAAGCTATATAAACTTTTGTCGTCAGGATATAATCGATATTCGCATGCGTGAAATGGCGATCCAAGGGATTGAAAATAAAAAGACCTATGATGAAGTGTTAAAATATAAAGAACTTTTAGAAGGTAGAATTCATACAGCGATTAAGTATGCCGAGCAGAATATCATCACACATGATCAACAGCTTGAACAGTTTATTATTCACATCCACACACATATCAAGAAGATTGCGGATGAACTAAAATTGATTCCTAAGAAAACAAGTGTCAAAGTTGAGGATCATTGGAAGGAGATCTACTCCTTCCATATTCCAGAATGGGATGAACAGGAAGGAAAGTCTGATATTCGCGAGTATATTCATTGGATTCTAGAACAGTTGGATAAAGAAGGATACAAAGATGAAAACGGTCATGATGATACGGGGAAAATTAAGAAGGATTTGGAAAAATGGCTTCAATCGAAGCAGTTACTGCAAGTTGTGATGAAAAATCAAAAGATGAAAGTGACCTGTCGAAAAGTCACAAACGATAGTAAAGTAACAAAGGGAACTTACTCATGGGAGCAATCAAATGTCTGGTCAGGCGGTGAAAAATGGAGCAAAAATATGACTCTGTTTCTTGGCATCTTGAACTACATTGCTGAAAAACGTGCATCGATCCAGCAAAACATGAAACGTCATCGTACGGTTATCGTCGATAATCCATTTGGAAAAGCTTCTAGTGATCACGTTTTAAATCCAGTCTTCTTTATTGCTGAACAGCTGGGCTTTCAAATAATCGCCTTAACGGCACATGTAGAAGGAAAGTTTTTAAGAGATTATTTTCCTGTCATCTATAGCTGTCGACTAAGAAATGCAGCAGGAAGCGAGAAACAAATCATGACAAAAGAAAAAAACATCCAGCACGCATACTTCAGAGACCATGATCCAAAAGTATTAGAAAGATTAGGAGAAGTGGAACAGATCGAACTGTTTTAGAGTGAATACAGGCGATTAATATCTCATAAAAAACCGTCAAAATAAAAGAAAGGTGCGAAGTATCATCCAATTTTGGATGGTTCCTCGCACCTTTCCTAATTTTTATACCTGAACCTTACTTTTGCGAAATAAAGACCATTTTACTAAAGGGGAAGTAAGGGCAGTCGTTATAACCGCAACAAGGAACAAAATACTATAATCATTATTCGTAATTAATTTACTGCTTAAACCAATGTTGGCGAATATTAAAATCATTAATCCTCGTGCATTCATTAAAGCCCCTATGGCACTGGATTCTCCCCAACTATACCCAATGAATTTGGCATAAATCATACAGGCAAAGTATTTGCTTACAAATGCAATGAGAATAAACATGAAAACAATGATTAATTGACTACTTGTAAAAGAGCTTAAATCCACATTAAAACCAGAGCTTACGAAATAAATAGGGACCAAAAGCGTATGAACAAAATCTGAAATCTTCGTATCTAACTCTTTGGTGACCTTATCTAATTTTGGTACGATTAATCCTGCGACAAAACCTCCAAAAATAGCATGAAGTCCAATTTTTTCGGTTACCAGGCTGCTAAATAGGAATACAAGAAGAAATAGTGCAAAAAACTCATTGTTCATTACCTTATACTTATTTGTAACTAAATAGTTTAAAATGGGTTTGATGATAAAAGACATTACTAAAAGGTAAATAACCATATAAATCATAATGCTCATACTGTTAAGTGAAAAATTTAAGCTAGCAATCGAAAGGATAATTGGCAGCATGATCCATGCGATCACATCATCTATACTTGCCCCAAAAACAACAAACCTTCCCAACTTGGTTTGGATCATCTTTTGTTGATCTAAAATGCGTACGAGGACTGGAAAGGCGGTTACAGAGATACTTGCTGACATGAACAAAGAATAGACTAATGGAGAAGTTAATGTTTGTTCCAAAAAGGGATAAATAGTCCAACAGAGTGCAAATGTCATAAAAAAAGTAGGAATGATCCCGACTAAGGCAAGTTGTATAGAATTCTTTAACAGATTATTTTCCATCTTTTCTTTACGTACATGAATTCCGATTAAAAACATATATAAAGAGATGCCGAGTTGACTCAACAAATACAATTGTTCTTTTATATCTGTATTGAATAGCCAATCTTGGATCCCGGGGAACCAAGCACCTAAAAAGGTAGGACCTACTAAAATACCACCAATCATCTCCCCAACAACCTTAGGTTGGCCAATGACCTTTGCTAGAGCACCAAATAATTGAGAAATCATAATGACAATCAATAAACTCAATAAAAAATGAAACAAAATCACACACTCCTTTTTCTTTGCGAATGACAGGGGGACGGTTCTTCTGTTTTAAAAAACAGAAGAACCGTCCCCCTGTCATTTTATACTATTCTAATATATTATATAGAAAATGAAAGAAGATCGTTTTTTCAGAAATACGGTGTTCATTTGCATGAGTAATAAAAATAATTATGTAGAGGATATTCAAAATAGAATTTAGGATTCGAGATATGATAAAAAATATACGAAATATGTGTCCGTTGAGAAAGGAAGCTTTTCATGAAGAATCATGGTATTCGCAGTAAAAAAGTCTCGTTTAAGATTTCATTGCTATATATGTTAATTAGTATTTTTTGGATTTGTACATCAGAGTGGTTAGTAACAAAGGTCCAGATAGCGGATGTTTTTTGGATTAGTATCGTAAAAGGCACTCTTTTTATTATCGCAACGGGGTTACTGTTATATAAATTGATTCAGAAAAATATTAAAAATATTGAAAATCGGGAGCAACAGTTAAATAGCTTGATTGAAAATAATATGGATGCCATCATACAACTCGATCGTAACGGTCATTTTATCCATGCTAATCATGTAACCGAGATGATCACAGGATATAATCATGAAGAACTCGCAAGCATGAAGGGGAAAGATTTTATTTGTGAAGAGGATCTAGATAAAGTGCAAAAACACTTTAGTGAGATTGAAAAAGGGAAGCCTTCCATTATTGAGTGTAGGTGCATGATTAAAGGTGGAATTTGTATACTGGTCAGCATGACCAATGTGCCGATTGTAGTCGAAGATCAGATCGTAGGAATGTTCGTCATTATTCGAGATATTACAGCTTTAAAGGATAAGGAGGAGCTCATCAGGAAATCTGAAAAGCTTTCGATTGTCGGAGAATTAGCTGCGGCTGTGGCACATGAAATTCGGAATCCCCTTACATCAATCAAGGGCTTTCTTCAATTACTAGAAGGTAAGGATTCAGAAAAAGAGGAGAAACATTACTACACGATCATGCTATCCGAAATCGAACGGATCAATTCCATTGTGAGTGAATTTATGGTGCTCGCCAAACCGCAAGCAGTTAACAATCAAAATGAAAATATCACTTCATTATTAACAGACGTCATCACTTTGCTTGAGACACTTGCGATTGTTAAAAATATAGAGGTCACAAAAGAGTTTGAACCGAATGTTTCGTTGGTAAGGTGTGAAGGAAATCAAATCAAACAGGTATTTATCAATATTTTTAAAAATGCCATTGAAGCGGTAGCTAATAAAGGGAGAATCCATATAGAGGTTTCCCAAATGAACAGTGATAGCGTTCGAATTCGTTTTATCGATAATGGGCCTGGTATCCCCACTGACTTAATAACTAGGTTAGGCGAACCTTTTTATACAACAAAAGAAAAAGGAACCGGTTTAGGTTTAATGGTCAGTTTTAAGATAATCGAAAACCATCAAGGAAGGATAAACATAACAAGTGAAATGAACAAAGGAACAACAGTTGATATTATCCTTCCAGTTTCCAAAGAGTGACAAGGGGACGGTTCTTGCGTAACCAAACGCAAGAACCGTCCCTTTGTTTCTTTTATATTTTGCAAATAACAAAACCCTCATTGACACATTGGTTAAATTACAATAATATTTGTAAGTCATATGTAATAAGATCATTGGTATGAATGATGAAAGAAAAGGAGAAATAGGTAAGTGATTAGATAAAAAGGTTGCGATGTCATTCGATAAGCATAATAAAAAAGTCAGTCAGTAATGCAGGAGGATCAATCAGTATGCAAATGGGGAAAAAGAGTACAGTGGAAACAGGTCGGGAAGAAATTAAAAATGTTCCGATTATCGTTTCCTTGGTTATGGCCGGTTTTATCGGGTTATTTAATGAAACAGCCTTAAATATGGCGTTAAATAATATCATTAACAATTTTGGAATAAATGAAACGACCGTGCAATGGTTAACCACCGGTTATTTATTAACATTAGGAATATTAGTACCAGTATCAGGTCTCATTTTACAATGGTTTACAACCAGGCAGTTATTCATCACTTCATTAATTTTTTCAATTATTGGAACAGCGATTGGGGCCATGGCTCCGACCTTCAGTATATTAATGGTTGCTCGTATTGTGCAGGCCATTGGGACGGCATTACTATTGCCGCTTATGTTTAATACGATCTTGTTGATTATTCCACCGCATAGACGCGGGAAGATAATGGGGATTATCGGTCTTGTGATCATGTTTGCTCCAGCTCTTGGACCTACTTTATCGGGACTAATCCTGAAAAGTTTGACTTGGCACTGGATCTTTTGGTTTTCATTACCGCTGTTAGTATGTGCGCTTGTATTTGGCATTTATTATATGCAGAATGTCTCAACACCAACGAAGCCAAAAATTGATGTCCTATCAATTATTTTATCTACGATTGGTTTTGGCGGTATCGTATTTGGATTTAGTAGTACGGGAGAAGGAGGCGGCTGGGGGAACCCTGTTGTTATCATTTCACTCGTTATTGGTGCCATTGGATTGGTGATATTTACCATTCGACAGTTATCCATGAAAGAGCCTGTTCTAAATTTACGGGCGTTTCAATATCCAATGTTTACGCTTGGGTTATTCTTGGTCGTGATCTGTATGATGGTGATTCTTTCATCTATGATACTACTTCCGTTATACCTGCAGACTTCTCTAGCTCTCAGCACATTTGCGGCAGGACTTTTGCTATTGCCAGGTGGTGTGTTAAACGGACTTCTCTCTCCTTTTATGGGAAATCTCTTTGATCAATTTGGTCCAAAGTGGTTAGTCATTATTGGATCAGTGATTGTGACAGGAGCGATGGTTGGTTTTTCGTTCATTACAATGGAAACCTCTTCCGCTTTTATTATTGGACTTCATATCATGACGATGATCGGAGTGTCCATGATCATGATGCCTGCCCAAACGAATGGACTCAATCAGCTGCCGCGTGAATTATATCCACACGGAACAGCGATCATGAATACTTTGCAGCAGGTAGCAGGAGCCATTGGTACAGCTGTTGCGATTTCGATTCTGTCTTCAGGTGCCGAGCGTTTTATGAATACGGTAGAAGACAAAACGAATCCATTAAACCAAGTGCTTGCCTTTACAGAAGGCGTACAAAGTTCATTTCTATTTGCGATTATCGTGTCTGTCATTGGATTGGTGATCTCTTTCTTTATCAAGCGGGTAGAAGTGGAACCAGCATTGAAAAAATAAATAAAAACAGATAGCAGATTAGTGCCAGGAGATAAAAAAGGGTGCCCCTTACGATCCAGATAATAGATGGTAAGAGGCACCTTTTTGTCATTCTTGGTTTTGGAAACAAGAGAACCGTCCCTCTGTTTCCACTTGACAGATAGTAGAATCGTATTGTAATATAATCAATAATATAAATGGGTATTGAATTTCTATGAATATACGATTTTTTTTAGCATATGGTTAAACATACTTAGTTGGGCTAGATGAAAAAAAGTAAGTCTATATTAGTAGGGATTCTTTACATGGTAAGTTGGAGAAATTCATCCTTCTTTTAATTAAATATTATAAGGTAGACTTGATAAAAGCCGAACAAGGGCTAGTAGATAGTAAACCGACAATTTTCTAAGTTTAATGGTCTTAAAGTGACGATTAAACGATTGAGATTGTCGGTTTTTTTGTTTTTTAAAAGAGAAAGATCGGGAAAGGAAGTTTCGAAATGAACTATATAGGATATTGTTCTTGCAGTCTTGAAATAGGTCAGATTCTTGATTTATTGCCTTTAAATCGAGGGGAGGGAGTACATTGTTAGTTTCCTTGCCAATCATATTTTTAATCCTTCTTGCACTTTCATTGTTTAGCTCAATGCTTTCTATTACATTCGAAGGTTTCATTAAACTATGTTCGTATTCACATTGGAGTCATAACGCTCCCTCCGATCGTAGCTCTGTTTGCCCTCATTTTTCATAATGACAGGATCATTTGGGGACCTTGGCATTTTCATTCCTTAACATGGCTTTTGGCTGTATTTGTTCTGACAATGGGTCTCATTGTGCAACGCTACTCTGTTCATTACTTATTGGGTGACCGCTCTTATCGTAAATATTTTTTTCTGCTCACCCTCACTACAAGTGCTTGCTCTCTTGCCTGGCTCAGTGATGATCTTCGTCTTCTGTTCATTTGTTGGGGAACCACACTTTTTGGGCTGATATTGATTATTATATTAAAAAAAGAATGGCAAATAGCTGTAAAAGCTGCTTCCCTTATGAGCAAATTGTTCACGATCAGTTGGCTTCTTTTACTATCAGCCATTCTGTGGGTGTCCCAAGCAACCGGACAATGGCAGTTATCACAGGCGATGACCCAAGAAAGTCTAACCGCTCTAGAATCGTGGGAAAGGACTTGTATCCAATTGCTGCTGATCCTATCAGTCGTGATCCCAGCAGCACAATGGCCTTTCCAACGTTGGTTATTAGAATCAGCAGTGGCTCCAACTCCTGTTTCAGCCGTTATGCATGCTGGAATTGTGAATGCGGGCGGCATTCTATTAACTCTTTTTGCACCACTATTTAACGGAGGTGGTCTAGCACAGATCATTTTGCTGGTACTTGTCGGGCATTTCCGTCTTATTGGGAACGGGAATTATGTTCGTCCACGTAGACTATAAACGGCAATTGGTTGGGTCAACGATTGCGCAGATGGGGTTCATGTTGATTCAGTGTGCGTTAGGCGCCTATTCAGCGGCCATTATACATGCTGTCTTCCATGGATTATTTAAATCGACTCTTTTCTTGCGAGCAGGATCTGCACTTCACCATGGTCAACCGTCAACGACGTTAAATAAATCCACTTCATTATTCGGGACATTGTCTGGAATGGCTTTAGGGATCTTAGTAGCGATTGGTTATTGGTTAACCTCACCTGAGAGTGCTTACCAATTGATTAGTGCTATGATCTTATGTGCTTCCGTTTCATTTGCTTGGAAACAACTTTTCATTTTTGGATACGGACGAATCGGACGGATATCAGGATTCATTCTATTTATAGCAGGAGCCATCATGTATGGTTTGATTCAATCCGGCTTTCACAGTCTGTTACATCAATCGATTGAGACGAATGTACAAACTCCAACATTTTCGATTATGGTCCTTTTGTTTATTTTGGTAGTCGGCAGTGCTACAGGTTTATGGTTAGCTCGAAATACATCTTTAAGAGCCTTTGAGATTCTTTATCTTTGGCTCGTGAAGATAGGGGAACCCAATCATGATCGGGTTGAAAGTCACCCCAAGTATTTAATCCAATCAATGTCACGTGGAGGTTATAAATGATGAATACTGTACTAACATTAACCGATACTTTAAATGATGAAAAAAAATTAAATGACCTTGATCTTAATGTGAAAGGCTTGGTGGAGGCGGCCAGCAAAGTCATCGTGCCGTTAGGGTCTATCACTGCCTTTGCTGCAAGACATCCATGGGTAAGCATGGAAGAACAGTCCTTTGAACAGGTTGCACGTTATCTAAAAGACATGTGTGATGTAGATATGTACCCAAGTAATTCCATGATAGAATCAGCTTGGGATCTAGGTGAGATTAAGGGTGAATTTCTAGAAATAGGACTGCAAAAGTGGCTTGATGATCAGAACCTAGAAATACCACGCGATGTGGCAGAAACATACTGTAAAGCAGCGCTATGGGGGGAAAAACAATCCTCTGAAGCAGGATCTTTACCACAATTAAAACAATGGGCAAAGAAATTAAGTCGTTTCAAACCGAAAATGATTGAAAAACATATCGTGCAAACATACAGTCAGCTTCTTGAAAATCAAGGATACACGAGAGTTGCTCAAGATCTCAATTTCCATATGATCAAGTGGTGTAAACTATACTTAGATGAGTCTCAAGCTGCTTGGTCCATGCCAAATCGCGAAGAGGGTTTCTATCATACATGGAAGAGACTAGTTAAACATGATCCAGCACTCAAGCCATCACTACGCAAGAAACTAAGAAATGTACCGAATCAGGCGGATCGCGCTTTAAAGGAAGTCTTATTAGCATTCGGAATTCCTGAATCAGACCTGCAAGAATATTTGGAAGCTCATCTACTTGCCTTGCCAGGATGGGCAGGAAGGATGCTTTGGCGTTCAGAACAGGTTGCTGAGGACAAAACCTTGTTAATGGAATATTTAGCGGTTCGGCTTTCCATGGAGTGGGCTTTCATTACACCGTATTTGCCATTTTCACAGCAAAAAGTGGAGAATGAAGTACCTCTAGAGACGCTTATTGCTAATTGGGTTCATTGGGGGAAAACGCCAATTCACCAGTGGTCACAATTATCTTCAAGTGAAATGAAAGCTCGTTTAACACTTGCCTATCGTTTTGATCCGGTTCTTCGCCATCGACTTTGGCTGGAAGCATGGGAAAAAACATACGAGGATCATTTGAAAAAAATGATTTCAGCCAATCCGCATCCTAAAGCAGAAAACAACAATCAGTCAGCATTGGCACAGTTTGTCTTTTGTATTGATGTACGATCAGAGCCTTTTCGTCGTAAACTTGAAGCATCGGGTCCTTTTGAAACGTTTGGCACAGCTGGATTTTTCGGTTTGCCAATCAAAACGTGCAAGCTTGGTAGTGAACATGGTCATCCATCTTTGCCAGTGATGTTTAAACCGCAAATGGTGGTGAAGGAATTTTCAAGTGAATCCAAGCTGGAACAATATCAACAGAGAATGGGAGCGGTACATGCATCAAGTCGAACATTTAAAGGAATGAAACAACATGTCCTTACCAGTTTGTTGCTGCCGGAAGTGAGCGGTCCTTGGCTTACCCTCCAAACGTTAGCTCGAAGCTTTGTCCCGCAAAAAGCTGGATCTGCCACCCGTAAAGTACTGAAAAAATGGCTTAAGAAGCCTTCTACAGAACTCTCACTCGACCATAGCGATCATTCAGAAACAGAGTTAACAGTTGGCTTTTCAGAAAAGGAAAAAGTGTACTACGTAAGACAGGCTTTGAAAATGATGGGGCTTGTCGAACATTTTTCTCCCATCGTAGTTATTTGCGGTCACGGTAGTCACAGTACGAATAATCCATATTCTTCTGCTCTTGACTGTGGTGCGTGTGGCGGGGCATCTAGCGAATTTAATGCACGAGTACTAGCTGCTTTGTGTAATCTTCCACAAGTAAGGAAGGCACTTGTCATGGATGGAATTATGATTCCAAAAGAGACCGTTTTTATCGCTGCTGAACATGTGACCACCACGGATGAATTGTGCCTAACCTATGTCCCGGAGCTTTCAGAGAGTGCTAGAGAAGCGTTTGATCAATTTCAAGCTGTATTGCCTAAAGTGAGAGAGGAAGCGAGCGCCGAACGGATGATGAAAATCCCTAATATTGGATATAAAGAAAAAAATCCGACCCTTGAGGCTGAGCGCTTTGCTGAAGATTGGAGCGAGGTAAGGCCGGAATGGGGTCTTGCCCGTAATGCTGCCTTTATTATTGGGGATCGGAAGCTTACGGAGGAGTGTAATTTGGAGGGAAGAGCTTTTCTCCACAACTATGACTGGCATAAGGATAAAAGTGGTACGATCCTTGCCAATATTATCAAAGGGCCTGCAACCGTTACCCAATGGATTAACCTGCAATATTATGCTTCCACTGTTGCACCTCATTATTATGGAAGTGGGAATAAAACAACTCAAACCGTGACTTCCGGCATTGGTGTGATGCAGGGGAATTCCAGTGATTTATTATCAGGGCTTCCATGGCAATCTGTCATGAGTTCTGACGATGCTTTTTATCATAGTCCATTAAGATTATTGGTGTTGATCCAAGCACCCAAGGCGTATGTAGAAAAACTATTAAAGCAGGATGATGTCTTTCATCAAAAAGTTCAGAATGGTTGGATTCGTCTTGCGTCTATTGATGAGGAAGGTAACTGGGTAAGTTGGTCCTAACCACTTACCTAGTTTAACTAGTAAAATCTATAAATAAAGGGCAATCTTAATTAGAAAATAGTTTTAACGATTTATTTCATTTTTAATAAAAGAAGAAGGAAAGTGTATGTCTATGGATAAAACAAAAGGAGCTATTGAAGCTGAAATTAGTAAAGCTTTTACGCATTGGGAGAAGAATTATCTTGGAAGAGGTTCAGTATCTGTTAAGTCCGATATTTTAAGGGATATGATCATTGTGAGTCTACGCGGAATCTTAACTCCCGCTGAATATTCAGTCTGTAAAAGCAAAGAGGGGTTGTTATCCGTTAAAGAAAATCGAAAAAGCTTGGTGGAATCTGGTGTAGAAGAATTGAAGAAAATGATCTTCACCATAACCGGTTTTGAAGTCGTGAGTTTTCACACCGATCTGAGCACAGTGTCAGGGGAACGAATTATGGTCTTTAAACTTTCGGGTGATTTACAACACGAATTAGAATAAGAAGGCTGTTCAAACTGAAATTACATTCATTTGTTCGTTAAAAAAGCATCAACGTAACGGTTCATGGGGGAGATTTTATGTGTTTAATAAAGAATAAAAAAGTACTATTATTGGTGGAAAGGGACCAGGAAATTGATTATGAAGATATGAAACAAAGATATCATATTCTTCAAGAAGAGATGATCATTTTAGAAAGTGATGAACTAGATAGGGTCCAACCTTTCGGTGATTTAATGAGGGATATCCTTATATATGTATACAAAAAAAAGATCGAAGAAATATTTATTGTGAACACGAAAAGTGATAAAAAGAACTCGGAAGATCTTCTCGGTATAAATGGAAACAACCTTCAGACATTCAATTATATTTTCACCCATTGCAAGCCACAATTTCCTGACAGAACATTAAAGGATTGGTTTGAAGGAAAGAATAAATTAATCGGATCATACAAAGAAAACGATTGAACTCATTCGATCTCATCCATTAATGCCACGATCGGTAAAAGTAATTGAAGTATAAAACGCGGGGACGGTTCTTTTGTATCCATTGGTAAGTTACAGTAATGATTGTGGATGGTCACAGCGCATCGTAATCTAAAAACATTTGGATCTTTCCGAAGTTCTAGAGCTATGTGGGTCGAGGTTCCTTTGTGCCAAGAAAGAAGGGATAGAAAATATATGAGTAAATTTCTATATTGGTTTATACAATTAACTTGGGGTTTACCTTTAAATATAGTAGGAGGAATCATAGACTGTTGTATTAATTTGCAAGGGAAACAAGCCTCAAAAATTTGGCTATGCTATTTATTTTGAGATGGGAGAGAATTGGGGCGGTGTCAATTTCGGTGGTTTCTTCTTTGTGCAGAAAAACGCAAGCGTGCCATTAAAACGCCACGAATACGGACACAGTTTTCAAAATATGATGTTAGGCGTATTTATGCCTTTCTTGGTCAATATTCCATCTGCAATTAGGTACCATTATAGAAACTACAAAAAAGCACAAGGTCATTCCTTACAGGATTATGATCGTTTTTGGTGTGAGGGATGGGCAACAAAATTAGGCAATAAATATTACAAGGGGTGATGGTTTGTAAGTTAATAACAGAAAAGAACTGCCCCCGCAATTGTTAGACACAACTAACAATTACGGGGGGCAGTTCAGATTGCTACTCTTTTTTTGAATAAAAGGGAAAACCCTGGGACGAGGACCTAGGACCCTTCCATGAGCCTTAATATTTATAAGATTGACCACCGTCAATATTAATAACGGCTGCATTAACGAATGAAGCTTCACCTGATAATAGGAATGCCACTACGTTTGCTACTTCTTCTGGTCTACCAAAGCGTTTCGTAGGGTTTACGCTGACGAATGCTTTGCCTGCTTCTTCAGGATTTTCTGGATCAATTTGTCTTAATGATGCTTCTACCATTGGTGTCATAATAGCACCTGGAGCAATGGCATTTACAACGATACCGAATTCTCCATATTCAACAGCAGAGTTACGAGTTAAACCAACTACACCATGTTTACTTGCAGAATACCCTGATTGATGGCCAACACCACGAGTACCCCCAACGGATGCAGTGTTTACAATCGAACCATAACCTTGTTCCTTCATTACTTTTAATACATATTTCAAACCATAAAAGACACCGTTTAAATTGACACTCAATACTTTTGCAAACTCATCTACACCGAAGTCTTCTGTTAAATTTTGTTTCCCTTCAATACCAGCATTATTAAAGAAACCATCAATTTTACCAAAAGTCTCCACTGTTTTGTTTACATAATTTTGAACAGCTTGATCGTCAGCAACATTTGCAGTTATTAAGATGACTTCTGCGTTTGGTGCTACTTCTAACACTTTTGCCTTTGTTTCTTCTAGTCCTTTTTCATTTAAGTCAACTAATGATAATTTTGCTCCTTCTTTTGCGATTCTTATAGCGGTTTCTTGTCCTAATCCAGAACCTCCACCTGTAATGATCACAACTTTTTCTTCAAAACGATTCATTATAAACATCTCCTTATATTGATTTTTTTCCTACTAACGCAGGTGTCATTTTGTTTTATTTTTGCAAATAGATATATATCGTCATTCTTTTTTTAAAGTAAAAGAGATAATATATCGGATCTTTCTTTATAGATCTGAAATCATTCCGCCATCGACTACAAATTGTGAGCCTGTTGAATAGCTTGAATCATCAGATGCAAGATAGATGACCAAATTTGACACTTCTTCTGTTTTCGCTCTTCTTCTTAATGGAATGTCTTGTTCAAGTTTTTTAATGAACTCAGCCACATCGCCTTGTTCGGCCATTGGAGATTCAATTACGCCAGGGTGAACTGAATTGACTCTGATTCCGTACTGACCAAGCTCAGCAGCAGCCCCTTTTGTCATACCAGTAACAGCGTGTTTTGCTGCACTATAGGCGATTGCAGTTGGCGCACTGACTAACCCGTCAACAGATGAAATATTTACAATAGAACCACCATTTGCTTTTTTCATCGAAGGTACAACTGTTTTCATTCCTAGGAATACGCCTAATTCATCGATTTCAAATGTTAATCTAAAATCTTTTTCTGTAAGCTCTTCTAATGGTTTGAAAATACCAACTCCAGCGTTGTTGACTAATACAGTGACAGGTCCGAATGTATCTTCTGTTTTTTCTACAACTTCTTTCCAATTGTCAGCATTTGAAACATCAAGTTTCAAAGCGATAGCATTTTCCCCTAATTCATCTGCTAAACTTTGTGCTGCTTCTAAATTAATATCTGTAATAACAACTTTTGCACCTTCTTCAACAAACTTGCGAGCATGCATAGCTCCCATTCCTTGTGCGGCCCCAGTAATAATTGCTACTTTATTTTGTAATTTCATGATCTATTCCTCCCATTTCCTTTTTAAGTTCTCAAGTCATTACTAGTGTCTGAAAACTTATGTTTCTCCAAGATTCCTCATAGAATAGAATAAGGATAAGTTTAATAACGCTTAATTAAAAAGTCTTTAATTCGAGATATTTGGTAAAAAATAATTCATTTAGTTTGTTTTTAATCAACGGGCAATCACAAACTGTTTGTGAAGTTTTTGTGAACTTTTTGTTTACAAGGTTTATATTAATACCCTTTAATAATAAATGTCAACTTAAAAATTCTTGAATTAAAGATATTTTTGGAGTGAGGGAGACGGTTCTTCTGTAACTTTACTAAAAAGTTACAGAAGAACCGTCCCTTTGTATCAAAAACTGTTACAATAAAAAGGTCAGTTTTTGTGGATTTATTTAATATCCAAGGAAGAAGGAGTTATGAAGAATGCAACAGATGTCTGCATTAATTGAGAATTTATTTATATTTTTAGTCATCATTGTTATTGGATATGCGGTCGGGGCAACGAAGAAGGTGGGTCCAACCTTAAAGGCGGATTTAAGTTTTTTATTACTAAAGGTCACCTTGCCATTTATGATCATTGATGCTGTTGTGCAGCCATATAATGGAGCGTTGATTAAGCAGGGGCTATGGACCTTGGTTTTCTCCAGTATGGGCTTTCTTGTTTGCTGGATTGTTAGTTACCTATCAATGAGAATTCTGAAAGTGGAAGAAAAAAAACAAGGTGTTTGGCAGATGGCCGGTACTTTTTCAAATATCGGTTATATGGGTTTTCCAGTCATAGGTGCTATGTTTGGGGCGAACGGGCTGTTCCTGGCGACCTTTGCCAATATTGCCTATAACTTATTTTATTTTTCGATTGGCGTTGTCATGATTTCCGGTGGAAAAAGGAAGGCCGATTTTAATTGGCGCAGTGTGTTGTTTAATAATGTTATGCTTGCTCTATACGTGGGATTGATTTTTTATTTTTCTAGAATTGAATTTCCTAGCTTCATATCTGGGACGTTTTCAACGGTCGGAGGTATGACTGGGCCACTGTCAATGCTCATTATCGGGTTAAAACTGAGTGATTATCCTTTGAAGGAACTCTTCAATAATCTTTCCCAATATCAATTGTCGTTTGTGCGTTTGATTGCCGCACCATTAATGGTCGTCCTTCTATTAAAACTGTTGCCGAATGAGGGCAACGAACTAATGATTGCTGTGCTGGCCATTTTAAATGCGATGCCTATTGCAGGAAACACAACGATTATGGCCGTCCAATATGACGGGGATGCTGAGTTTGCCGCTAAAAGCACGACCTTGTCATCCATTCTGTGTTTGGTCACCACTCCGATTATATTTATGTTGGTATAAAAAAACGAGGGGACGGTTCTTCTGTAACTAAAAGTTACAGAAGAACCGTCCCTTTGTATCATGATGTTTGCTGCTGTACGGATGTTTTCTTTGTCCAAACAAAAGTGAGAATGAAGCATCCGATTAGTATAAGGGCTCCAACTGTGAAAGGGATATTCATATGCCAATCAAAAAGCGTCCCTGCCAATGCAGGTCCAAACATACTGCCTAAACTCATGTAGGAATTGTTCATTCCGGCAGCATAGCCTTGTTCATGACCCGCTAATTTCGATATTAAGGTATTCACAGCAGGTCGGATTAATGTAGTGGCCGTTGAGAATAGGGTAGCGACCAATAAGATGATATAGAAGCCACTGATAAAAAGCATGCCGTATAGACTAAAGGCTGCGACCAGTAATCCAAATAGGATGATTTTCATTTCACCGAACACTTTAAAAAGCTTATTCAGAGCAAAGGCTTGAATAATGACTCCGACAAAGCCGCCACTCGTCATCACGATGGCGATATCGCTTGGCGTGTAATTAAATTTATAAGTTAAAAACATCGTTAACGTAGCCTGAAAATTGGAAATCCCAAAAGAGAAAACAAAGACAACGATTAATAAGACAAAATAGTTGGTTTTAAAGGAACGGATCATCTGCTGGATGATATTTTCTCCCTTCTTTTGATCCTTTATTTCGACTTTAATGGAGGGAAGAACCATGAAGGATAAAACCCCGGCAAGAATGGTAGCAGAACCACCAAAATAGAAGGGAAAATGCAAGCTGATATTTGATAGAAGACCACCAATCCCAGGTCCAATCATAAAGCCGAGTGAAATGGCAGCACCAAGCAAGCCCATAGCCTTTCCTCGTTCTTTTTTAGTTGTCAGATCTGCCGCGTAAGCCATAACGGGAGGAACAATAAAGGCTGAACCAAGACCTGTAAAGAATCGACAAACAAATAACATCCAGAGTTCTGTTGATAATCCCATAAAGATTTGGGAAAGACCGTTCACAACGAGACCAAATATGATTAGTTTTTTTCGCCCATAACGATCCGATAAATTTCCAGCAATGGGAGAAAACACAAACTGTGCAAAGGACATAAGGGCAATAATAAAGCCCAACACCTGTCCGGCTGCCCCGAAGGTTTTTAAGTAGGCTGGCATGATGGGGACGATGAGACCGATCGCGCTAAACGTAATAAACATATTAAACATTAAAAGAAACAAGGCGAAATTTTTCGAGAACCTCATAGTAATCTCTCTTTTCTATAATTTGGTATTCCTAAATGAAGAATATTATATCGTGATTAAACTTATTAAACAAGAATGTTCATTCATTTGGAAACGGAGGGACGGTTCTTCTGTATCTTTTTAGTATTTTAATTGGAAACAAGAGAAACGATCCTTTGTTTTCCATTTCGTTTTTTATTTAGGATGAAAGTAAAGTTAAATGGAAATAATAGACCATATGACAACGAGAGGAAGTTCTGTATCGATAATAAAAAGGGTTTTTAATTAGATATCAAGGAATGAATTCATCATCATACCTATACCATTTATTCATCTCTAGATGGATCATTTACTCGAAATGAGGAGACCTATATGATTTGGTTACTGATTCCTATTTTCATTTGGACTATTGCATTGATCATAATGGGGTTACCCCAGCTTTTTTACCAAATAGTACAAAAAATAAAAGCGAATCTCAGAAAAGAGGCTAAAATAGCCAAGCCTACAAATCCCGATGAGAGTATGTATAAAATGATAGAAGAGGACATATTAGATATGATCCATATACGAGGTCTGCATTTAATGGGCTCTATAGTCGGGTTAATATTAATCGCACTTGGTACGGTCGCATTATGCTTAGTTCTATTACGATAAGAAACGGAGAAGCGGTTCTTCTTTTTTTAATTCATACTTGACTAATGGGAATTATGAGTTTAATATAGATATTAAGATAATAATGATTAAAAGATGTTTTTAACAAAATGAATAAAGTCTTTTAGATAACGAATCTTATTAAAGGAGTGATTTGTGTGAGAAATACAGTGAAACAAAGACGTGAAAAGGCCATCAATAAACTCATTGCTTTTAACATATTTAAAATAGAGGATAAACAACTCTTTGAATTAACACTATCAGAATTAGAATATATGTATAAAAGAGTGAAATCAAACGATCACCCCCATAGTGAATTTGGATCCATTCAATGGACATAATCCTAAAGTATGGGAAATATGATACCTAAAAAGGCACAACAAGTATGCAGTTACTCGTTGTGCCTTTTTGCATCTTTATTAATCCCAATCTTTGAACCTCTTAATCCATTGATCTTTTTTCGTTTGTAGGAAGGATTTTTTATCACTGTCTTTTTTCTGTTTTTGCAGTTCATAAGTACTGGCAAAGCCAATTAGGGTTAGCCCGGCGATTACGAGGTAGCCCCACCATGGGAAGTTTCCCCAATAGGGTTTTGTTTGCAGTAAGACATTCAATAATAAAACACATATTCCGACAAAGAAATAAGCTTTGATCCGATAGTGCATGCCGCTTAGAATGGAGGCTAAGGATAAAACGCCTACAATCATGGCATCATAAATCGTATCGCTATTCAAAGCATCTGTTACTAAGACAGCAGTGACAATCAACAACACGATTAATTGAATTCGATTCATTACCTCTTTATAAGCTTTCCATGTATGTGTACTTAAAAGGATCGTTAAGACAATAAATGGCAAAACAATGATCTCTGTTTTTATATAACGATTCCATTCAAATTCCGCTATTGTCACGTAGTACGGTAATAATATCGATAGTGCCGTAATGGTTTTGACAATCATTTTTTCCAAAATCGAAATAAACCGGTTGATTAACCTATATAGGTAGTAAACAACTAATAATGAAGGAATTAGTTTAAGCCATAATGGATCAGAGCTAGAAATAATGTCAAACAAGATAAAGATATAAAAACAGGAAGTGATGGTATACCAATCAATACTTATCGTCTTTGTTTCACTAGAAAAAAGTGGTTTATAGGTTCGATTTCCGAATATATGCAGAACGAAAAATACGATTAAAAGGAATCCAATCTGTACGAACTTTTCCATATAAGCTAAGTTTTCTAAAAAGAAAATAAGTGATAAACCTAATGGGATGATGGTATACAATGTCCAATCTCGTCTGTGTAATAGAAATAAGATAAAGAGGGTATATACAATAAATAGGACGATATGGATGATGTTTAGATCATTCACTAGGAAAATAAAAACGATGAGCCCTAACAACGATTGCGGTATCGAGTACAGATCGATTCTCTTTTTCCACGTTTCATTTACAAATAACCATACAATCGCAATCATAGTCGTGACCATGAAGAAATAAATACTCTCCGGTTAAAACGCTTTCCAAGTGGTAATAGCGGATGCTTAAATAAACGATAAATGGAAGTGTTGTAAAAGCTGCATATAAAAATAATTTCATTTCCCATTCTTTTGTTCGTTTTACCGTGCTATACGTATAGGCCATTAATGCAAATAGTAGAATCATAGGTTGTACATTTGAAATGAACATATAAATGGTGGATACAAAGAACACGGGTACCAGAAATGCATGTGCACTCCAGAAAAAGTAAGGTTTTAACTCCTGCACTTTTCTGCCTATAAATTCATACACACCTAATAAAATAAGGGGAATGAACAAATAGTACATCATAGCCAAAGTCATATGGTTTTCCAGCTTAAAGACTTGAGCCAAAGATGATAAAAAGGCAATGGAGGTGACGCTCACTAAAATCCAAAGATATGGGAGTTTCATTTTATAAACAAGTAATACATAGAGATATATTCCCACGAGAAGAATCAAGGATACCATCATGGGGTGATCATACCAGTCCAAAGGAGCAGACAACATACTGAGTGTATAAACAGAAAGCGCTGTTATAAAAGTGCTGTAATCTAAAGGCCGTTGCTTTTCTTGATTTCCAATAGTAACTAAAACCTAGCAATAATAATCCGCCAAAGGCTAAATGACCCATAATTTCCACCTGATAACGGTAAACAGTAAAGTGCTCGGCGAGATAATCGAAGACACTCATCCACGATAATCCCCAGCTAATCGGATTTGCCCATGTGGCTAGCTTCTTAAGGGTTTCGTTTTGTGTATGCCTATAAGTAATCAGGGCAATCAAACCAAAGGCTAAAAAGAGGATAGAGGCATGTGTGAATTCCTCGTTATGCAACAGCCATCAGAATGGTCAGTAACATCGTGCCAATCGAGACGATCAAACTGCTTTTGATTATAGGTCTAGTATATAGGAAATGATTTTTCAAATAAAAGATCACATACATACACGTTGCCATCATAAATAGATATAAATCTAAATAGGTTTCATCGTATCCTTTAAATAGGATGTAATAGCTTTGCAGCCCGGCAACCATAAGGAAGATCGGTGCTAAATATCGGAAAATAGGTCGTTTCACGATATAAGCCAAGTACATATAATTGACCGCGATGATCACATAAGCGAGACATAAAACAACCGAATCTTCATCCGAACGTAATAACAGTCCTTGAACACTGATAAAGATGAAGGCACAGAATGAGACGATGGCGCTTGTGAGTTGGAATACCTTTTGGATAGAAGCTTTTTGATTCGCAACCTGTTGAAAAAGGATATAAAGAATACCGATTGCAGCAAACCCTATATAATTGATCGACTGCAAGAACGAATTCTCGATGAATTGATACATCCCATAAACAAGAAGCAAGGTAAAAATATAATGATAATGCTTGGTTTGATTGACAAATACCATCGAAATATAGAGAGCTGCTGTTAGGAGTATATTAAAGCTGTAAAAGAGAGCATTTTCAAAGAAAAATAACATCAGCAAAGTACTGACAATTAGATTTAATTGCGCATAAACCGGTAGTTCTACGGTAAATAAAGCAAACTTCTCGATCTTTTTCAACTTATGATAAGCGAATAATAGAAGGCCATTGTAGATCATGATTCCTAGATAAAAAAAGTCTTTTGGTAAGTAAGTCATTCCTAATAAAAAACCGACACTCATGGTAGAGGAAAGATAGGTAAACCAAACAAATAATCGATGATGATATTTCGCTGCCAAATAGATATATAATGGAAGGCAAATCAAACTTCCGATAAAACCGAATACATACTTTCCTTCCCCATAAAACGAAAGCCAAGTACCCAACAACTCAAAAAAGCCAATTGAAATAATGGATACAGGAAGAAACAAACTACCCAAAGTCATAAAAGCAAAGGCCGTCTTTTTAATATTCAGATACTTGTCGGCAATATAACTACTTGCAAAAAACACAATGGAAACCAATGAAACGAATAGTACTTTAATCAGGTTGTTCATCGAGCTCCAGTTGCTTGTAGCAAATACTAACCCTCCAATAAAGAGTAAAATAACGCCGAGAATGAGTGCCCAAGAAATATTTCTTTCTCTTATCTGTTCAGGAGTTTGAACGATTTTTCGTTTTGATGGGTTTCGGATTTTTCTTAATGGGCTTTTGTTGTTGAAGGTCTGAATCGCTTTGAATTTCTAATGTATCCTCATCATCTAAATAAAGCTGATAAGCGTAGCGAATTCTTTGATAGTCCAGTTCATCGATATACTGTTTTTCTTTTAAATGACGCAATTCCTCCCTAAAAATCTGCCTTCGTAAATGGGAATCCTTTTTATTCATAAAAATCCCTCCCTTCAAAATATTCCTTCTATTATTATAGCATTTTATTGGAAACGTGGAGATGGTTCTTCTGTTTTCGAACCGTCCCTTCGTTTTAAAAGAGTCTCACAGTAATCGGATACAGATAGGGTTCATTCGGTTCACCAATGATCTTCCAGTCAGATAATTTTAATAATGGGAAGCTCGATTCCATTTGATGTTGTGATATCTAGGACCCCATTTACTTCAATCCATGAATCCTCTTGTAGAGAAGCAGCTTCGGGTAATTGTGATAGAAATCCTATGATACTTGCATCTGCCACACAGTGGGTAATCAAAAATCTTGAAATGACGAGCTGATCCTGTTCTAATCCGTCCTCCTTATACACAAATCCTTTTAATTGAATTTTTCTTCCTTTAAATTTTTTAATATCCATATTAATTTCATCGTAAAAAGCAGCAAACACAGAGTCGTTCATCATGATAGAAGGGCTTTGTATTAGTTTTTGTTTTAACTTTTCATATTCTTCATTTGACATTTCCAACTGATTTTCTAGAGCTAGTGAGTCACCGTGTATCACATCTGTGGTGCCTTCTTCAAGCTCATTTATGTTATTCGCTTCTATTGGTTTTTCTTCTATTTTGTCTGCTACCGATGTTTGTTTCTGACTGGACAGGATCATCATAGCCCCTTTTTTATCAGCAATAGAGGCATCGAGGACCTTAGGCGGGAGGAGAAAGCCAGTGATCAAAGGAACAGCAATGATCAAGTATGAAATTAGTTTTTTCATATGAAAAGGAGAATCTCCATGATCATGATGATGGCTACAGTCATGGTCATCGTGATCACAATAGGGATGACTATGTTCATCTAAAGTCCAAATCCTTGTTATTTGGATAAAAAACAAAATTAAAAATAGAATAGAAGCGATCTGACTTAAAGCTTCATACTTTGGATTAATAAACTTTGTTATTTCGCCAGTAAAGTGTAGCTTGAAAATCAGGGCAGAAAAAACGAGCAAAATCAATGCTCTAATTGCTTGCTGGAAATGGAATCTCACTTTTTTTCCTCCCTATATAAAGTTTTGTGCTAGCATTAAGATGATAAACACCACGGAAACGACCAATGTCAGCATACTCATAACAAACCTAAAACGAAATACGCTAAGCATCATAAGGGTATTCTTTAAATCGATCATGGGTCCGAAAATTAAGAAACCAAGGATGGATGAAGTTGGAAATATACTACTGAATGAAGCGCCAATAAAAGCGTCAGCTTCAGAGCATAGTGACAAAACGTAAGCTAAGCCCATCATCACAAATAAGGAGGAGACTGGACCATTTCCAGTTTCTAATAGAGTTTTTGCAGGTATATAGGTTTGTACAAAAGCAGCTAAAAAAGCACCCATAATTAAATATTTTCCCATATCAAAAAACTCATCAATGGAATGTGTTAACATGTCCCAAAATCGATTCGTAAAAGATTCTTTTTTTACATGTTTGTGAGTGTGCTCATGATTGATTGCCGTTTTTAATTGATTACCTTTAAATAGTTGGCTTACAGCAAAAGCCACGATGATTGCCACAAGAAAACCTAAACCCATTCGCAATCCTGCCATTTTAAAATCACTGCCAAATGCCATGTAAGTGGAGGCAATGACAATAGGGTTGATGAGAGGTCCTGTCAACATAAAGCCCATGGCAGCGTGAATAGGTACTCCTTTTGAAATAAGTCTGCGGACAATTGGGACAATTCCACATTCACAGGCTGGGAAAAGTGCTCCTACTACACAACTCATGATTACGGCCATATACTTTATTTTTAGGAAGCCATCTTTGGATATGTTCTTCGGTCACAAAGATTTGGATGACTCCTGCGATGAGAACACCTATTAATACAAAAGGTAGGGCCTCTATTAATATACTTAAAAAAATGGTATTTAGATTTAATAAAGACGGGGGAAAATCGAATGAAACCTTAATGCTAGAGCTGAATGAAACGAGTAAAAGAGCCAAAGCGATTATGAATATACCAGTGAAATCAATGATATTTGCGCGAAAAATACGATTCATGTTTACCTCCAATAGATTATGTTATTTTTCCAATTAAATATATAGTCATTTTGATAGAGTATGATAAAAGATTTATCAGGGAACTTTGGATCATTCAGAAATAAATCGGAATTATTTCGTTTTATATATAAATATTATGTTTATGGAAATTAAATTATGTACTCTTTTAACAAAGATTAACTGCCAAGAAGAGCTAATTTTGCCTAAGTCGTAGCCTATAACGAGTGAGAGTCTCTGTCGAGAAAAAGTTAACAGATAGGCAAAAATATCTTACTCAACATGCCTTCCAACATGCTTATCCACAAAGAAATTTGAATTTATGAAAAGAATACTTGCAAATCGTAATTATTTCGTTTTATAATCATTAATGATTTACCAATAATACGAAAAAGGATGGATATTTTTTTGTGATACAAATCGTAATTATTACGTTTTGTATTCCATTAAAGAAATTTTCATTAAAAGGGGTGAAATCGTTGAGTAATAAAAAGATTCCAGTCACGGTACTGAGCGGTTATCTCGGTTCGGGTAAGACTACTTTGCTAAATCACATTTTAGCTAACCGGGATAATTTGAAAGTAGCCGTTATCGTCAATGATATGAGTGAAGTAAACATTGATGCTTCCTTGGTGAAACAAGGCGGATTCTCTAAAACGGACGAGAAATTGGTGGAAATGCAGAATGGCTGTATTTGCTGCACGCTTCGAGAAGATTTACTGATTGAAGTGGAGAAGCTGGCACAGCTTAGGCGACATCGATTATATCGTCATCGAATCAAGTGGGATTAGTGAACCGATACCAGTAGCCCAAACATTTACCTATGTTGATGAAGACTTGGGGATTGATTTGTCTAAATTCTGCAAACTGGATACAATGGTGACGGTTTTGGACGCTAATCGTTTTTGGCACGATTATGCCTCTGGAGAAAGTTTACTTGATCGTAAGCAGGCAGTTGATGAAACGGATGCAAGGGATGTAGCCGATTTATTAATGGATCAAATTGAATTTGCTAACGTTATTGTATTGAACAAAGTAGATTTAGTTTCTCAGGCAGATGTTCAGGAATTAAAAGCCGTTTTGCAGAAATTCAATCCTGGCGCCCGGATTATCGAGAGTGAATATTCACGAGTACCTCTTAATCAAGTATTAAACACAGGGATGTTTGATTTTGAAACTTCTAGTCAGGGAGCAGGGTGGCTGAAAGAATTAAACGAAGAGCATGTTCCGGAAACAGAGGAGTATGGCATTTCTTCATTCGTCTATCGGCGTAATAAGCCATTCCATCCCGAACGACTGATGAATTGGATTGAGGATTGGCCAGTCGAGGTGGTTCGGGCGAAGGGATTTGTTTGGTTAGCTACAAGGAATGATATATCTGGATTGCTCTCTCAAGCAGGACCGTCTTTGACGATCCAAGGAGCGGGAAAGTGGATAGCCACTTATCCAGAAGCAGAACGAAAACAAATATTGCATGAAGAGCCTGAGCTTTTAAATCGCTGGGACGATACATACGGTGACCGTATGACAGAAGTTGTCATGATCGGGATAGATATGGATCAACAACAAATTGAGCATGCGTTGGATGCTTGTTTACTTACAAAAGAAGAAATGGTTCAGGATTGGTCCAAATTTAAAGATCCTTTGCCTTCTTTTCATGTATAAAAAATCTAAAACACTAGTAGGAGGAAATAGGGATGAGAGTCAAAATTACTTTAGCATGTACAGAAACAGGAGATCGGAATTACATTACAACGAAAAATAAACGAACAAATCCAGACCGTATCGAACTGATGAAATATTGCCCGCGTTTGAAAAAACGTACTTTACACCGAGAAACGAAATAAGATGATGTAAGGACCTCTTTTATAGAGAGAAGAGTACTGGTTTGCAAAACGTAATCATTACGTTTTGTGAGATGAATAAACCAAAGGAGAAAATAGAATGGCAAAAAAATCAAAAGTAGTAAAAGAACAGAAACGTCAGGCAATGGTGGAGAAGTATGCGGCTATCCGTCAGGAGTTAAAAGAAAAAGGGGACTATGAAGCCCTTAGGAAACTTCCGAGAGATTCATCACCGACTCGTTTAAAAAACAGATGTTTAGTGACAGGAAGACCAAGAGGATATTTAAGAAAGTTCAAAATGTCCCGGATTGCTTTTAGGGAATACGCTCATAAAGGACAAATTCCCGGAGTGAAAAAGGCTAGCTGGTAGAATATGTACTTGTTCAACCGCCAAATAAAGGGATTTGGCGGTTGAAACACATCATGGAAATTATGAAGGTGAGTAGCATGAATCCAATTAATCCAATTTAATTGAATTTTTACATCGTAGTGCTGTTTCGAAACTATCGGATCAGAAGCGGGAAATCTATCAATTTATAGAGAGTAAGGAAAATCAATTGGAGGAAATCTCTTTTAATGAGAAGCAATTTATTCAGCTCATGAGTGAAAGATCCCCATATAAAGCTGCAGCAGACCATTTTTCACTCGATATTTCATCCATTAAAGATGTAATGGATGAGGCACAAGCTGAAATTGATCGGATGATAAATGAAAGGTGTAATCGAATAAAATGGATTGATTGCACGGAAATGATGAGAAATAAGCAAGGAAGAAAAGATAACCAATGGTCTTTTATATTTGTTTCGTAGTCCTATCCTGATTAGTCAGGAAATCATTTAATGGTAGAAAATAGATTATTACTAACAAGATTTGCAGGTGGTGTTTTTTATGTATGAATGGGTAATTATTGGCGGAGGTATTCAAGGGGTGACACTGGCTGCCTTTTTGTTGAAAACTGGAAAAACAAAGACAGATGAACTTGCTGTCATTGACCGTCATGCGGAACCATTAGCGAACTGGAAGAGAAGTACGAAAGTCATCTCGATGCCCTATTTACGTTCCCCATTTGTCCATCATATAGATGTTGATCCATTTAGTCTCCAGTCATTTGTAAAGAAGGGCTCCTATCATAAAAGAACAGCCTTTTATGGTCGATATAAGCGTCCATCCCTGGAAGTATTTAACGATCACTGTGAGCATCTATTAAATGATCTATCGATAAAAGAGACTTGGGTTCAAGGACATGTGCAGGGGGTATTAAAAACAAATAATGGATGGCAGGTACATTTGAAAAATGGTCGTGAAATACATGGTAAAAAGCTTGTATTGGCCATTGGGATCGGTGAACAGCTTAATATGCCGGATTGGGCACTCGATCTTGACAGCCAATATCCAAGACGTGTTTATCATATTTTTGATGAAACGATGCCCGAATTTGATGAGATGAAGCTTCCCATTACAATCATAGGGGGAGGAATCACGTCTATTCATTTGGCACTTAAGTTGAGTGAGCTGTATCCAAAGCAAGTTACATTGTTGAAACGGCACCCTTTCAGGATCCATGATTTTGATAGCGATCCAGGCTGGTTAGGTCCAAAACGGCAGAACGCATTTCGTAATATTGAAAGTTATGTAAAAAGAAGAGAGGAAATTATCACTGCCAGACATAGGGGATCCATTCCTCATGACTTATATATAAAGCTGTTAAACCGGCTTAAAAGTGAATCGCTAGCTGTTAAAGAAGGTAAGGTCGTTCGAGGTGAAGTTACGAATGGCAGTATTCATCTTTTCGACAAGGATGGTAAACTCATTGTGCAAACAGGTACTGTACTGCTGGCAACGGGATATTTGCCAAATCTTCCTGGAAGTGAATGGATAAAGCCGATGATCGAGACCTTGGAATTGCCTTGTGCGGAATGCGGATATCCTATTATATCGAAAACCTTACAATGGGGTCCTGATTTATATGTCACTGGTGCATTAGCGGAGCTTGAAATGGGTCCGATTGCCCGTAATATTTCAGGGGCCAGACAAGCAGCCGAGCGGATCGTAAAGCATTTTTGAAGAAAATGAGAGGAGAATACAAAAAATGAGAAAAACATCCACCATCATGTCAGCTTTGTTAATGACCGGAATAATCCTGTCAGGTTGCGGGAATCAAACGACAACGGCTGATAATACAGATGATAACAACAATAAAAATGAGGTTTTAAATGTCTACACTACGATATATCCTCTTGAGGATTTCACGAAAAAGATAGGTGGAGACTTCGTTCATGTCGAGAGCATATTACCGCCTAATGTGGATGCACATAGTTTTGAGCCAACAACAAAGGATATGATGAAACTGGCGAATTCTGATTTATTTATCTATACCGGAGTTGGGGTTGAAGGGTTTGCCGACAAAGCGAACGAAACATTAAAAAATGAAAAAGTAACGATTGTGAAAGCTGCAGATCATATCGAGCTACTATCAGTTACAAGATCATCATAATCACGAAGAAACTGTAGAAGAGCTAAGCCATGATAGTAATGATCAAATAGCTCACGAGGATCATCATGAAAATGAACATTCACAAGAACACGATGAGCAAGGTAATGATCATGGCCAAGGAGACGAGCAAGCAGATGAGCATAGTCAGGAAGAGGATGAACATATTCATGGAGATTTGGATCCCCATGTTTGGTTAGATCCCAACCTATCAATCCAATTAGCAGAAAATATTAAAGATGTGTTAACAGAAAAATTACCTGATCAAAAAGAAACATTTGAATCAAACTTTAAGGAATTGAAAAAAGAATTAGAACAGCTTGATGGAGATTTTAAGGAAGTAGTTGAAAACTCTAAAACAAAATATTTGCTTGTTTCTCATGCCGCTTACGGATACTGGGAAAAAAGATATGGAATCGAACAAATCGCTATAGCAGGACTTTCTCCTAATGATGAGCCAAGCCAAAAAGAATTACAGGAAATTATTGAAGAGTCTGAAGCTCACGACATTCATTATGTAATGTTTGAACAGAATGTATCTCCAAAAGTATCAGAAATCATCCAAAAAGAAATTGGTGCAAAATCATTGGTCCTTTATAACCTCGAGTCAATGACAAAAGAAGATCGCGATAATAATGAAGATTATTTTAGTATTATGAGAAAAAATCTGCAAAACATAGAAACTGCATTAAATAACTAAGAAACGCAGGGACGGTCTGAGACCACTCGAAAAAGTGCTCACTTTGAATAATTAACAGGTACTTTCATCAACCTACAGTAAAAAAAGAGGCCGGTTATCTATATGCAGTAGATAATCGGCTTCTTTTTTCTTTAACTGGACTTGTTCCGTGCCTTTGACGGTCTGTTTGTATTTAGTACTGAAAACTTGAAACAATAATAACCTTCTTAAGGATCCCTAGTGTCAGTATTAGTACCTTTGTAAATGAATTACTCAATTGGATATGATGGCAGGATCACTACTATTAAATGCATCTTAGTAGCAGGACCAAAACTCAGGGAGTATAATAAATCTTATCCTTCTTGGAAATAGCTGGTCCAATTACTAAAATATCCAAAAGTAATACTTGTAAAGGTCGTGAACATAAACTTGTCTATCTCATCAAATTCTATAATGAAACAAACGTCTTTCAGAAAATTTTGGCTTGCACGTGTTTTATCATCTACTTCTTTTCAAATGCTGTCTGTTGCCATCGGCTGGCAAATGTATGCTTTAACAAATGATGCTTTCAGCCTTGGATTAGTGGGACTGGCCCAGTTTGTTCCGATGGTCTTGCTTACGTTATTTGTTGGTCAAGCTGCAGACCGCTTTGACCGCCGAAGAATTGTGTATGTGAGTTTAATCATTGAAGGAATGACGGCAGGATATCTTCTATGGGGGAATCTTGGCGGCTGGCTTGGCCGTGATCAAATTTTGCTGGCGGCTGTTGTGATTGGGGCATGTCGAGCTTTTGAAGGACCGACGTCTTCCTCCTTATTACCACAGATTGTGTCTAAAAAGATTTTACCGCAGGCGATATCGATGAATACGACAGGCATCCAGACGGCTTTGATTTTAGGCCCGACCATTGGCGGATTGCTCATTGCCTTCAGTGCCGTTTCTGTTTACTTGACCGCGGCCATTGCGTTGCTGGTTTCGGCACTGCTTACCTATTTACTTCGTGTGGAACGGACGAATATGGGAAAATCAGAACCAGTCACACTAAGATCTCTTTTTCTTGGCTTGGAATTCGTTTTTCGCCGCCCGGTCATTCTAGGGACGATTTCGCTTGATCTATTCGTTGTCCTGCTTGGTGGAGCAACCGCTCTTATGCCCATTTTTGCACAGGATATTCTGCAAACGGGTCCTTGGGGCTTGGGATTAATGAGAACTGCACCTGCAGTAGGGGCCATCATTGTCTCCATGATCATGGCCTATTTCCCTCTGAATAAAGCAGTAGGATTAAAATTATTTGCGGCATTAGCTGTTTTTGGCATAGCCACCATGGTTTTTGCTCTATCAACCAACTTGATTGTTTCGTTAATTGCTTTGGCTTTTGTTGGGGGC
>CAWFID010000017.1:0-57142 GCA_963815765.1 uncultured Bacillaceae bacterium
ACCAAGCTCCGGATGAATTGCATTTGTTTCGACTATCAGGAGAAAACTGCCGAACTCTATATGAAATGGCATCCGTTAATGGAATGCAAGTGGAGGAAATCCTATTAGAAGAGCAAAAAAGGTGGAAGGATCCATCATTACAGCATCTTGAAGCACATTTTGACTCCCGCCCTGCTCAAGGCTTTAGCGGACCCAATTCCATTCATATCGCACAGGCAGTCAATCGCCGGTCAGAGATTGAAGGGATCGCTCGGGAAATCAGAAAACTTGTCCGTGAGGAGAAATACCGCTACCGTGATATCGCCTTGTTACTGAGAAACGGTCAAGGTTATCAGGAAATGATTGACACCATTTTTCGGGATTATGACATTCCTTATTTTATCGATCAAAAAAGAACGATGCTCAATCATCCATTGGTTGAACTGATTCGATCCGTACTCGAAATTATCAACGGATATTGGCGCTATGAGCCTGTTTTTCGTGCGATTAAAACAGAATTGTTATTTCCGCTTGGGGAACAAACAAAAGGGCTCCGTGAACAAATGGACGGCCTTGAAAACTATGTTTTAGCATACGGAGTTAAAGGAAACAAGTGGATCAAGAGAGAACGATGGACCTATCGTCGTGTGCGTGGGTTAGAACTGGAAAATGTGGCTCAAACGGATGCAGAGAGAAGAAAAGAGCAGGAACTGAACGAATTGCGGCTTATAGTTACGACTCCGATATTACGCCTATCAAGAAGACTCACAAAGGCCGAAACGGGTAGAAAGCTTGGGGAAGCCCTTTATTTATTCATCGAAGAGCTCGATATTCCTGCGAAATTAGAGAATTGGAAAATAGCAGAAGAAGAGAAAGGGAATCTGGTGAAGGCAAGGGAACATGATCAAGCGTGGAATGCGATTATTAGTATCTTGGATCAGTTTGTTGAAGTTCTTGGGGATCAGTCTGTTTCACTCAAATCTTTTTCCAAAATCTTGGACGCAGGATTAGAAGCACTTACATTTTCAATCGTTCCACCAGCCATTGACCAGGTACTTGCAGGTGATATGGAAAAGTCCCGTCTTTCAGATGTCAAGGTGGCCTTTATTATAGGGTTGAACGAAGGTGTGTTACCGGCGAAGTTTTCAGAAGATGGCATTCTCACGGATCAAGATCGCGAGAATATGTTAGCAGCTGGTTTGACAATCGCTCCTTCCAGCAAGACGAGACTGCTAGATGAAGAATTCTTAGCTTACCGAGCATTTGTTACACCGTCGGAGAGCTTGTATATAAGTTATCCTCTAGCAAATGAAGAAGGAAAAGCACTTATGCCATCCCTTTATATTAAAAGACTCCAAGACCTTTTTCCGGACCATCATAAGCACATGTTCATGACCGATCCTGCAGATTTATCTGAAAGTGAACAGTTAAAGTATGTTTCACATCCAAATAGGAGTCTTTCCTATTTAACGGCACAACTCCAATTGAAACAACGAAACTATCCATTATTCGATTTCTGGTGGGATGTATATAACTGGTATGCAGTGGGAGCGGAAAAGAAAAGGGTTATGCATGTTCTATCAAGTTTAAACTACAGTAATGATGCTAAGCCGTTATCAGAGCAAGTTAGCCATGAATTATATGGAGATTTAATTCAGGCAAGTGTCTCACGAATGGAGCTTTTTCATAGTTGTCCATTTTCACACTTTGCCCAGCATGGTCTGAAGTTAAAAGAGCGGCAAATATTTAAACTGGAGGCACCGGATATAGGGGAACTATTCCATGCAGCCTTAAAATATATTGCTGAAACCGTCATGGTGAATAAATTATCATGGCCCTCCCTAACGAGGGAACAGTCAGAAAAGCTCGCAAAGGATGCGGTAGAAACATTAGCGCCAAGGCTACAAAATGAAATATTGCTCAGCTCTAATCGCCATTCTTATATTAAGCGAAAGCTTGAACAAATTATTAGTCGAGCATCCATTATTTTAAGTGAACATGCGAAAGTAAGTGGATTCTCACCTGTTGGACTAGAGCTTGGATTTGGTCCTAAAAGTGAGCTGCCACCACTGTCGTTTCAACTTCGAAATGGAACGAAAATGGAACTTGTTGGTCGAATTGATCGTGTCGACAAAGCAGAGGATGAAAGTGGTGTATATTTACGAATCGTTGACTATAAGTCGAGTGCAAAAGAGTTAAATCTCGGTGAGGTCTATTATGGAATGGCCCTGCAAATGTTAACCTATTTAGATATTATTATAAGCCATTCTACTTCGTTAATAGGAACTGAAGCCACACCAGCGGGAGTCCTATATTTCCATGTTCATAATCCAATGATTAATGCCAAAAAGATTATGACACTTGAAGAAATTGAAGAAGAAATATCTAAAAAGTTCAAAATGAATGGGCTCCTACTTGGTGAAGAAAAAGCGATTCGATTAATGGATCTTAGTCTTGATACGGGTAAATCAATTGTCATCCCAGCAGAAATCAAAAAAGACGGTACTTTATCCAAACGTTCCAAAGTGGCAAGTAATAAGGAGTTTGAAGATTTAAGGCAGTATGTACGCAATATGTACGTCAAAACAGGGAATGCCATTACAGAGGGCGCCGTTCAGATTTCTCCTTACAAAATGAAGGAACACACTCCCTGTACATTTTGTTCCTATAAGTCGGTTTGCCAAATGGATGAATCATTGGAAGGCAATGAATATCGTATGCTCGTACCTCGTTCGAAGGAACAAGCACTTGAATTAATGCGAAAGGAGGCTCTTCATAATGAGGAAGAACAACATACCACCGAAGCCTGAATCTGCATCTTGGACCGATGATCAATGGAAAGCGATTATGGCCAGCGGGCAGGATATATTGGTCGCGGCTGCAGCTGGTTCAGGAAAAACGGCCGTATTGGTTGAACGGATCATCGAAAAGATTCTTTCAAAGGAAGAACCGATGAATGTGGATGAATTATTGGTCGTTACTTTTACCAATGCCTCTGCAGCAGAAATGCGCCATCGAATTAGTGAAGCATTGGAAAAGGCTATTATTGGAGACCCCACTTCCCATCATTTACGGAAACAGCTTAGTTTATTAAATCGAGCATCCATTTCAACCCTTCACTCCTTTTGCTTGGAAGTGATTCAGAAGTATTATTATTTACTTGATGTGGATCCGGGCTTTCGTATTGCGGACGAGACAGAAGGTCAGCTATTACGGGATGAAGTGTTAGATGAACTATTTGAAGAGGAATATGGAAAAGCGGAGAACGAAGATTTTTTTCGTCTTGTAGATAGTTTTACCAATGATCGCAGTGATACGGCACTGATGGATATTATTCGAGACTTGTACGATTTTGCTCGTTCCAATCCATCGCCGGAAAACTATTTACAGACGATCGTAGATATGTATGAAGTAGATTCAGAACGAGCGATTGACGAGCTTCCTTTTATGGGGTCATTACGGACGGATATTCACCTCCAGCTCGAAGCCGTAAAAGGGATGCTTGAAAGGGGTCTTGCTTTAACGAAGCTACCTGGTGGTCCAGCGCCTCGTGCAGAAAACTTCCTAGATGATATCGGAATTGTCGAAACAATGATTAGGGCGAGTCAGGATTCTTGGAATACGTTATATCAGGCCATGCAAAGCTGGTCCTTCTCACGAGCAAAAGTTTGTAAGGGAGACGATTTTGACAAAAAATTAATCGATGATGCTCAGAAACTGCGGGACGGGGCGAAGAAAAAACTTCAGGATATGCAGGCGGAGCTTTTTACCCGTAAGCCTGAGAGCTTTTTGAAGGACATGAAGGAAATGCAGCCGCTCATTAAAACCCTGACAGGGCTCGTTCAAGCCTTCTCAGATCGCTTTACAGAGATGAAAAAGGAGAAAGGACTTGTTGATTTCGCAGATTTAGAGCATTATTGCTTAGAAATATTACTAGATCCTTCTGCTAAAAAAGAGGGAACAATGGCTCCAACGGAAGCGGCCCTTGCTTATCAACAACAGTTTAAAGAAGTGCTAGTGGATGAATATCAGGATGTCAATATGGTGCAGGAAGCAATCGTTCAGCTCGTAACAAAAGATGGTGAAGACACGGGAAACCTTTTTATGGTGGGCGATGTAAAGCAATCCATTTACCGTTTTCGATTGGCTGAGCCCAATCTTTTTCTGAGCAAATACAATCGGTTTACAGATGATGGAGAAAAAAGTGGCTTAAAAATTGATTTGGCAAAGAATTTTCGTAGTCGAAAAGAAGTACTTGCTGGAACCAACTATTTATTTAAGCAGATCATGGGTGTGAACGTCGGTGAAATTGAATACAATAAAGCGGCCGAACTGGTGAAAGGTGCTTCCTATCCTGAGGAAGATCCTTTTCCAATTGAATTGCTGCTCGTTGATCTTGAGAAAGAAGAAAGAGACGAGCATGAAGAAGATAACCATGATGAGGAACAGGTTCTTTTTGACGCCAACGAACTGGAGCAGTCGCAATTTGAAGCAAGAGTAATGGCGAAAAAAATCAAAAGCATGATCACAGAGCGTGTCCCGATTTTTAATCCTAAAACCGGAATGAGTCGACCTGTCGTTTATAGAGATATCGTGATTTTACTTCGTTCTATGACCTGGGCTCCGCAAATTATGGAAGAGTTTAAGCAACAGGGAATTCCTGTATATGCCAACTTATCGACAGGTTATTTCCAGGCAACCGAAATTTCCATTATGATGTCATTATTAAAGGTGATTGATAACCCTTACCAGGATATTCCACTGGCTTCTGTTCTGCGCTCACCGATCGTAGGATTAAGTGAAGACGAATTGGCAACGATCCGCATTCATAATCGAAAAGGGAAATTTTTTGAGGCTGTGTTATCCTTTAGCACTCAAAAGCCCAGCGGTGATAGTGAAAGAATATACGACAAAGTGAAACCTTTTCTTAATAAGCTAGATGAGTGGCGGACCATGGCGAGACAGGGTTCATTATCTGCTTTAATTTGGCAATTGTATCGTGATACGTATTTTTATGATTTTGCTGGAGGACTCCCGGGTGGTAAACAACGTCAGGCAAATTTAAGGGCCTTATATGACCGGGCGCGTCAATATGAAGCTACTTCCTTCCGCGGTTTATTTCGGTTTCTTCGTTTTATCGAAAGAATGCAGGAGCGGGGAGATGATCTTGGGGCCGCTCGAGCACTTGGGGAACAAGAAGATGTTGTACGTGTTATGACGATCCACAGCAGCAAGGGGTTAGAGTTCCCAGTTGTATTTGTCGCTGGATTAGGGCGAAATTTCAACATGATGGATTTGAGAAAATCCTATTTACTAGATAAAGAGTTTGGATTTGCCGCAAAATATGTCAATGTTGATAAACGTCTCACGTATCCTTCTTTGCCGCAACTTGCTTTTAAAAGAAAAAAGAAGATGGAAATGCTTGCTGAAGAAATGCGGGTTTTATATGTCGCGTTAACGCGGGCGAAAGAGAAACTCTACTTACTCGCTTCTGTTAAAAGCTTGCAAAAGAAGCTGGATAAATGGTCACATACTCTGGATCATACTGAATGGCTGTTATCGGATTATGAGCGTGCCGGGGCAACCAGTTATCTTGATTGGGTGGGGGCTTCACTAATCAGACATCAAGATTGCAAAATGATGCTGGAAGATGAGCGGTCCTTATCAGGGCTTATCCCACAAGAATTGATTGAACATCCATCCTGTTGGAAGGTTGAGATTATCAAGGCCAATGAGGCAGCTTTGCTCGAAGAAGAAGAAACATTAGACGACCAGTCATGGATCGAAAAAATTAAAAAGGCTGAGCTGATTGCCCTTCAATCTCCTTACAAGGAGGAAATTGAAGAGCGACTTTCCTGGTCATATTCCTTTACGAGTGCTGCCACACATCGTTCAAAGCAGTCGGTGTCAGAAATTAAAAGGCAAATGGATACAGTTGATGAATCCAGTTCTACAGAAATGCTGCGAAGGTTTAAAAAGCCTTTAATGAATCGACCACGCTTTATGCAGGAGAAGGAATTATCACCCGCAGAGGTCGGAACAGCTATGCATATGGTGATGCAGCATGTTGATTTCACAAAGCCGGTTCATCAGGATTCGATCTTAATTCTTTTGGAAGAAATGGTTCGTAAAGAGTTACTAACAGTTGAACAAAAATCGGTCATTGATCCTGATTTAATTTGTGCTTTTTTCCAATCCCAATTAGGAAAAAGGATGTCTTCTGCAAAAAAAGTACAACGGGAAATCCCATTCAGTTTAGCCGTGCAAGCGAGCGAAGCTTATCATGATTGGAATGGAAGGGATGAGACCATTTTTGTTCAAGGTATTATTGACTGTTTGTTCGAGGATGAAAAAGGCCTCGTGCTAGTGGATTATAAAACAGATGGGATCACAGACCGCTTTAAAGGTGGTTTTGAAGAGGCCAAACCGATTCTAGAGAAGCGGTACAGGGTTCAAATTGATTTGTATACAAAAGCAGTGGAACAAATTTATAAACGGTCTGTTGTGGAACGATATTTATTTTTCTTCGACGGTGCCCATCTTTTAAAATTAGAGAGATAGTGAAAACACCGGCAAAGAGTTTTTCTTCGGCCGGTGTTTCTTTTTTGTATAAGTATTTTGATCGGAAAAATAGGACTGCATAGTTGGTCTGTTCCTGTTACAGTTAATTGTTTCCGACATTTGGTTGGTCGATTAAATTAGTATCAAAATTGTTGGTAGCACTGATGCCGTTGTTTGTCATTATGAATGCACCAGTGTTTCCTCCGCCAGACCCTGAAGTCGTTTTTGAATTGTTTTTTGGAGAAATATTTAGGGCATCACCAAATAGTACATTTCCCCCGTCAATGGTAATGATTTGAACGGGTCCTATAAATGCAGGCATATTAATCCTCCTTTAAAGCATCGTTACGATTACTTTTTTCTCTGGGTTCTAACTGTCTGATCTGCAAGGTTCGGGCTTCTGACTGAATATAGTCAGAACTTCCAATATGCAAGATGGATGCGGCAGATATTGCAAGAACATCAATGGAACCCACTTTTATGAATGAATTTAATGAGGTTGACTGAATCGTAATGGGCTCATCTATAGGCGGAATAGGGAGTGAATAGGAAAAAATTTCATATACATTAAAATTCCCCTCATTGGAAAAAAAGAGTTCTTTTTCCCTTTGAACAGCAATGGTACGTGTAAAACTATTAATCTCCTTTGAATCACCAATATGAATGACAGAGGCAATTCCAGCTGAGTCCAAGTTGAGTGAATCGACTTTGGATGTCCGTTTTAACATCTCGTTACCCCTGTGGCGCTAATGGTACAAACGGTCCGATGATTAATGACGCTGGAGGAGTGTCAAATAGGGAAGTAAGCTGGATTGAATTTGTATCCCCAACCATTAACAAGGAGGAGCTAGAGACCCCAATAACCCGAATACTTCCTACACAAATATCACGATTTACGACTTCATAATTCATTCAGGTTTCATTCCTTTCATATTTTCAGGTAGATGTTGCAGAAAGGTTAAGACACCATAGTGGATTTCCTTTTGCATTTGTTCGAGAATATACTCTTTTTGTTGTTCGGGTGAGTCGTTACTGTTCCTTAATGGCTGATTTAAGTAATACTCAATTCGGTTTGGAAGCTGTTTTTTAATATCTTGAAGGATAAATTCTCGATAAGATTCATCTACCTGAAGATTAAGTTGTTGTCCAGCATCTGCCATGATGGATATTAGGTTTGAATCAAGATATTGATGGATGGAATTTTCGAGATCAGTAAACAATGCCATCCTCTGACTCGGGGATGTAGCTCCGTTCTTGTTTGGAACGGAAAAGTCCTCAATTCCCTGTAAATCTGTTGGATTTAAACCAATGTTTAATGTTCCCTCTAATTTTTCAACTTTCAGCTGATCAAATTTATATTCCAATTTTTCGACATGAACAGAAGGACGACTTTGTAATTCGGTTATTTTTTGCTCCATTGAAATCATTTTCCGTTGTAAGTTGCGTATTTCTTGATCCTGTTTATGCATATAAGCCTGCATGGATTGGAGTACTTGATACATATTTTGACTCACGCTTCACACCTCACAGTGACTGACGGTCTATAGTCGAGTACATTTTTCACGAATGATGATAAAGAAGACTTCCGTCAGTGGGGGTTTCGACGCAAAGGAAGTGTTAGTTCAGATGTTGAGATAGGACATCGCATACTTAATCTGCCTCATCCCCACTGATGGTTAGTCGCGCTTATCGGATCTTTACGGGCAGTTGATCCCCAAAAATACTTCCTCAATTTTCTCGAGTCTTGAGGTAGGGGTCATACTGCCCGTTAAGATGGGGCAAAAAGTGTTTAGCTCGTTAAAGATGTCAACGGAACAAAAGGGGGCTGTGTTTCAGTTACAGAACCAGGGTGTACCGGTTCAGGGGCAGGCCCTGTAAACCCACCTGTATTATATAGATTTGAGATAGGTTTAATGATCCCTGCGCTTCCTATTTGGAGTACGGAAGAGTTTGAAATCCCATCTATTTTTAAAAATTGAATGGAAATGGATTGCTGAACATAGATATTCATTTTTTTCACCACTTTTATTCATTTGCTTGGGAGATCATGAAAAACCAATTATTAAACAAATCACAATGTAAACTTCTAAACATTAAAGAAATTCCCCTGGTCGATTCCGTCTTGATCATACGTATTGGTCGAGCTTTGTTGATTTTGAACATACAGTCCATCACCTGTATTAAAGGACCCTGCACCTGCAAACGTTTTTGCATTCGATAATGTTGAAATCTTATAAACATCGCCAATATGAAAAACAGCACCTGACCCGATCGATATGACTTGAACAACTCCTACAATAGCTGGCATTTTAAAACACCCTTTAATTTATTAATATCGGATTAAAAAAAGAAAAATGATGGTCCTTTCCACCTTTATTCATATGGTATGGAAAATCGTCAAGAGTGTGATTCATTTGCCTAATGTATTAATAACAAACACTCTTTATTGTATTTTAACGTTACGTTATAGGACCAATGAATTACTCATGGTCCTTAATTTTTCTTTTCTTTGCGTAAGCTTTTAATTGTTCGACCAAATCTTTTCTTGTTTCCTCACTTATCACAAGCTGGACGCCATAATCATTTGTTTCTCCCTTTGCTTTCTTCCAGACAAAGGTACCATAATACTTCAATTCTTTGTCGTTCAGGTTAAAGCGGAGGGATAGTTTTATATCTTTATGGTTTATTTCGGGTATATTCAATTTAGAATTTATTTTTGCCCCAGCCAAACTGATATCAATGATTGTCGCTTCTCCTACATGGGTGGTGACTTCTTTTCCATCAATTCTTGTAATCTGGAAATATGCAGGAAGAGGAACATCAAACGTATAGCGTAAAGGTTCGTTTCGATTGTATCTCATTTAAGTCATTCTCCTTAATATTAGAAGGAACTTTAAGATAAACTTTCCTTTCTAATCATTCATGATTGGAAAATCCTTTTCAAATTGGTATTATACTGATATTTTATAATAAAATAACTATTTTGATAAGGGAGTGTTATGTATCAGTCAATCCATCACGCTCGCTCAAGAGCAAAAACGGTTATTTTCCTTAGATGTAATGAGAGGTTTTGCCATTCTAGGAATTTTCCTTGTAAATATGTTATCTTTTCACTCCCCTTTTTTATATATCGACCCACTAAAATGGTGGAAGGATCCGCTTGATCAAGGATTATATGTGTTTATTGATATTTTTGTACAAGCTAGCTTTTATCCGTTATTTTCGATGTTATTTGGCTATGGATTAGTCATGCTAAGGGAACGGGCACAATTGAAAGGGACACCTTTTATACCGATTGCATTTAGAAGGCTTTCTCTGCTCCTAATCATGGGTCTCATTCATGCATTTTTTATCTGGCATGGAGATATTTTATTTAATTATGCGCTACTTGGGTTTATCTTCCTTTTATTTATCGGTTTGAGTGGGCGAAACTTGATCCTGGTTGGAAGTTTATCTTATCTTTTACCCAATTTATTGATTCTTCTTATGCTGTTTTTAACTATTTTATTTGCGCCAGGGGAAGAGCTATCAAGTTATGATCCGTCGTTGGCATTACAATCGATAGACATCTATCAGAATGGTACATTTATTGATATCACAAAGCAGCGAATTCAAGATTGGGCTTTCAGCAATAATATTTTCGGGTTGTTCATGACACTTTTTGTGCTGTTGCCTCTTTTTCTAATTGGTGGGGGTGCTGCGACGTTTAAATGGCTTGAACGGCCAAATGAATATCGAAAAGGGTTAGCAATTACCTTCATCTTAACATCTGGATTAGGTTTATTTTTTAAACTTTTACCCTATCTATTTGCACCGGATTTAGTGACGTTATATGCTCAGGATATTTTAGGCGGGCCGCTTCTAGCGATTTCATATGGTTTAGGGATTGCCCATTTTGCAGAAAAAAGGTATTTTACTAGGCTTCTAATAGCCATGTCATTTGTGGGTAGGATGTCGTTTAGTAATTATTTGTTTCAATCCATATTATCTACATTGATTTTTTATCACTATGGTCTTGGGTTTTATGGGAAAGTTTCTGTTTTCACAGGGACGATTCTTGTGCTAATCGTCTACATTTGTCAAATTTTCTTAAGTAGACTTTGGCTTAAACATTATTACTATGGGCCAGCGGAATGGGTTTGGCGAAGCTTTACTTATTTACAAAAGCCAAAATGGCGTCAGAAATCGGAAGAAGGCTCTTGAAAAAGTGGTTATGGTCAGTAGATGATGGATATATTCCTTTTGGATGGAGTAACATAATTTGAATATAAATATGAGGTGATTGGATGAAGTTTGTGACGGTGAAAGATCAAGATAGTGAATTTATGGGATTGGTTGATGAATCTGAAAATCGTGTATTACCTTTAAAAAGGGCGTGGCTAGCTCGTTTTGGAAATCATGATTTTCCTGAAACGCTTCTAGTTGGAATTGAAATGGGCAAAGAATTTACAGATAAAGTACAGCAATTAGTAGAAACAGTGACAATAGAAGCCTATCTTCCGCTTGATTCTTTAACGCTGCTAGCTCCCATTCCCACACCAAGAAAAAATATCTTCTGTGTTGGGAAAAATTATGCAGAACATGCAATTGAAATGGGGAGCAAGGAAGATATTCCAACAGACCCTATTGTGTTTTCAAAAGCGCCGACCTCGGTCATTGGATCTGGTGCTAAAGTACTGAATCATCAAGAGGTGACAGACGAGCTGGATTACGAGGGAGAGCTTGCTGTGATCATTGGTAAAAAAGGAAGAGGAATCAGCCGTGAAGAGGCACTTGATTATGTTTTTGGTTATACCATCTTAAATGATGTCACAGCAAGAGACTTACAAAAAAGGCATAAACAATATTTAATTGGCAAAAGTCTTGATACATCTTGCCCGATGGGCCCTTGGGTTGTTCATGCTTCCAACATCGAAAACCCGAATCATTTAGCGATTGAAACGAAGATCAATGGAGAAGTAAGGCAGTCCTCCAATACGGAAAATTTCATTTTTCCGGTCGAAGAAATCATTCATGTGCTATCAAGAGGGATGACGCTTGAACCAGGAGACATCATTGCTACGGGAACTCCAGCTGGGGTTGGAAAAGGTTTTAAACCACCACGATTCTTAAAGCCAGGTGATGACATGGAAATAAAAATTGAAAAAATCGGAACTTTGATCAATTCCATTTCAGTAGAATAAGCCAATATAAGATAGATATTTAGAAATAAAAAGGATTGGAAGACCATTTTAACATCGTAAAAATAGGATTATCATAGTCTTTATGTTATGCTAAATTTGGATAATAATAGAAGGAGGACTAGAACATGACGCATGCTCATATCACCACATGGGTGATCGCCTTAATATTATTTTTTGTTGCGATTAGTCTACATAAAAATGGGAAAACACGTGGCTTAAAAGTTGTACAAATGATCTTACGTTTATTCTATTTATTAATTATTGCTACTGGAGTAGGAATGCTATTTAGCTTAAGTACGATAAGTGCATTATATTGGATTAAAGCTATTTTGGGAGTTCTTGTCATTGGCTTCTTTGAGATGGTTCTAAGTAATACAATAAAAGGGAAACCAACAGGTGTCCTTTGGACTTTATTTATTCTGGCATTTGTTGCAGTTGTCTATTTAGGGCTAAAACTTCCTTTAGGGTTTTATATTTAAAATTGTTGTTGTTTTATAAGACCGAACAAACTGCCAATATGCAGTTTGTTTTTTTTTCGGTGTCAGGCAGATTGAAAGTGGTGCCTGACACCGAAAAAGAACAAATGTATATATGCAGTAGACATTTTTATTTCCCCATTTTTTCAATGACCATTCTTTTTCCAGTGTTTAAGGTGAATTCAAAGCGATCACTCTCATTTTCATAATAGAAAAAATGGTGATGGATACTGCAGATAGTGTCGCTATTGTCAAAAATCATAAAGTTTACGCCATTTTTATGTTTTGTTTCATTAAGGAAAGTTAAGTGGTTATAGCAATAAATACAATCATACAGAGAAAAGTTAAGAGCGTTTAAGTTGGTGATAAATTGGTAAAAGGCATCGTCATTGAGTTCTTTCGTAAGCTGTTCTAAGGAATAGACTAATTTCTTTCGGATTCTGATTTTATCCTGATTTTTTAGAGGATGTATGACATTTCCCATTTTGATTTGGTTTTCTCCACAGAGAATCCCCTCTTTCCAACGATTAAAACGAAATACCTCAATAGCCTGATGCTGCCATACATCCAATAATGTTGCTTCTTCGGATTCTTCATCAAAAAATATCCATTGTTTATTAATACATTCAATTGAGCCTTCTGTATAGCTACGGTGTTGATTTTCTAATAATTTTGTGCGTTGCTGATTATTCATGATTGTATACCTCCATTTAGTATCGCCTTTCTATTTTTTGACAGATTTGAGTTATTTTAAACCCGCGTTCTCTGGACAAATAACCATTTTTTAATGCACTGCATAGACTAAGGTAAGTAATGGTCGTTATAACTTGGAGCAAAGGATTCCGTATGAAAGGGATGAGCGGTTATGTGTGGAATTACAGGTTGGATTGATTATCATAAAAACTTGGGAAATCAAATAGAAACTCTTGAAGCGATGACGGAAACCTTATCCAAAAGAGGACCAGATGATACCAATATTTGGACGGATACGCATGTTGGTTTTGGTCATAAAAGACTGGTTGTGGTTGATCCAGAGCGTGGAAAGCAACCAATGGTAAAAATGAAACAAGAGAACAGGTACACGCTTTGCTATAACGGTGAACTTTATAATACGGAAGATATTCGAAAAGAGTTGTTACTTAAAGGATATTCTTTTCATGGTCATTCTGATACAGAAGTCTTGTTAACTGCGTATATAGAATGGAAAGAAAAATGTGTGGACTACTTAAATGGGATCTTTGCCTTTGCTGTTTGGGATCAAGAGAGGGATCTGTTATTTATTGGACGTGATCGTCTTGGTGTAAAACCATTATTTTATTATGAAACAGCCACAGGGTTTATTTTTGGTTCTGAAATAAAAGCCATTTTGGCTCACCCTGATGTCAATACCGCGCTTGATCGAGAAGGATTGTCTGAAATATTTGGATTAGGGCCAGCAAGAACACCCGGGTCTGGTGTATTTAAAGGAGTAAAAGAATTGCGCCCTGCCCATGCCTTAACTTTTTCAAAAGATGGGTTGAAGATTTGGCGCTATTGGAATGTGAAAAGTGAGCCACATCAAGACTCCCTTGATGAAACGGCTGAAAAAATTCGTTACTTATTTACGGATGCCGTAACAAGACAGCTCGTTTCAGATGTCCCATTATGTACCTTTCTTTCCGGTGGATTAGATTCAAGTGCCATTGCGGGAATCGCTGCCAATGCTTTTCAAAAAGAAGGCAAAGGTCAGCTTCATACGTACTCGATTGATTATGAAGGAAATGATCAGTTCTTTAAATCTAATGTATTTCAACCAGATTCGGATGCTGCATTTATTCAAAAAATGTCTGAAACCTTTAACACGATTCATCACTACTGTGTAATTTCCCAGGAACAGTTGGCAGAGGATTTGCTTGAAGCGGTTCATGTGAGGGATTTACCTGGGATGGCTGATGTCGATTCATCCTTATTGTGGTTCTGTCGTGAAATCAAAAAAGATTTTGTTGTAAGCTTAAGTGGAGAATGTGCGGATGAAATTTTTGGTGGATATCCGTGGTTCCATCGTTTAGATGACTTGAATCGAACAGGATTCCCGTGGATGAGATCGATTGATGAAAGACAAGGGTTATTACAGGATCATTGGCAGGAAAAACTCCAGCTTAAGGAATATTCACTGAGTAAATATCAGCAGATGGTTTCTGAAACACCGTTATTGGATGGAGAAAGTAAGCAAGAAGCACAAAGAAGAGAGTTGTTTTACATGAATATGCTCTCATTCATGACCACTTTATTGGACCGGAAAGACAGAATGAGTATGGGGGCTAGTCTTGAGGTGCGTGTTCCATTTGCGGATCATCGTTTAGTCGAATATGTATGGAACGTCCCGTGGGAAATGAAAATGGTTGGAAATCGTGAAAAGGGAATTTTACGGAAAGCGTTAGAAGGCCTGCTTCCTGAAGAAGTATTGTATCGGAAAAAAAGTCCGTATCCAAAGACCCACAATCCAGCTTATCGAAAAATCATTAAAGGGATGTTAGAAAGTTGTTTACAGGATCGCAGTTCTGTTTTACATGAGTTCTTTGATAAAGAGAAGCTCCAACAAATTGTCCAGACAGAAGGATCCTCGTTTAAAGAGCCTTGGTTTGGTCAATTAATGACAGGTCCACAACTTTTAGCACACCTCGTACAAATCCATTATTGGTTTAAGGATTATGGAATCAATATTGTTGAGTGAAAAATGAAAACCCGGGTTTCCGGGTTTTTATTTTTACATAACTTTGTTATCATCTGAAAACAGTAAAATGGATGCATCATAAGGTTGAACAATAGCTACTAATTCATCTGTTTCCATCATGTATTCTTGGTTTTGGAAAAGATCTGAAATTTTCTTTCCTTTTAAAGAAAACGGAAGCGTGAATTTTAATTCCTTGTCGTACGGGTTTAAAAGTACGAGGCATTTGTGGCTTTTATCTGATTTTACATAAACCACTCCGTCGTCTATAGGAAGAAAACGAAGGGTCCCTTTATTCGCCAGTAATGGAACCTTTTTTCGCAGCGCAATCAGTTTTTGAATATGCGTAAACAATTCGAGATTTTGTTCACGCTCCTCCCAGGGCATACATCTTCTGCACTCAGGATCCATCCCACCGGTCAAACCAACTTCGTCACCGTAAAAGAGACAAGGGGTCCCGATGAACGTGAGCAGGAAGGTGTAAATAAGCTTTGCTTTTGCCACCTGATCATTACATTCTGTGAGTAATCTTGGTGTATCATGACTCCCAACAAGATTGAATAATGATTCATTCACACTATTTGGATATTGGTGAATGACCGTGGTCATCTGTTCCATAAACTGTCTGGGCGTGCCAATCCCTTTTGCAAAGAAATGAAGAGTATTCGTTAAAAAAGGGTAATTCATAACGGAGTCAAACTGATCACCCCGAAGCCATGGCATACTATCATGCCAAATCTCACCGAGAATATAAAGATCCGGTTTGACTTCTTTAACCGTAGAACGGAATTCCCTCCAAAACGAATGATCAATTTCATTGGCAACATCCAGTCTCCATCCATCAATATTAAATTCTCGTACCCAGTAACGACCCACTTCAAGTAAATATTCTTTAACCTCTTTATTTTGAGTGTTCAGTTTTGGCATGGTCTCGACAAAGGAAAAGGTAGCATAATTTGGCCGGTTTCCTCCTTTAAGGGGAAATTGATTCGTATGAAACCAATCTTTATAAGATGATTGCTCTCCTTTCTTAAGTACATCTTGAAAGGGAGGAAAGTAAAATCCACAATGGTTGAAAACAGCATCTAGCATCACAGCAATCCCTTTTTCATGACATTTCTCAACCAATATTTTAAATGTGCTCTTATCACCAAACTGGGGATCAATTTCAAAATAATCGATCGTGTCATATTTATGATTCGACTGTGCCTTAAAAATGGGGGTTAGATAGATACCTGTGATTCCTAAATCCTGCAAGTAATCAAGTTTTTGAATGATACCGATGAAGTCACCACCAAAAAAGTTGGTGCGAGTGGGGTTTTCGCTCCCCCATGGTCTTGTATCCTTTGGATTTAATATCATATCCCCATTTGCAAATCGTTCTGGGAAAATTTGGTACCATACAGTTTGACGAACCCATTCAGGGGCGCGGAATACCTCGCTGTCATGTAAAAAAGGAAAGCAGAAAAAGTAGCTGGGATCTTGAGGTGGATCAGAGAAAAAACCTTTTTCCGTCATGATAACAGTTTCATGGGCGTTTTGTAATAAAAATCCATATCTTATTCGTTTAAAAGGTGGGGTAACCTCAGCATGCCAATAATCAAACAAAGCATCTGTACCCGTACAAATCATGGAAATACACTCCGTAACCCATCTATTTTCTACCCAATCATACTGATCTCCATACAGGAGCTGTACAGAAGTAACATTTTCCCTCTTTGTTTTCATGCAAATATGAAGTGTAGATTGATTAATCGGATAGGCATATTGATCGGTTGGACGGTGAAAGACAGATGATCGCTCAATCATTCATCAGATTCTCCTTCCTTATGAAATAGATGATACTTAGGGTCCCCATTCAGTCGAAAAATGTGCATAAGAATATTATTAGAATTTTTTAAATAATATTACTTTTTCATTGACGCTTAAGAGCCTACAAGCTAATCTTAATAGAGTGAGCAAAAAGATTTATTAATATAGTATGCAAATAAATCGATTTGGGGGTAACGTTTAAATGAAGAAAAAGATAGGTATAATCCTGCTTTTTTGCGTATTATTTTCAACAATTTATCAGTAGGAGCATTGAAAAAGAAGAACGAAAATGGCAGGATGAAACCATTTATTATTTAATGATCGATCGCTTTAAAAACGGTGATCAGGCCAATGACAACGGGGTTGATATAAAGGATCCAAATGGACGACATGGAGGGGATTTTCAAGGGATCATTGATCAGTTAGATTACATAAAAAGTATGGGATTTAGTGTGATTTCCTTGACGCCTATTTTTGCTAATGAAGACGGAGGATATCACGGTTACCGGGTGAATGATTTCTACAAGACGGATGACCACTTTGGATCAAATGACTTATTTAATAAATTAGTGGACGAGGCACATAAGAGGGATATGAAAGTTATCCTCGAATTTGTTTCAGGATATGTGGGGCCTGAACATCCATGGGTAAATGATCCAACGAAAAAGGATTGGTTCCAAGAGGGGAAGGAAGTGGTAGATCATGAAGGGGTTCGTCTGCCAAAGTTAAATTATAATAACCCTGAAGTCAAACAATATGTAATGGATGCTGCAAAATGGTGGATTACAGAAAGTGACATTGACGGCTATATACTTGACTCTCTTGGCGATGCTCCAACCAGCTTTTGGGTTGACTTTACGGATGAAGTGAAGAGTGTTAAAAAGGATTTCATCCTCCTTGGCGAAATCATCACAGATGATCCGGTTAAAATGGCGTCCTATGTTGAGACTGGAATGGATGGTTTTGTTGATTACGCGTTAAATGAAGAATTAAGAAAGGTATTCCCAAAGCCTGATCAACCTATGGGAGAGCTGTTTCAGAGGCTTCAGCAAAACGAACACCTCGGTCTGAACTCTTATTTAATGGGAACGTTTATGGATAACCAACATACCGCTCGATTTACAAGAGAGATGGTGGAAAACAATGAGCATCCAGGTCCGCGATGGAAACAGTCACTTACCTATCTGTATACAACTCCAGGGATCCCGATTGTCTATTATGGGAGTGAAATTGCGCTCGATGGAGGAAATTCTCCAGATAACCGCAGGCAAATGAACTTTCGGACGGATAAAGAATTAATCGATTATATGTCTAAACTGAGTGATTTACGGGCTAAACTGCCTTCTCTAACGCGAGGAACGATGGATCTATTGTATGAGCAGGATGGAATGGCTGTTTATAAACGTGAATATAAAGAAGAAACGTCTGTTGTGGCCATCAATAATACAACAGAAACACAAACGGTTGCCATCTCTTCTGAAGAACTTGCAGAGGGTGCAAGCGATAAGGAATTAAGAGGTATGTTAAATGGCGATCTTGTTCGCAGTAAGGATCTGAAATATACGATGACCCTTGATCGTGATGAATCTGAGGTTTATTTGCTTAGTGAGAAATCTGGTATTAATTTGGTTTATCTAATTAGTCTAGGAGTGGTTTTACTTTCTTTTTTTGTTTTCATCATACTTGTATCGAAAAGATCACGTCAGTCCTAAAAGGATAAGTGGGTGGAGTCATTGACTTCACCCACTTATTTTTTAGCCATTAATAATCTTCCCACCATTAATATGAAGAATCTGTCCACTAACATAGGATGAATCCTCACTGGCAAGATAGACATAACTTGGTGCCAATTCAAAAGGCTGTCCAGCACGGCCAATCGGTGTATCGGTTCCAAAGTTGACAACTTTTTCAACTGTAAAGGTGGAAGGAATGAGTGGTGTCCAAATCGGACCAGGGGCTACACCATTTACACGAATTCCTTGTGGTGCAAGGGATTTAGCTAATGACCTTGTAAAGGATACAATAGCCCCTTTCGTTGCCGAATAATCAATCAACTCTTCATGTCCTTCATATGCTGTAATGGAGGCTGTATTAATAATGGTACTCCCTTTATGCAAATGAGGAAGCACGGCTTTTGTTAAATAGAAGTAACCAAAAATATTCGTTCTGAACGTTTTTTCTAGTTGTTGGGCAGTGATATCTAGCAAACTTTTTTGCGGATGTTGTTCGGCTGCATTGTTTACGAGTACATTTATTTTTCCAAACTGTTCGATTGTTTTCGTCACAATCTCTTGACTGAAGGCTTCATCACCTATATCACCTGCAAGGAGCAAACACTTTCTTCCTTCTGCTTCTACTAATTTTTTTGTTTCCTCTGCATCCTGATGTTCATTTAAATAGACGATAACTACATCTGAACCTTCTTTTGCAAAATAAATAGCGACCGCTTTCCCGATTCCGCTGTCACCTCCAGTGATGATGGCTATTTTATTGTTTAATTTGCCGGAACCTTTATATGCAGGATTCATTGAAAGGGGCTGTGGACTCATTTCAGATTCTACACCTGGCTGCTCTTTTTGATGCTGTGGGGGAAATTTAGTTGTTGGTTGATTCATATTGCGACCCTCCTGATTGACATCCTCTTTTTCAGTTTAGTTTGTGTTAAACATAGGAGGAATATGAAAAGTATACTGGAAGGCTTATGGGGAAAAAGAGGATTGACTTTTAATTTGAAATTTAGTAACGAAATAAGCATTATGTTCTCACTATATCTTCAGGTACCTTGTTTGTCTAAAGATTAAAAAATTCTAATGTAATTCCAATTATTTTTTTAGAAATCCTTCATCTCCTTTTTAGATCTAAAGAGTAAGATGGGTTTTGTAGTAAACACAGAGCTAGAACAAGAATATGAAAAATAGTAAGTACTTATTGAAGAATAAAAGGAGATGAGTTCTTTGGGAGAAAATCCATCCATTACTAATGAAGTCGGGGTAAGTCCGCTACGACAGATGTTAAACAAGGTTCCAGAAATCACAATTTGGTTTTGGATCATTAAGATCATGGCCACTACAGTAGGTGAGACCGCTGCAGACTTCCTGACCTTTAACCTACACTGGGGCTTATCAAATACCACAATTGTTATGACGGGACTTTTGCTTATTACACTGTTCATACAGTTCAAATCAAAGAAGTACGTACCGTGGATATACTGGCTCGTGGTTGTGCTAATTAGCGTTGTTGGAACGTTAGTCACCGATAACCTCGTAGACAACTTTGGGGTCACCCTAGAGACGACGACTATTGTCTTCACAGTTGCATTGCTGCTGACTTTTGTAGCTTGGTATAGGAGTGAAAAAACACTGTCTATTCACTCCATCCACACAACCAAGCGCGAGGCTTTCTACTGGTTAGCCATCCTATTTACATTCGCATTGGGTACTGCAGCTGGTGATCTTATCTCAGAAGGGATGAACTTGGGTTACTTGAATTCAGGACTCATATTCGCTAGCTTGATTGTGTTGATTACAATCGCCCACTATGGATTTAAATTGAATGCAGTATGGGCGTTCTGGATTGCCTATATCTTAACACGTCCATTTGGAGCATCGTTTGGCGACTACTTGTCACAGTCTCGAGATGTAGGTGGTCTTGGTCTGGGTACGGTAGGAACTAGCGCAATCTTTCTTATCATTATCTTGGTTTTGGTCACTTATCTGACCAAAACGAAAAGGGATGTAGTTCTGAACACTGATGAAAAGTAGAAAAAGATCCCCATGGATTCATCAGGTGTCTGTAACGAGGCTAAGATGATGTAAAGGTAAAAGTAATGGTTTGAAGTCATTGCTATTTCTGTACCCGTTATACTTTTAGTATGGTTACTAGTAGAAACCTATCGAGTAAGAAAAAGAAGGTAGGATTTATTAAAAAATAATTTCGTAAATAATGATTAAAAAATTCTAATGTAATTCCAAGTGTTTTATTAAGGAATCCTTTATCTTCTTTTTAGAACGAAAGGGTAGGATGAATAGTGTAGTAAATAATAAATAGGAGGAACTAGAAAATGAATTTAAAACTAAAGAAAGTAATTATTCCAGCATTAGCAGCAACAATCCTTGCAGGAGGCGGCTTCAGTATTGCAAATGCAGCAAGTTTACAGGACAAGCCTACTCAAGCGCAAGAAGCAAATGAAGATCAAAGCCAAGCAGAGTTAGTCAAACAAGCGAAAATTACAGAAGCAGCAGCCACAAAAACAGCACTAGAAAAAGTACCTGGTACCGTTCATGCAGTTGAATTAGAGGATGAGAATGGTACAATTGTTTACGATGTTGAAATTAATGCAACGGATGGCAGTAAACAATCTGTTAAAGTGGATGCCCAAACAGGAAAAATTGTAAAAGTTGAACTTGAAGATGATAAAAATGAAGTAGAAGAGAATGACCAAGAATAATTCTATTAAACGGTGTCCGAAATAGTATCAGTATTTCGCGGCACCTTTTTTGAAAATGTTTTAGGAGAATGATGATGAAAAAAATCCTGATTATAGAAGATGAAGTGAATTTATCTGAATTTATTCGGTTAGAGTTGGAATATGAGAAATATGAAGTTCTCGTTGCTTATGAGGGAAGAGATGGGTTGGCAAAGGCATTGGCTGAAGACATTGATCTCATTTTATTAGATTTAATGCTTCCAGGTTTAAATGGGATTGAAGTATGTCGAAGAATCCGTGCTGTTAAAACGATCCCGATTATCATGATCACTGCACGCGATAGTGTATTAGATCGAATTTCAGGGTTAGACAGTGGTGCGGATGATTATATTTCTAAGCCTTTTCAAATTGAGGAACTTCTCGCAAGAATGAGGGCTATTTTCAGAAGAGTGGAAAGTGTGGATCAAAATAACCACCTTTTACTGTTTAAAGATCTTGAGATGAATTTAGAAGCAAGGATTGTAAAACGTGAAATGGAAGTGATTGAGTTAACAAAAAAGGAATTTGATTTACTGAAACTGTTGATGAAAAACGTAAATCGGGTATTGACAAGGGAAGTCCTATTAGAAACAGTTTGGGGATATGAAGCAGTGGTTGAAACGAATATCGTGGATGTGTATATTAGCTATCTCAGAGCTAAAATCGATCGTAGTGGCCAAGAATCCTATATCCAAACTGTGAGAGGTTCGGGGTATGTATTAAGAAAATAAAGGGTGTACGTTAATAATGTTGAAAAAACTATCAATAAAATGGAAAATGACCATTTTATCAACGATTGCTATTTTTCTAATTTTTATGATCTGCAATGTTATCCAACTGATTCTAATCCAAATCTCTACCTCAAAACAAGAGGAGCAGACATTATTGAAACGTTCAGAAGAGATTCAGGATTTTTTAACCGAACAAGCGAAACTTGTGAATGGCGAAGGAAAACAGATGGTGATATCAGAAAAATTTCTTGAGAATATTGTAGAGAATAGTGAAATGATTCAAATCCTTGATAAAAAAGGGAATGAACTATTTAACATTTCTAATGATTTTCCAGATATCCAAAATAAAGCACAATCATTAGATTCAGGTTTTTCTCGTATTCAAGCAGATGGTGAGCGTGTACTTTTGTATAAGGAGCCATTAAACGTTGGATCCTTTCATGGAACCATTCAAATAGGACGAGATGTGGAGCTGTTTGAAGGCTTCTTGGAGCAGGTCATATGGACGTTGTTATTAGGGACGCTGCTTTCATTAGCATTAAGTTTTATCAGCGGTCGACTTTTAGCAGGAAAATTATTAGCACCGCTTCGAATCCTTACAAATACAATGAGAAAAATTGAAGATAATCAATTTGAAGAACGTGTGCCTGTAATGGAAACAAAGGATGAATTTTCACAGTTGAGTTCCATTTTTAACGATATGATGGACAAGATTGAAGCTTCCATGTTGACAACAAAAAAAGTTTGTTGAGGATGCTTCACATGAACTTCGAACTCCTTTAGCGATCATTCATGGTCATCTTTCTTTATTGAAAAGATGGGGGAAAGATAACAAAGAAGTTTTAGAGAGTTCATTGAATACTAGTATAAATGAAACGAATCGGATGATCGAATTGACCAATGAACTATTAAGACTTACTCAAATCGAGAATAGGAGAGAAAAACATGACATTCTCCAACCGTACGACGCTTCAGGTGCCATAAATGAAGTGATCAGCAATTATAAACTTATTCATTCAAATATAAAAATCACCTATAAGCATTATGCAATCCATGATAGTAGATTAGCGATCCCAGAAAAACATTTGAAACAAATACTCATCATTATTTTGGATAATGCCATTAAATATAGTGGAGATAAGAAAGAAATAAATATTCATTCGGATGAAGTAAGCGGTAAATTTGAAATTAATATTCAAGATAATGGATATGGTATCAGTGGTGAAGACTTACCTTATATTTTCGATCGATTTTATCGTGTAGATAAAGCTCGTCACCGTGAAGATGGCGGAAGTGGGCTTGGTCTTGCCATTGCCAAAGAAATAATAGAAGAGTTTAAAGGAACGATCCAGGCTGAAAGTGAACTTGGAGAGGGTACCGTAATTAGTTTGATTATTCCGTATGGTCCTTCTTCATAATAGAGATTTCAGAAATGAAACAGTGATAGGGAGTTATTCGTATGAAATTAAGAGGGCATTTTATAGTTGGGTTGTTTTCTCTTATCGGTTTTAGTGTGATGGCGATTTTCATTAGCGGTCAAAGTATCATTCAATTTGATCAAATGGTTATTTCTTTTATTCAAGGTTTTGAGTCACCAATGCTAACCTCAATAATGAAATTTTTTACGTACATCGGGTCGTTTCCTTCGGTGTTTGGGATTTCTTTATTAGCATCTTTATTTCTTTATTTTGTATTGAAGCATCGTACTGAGCTTTTATTGTTTGGTATTGTCGTTATCGGAACACCCTTAATAAATCGGATGCTAAAACAATTGTTTCATCGAGCCCGGCCAGATCTCCATCGTTTGATTGAAATAGGCGGCTATAGCTTTCCTAGTGGTCATGCGATGAGTGCGTTTGCTGTATATGGAATTCTTACATTCCTATTATGGCGCCATATCCCTACCCGTTTGGGACGTACCGCTCTGATTATGATTTGCAGTATATTCATTCTCATGATTGGCGCTAGTCGGGTTTATCTGGGGGTGCATTATCCGAGTGATATTATCGGAGGGTATTTCGCCAGCGGCTTTTGGCTGGCTATTTCTATTTGGTTTTTCCAGGTATATAAAGAAAAGCGATATGAAAGAAAAAATTCATCTGGGAGCCAAGGATAACTTATTGTCGAAGTTTAAAACAATGTATACAGTCGTTAGATTCTGTCAGAACGAGGAGAGTAGAAATGGAAAATTGGATAACAGAAGTTATGAATACGTATGGATATATAGGGATTCTTCTCTTGATTGCTTTAGAGAATATTTTTCCACCTATTCCATCGGAGGTTATTTTAACATTTGGTGGCTTTATGACTACCACATCAAATATGAGTATTATTGGGGTCATTATCGCTTCAACGATTGGCTCGCTAGTCGGGGCGATTGTTCTGTATGGTATAGGGTTACTGCTTGATGTAAATCGACTGGAAAGAATCGTTGATAAGTGGGGACATATTTTGCGTTTAACCTCAAAAGACATTGAAAAAGCGAATGCATGGTTTCATAAATTCGGGGTTTGGGCGGTATTTCTTGGGAGACTTGTTCCTTTGGTTAGAAGCTTAATTTCCATTCCGGCTGGTATGGCTCATATGAATTTCTGGGTGTTTTTACTGTTTACTACACTCGGTTCCTTAATTTGGAATAGTATTTTAGTAAGTGTTGGAGCAGCAGTAGGGACTTCATGGAGTACAATTGTTGGGTATATGGATACGTATTCGAATGTCGTCTTACTCCTTTTGGTAGTGTTCTTTGTATTATTTATTATTCTTTTTATCAAAAATAGAAGGAAACAACAACCTTAAACTAAGAATTGCTTTAGTTTAAGGTGAAAATAAAAGCTTGTATCAATGATTACATGATACAAGCTTTTAATAACGATATTTTAGGATACTTAAATATCGTTAATTTTACGTTCCATCCTCATAAGATTAACGATAATTAACGAATTGAACATCTACGGTTAGATCAGCTTCTTTTACAGCTTGGATTATTTTTTGTAAGTCATCACGGCTTTTCGCTGTTACACGTACTTGGTCATCTTGAACTTGGCTTTTTACTTTAATTCCACTGTTTTTAATAATGGTATTAATGATTTTTGCGTTGTCCTTATCAATTCCTTGAACAAGTTTTGCTCTTTGACGAACAGTACCGCCACCTGCTCGTTCAATTTTTCCGTAATCAAGGTTCTTAACAGGAACACCACGTTTAAATAATTTGCTAAAAAGAACATCCTTAACCTGTTCTAGTTTGTATTCATCATCTGAAACGAGCACCAATTCTTCTTTATCGAGAGAAATTTCACTTTTGCTTCCTTTAAAATCATAACGAGTTTGAATTTCCTTCATCGCAATTTGAATCGCGTTTGTTACTTCTGATAGATCGACGTTTGAAACAATATCAAATGAGCTTTCCTTTGCCATGCCTCTACCTCCACACATACATTTTTTCATTCTTATCTGTTCAGGCATCCAAATGAATAGGATTGCTTGAAAGAAGTTTCCCTTTAAGAATTAATTATAGTAAAATATAGCAGTCTATACAAGATTCGGTAAGAAAGGGATAAGGCCGAAATCCATTTATAATAGAGGATAAGGTATTCAAGGAGGAATTTGTTTGTCAATACATGATCATATTGGAAAAGTCGTTACGTTAGAGGTAACAAGAATTAAGGAATTCGGTTACTTTTTGAATAATGGTAAAGAAGATGATGAAGATGTACTTTTGCACTTCAAAGAAACAGACAGAGAATGGGAACTTGGTGACAAAGTCGAGGTATTTTTATATACCGATGCACGGGAGCGAATTGCAGGAACAACTACGATTCCCAAAGTAACTGTTGGTGTTTACGATTGGGCTACGGTCAAAGATATCAAACCAGGAACAGGGGTCTTCCTAGATATTGGCATTCAAAAAGAGATGCTTCTTGGGGAAGAGGATTTACCGGCGTTAAAAGAAGTTTGGCCGGAAATCGGTGATGTCCTTTTTATCACCTTAAGAGTAAATAAAAATAATCGGATCTATGTCAAACTAGCGACAGACCCGATTATTGAAGAACACTCAAAAATGGCAACACGTGATGATTTTAACAAAAGTGTTCACGGGTCTATTTACCGGACAGCCAAAGTGGGAAGCTGGATTTTCACAGATGATGGTTATAAAGGCTTTATCCATGAATCACAAAGAACGGTTGAACCACGTTTAGGTCAAAGGGTTGAAGGCAGAATTATTGATGTGAAAGAAGATGGCACAATCAATGTGTCACTATTGCCAAGAAATTATGAAGCCTTAGATGTTGATGCTGAAAAAATCTTGGAAATCTTACAAGGTAGAAATGGATCGATGCCATATTGGGATAAAAGTATGCCTGAAGAAATTCAAGAGAAATTTCACATGAGTAAGGCTGCATTTAAACGTGCGTTGGGGCGGTTGATGAAGGAAGGAAAAGTCTATCAAGAGGAAGGCTGGACTTATAGTAAGACAGAAGATTAAAAAGAGGACGAGAGATTCGTCCTCCACCTATTTTCTTCCTTAAAGGTGATCTGTTTTCTTCGAGTATTGATTTTTTCCAGCTTTGCGGTTTTTTTCTTCCATCATATTTTTTTCATGGCGAAGGGCATTGTTATCCTTCGCTTTTTTATCATTATCAGAGGTATGTGGCATTTTAAAAAACTCCCTTCCATCAATGTCGTTCACAAGTAGTGTCTGCTGGATTGGAAAGAAGTATGCGAAGGAGTTATGTTTTGCCATTCTATTAGTTAGATGGTAGTTCGTTTAAGAAAAAGATCGCAATGGTTCCAGGACCTGTATGGGATCCAATCACAGCACCAATGTCCGTCATAAGGACTTCTTTTACATGCAATTCCGTTTCAATTAATTGTTTCATCTCTAATGCTGTTTTCTCATCGTCTGCATGGCTGATTCCTACTATTTGCTCTTCGAACCCTGTACCACGTTCTTTCATCACTTCAATAATCCGATTAAGAAGTTTCTTTTTACCACGGATTTTCTCAAGAGGAACCAGTTTACCATCTTCGACATTTAGAAGAGGCTTAATGTTTAATAATCCACCTAAAAATGCCGATGCTTTTGATACTCGGCCGCCCTTTGCCAAATAGTCTAAGTCCTCGACTGTAAATAGATGTTCCATATGGGAGGATAGAAAATGGGCTCTTTTTACAATATCCTCATGGGCAGCTCCGTTATTGGCTAAATGGAGGGCTTCTCTAGCAATAAGTCCGCAGCCAAGTGAGGCGCACTTCGAATCAATGATAGCCAAGTTGAAATCAGGATATTTTTCTTTTACTTGATTGTACATCATGACCGCTGTTTGATATGTACCAGATAGTTGTGATGAAAAAGCGATATAGATTCCTTCTTCATTATGAATGGCCATATCCATAAATGTTTCTTCAAAGGTGTGAGGGGAGACCTGTGATGTTTTGGGAACCTGCCCACTTCGTATCGCATTAAAAATGGTTTTCGATTCAATCGAAATTAAATCCTCATATTCATGATCATTTAAAAGGACCTTTAAAGGGAAAAGTGTAATATGATTCTCTTCTAAATAATGTAAAGGTAAATCACAACCACTATCCACTAAAATTCTAACCGTCAATAGAATCCCCCACCTTCAGTCTATTTGAACTTTATTTCTTCTTAATTATATATATTAGTTTACCATTTCATGAACATCTGTTAAAGATATACATATACTCTGCTTTCTTGGATTTGAATAAATGAAAAAAGAACATCCAATGCGGATCCTGTTTGAAAATGGTTTCCAAATGGTTAGAATTGTATTTGAAAGTAGCATAATAAATTCTATTTTCGATGAACATATGGATATTATCAAATGAACGAAGTAAAAGTTTATTCGGCCTCCGGCGGAAACATACGATTTAAAAAGGAAGTTTACCCGAGCGAGCGAAGGTATTATCTGGGCGCAAATAAGCCGAGGCGTATTTGATATAATAAAACGAAATGAATGGGTGATCGTTAATGAATGATACAAATAGATATAAGGAACTTTTAGATAACATTAATCAATATAATGCAGGGGAAATAGGGATCACAAGGGTAGCCTATTCAAACGAAGAACAGACCTGTACCCATGCCTTCATGCGAATGTGTAAAACGGAAAACATGACAATCCGATTAGACGATTGTGGGAATATGATTGCCAGAAGAGAGGGTAAAATGGCCGATCTACCTCCTGTGGTGATGGGATCTCATCTGGACACAGTTTACCAGGGAGGGAAATATGATGGTGCCGTTGGTGTAACTGCGGGGCTTGAAGTCATCAAACGACTAAACGACAAAGGGATTGTCACTGACCATCCGATTGAAGTCATCGCCTTTGCCTGTGAAGAATCGGCACGTTTTGGAGTTTCAACTGTTGGAAGTAAAGCAATGGTAGGAAAGATCAATAAAGACATCTATCGTCATTTGAAGGACCGAAATGGAATCACGATGGAAAAGGCCTTTTCACTCTGTGCATTAGATTTTAACAGCATCGATCAAGCAAGCAGAAGAGGAGAAACATTTAAAGCGTTTTTTGAACTGCATATCGAACAAGGACCGATATTAGAAAATGAAAAGAAAAAAATTGGAATTGTTACAGGAATCGCAGCGCCTGCACGATTTATTTTAAAAATAAAAGGAACATCCTCCCATTCGGGTACAACTCCTATGAATATGAGAAAAGACGCGCTTCTAGGAGCTGCAGAAATTGCATTGGAACTGGAAAAGGCGGCCATTCAAGAAAAGGAATATGGAACGGTTGCAACCGTAGGGGAACTAGAGGTTAATTCAGGTGCGATGAATGTAGTTCCCGGAGAAGTGGAATTAAAAGTGGATATTCGTTCTACTTCTATTCAATCCAGACAGAGGGTGGTGGATCATTTATTCAAAACGATCTCTCAGATCATTTGTAAAAGACATGTTGAAGTGGAGGATAAAATGATTGGTTTGGATGCCCCAGTCAATCTTTCTCCAAAATTAATGGAAGTGGTCGAAAAAATCTGTGTGAAAAAGGATATTTCTTATCGATATATGCAAAGTGGAGCGGGACATGACGCTATGAATATGGTTGAAATGGGACCAACAGCTCTCATTTTTATTCCATCTAAGGATGGAATTAGTCATAATCCAAGAGAACACACAGAACTAGAGGAGATTTTAGATGGGATCGACATTTTAGAGGAAGCTGTTTTGCACTGTGCAAAAGCGACAACAATTACTGATATTAAAGAGGCATAGAAGAAAAAAGTAATCGATTAACATGGAGTGAAGAACTATGTTTGGAAGAGGGAATAGATCTACTTGTGTCATCCTCCTGTTATTTTCTGCATTGTTTTTATATGGTGGTTCTCATGCGGAAGCAAATAGGGTGGAAGAAAACATCCACTCCTTTTTAGGAACGATAAGCCTGCATACAGAGAACCCAGTCTTCAAAGACATTAATATCAGACAGGAAAATGGTAAATATTTGATAACAGGTAAGGTTAAAGAAGGGAAACATACTATTTGTTACCGAGTAGAAGATGGTCATGATGAATTGGTTTCGGAAACCGTTGTTTCCAAGGAGCCTCTCTCGGATGCAAAATGGTCAACATTTAGAATTGAATTGACAAAAACGTGGCCTAGAAATGACGAGGTATTCCTCATTCTTTATCATAAGAATGAGGATGGATATACAATGTTTGACAACCAAATGGTCATACCATTATCCCCAGCTAATAAAACAAGCTCGAAAAAACAAGCTGACAATTAAATCTGTCAGCTTGTTTTTCGAGCTTGGACAAAAGTCCAGTTAACCTAGTCTGTCTAACTCTTTTTGTAGATCCTGGAGTTGTTCTTTTTCTGCGATTGTCGAATTGGCATAGGCAGAGGACAGTGCATTTTTTGCTTTGGAGATCGCAACTTGTTGTTCGCTAGGTCCACTATTTATAGCCAATTCAACAAATTTCCGAGCATCTTGGAAGATTTGGTTACCCATCGCTATAGCCCTCCGAGTGAAGATTCTTTCACATTTGCCATTTTATACGCTTCAGCTTCGGCATATGTCATGTGATAAGGAATACGTTCAGCATGTTTAGAAACAGAGTCTACACCTTGCTGTACAAATCGTTTTGATTTATTCCGTTTACCCATTCGAATCCCCTCCAAAAAGAGTGTTTGAAGCTCGTATCCGCTTCAAAATATAGTATGGTCTTTTTCTATTTCATTTATAAAGGAATTTATCGGAAAAAGTTACATCGCTTTTAAATTTAATAAATCGTTTAAATAGTGCCCAATCCCGTCTTCCTCATTTGACAAAGTTACCTCATTTGCCACGGTTTTGGCTGCGTCAATGCCGTTACCCATGGCCACACCATGACCGGCATACTCAAGCATCTCTAAATCGTTATCTTCATCACCAAAAGCAATAATTCTTTCTGGTGGGATATTATAATAATCGGAAGCATATTTTAAGCCAATGGCCTTATTGAGTCCGCTTTTAATGATTTCAATGACAGGAAAAGGAGCACCCCAACTTCGATGTTCAATGACTTCCGCATGTACTTCTGATAAATGGTTACGAATCGTTTTTACTTGTTCTTCATGTGAATGGATCAGCATACTTGTCGGAGAAACTTGAAGAAATTCACGCAGATCACCGGTTGTAATTTGTGGGTCTCCAAAGCTGAACAGATCCAGAAGCTTTTCGTCATGATAATGAAAATACACGTCGTCAATGACTTCAGCAATGATATTGTAAAAATTGAATGAGCTGCAAGCCTCTACAATATCTTTTGCCACAGATATCTCAAGTGGAGAATGATACATGCCCCAATTTTTATCCTGCGGATGGTGTACAAAAGCACCATTGAAATTCACAATAGGTGTGTCTAATTGAAGTTCACGATAGTACATTTCTGAACTACGAAAGGGTCTCCCTGTTGCGATCATGACAATATGTCCGGCTTCGCGAGCTTTTTGAATGACATGTTTTGTTTTATGTGAAATGGTTTTATCATTCTTTAATAAAGTACCGTCTAAATCAAGTGCAATGAGATGTTTTTCTGCCATGATATCTCTCCTTTTAGAGCATAATTTCTATTGTATGTTATAAGTGTAATCTTTTTGGAATTCAAAAGTCCACATGTTACACTTGAATGGAAATCTTTTTCTAATTATAATTTTTTGCTCTGTCTGAACTTTAGATTCAGGTAAGAGTTACAGAAGTAATCATAAATCTTATTTATTAAAAATAGTAAAGGTATACGTAAAAGTTTAACTTCCTTCAGCAAATGCTTTTGTACCGAAAGCTTGCGACAGGTACAGAAGTCTCCAACTTCTATAAGTGGCGAGATGAATGAAGTTAAAGCCTCCGGCGGATGTCTCGGATTTTTTAAGGGTAATTTCTCGAGCGAGCTCGAGAAAAATCCGGACGCAAATTTGACGGGCAAATTTGATTGAGGTCGGGTCGGGCGTGAATTAGGAGGAGTCAGGTTTTGATTTTAGTTGAAAATAAAAAAATTCATCATATTCCTGTTTTGCATTTGGTTGCTCAAGAACACTTTGATGAAAGGCTTCCTTTCATTTTTTTTATTCATGGCTTTGAAAGTGCAAAAGAACATAATCTTCATTATGCCTATCTTTTAGCAGAAAAAGGATTTCGAGTGGTATTACCAGAAGCTTCCCTTCACGGGGAACGATATTCTGACACAATGGAAAAAAAACAAATGGCTTTACACTTTTGGGATATTGTCATGCAATCCATTGATGAGTTAGATATGCTCCGTCAATATTTTGAAAAGGAGCAGTTGATTGATTCGCAAAGGATTGGCATGGTTGGTACCTCAATGGGTGGTATTGTTACCCTTGGATCGTTAACACGTTATAAGTGGATTAAGGCTGCTGTTAGTTTAATGGGAATGCCTTATTACGAAAAGTTTGCACTTTGGCAAATCAATGAATTGAAAAAGCGTGGAATTGAATTGCCGTTTAAAAAGGACCAAGTAGATGAACTAATCGCTAAGTTGAACATATTTGATTTAAGTAAGCAACCTGAGAAACTTGAAAAACGTCCACTATTATTTTGGCATGGGAAACAAGATTCCATTGTACCGTTCTCTTATACATATGATTTTTATGAATCAATAAAACCACTTTACAAAGATGTACCAGAAAAATTACACTTTATTACCGATAAACACTCAGGTCATAAGGTAAGTAGAGAAGGTGTACTTAAAACAGTGGAATGGTTCGATACTTATCTTAACACTAGATACATTAATCCCTCTCAATATTAAGTAAATTACTTCTCAAGATAAGCAATCGTGAAGTCATATAGCAATTTTTTGTGTAATGGGACAAAGCCTAACGTTTTTACTTTTCATACATTTCTGTTAGGATAAATTACTAGAGGTAAGGTTACTTAAGCCCGTTTAGGCGGAGCAAAAAGGCCCCCTAATTTTGTAAGGAGATGAGTCTAATGGATCAAGATTTAAAAGATAGTATTATGAGTGCGTTGGAGCTTGTGGAAGACCCTGAAATTGGCATGGATATTGTAAATCTAGGCTTAGTATATGATGTGAAAATGGGGAAAGACGGGATCGTAACGGTTGATATGACATTAACATCAATGGGATGCCCGCTCGCGGGAATGATTGTTGAGCAAGTTGAGAATGCTCTTAAAGATATTCCGGAAGTAAATGCTACAAACGTTAATATTGTTTGGAATCCACCATGGAGCAAAGATCGTATGTCAAGATATGCAAAAATTGCTCTTGGCATTCAATAATTTACGAATAATTATATGAGACTGTCCCATAGGGTGTCTGACACCTTTGCATATGGGGCAGTCTTATTTTGTTCGACACTGATTGTGAGTAACCTCACTTTGTTGTTGGAAAAGATCCTTTATACTGATACAAGACAAAAAGTTTTTATGTATTGTTGTAAAATAGGGGGTATAATCAGTGTTTAATAGAGATTTTAATCAAGATCCTTTTATCGTGATCTGGGAATTAACTAGGGCATGTCAACTACACTGTTTACATTGTCGGGCAGAAGCTCAACTTAATAGAGATCCAAGGGAATTAACCTTTGAAGAAGGTAAACAGCTGGAAATCCAGTTTGAAAATAAATTGTAATCAAGTAGAATAGAATATATTGATATAACTATACTATTCTATTTGTTGTAAATAAATGGTAAAGAGCTCTCTGAGGAGTTGACTAGATGACTAAAGAATTAATTAAAGATAAATTAGATAGGCCACTAAGGGATTTACGTATTTCGGTGATTGACCGGTGTAACTTTAGATGCCAATATTGTATGCCCGCAGAACTCTTCGGACCTGATTTCGCCTTTTTACCTAAGGAAGAATTACTTTCATTTGAAGAATTGGAGCGTATTGCACGAATTTTTATCAATCTTGGTGTTGAAAAAATCCGTTTAACTGGTGGAGAACCTCTTTTACGTAAAGATCTTCCTGTACTTGTAGAAAAACTTGGTTCGATCAATGGACTGAAAGATATTGCATTAACAACAAATGGAGTTCTTTTACCAAAATATGCTCAAGAATTAAAAAATGCAGGCCTAAAACGAGTGAATATCAGTTTAGATAGTTTAAAGGATGAGCTATTTGGAGAAATTAATGGACGAAATGTAACAACAAAGCCTGTTCTAGAAGGAATTAAAGCGGCACAAGAAGCAGGACTTGGGATAAAAATTAATATGGTTGTTAAAAAGGGTCTAAATGATTCGGAAATTATTCCAATGGCACAATTCTGTAAAGATGAAGGTCTCCAACTTCGCTTTATTGAATATATGGACGTAGGTAGTACAAACGGATGGAAAATGGATGATGTTGTAACGAAAAAAGAAATCTTCTATAAATTAAAGGAGCATTTTTCTTTAACATCACTTTATCCTGATTATTATGGCGAAGTAGCTAAACGATATAAATATGATGATAATGGTGTTGAAGTAGGTTTTATTACATCTGTGTCAGAAGCATTTTGTTCTACCTGTACGAGATCTAGAATTTCGGCAAATGGGCAAATTTATACTTGTCTATTTAATGGTAATGGTCATGATGTTCGTGATTTTATGAGAAATGGCGCAACGGATGAAGAGATTCGAGAGCGTATTATCAATATTTGGCATAGCCGTACGGATAAATATTCAGAAGAACGTACTGCCGAAACGGCTGCAAATCGTAAAAAAATTGAAATGTCATATATTGGTGGATAAAAAAACTCCTTTTAGGGGTTTTTTTCTGTATCTGAAATAGGGTCAAAGAGGAGTTATACATACTAAAATGTGTACGACAAAAGAAAAAAGAGGCTATGAGTATAGCCTCTTTTAGAACTTATATATAACGTGGAAATAAGATATTATTTTCTAAATGTACATGCATAAAGGTATGTGATTCTAACATTTCAAGGCGTTTGTATACCAAAGTATAGGTACCACAAGCATCGATTGGAAGAGTATAGTCAGATGTAACTTGACGTAGTTCTTTTAAAATACTTCCCGCTTGATCATGCTCTTTTTCTAACTCGCGAATGATTTCGAGGATTTCAGCTTTATTTTCAATATCTGGGTTCCGCTCCAGTGTTAAAATATGTGGAAAGCTGGTAGCTTCTTCTTTCGCAGTGTGTTCAAGAAGTTCTCTTTTTAATTGATAAAATAATTCATAGACCTTTAGTAGTTCTGGATGATTGTTACCATGAACTTTTGAAACCTTTGTCACATACGGACTTAGTGCCTGTAGTTCTTCCTCAAGTGGTCGGTGGTAATACTCAATAACATGCTCAATGATTGCTTCTGATGAACTATTTGTCCATACGTCCATGTCATCGTTTGAGTCTGATTTTTCATAAACAACCGAAAGTTCTTGGATAAGTTCGTCCAGGTTAACGTTTTGTTCGGCTGCTGCCTTGCTTATGGAAATATTACCTCCACAGCAAAAATCAATTCGATATTTTTTAAAGACATCACTTGTTTGTGGAACCTCATTCACAATATCTCTTACTAGGCTTGTATTTGAAAAGGGTATACTCATATTAGTACCTCCAGAATTAATATATTTGAAATGAATAAAATAATCATAAAGAAATTTGATCCTTAACAAGGTGATATTTATCACAGTACTTAGATGAAAAAAGTTATTTTAACTTTCTTCAGCAGAAGTCTCCCACTTTTATAAGTGGCGAGATGAATGCAGGCTTTTATCAATTCAGTGGGGGTTCAAACCTCGGCTGAACAAAGTTAAAGCCTCCGGCGGATGTCTCGGATTTTTAGGGGTAATTTCTCGATCGAGCTCGAGAAAAATCCGGACACAAATTCGACGGGCGAATTTGATTCAGTGATAAAGGTCATTACAACGATATACTAATACTGTTATATTAAAAAATAATGAGTGGTATATGTATGAACGATAGATCGTAATAGCTAAAATAAGTTAGTAATTGGTGCAATGCAGTAAATAGGAGTTGATCAAATGCTAGAAATAAGAAAACCGATTCCAATCGGGGAAGCGGTAAATCGAATCATGAAGTTCACCGTTAAAGGCAGCACTGAATACGTATCCATCAATGAAAGTTATGGACGTTATTTATCTGAGGAGTTAGTGGCAACCAATCATGTACCACCCTTCGATAAGGCTCCTTATGATGGATTTGCCATTAGATCCATTGATACGAAAAGTGCTGCACTAGACAATCCAATTGAATTTGAAGTAATTGACCACATTGGGGCTGGTATGGTAAGCACAAAGACATTGGGTCCTTTTCAAGTAGTTAGAATCATGACGGGTGCCCAAATGCCTGAGGGAAGCGATGCAGTAGTAATGCTTGAATTAGCTAAGGTAACGGACCGTGAAGACAAACAATATATGACCATTAAGCGGTCCTATAATAAAGGGGACAATGTATCCTTTTGCGGAGAAGATGCAAAGGAAGGTGAGGTGCTAGTCCCAAAAGGAACCATCATTAATCCAGGCATTCAAGCCATGCTGGCAACCTTTGGGTATGCAAAAGTACCTGTTGCTAGAAAACCAATTGTTGGGTTATTCGCTACGGGAACAGAACTGCTTAATGTAGAGGATCCACTTGAACCTGGCAAAATTCGTAATAGCAATTCCCATATGCTCATGGCACAAATAGAACGGGCTGGGGCTGAGGTGAAATATTTCGGTAATCTAGCCGATGAATTGGAACTATGCTACGAGGCAATTTCTGATTCGTTGAGTCAGGTTGATCTATTAATTACGACAGGTGGTGTGTCTGTTGGTGATTTTGATCTATTACCTGAGATTTATGAGAGGCTGGGTGCTGAAGTATTATTCAATAAAGTAGCTATGAGACCTGGAAGTGTTACCACAGTAGCACAGAAAGAGGGGAAGATGTTATTTGGCCTTTCTGGAAATCCTTCTGCCTGTTATGTAGGGTTTGAATTATTTGCGCGGCCCATGATTCGAAGTATGCTTTTCTGCGAAAAACAACATTTACGTAAGGAAAAGGCCCTGCTACAGGCGGATTTCCCAAAAGCGAATCCGTTTACGCGCTTTGTTAGAAGTTCTCTTTCATTTTCGAATGGTCAACTTGTTGTAGAGCCCAGTGGAATGGATAAATCAAATATTGTTATGAGTCTTTCTGGGGCTAACTCATTTATTCTCTTGCCGGGTGGGACAAGAGGATATACAGCAGGTGAAATAGTGGATGTGCTTTTGCTTGAGGATACAGTTGGGAGTAAGTGGCCTTGGTAAGACCTTTTATTTTTCAAATGGTTGGTTATCATAATAGCGGAAAAACGACCTTTATAAATAAGCTTTTATCTCGTTTAAAAGGTGAAGGCATTAAAACGGTTACGATCAAACATCATGGACACGGGGGAAAACCGACAGTGGTGGAAGAAACAGATTCTGCCCAACATATTTCAGCTGGAGCAACTGCGTCCATAGTTGAAGGTGGGGGTAGACTTCTCTTTCAAAGTGAACAAATGAATTGGTCCCTGCAGCAAAAATTGCAACTGATGTCTATGATCAATCCGGATTTGATATTAATAGAAGGACATAAGCATGCAGATTACCCCAAACTAGTGTTTATTCGAAAAGAAGAAGATCTCCACCTTTTGAAAGAGTTGTCTAATATTGAAATGGTGTTATTTCAAGAACAATTGGAAGTTCTTGATCCATACCCATCCTTTCATCGAGATGATTTAGAAGCTGTACAATGGTTGATGGGGTATATAAAGAGGAATATATAAATTAAAAAAAGCGTAAATGCCTTGATCAAAAGGCGTTTACGCTTTTTTTATTCGATATTACATATCTCGATCGGACAATTTTCACAGTTGATTTCGTTTTTTAAATAATTAAGGTCAAGGATGGTAATAATGCCCTTATCAATGGAAAGAATATGATTTTTCCGTAAATCACTTAGCATACGGTTGACAACTTCCCTAGATGTACCACAAAAATTGGCTAACTCTTGATTCGTCAATGGCAGGTCAATCATGATCCCTAAGGGTGCTCTTTTACCATAACTATTAGTTAAACGGATAAGTGTAGAGTATACCGCACCTTTTTTTCCGTTTAAGATTAAATCACGAAACTTTGTTTGCATTTTTCTGTTTTGGTTATTTCCCCATTTCATAAACTCAAATGCTAAACGAGAATCGATTTCAAGTCTTCTTTCTAATTCATCTTTACAGATAACGGCTACTTCTCCATTCTCGATTACCTTGGCATTAAGAAAATATTTAGAAGAAGAGCAGAACAAAGACAATTCTCCGATTAATTCACCTCTTGAACATAATCTCAAGGTAAGTTCACGACCATCAGGGGTAATTTTGCTAACTTGAATTTTACCACTTTTTATAATAAAAACTTCTGTTGCTGGTGAGCCTTCTTGGTATAAAAAAGTTCCCTTTTCGATCTTGCGAATATGATGGACGGATTGGAGAAATTGAGAAAGGTCATTTGAAATTGCTGCTAATGGTTGCACATAATAACCACCTTTTTAATCAAGTCAATAAAGATAAAAAACTATTTTACTATATAAGTTTTACATAGAATATGATCAACAATATTCTAGTTTAAAGGCATTCATCAACCTTATATTCATTATAAATAAAATACTATCATTATGTTGATTAATTAGTAAAGTTATGAAGAAATAATTTTATAAGTTTTTAGATAAATTGTATTGCTTTTATTGTTTTAAGACATTATAATGAAAAACATTAATTCTCATATTTATAAAATAAAATGATTAAATATACGATCGTTCGAGTATAAAATTAAACAAATGGAGGTTGAAGAAGATGAAGGTTGCAGTGATAGGTACAACAGGCTACGGTGGTGTTGAATTGCTAAGAATATTACATTCACATCCCGTATTTAATATTCAATCCATCCACTCAACTAGGGGTGAAGATCCAATTTGGAAAGAGTATCCTCATTTATTTGGGATTAATGATCAAGTACTAGAGGGGATCATTCCAGAGGAGATTGCCGAAAAAGCAGATCTCGTATTTTTAGCCACTCCGTCTGGTGTGTCGTCACAATTAGCACCGAAATTTGCTGATTTGAATATAAAAGTAATTGATCTTTCAGGAGATTTACGATTAAAAAATCCTGCTGAATATACCGAGTGGTATAAACATGAAGCGGCACCACAATATGCAATTGATAAGGCGGTATATGGATTAACGGAATGGAATCGTGAACAAGTCACTCAAGCAGACTGGATTTCAAATCCTGGCTGCTACTCGACTGCTTCCTTACTGGGATTGGCACCTGTGGTGAAAGAAAATCTGATTGATCCCACATCCATTATTATTGATGCCAAATCCGGAACGTCAGGTGCTGGAAGAAAGCCAACCAGGGTAAATATGCATGCGGAAATGAGCGAAAATTTTAAAATTTACAAGGTGAATGAGCATCAACATATTCCGGAAATCGAGCAGCAACTTAAGATTTGGAATGAAACCATAAAGCCAGTGACGTTTTCAACCCATTTATTGCCAATATCAAGAGGGATTATGGCAACTATCTATGTACAACCTAACGAAGAGAAAAGTTTGAATGAGCTTTATGACCTCTACAATGAACATTATCATAATGCACCATTCGTGCGGATTAGACCAGCGGGTTATTATCCGTCGGTTAAAGAAGTATGTGGATCTAATTATTGTGATATTGGTCTACATCTAGATAATCGTACAGGCAGATTAACCATTGTTTCTGTCATAGACAATTTAATGAAGGGCGCTGCAGGTCAAGCGGTCCAAAACGCAAACTTAATGAATGGTCTTGATGAAAAAACAGGGCTTGAATTTATTCCGATGTACCCATAAAAATTAACTAAAGGTAAAATCTAATATAAATCTTTTTTGAATAGTCGCAATATGCGTGGCATGTAAGGCCGATAATAAGGAGGTATCACTAGTGCAAGCAGTATCTTATATAAATGTTGTAAAAGAAATCAAGGATGGAACCATTTTAAGTCCAAAGGGTTTTTTTGCTGCTGGAGTTGAAGCTGGGATCAAAGGTTCGAAAAAAGACGTCGCCATCATTATGAGTGAGATTCCTGCTAGTTGTGCAGCTGTTTATACAACGAATCAGTTTCAGGCAGCACCTTTAAAAGTAAGTCAGGAGAGTATTTCTAAAGAAGGGCACATTCAAGCTGTTATTGTTAATAGCGGCTGTGCAAATGCATGTACCGGACAAAAGGGGCTTCAGGATGCATATGAAACAAGAAAACTTGTTGCAGACAAATTTCAGCTTGCTGAACATTTAGTTGCCGTAGCCTCAACAGGTGTAATCGGTGTTCATCTTCCAATGGAAAAAATGGCAAATGGGATTGAACAATTAAACCCTGGAAATGATGTTTCAGATGCTATTAATTTCCAAACTGCGATCTTAACGACCGACACAGTTATGAAGACTTGTTGTTATTCCGCTGAAATAAGTGGGAAAACCGTTACGATGGGTGGAGCAGCTAAGGGATCTGGAATGATTCATCCGAATATGGCCACTATGCTCGGTTTTATTACAACAGATGCAAATATTGGACATGAGGACCTTCAAGCAGCTTTAAAGGAAGTTACAGAAAAATCATTTAATCAAATTACTGTTGATGGAGATACCTCAACAAATGACACGGTTACCGTATTAGCAAATGGCAAAGCGGGTAATGAATCATTAAACCCAAATCATCCAGATTGGCCAGTGTTCATGCAAATGTTAATCATGACAAGTGAAAGTCTTGCTAAGCAAATTGCAAAGGATGGAGAAGGGGCTACTAAACTCGTTGAAGTCGAAGTAAAAGGGGCTAATAATCACCTAGATGCTAGAATGATTGCGAAGCAGATCGTGGGCTCTAATCTCGTGAAAACGGCTGTACATGGGGCTGATGCCAATTGGGGAAGAATTATCAGTGCAATCGGACAAACAACAGCATCAATCAATCCTGAAAATGTCGATATTTCGATTGGAAGTATTGAAATGTTGAAAAATAGTGAACCCGTTTCGTTTTCTGAAGAAATTGCCCTTCAATACTTACAAGGTGACTTTATTCAAATATTTGTAGATTTGCATAATGGGGATGCAATCGGAAAAGCATGGGGATGTGACCTATCCTATGACTATATTAAAATCAATGCAAGTTATCGTTCATAGGAGAGATGAAAGATGAAAAAGATTGTTATTAAATGTGGAGGCAGTATTATAGATGAATTAACTCCAGATTTTTTTGCATCGTTAAGGCAGCTGCAGCAACAGGGCTATCAATTGATTTTCGTCCATGGGGGCGGTCCGGATATTAATAAAATGCTATCGATGTATGAGGTACAACCTGAATTTCATAATGGCCTTCGTAAAACAACAAAGGAGACGCTTGAAATTGCAGAGCTTGTGCTTTCAGGAAAAACGAATCGAATACTTGTACAAAAGTTATCTGAATCCGGATTTCAGGCAATTGGATTGAACGGCAGTGACGGAGAATTGTTGCAGGCTGATTTCATTGATCAAGAATTGTTAGGATTTGTCGGAGAAATCACGGATGTGAAGGAGCAGCTTATTACGCTCTTTGCTAAATGAGGGATACATTCCAGTTATTACGCCAATTGCTGTTCATCCGAATGGACAAAAGTTGAATATTAATGCGGATTATGCAGCTGCTGCGGTTGCCAATGCAATAGGTGCTGAACAATGTATCTTTGTAACGGATGTAGCAGGAATTATGGTTGATGGAAAAGTGGTTGAACAACTTGAGAAAAAGGAAGTTGAACAATATATTGAGGATGAAACGATCTATGGAGGCATGATTCCAAAAGTAACCTCTTGTCTATCAGCGCTTGATAAAGGTCTTTCTAGTGTGATGATTGTGTCAGGAAAAACCCCTTTTTATAACGGTGAAGAATGGAAGGGTACAAAAATTATCGGAAAAGAGTGAAGTGATTATGAGTAATCTTTTTCCAACATATAGCAGATGGGAAGTTGAGCCAGATTGGGCGGAAGGAAGCTTTCTTTATGGAAAAGATGGAAAAAAATATTTGGATTTTACTTCTGGAATTGGAGTTTGTAATCTAGGGCATCGCCCAAAAGTGGTGGAAGAAGCCATTGAACAACAATTAAAGAAATTTTGGCATGTGTCTAATTTATTTCCGGTTGAGAGCCAAGAAGTAGCAGCTGAGAAATTAGCGAAAGCCGCCAATATGGATCTTGTCTTTTTCTCTAATAGCGGTGCTGAAGCCAATGAAGCTGCGATTAAGATGGCTAGAAAAGCAACAGGAAGAACAAAAATTATTACATTTTATCAATCTTTTCACGGACGTACATTTGCAACCATGTCTGCAACTGGGCAGGATAAAATAAAGCAAGGTTATGGTCCTATGCTTGAAACCTTTGTATACGTACCATATAACGATCTTGAGGCATTAAAAGAGGCAATGAGTGAGGAAGTAGCAGCCGTTATGTTAGAAGTTGTTCAAGGCGAAGGTGGAATACACCCTGGCAGCGAGGAATTTCTAAAAGGGGTAGAAGAAATTTGTAAACAATTCGGTTCCCTTTTTATTGTAGATGAAATCCAAACTGGAATTGGACGTACTGGAAAACCCTTTGCCTTCCAGCATTACGGTTTACAGCCAGATATTGTTTCAGTAGCAAAAGGACTGGGAAATGGATTGCCGATCGGTGGTATTATTGGCAAAGCCCATTTAAAAGATGTTTTTGGACCAGGAAGTCATGGAACTACCTTTGGTGGAAACCCAATCGCTATTGCAGCAGCTATTGCGACAATGGATGCGATTTTTGATACTAGCTTTCTAAATGATCTGAATGAAAAAGCAGACTTTTTCAAGAAAATTTTAGAAGAAAGTCTATTAGAATTACCGATTGTGAAAGAAATAAGAGGACTTGGATTCATGATTGGTATTGAAGTGAGTAAACCAGTACCTGCTATTCTAGAAAGTATGAGATCCAAAGGTTTAATTGCCCTTTCAGCAGGCGAAAATGTCATTCGGTTATTACCGCCATTAACAGCAACAAAAGAAGAATTACAAGCAGCACTAGAGATTATCACTTCTGTATTAAATCAAAATGTTGAAACAGCTGTATAAGCTGTTTCATTTGGATACTTGATGAATAAATATGAATATATTATAATAAATATACATCAGTGAAAAGGAGGCGCGATATGAAAGGTTATTTACACTTAAATAGCGGTGAAAGTTTCGAAGGGCAGTGGCTTACAAATGCACCAACCGATGAGATAAAAGGTGAAATTGCATTTTTTACGGGAATGGCTGGATATCAAGAAGTGTTAACAGATCCATCCTATAAAGACCAAATTATCGTGTTTACCTATCCATTAATAGGAAACTATGGAATAAATGAAGTGAATTTTGAAAGTGAGAAACCGCATGTTGCTGGTGTAATTGTTTATGAAGCAAAACAAACGGCTTTTCACTATGAGGCTAAATATAGATTGGTAGATTATTTGGAAAAATGGGGAATCCCTATGCTAGGGTCTATTGACACAAGGGCAGTAATGAAAAGAATTCGCAGCGCAGGGACAATGCCTGTTGCCCTTTCTAATTCCAATATTGTGAATGACGAATCTTTCAGACTATTAGATGATCTAAAAGTTAGTAAGGTGTCAACCTCTAGTCCTAAAACATATGGGGATGGAGAGAACCATATCGTTCTCGTAGACTATGGAACTAAAAAGTCCATCATAAACAGTTTGGTAAAAAGAAATTGTAAAGTTACGGTTGTTCCCTATCATACAACAATTGAGAATATAGAGTTACTAAAACCGGATGGTATTTTGCTATCGAATGGGCCAGGGGATCCAAAAGAATTAAAAAATGTATTGCCCACTATTAAAAAATTAATCAATCAGTACCCGACGTTAGGGATTTGTCTGGGACATCAATTGGCAGCACTGGCACTTGGTGCAAATACAGAGAAATTAGCTTTTGGCCATCGCGGTGCAAATCACCCGGTGATGGATTTATTGTCTGGAAGAGTAGTGATGTCTTCGCAAAATCATAGCTATGTAGTGGATAGAAACAGCCTAAATGGAACAGGATTGAAGTTGCGCTTTTTGAATCTGCATGATCAATCGGTCGGAGGATTTGTCCATGATCATTATCCATTACAAACGGTTCAATTCCATCCAGAGGCAAATCCAGGACCTGCTGAAAGTGAGTATATTTTTGATGAATTTATTGAAATAGTAAAAGCTAACAATGGGAGAGTATTTGCACATGCCTAAAGACATAACTATTAAATCGATACTTGTTATTGGTTCCGGGCCCATTGTCATTGGGCAGGCCGCTGAATTTGATTACGCTGGAACGCAAGCCTGTATGACCTTAAAAGAAGACGGCTACGAAGTTATTTTAGTCAATGATAATCCAGCAACCATTATGACTGATCACAGCTTTGCCGATCATATTTATTTTGAACCATTAACCGTTGATGTATTGGAGAAAATTATTGAGAAGGAACGTCCTGATGGTTTGTTGGCATCATTAGGTGGTCAAACGGGATTAAATTTAGCTTTTGAGCTACATGAAAAAGGGATCCTAGCGAAATATGGCGTGAAACTGCTCGGGAGTTCAATTGAAGCGATCAAAAAAGGTGAGGACCGAGAAGCCTTCCGACAGTTAATGTACGAATTAAATGAGCCGGTTCCTGAAAGTACGATTGTACATGAATTGCAGGAGGCTTTGGCGTTTGCAGAACAAATTGGATTTCCGATCATCGTTCGTCCAGCCTATACATTAGGGGGCACGGGTGGAGGAATTGCTAACTCTATAGAAGAACTGACAAAATTAACGTTAGGTGGGTTAAAAGAAAGTGCTATTCACCAATGTTTAATTGAAAGAAGTATTGCAGGATTTAAAGAAATTGAATATGAAGTAATGAGAGATGCGAATAACACTTGTATTACGATCTGTAATATGGAGAATATTGATCCAGTCGGTATTCATACAGGTGATTCGATTGTCGTAGCACCTACACAAACTCTTACCAATGAAGAAGTACAAATGCTCAGGTCAGCATCTATTAAAATCATTTCAGCACTTGAGATTATTGGAGGCTGCAATATTCAATTTGCTTTAGATCCAAATAGTAAAAACTATTATTTAATCGAGGTCAATCCAAGAGTAAGCCGTTCATCGGCTCTTGCTTCGAAAGCTACCGGTTATCCGATTGCTCGAATGGCAGCGAAATTATCTACAGGCTATTTATTAAATGAAATTATTAACCCTGTTACAGGTGATACTTTTGCAAGCTTTGAACCGGCTTTGGATTATGTAGTAGTGAAAGTTCCTAAGTGGCCATTTGATAAATTTCCTTCTCTAGAGCGTAAACTAGGTACGCAAATGAAAGCAACAGGAGAAGTAATGGGGATTGATCGTAATTTAGAAAGAGCCCTTTTAAAAGCCATTCATTCATTAGAAGTAGATTGTTTAGACTTAAAGCTTCCAGGGCTCGAGTATCAAAGTTTAAACACTTTGAAAGAGAAAGTACGTGAACAAACCGATCAACGCTTCTTCTTCTTAATGGAACTTTTGAGAAGAGATGTATCTATTGAGGAGCTTCATGAGGAAACAGGAATTGATTTATTTTTCCTGCACGGTTTTAAAATGATGGTTATGCAGGAAAAAGAAATATCAGAATCGTCTCTTGAAACCGTTACGAAAGAGCAACTTCAAATTTGGAAAGAAAAAGGGTTCAGCGATCACTTTATTGCTTCTGAATGGAATGTCGATGAGCAAGATATTCGAAATATTAGAAAAGAATGGGCTATTCAACCGGTGTATAAAATCGTTGATACTTGTGCAGCTGAGTTTGAGGCTAAATCGAATTATTTTTACTCTAGTTATTTTGGTGAAAATGAACAGATACCAAGTGATAAAAGAAAAGTAGCGATCATCGGCAGCGGACCTATCCGAATTGGGCAAGGGATTGAGTTTGATTATTGTTCCGTACATGGCGTACTTGCGATGAAACAGGAAAATGTTGAAACGATTTTAATCAATAACAACCCTGAAACGGTTAGCACTGATTTTGCTATAGCAGACCGACTTTATTTTGAGCCTTTGATTTTAGAGACTGTATTAAACGTGATCGAAAATGAAGGGATTTCCGAAGTTATTGTCCAACTTGGTGGGCAAACAGCGCTAAATCTAGCGAAACAATTAGAACAGCACGGAGTGAAGATTCTTGGTACTAATTCACAAACCATTGATGTTTTGGAAGATCGTGATCTGTTCTATCAATTACTAGATCGATTAGACATTCCACATATTCAAGGGGATATGGCCAATAATCAGGAGCAAATAAAGATTTTAGTGGATCGTTTTGATTTTCCAGTATTGATTAGACCATCCTACGTGATTGGTGGCAAAGGGATGGAAATTATAAAAAGTAAAGCTGAATTGGAAGTTTATTTACAAAACAATGATATTCCATACCCAGTCCTTGTCGATCAATTTATGCAGGCTTCTGAAGCTGAATTGGATTTAGCAGCCGATGGAAAACATATATGTATACCAGCCATAATGGAACATATTGAAAAGACAGGAATTCATTCGGGAGATAGTCTTTCGATCTTGCCCGCGCAATCATTAACAGAAGCTGCGAAACAGAAGATGAAACAATACGCAGAATTGATTGTTCAAGAACTTGACTACAAAGGTCTTATGAATATCCAATACATTGTAGACGGAGATCACGTTTATCTCTTAGAAGTAAATCCACGTGCAAGTCGAACGGTGCCAATTGTAAGTAAAGTAACGGGTGTTCCTCTCGTGCAAATTGCGACAAAAATATTGCTTGGGAAATATATGTTGTCAAAAGATGAGATTTTAAATATGAGTGGAAATGTACCCTATGTTTGTGTGAAATATCCAGTTTTCTCGTATTATGCATTAAAAGGTCTTGATTCAAAATTAAGCCCTGAAATGCGATCAACTGGTGAAGGGATTTCAATTGCTTCAAGCCTTGCAGAAGCATTGCGAAAAGCTTTCCATGTAGGGTTGAAGGAAAAGAAAGGAAAGACAGTTGTCGTAAGCACTCTTCTTGGGCTCGAAAAATTAGAGGATCAGGCTATTGGGTCCGGTATTACGTTCGTTTTAGCGGATGATGTAGAATCAGAATTAAAGCATTCAAATACAATTGCTTATTATAATCCAGGCGATGTATTGGAAGATAAAAGATTACGTTCTATAGCAACTAGGAATCGTGTGATTACATTTACTCAGATAGAAAGTTTGGCTGCTTTTCTTCTAGCGTTAACAGTCAAGGAGATAAACATACATTCTATTGAGGAATGGCACAATAAAAAATAAAAAAGGATGCTGAATCATTATGACAACAGTAGAAGAAATGGTCGAACATGAATTAAATTTAAAAGGAAAAGATTTTTTGAAATTAGCTGATTTTACGCCTGAAGAGATTTTAGGTTTAGTTTATAAGGCTAAAAAATTAAAGGATCTTCAATTAGCAGGAATCCCGTATCACCCATTAAAAGGAAAAATTCTTGGCATGATTTTTGAGAAATCTTCTACAAGAACTCGCGTTGCTTTTGAAGCTGGAATGTTGCAATTAGGTGGGCATGCATTATTTTTAAGCAGTAGAGACATCCAAATTGGAAGAGGGGAACCAATTTCCGATACAGCAAAAGTATTATCTCATTATTTGGATGGGATCATGATACGTACATTTGGTCATGAAATCGTGGAGGAACTTGCTGAGAATGCTTCGATCCCTGTTATTAATGGATTAACGGATTTAGTCCATCCTACACAAGTAATAGCTGATTTCTTAACGATTCTAGAAAATAAAGGTGAGTTAAAGGGATTGAAATTGGCTTATGTAGGTGATGGAAATAATATGGTTCACTCTTTAATGATCGGTTGTGCGAAAATAGGAATGGATTTCTCTGCTGCCTGTCCAGAAGGATATAAACCAAATGAAGAAATGGTCGCAATGGCACAAAAGTTTGCTGAAGAAAGTGGAGCAAAAATCGTTGTAACAGAAGATCCAATTGAAGCTGTTAAGGATGCAGATGTCCTTTATACAGATGTATGGGCAAGCATGGGTCAAGAAGAAGAAAATGCAATTCGTATGAAAGTATTTTCTCCAACGTATCAAGTTAATGAAGAACTTGTTCAACATGCAAAAAATGATTATCTATTTCTTCATTGTTTACCAGCGCACCGTGGTGAAGAGGTAACAGTTGAGATCATTGATGGCAGCCATTCTGTCGTCTTCGAAGAAGCTGGCAATAGACTTCATGCACATAAAGCCATTCTTTGTGAAGTAATGTAATTCACAATCGTTTTTCACTCCTTACAATTAACCCTTAATTTTCCTTTATTAAATAAGCCCTAAAAAGCCATAATAAAAGGCATAAAGGATAAGGGGGATGAATATGGGACAAAATCGACAGTTCAAAGCAGGACAAAAAGCTCCTAATAATGGGATCTATATCGAAATTGGTGAAACAGGGAGTACAGTAAATAATCCGCAGAGACTAAAACTTAAGGCTGGAGATGCATTCCCGGAAAACTCCAATCATAATCGTGTTTGGGCATACCAACGAAAACCATAATACAAGGAAAACAGGCCATCCAGTGGGGTGGTCTTTTTCTTGTGTCCATTCTTTTATTTTTTTGAAAAACAGTTTATAATATAATCAAAGGTCAAAAAAGGTCAAAGGAGGGTTTTGAATGGATATTAATCGTATGACGGAAACGGTACAAACTGCCATTATGAATGCGCAATCCATTGCTGTTAGAGAGCAACATCAAGAAGTGGATGAGGTTCATTTATTTCTAGCTTTGCTTGAAGATACTGGCAGTTTAATGAATTCTATTATTGAAAAAGCCACCATCTCCACGTCCGAATTAAAGGCTGAGTTACAACAAATGGCAGCCAAGAAACCACGTGTTTCAGGCAGCGGGGTTGAACAAGGGAAACTCTATATTACCAACAAACTACAAAGGGTTTTGGCGGAAGCCGAAAAATCAATGAAACAATTTAAGGATGAATATTTATCCGTTGAACATATTTTACTAGCAACCGTTTCACTGCCATCAGAAATCGGAAAATTCTTAATAGCAAAAGGAGTCCATTTGCAAGCCTTGTTGAAAATAATTAAAGATATAAGGGGGAATCAGCGAGTGACTACTCAAAATCCAGAAGGTACCTATGAAGTATTGACAAAGTACGGAAGAGATTTAGTAGAGGAAGTTCAAGCGGGTAAAGTCGATCCTGTGATTGGTCGTGACAGCGAGATCCGGCATGTGATTCGTATTTTATCCAGAAAAACAAAAAATAATCCAGTCTTAATCGGTGAACCCGGTGTAGGAAAAACGGCAATCGTAGAAGGATTGGCTCAAAGAATTGTTCGCAAGGATGTTCCAGAAGGGTTAAAAGATAAAACCATTTTTTCACTTGATATGAGTGCTTTAGTTGCAGGAGCTAAATTTCGTGGAGAATTTGAAGAACGGTTAAAAGCCGTACTCAATGAAGTCAAGAAAAGCGATGGACGAATTTTACTATTCATCGATGAGCTTCACACGATTGTTGGGGCAGGGAAAACGGAAGGAGCAATGGATGCCGGCAATATGCTGAAACCCATGTTAGCCCGTGGTGAGCTTCATTGTATTGGAGCAACTACACTTGATGAATATCGGAAATATATTGAGAAAGACCCTGCTTTAGAACGGAGATTTCAACAGGTGCTTGTTCAAGAACCAGATGTAGAAAATACGATTTCCATTTTAAGAGGGTTGAAGGAACGCTTTGAAATTCATCATGGAGTTAATATTCATGATCGGGCGTTAGTAGCCTCGGCAACACTTTCTGATCGATATATTACCGACCGCTTCTTGCCGGATAAAGCGATCGATTTAATGGATGAGGCATGCGCGATGATTCGGACAGAAATCGACTCGATGCCTTCTGAATTAGATGAAGTCACAAGAAAAGTGATGCAATTAGAAATTGAAGAAGCGGCTTTAGAGAAGGAAACGGACGAAGCAAGTAAAGGGAGACTTATAACCTTACAAAAAGAATTGGCTGAATTTCGTGATCAAGCCAATACGATGAGGGCTAAATGGCAGCTTGAAAAGGAAGGCATTCAAAAAGTACGGGAAAAACGTGAACGATTGGAAAAGTCTCGGAGGGAATTAGAAAAGGCAGAAAATGAATATGATTTAAATAGAGCTGCAGAACTCAGGCATGGTCAAATACCTGCCCTTGAAAAAGAGCTTAAACAAATGGAAACAGAAATAAATGGGGAACAAGGAGAAAGACTATTAAGAGAAGAAGTAACAGAAGCTGAGATAGCGAATATTGTAGCCCGCTGGACAGGAATTCCAGTTGCCAAGCTTGTTGAGGGAGAGCGGGATAAATTACTTCGCCTTGAGAGTATTTTGCATGAAAGGGTGGTTGGACAAAATGAGGCAGTTGAGTTGGTATCAGATGCTGTCTTAAGGGCACGGGCAGGGATAAAAGATCCCAATCGCCCAATTGGTTCATTTATTTTCCTAGGTCCAACTGGAGTAGGAAAAACGGAGCTTGCAAAAGCCTTAGCGCAAAGTTTATTTGACAGTGAAGAACAGATTATCCGAATTGATATGTCTGAATATATGGAAAAACACGCTGTTTCAAGGTTGATTGGGGCGCCTCCAGGCTATGTAGGATATGAAGAAGGAGGACAATTAACAGAGGCGGTGCGAAGAAGACCCTACTCGGTTATCCTGCTTGATGAAATTGAAAAGGCACATCCTGAAGTATTTAATATTCTATTGCAAATGCTGGATGACGGGAGAATAACAGATTCCGGGGGACGTACGGTTGATTTTAAAAATACCGTTATTATCATGACGTCCAATATTGGTTCTCAATTTTTACTTGATCGCAGGGAAGGAGAAGATGAGATTGGAGCGGAAACACGAGATCGTGTGATGGGGCAGTTACGAGGTCATTTTCGCCCTGAGTTCCTGAACAGAGTAGATGAAACGATTTTATTTAAACCATTAACCTTACAAAATATTAAAGAGATTGTAACAAAATTAATGAGAGAACTACAGGCAAGACTTTCCGATCAACAAATTCGTTTACATTTAAACGAAGAAGCCAAGGAATATATCGCTCAGCATGGCTTTGATCCTATTTATGGGGCACGTCCATTGAAACGGTTTATTCAGAGAAGTATTGAGACAAAGCTTGCTCGTGCCATCATTGCGGGTGATGTTCGTGAAAATAATGAGGTCACCATAATAGTGGACAACAATGAGATCCATCTGGAAGTAAAATAAACAGAATCTCACAGTAAAAGAGTCATCCTGAAAATGAAGTCAGGATGACTCTTTTACTTCCTAGATTCTGTCTGGAAGGTGATGATTAATGTACTCCTTCTTTTTCGCTGGATGGTTCCGGAAGGATAGAAGGCATTATGAAGATGAGTACAGTTGAAATTACACCCAAAATGAGACCGGTTTCAAAATGGAAAGAAACACCCAGCATTGAACTAGCTACATAAGTAAGCATTTCCATCAAAAGAACAGTCCAAAATAAAGTTCCTAAATAGCGCACAGAATTCACCTCAAACTTTTTAAGATCCTTTTTTTATCTTAGCATAATGGACTAAAATAATAAAGAAAACTTCTATTAATATTATTCTCTAAATTTAGGCTTAATCCCATTCATTTTTAAATATAACTCATAGGATAATTATAAATGGTCAGAGTATTCGTGCATGAAAAGAAATGATTATATCATTATTTATGACCAAATAAAGGTCAGACGATTGAAAGATAGAATAAAGAAAGAGTCAAATAAAAAGGAGAGATCTGAGATGGAGAGCCGGAACTTTCAATTGGATGCCGAATGGAGTATTATTCACTATCCCGAACAGCCTCAGGGTTTCGGTATCCTGATCATTGGGGATGAAAGACATTTTGTTGATCATAAGACAAGTTTTTGGCTGCAAAATGAAGGAAGGAATTCACAAGTTCATTCTTTGCTGCAAGAGGGATATACAGTATTCTATAGCAATTTATATGGAAAGAATTGGGGAAGTAAAAAGGCGGTTAAATTGGCCAAACGATTATATGGATATACCATTCGTTCAGAAATAATGAACAATAAAATTCATATCATCGCAGAGGGTATGGGGGCGCTAGTGGCGCTGAAATTGCTCCATGATATGGAGGAATCTATTCGGTCAGTCGTTTTGATTAATCCCATATTGTCCCTACAGCATCATTTGGAGTTAGAAAAGGACCGCAAGTTTTTTTATAAAAAGTTAATCAAGGAACTAGCTAATGCTTTTGAACAGGAAGATGAACAACTCATGATCCAATTAAAAGAAATGGCTGACCCCATTATCATTAATTCTTCTGTACCGATCAAAATTATTCATGTTTTGGCGGATAGCAAGGCTTATAAACAATCCGATTTATTGAATCAACTATCAGACAAATGGAAAACTGAAAAGACCTCAATTTCCATTTGTTACGTTGTTCCGGAAAAAAGGCAGCAAATAGTGAACCAAATCATCACCTTTTTTAAAAGTCAGGAAGAATGGTTATGAAGAAGCTCGTATAGTTATCTGGGCTTGTCTAGGGAAGTAAGTCCAAAAAGTGAAAAGTCATAACAGGTACTTCTTTTCATAGGGTTTCCATATAAATTGTTCATGAATGATACTGGCTCCCATATGCATATGATGAAAGAAGTGATCTTATGCATAGGGAGGTTTTGGTTTTATGGACAAGGCAATCATTGTTGGTACATATGAGTTTATTGGATTTCAACTTTGCCTCTCGCTTCTTGAGCAAGGAATAGAAGTAATTGGTATCCATTTGAGTAATGGTTCTGAGGATCCATTTTTAGAGGAAAAGAGATTTGAAATTGGAAGGAATAGTAATTTTACAGAAACAGATGAAACCTATTTTGATTCCTTAAAGTCAACCGACTCGATGATCCTATTTATTGATTTTTACAGTTATTTTTTTAAAAGAGAAGAAAAGCTGCTGTACGCATTTCTGACGACTGAATTCCAAATGAAAAATCCATTTCATTTATTCTTAACCTTACCTATTCAACTCTGTAATGAGAAGATGATAATGGATCTGCCTCTTTTTCAACATCCTCATAACTTTGCTGCAACCATTTTTTATTTACCAACCGTATATGGCCCCTGGCAGCCTTTGAAATATGTTTTTCAACAAGCGCTTCATAATCCGAATGCACCAATTCGTATGGATGATCGAGAATGGACAGAAGATGCCCTTTACATTGAGGATGTTATAGAAGTGATATTGAATTATATGAATAAGAAGGAGTGCAAGGCATACGTGTTAAAGAGCAAAAACAATAATCAATGGAAAGCATTAGCAGATATCGTATTCGTTAAATGTCCAATTGAACCGATTCAATGTGGGCTAAACCTGTTCAGTCAAGATTTGACAGTCCTTCATGTAGGAAAAACAAAACCTCAAGATGGAATTGAAAATCAAAAGAGGCATTTAACCAGGCTTAAAAAGATCTGGTAAGCAGATTTAGTCATACACAAATTGACAATGACTTGAAGTTTGTTGTTGATAAAAAGGTACTAGTAAAAGGCTGACTTAGGTTTTGGTCTAAGTCAGCTTCAGGATGATTAGTGTTTCATCCATTTTTTTATAACAGGATCGAACTTTTTCCACAATGGCTTAATCTGTGATATCGAAGTAAATAGATCATCGATATTATTCATGAGTTCATCCACATTGACGCGGTTTAATAGTTCGTCTATTTGTGAATATTTATGTTGGCTGCTATCTTCGCCAGAATGGTGATTTCGTTTCCCTAAAATCCAATCCTCTCTTGCGGAGCGATTCGAAGCATCAGAATATTTTTCAGTATCCTTTGAATGTCTTTGATCATTTTCAATTTCAGCGTTTGCTTCTCTCCCTCGATCACCAAACATGAACAAATGAAACGGATCTTCATGACGGTTATCCATATTTTTTGGTTTTTGATCCATTATTATTTCCCTCCTCTTATCGGTAATTCCCATTATTAAATTATGAAACAATATGGAAAAGGCGTAGACAATTGCCATCATTCTTTTTAAAAAAAGGGAAAGACAGCAATTTATTTGACGATTATGTTGCGAAAAGAATGCTTTATAGGTTAAAATTAGTACCAAGTCATAATAATTGATAGTAAAGATATGGGTCCATTAACCCTTCTTCTAACATCTGAATTCGCTGATATATAGGGTTTTTTAAGTCGATAGCAACACAGAAATGAACGAAGTAAAGGAAGAGACCTTCCTTTAAAATAAGGCAAGTAAAAATAGAAAAGGAGTTGGCATGATGAACGCAGGAATATTAGGAATTGGTAGATGTTTACCCGAAAAAATACTAACAAACCAAGATTTGGAAAAAATAGTGGATACAAATGATGAATGGATTCGGACAAGGACAGGAATCGAAGAGCGTAGAATAGCCGATGATGAAACCAATACATCTGATTTAGCTTACGAAGCTGCTGTGAAGGCGCTGGAAAATGCGCAAATTTCAGCTGAAGAAATCGGTTTAATTCTTGTTGCAACGGTTACACCGGATGCTCCGTTTCCATCTGTAGCATGTATGATACAAGAACGTTTAGGAGCAAAGAATGCAGCGGCAATGGATATTGGTGCAGCGTGTGCAGGATTTATGTATGGGATGATCACAGCGAAACAATTTATTGAAAGTGATTCATATAAATATGTACTTGTCGTAGGAACAGAAAAACTTTCGAAAATTACGGATTGGAATGATCGTAATACAGCAGTGTTATTTGGTGATGGTGCCGGAGCTGTCGTAATGGGGCGTGTTTCAGAAGGAAGAGGTATTCTTTCATTTGAACTTGGAGCAGATGGAACAGGTGCAAAACATTTATATCAAGATGAGTATATCATTATGAATGGCCGTGAAGTATTTAAATTTGCCGTTCGACAAATGGCTGATAGCTCTGTTCATGTTATTGAAAAAGCAGGTCTTCAAAAGGAAGATGTTGATTTCCTTATTCCGCATCAAGCTAATATCCGTATTATGGAAGCTTCTAGACAACGTTTAGAATTACCAGAAGAAAAAATGTCTAAAACCATTAAAAAGTATGGAAATACATCTTCTTCTTCCATTCCAATCGCTATGGCCGAAGAGTGGGAAACAGGAAAAATTAAAGATGATGATGTCATTGTAATGGTCGGATTTGGCGGAGGTTTGACTTGGGGCGCCATTTGTATGCGTTGGGGTCGTTAATGAGATAAGGTTAAATAATTCTTGCCTACATGATAGGATTTTAAAAGGAGTGGATGGAAATGGAAAAACGTAGGGTCGTTGTGACGGGATTGGGTGCTGTAACACCACTTGGAAATGATGTAGAAACAACATGGAATAATATAGTGGCAGGTGTATCAGGGATTGGACCACTAACAAGAGTAAATGCAGATGATTTTCCAGCAAAAGTAGCTGCAGAGGTAAAAGATTTTGATCCATCCCTTTATTTGGATAAAAAAGAAGCACGGAAAATGGATCGATTTGCCCAATTTGCTGTGGCTGCTTCTATTATGGCTGTGAAGGATGCAGAACTAGACATTAATGAAGGAAATTCAGAAAAGATTGGTGTTTGGATTGGATCTGGAATTGGTGGAATGGAAACATTCGAGACTCAACATAATAACTTTTTACAAAAAGGGTATCGTAGAGTAAGTCCATTTTTTGTTCCGATGTTAATTCCTGATATGGCTGCTGGTCAGGTATCGATTACCATTGGTGCGAGAGGGGTTAATTCATGTACCGTGACAGCTTGTGCAACGGGAACGAATTCAATTGGTGATGCCTTTAAGGTGATTCAGCGTGGGGATGCCATTGCTATGATTACTGGAGGTGCTGAAGCCCCTATTACAAATATGTCAGTTGCTGGTTTTTGTGCAAATACAGCACTTAGTACAAATCCGGATCCAAAAACGGCCTGTCGTCCATTTGACGCTGACCGCGATGGTTTCATTCTTGGAGAAGGTGCTGGAATTATCGTTCTAGAGGAATTGGAGCATGCTTTAGCGCGTGGTGCCCATATTTACGCGGAAATCGTTGGTTATGGTTCCACGGGTGATGCTTATCATATTACTGCTCCTGCACCAGGTGGTGAAGGTGGAGCGCGTGCTATGAAAATGGCCATAAATGATGGTGGATTAAAACCTGAAGAAATTGATTACATTAATGCCCATGGAACAAGCACAGGTTATAATGATAAGTTTGAGACGGCTGCCATTAAATCAGTCTTTGAAGATTATGCAAAGAAACTTGCCATTAGTTCAACGAAATCGATGACTGGGCATTTATTAGGTGCTGCAGGCGGAGTGGAAGCGATTATTTCAGTTCTGTCTATTAAAGAGGGAATCATTCCTCCAACGATTAACTATCAAACTCCGGACCCAGAATGTGATTTGGACTATGTTCCAAATGAAGCCCGAAAGCAGGAAATTAAAACCGCATTAAGTAATTCACTTGGTTTCGGTGGACATAATGCAACAATCGTATTTAAAAAGTATGAATAAACTGGATTGAAAAAAAAACAAGCTATATGTGTGTAGCTTGTTTTTTTGCACTCTTAGGAAAGTATAAAATTGCAGCACTGGAGAAGTTCGGCGTAGTGGCAATTTCTAGGAAAACAGTATCAGTGCAACTATGCCTCTGTCATCGCCTTGCAAGCTCGCCAATCGGAGAGTTTTCTTTATACAAGAGGACCCTATATAGTAAATAAATGGTTTTAACTGTAGTTTAAGGAATAATTTTACTCCTGTCTGCCTATACTGATTGACAAACAGTTAATTGAGAAGAGAGGGGTTAAAAGATGTTATATCTTCATGATGTTTGGGTTAACTGGTTTGAAGGTGAAGAGAATGGTTATAATGTTTGTTATTTTCATGAATGGCGAAAAGACGATGGTGTTGAACTATTGGACCAAGTGCCTCTATTGAAAATTGATACCGTTCTTTTTAACTACATAGAAAATGACTTAGCAGAACTACCACAACAACTATTGGATGATATTTATCAAAAGGCATTTTTACGAAAGAACCATGAGAGAAGTCAGCTAGAATATTGTTTTGTTGTCTCAGATGGAAAAGGAATATTAGCTGTCGATACAATTGGATATTCGATACCGATTCGTAAAAGCAGATTAATTCCGCGCCAAGAACAACTGGCATTCGAAATGATGGAAAATCAAGAAACGCTTCATTATTCGTTTACACATGAACCAACACAGAGCAAGGAGTCCCATATTCTCTCTCCTAAGGAAGAATTAATGAAAGGGCTTACAAGGAAAGAAAGGCAACTAAAGCAGCTATTATTTATGGCGTTGGATCAGCTGTATACTTCCAATAATGTAGCAGAAGTTCGTTATTGGTACACAGAATGGAATCCAGATCTATATCAAGTCATACAGAGTCTGGAATTTGATGAGGCCTGGGAGCAGCTATATGAACAAGCAAAATATGGTTGGAGTAGTAAACACGAAATCTTTTGTGAGAATTTAATTAAAGGCCAGCCATTTTTTGAAAAGTTATGGGACATGGAACAAGGCCATATAGTAAATTAAAAGGAGGAGCTTGTATTTGAGCTCCTCCTTTTTATGTTCACTTACGTATGGGAAAACAAATT
>CAWFID010000018.1:0-24065 GCA_963815765.1 uncultured Bacillaceae bacterium
CTCTGCCGCATTTTCACTAGAGGTTCGGAAAATCAACCCTTCTTCCTCTTGTTTTAATTGAGAGGCTAAAAGTCGCCATTTCTCTCTGGTTTCAGGTTGTTCGATTTTTTTTGAAATCGCAATATATTTCCCTTTTGGCATATAGATTAAATGGTTGCCCGAAAGTTCAATAATTCCGGTTAAACGGGGGCCTTTCGTTCCTGTTGAATCCTTTTCCACTTGAACAAGCAATCTTTCACCTTGATGAACAAAGGTGGAGATACTCTTACTTTCTTTTTGGTCACTTTCATCCTTTGATCGTACAAAAGACTCGAGTTTATCACGATGAATAAAGCCATTCTTTTCTTCCCCTATTTCAACAAAGGCTGCATTCATTCCAGGAAGGACCTTTGTTACCGTACCAACATAGATATTTCCAACCGATGACGCATGTTTAGGCTGATTGACCACTAACTTTTCAACCCTATGATCATCTAAGAGAGCAAAACGTTTTTCTCTGGTTAAGTAGTTTACAATTAATTTCTTCAATGCCATTTCCTCACTTTTCCCACTTCAAATAAGCGAATCACCTATAGGCGCTTCACTCATTTGAATTCTTACTTTATTATGTCGATTTAATAAGGATAAAGCAACTCACCAATTTTTGCTGAAAGTCTTTTTTCGGAAAAATAGGCATGCAACAACTCGTTTTCATCAAGCTGGTAGGATTCATTATCCTCTTTTTCAATTACAATTAAATGTTTCTGACCTCGCTGGAATTGTTCAAGCACAAAGAAAACAGACTCTTCCTCCTTGACGTGGATCGGTTTTAAGGCCTGAAACTCCATTTTACTGCCATAATATCTTTCCAATAAAAAACGCAGAAAAACATAACGCCTTTGTTTCCATTCATAATAAAGAGAAAAAGCAAGAAAACTAATCACGATCCATAAATTTAAATTCACGGGTTGAATAATAAGCAAGAATAAAGAAAATAACACGAGACTCCCCGCAGAAATTATTAATGTTTTTTTATGTGCGATAGCGAAGGATTCGTTCAGGGATCGCCAAAGATACACGAGTTTGCCACCGTCAAGCGGCCAAATAGGCATAAGATTAAACACAAGAACCATCGTATTAAATTCAATAAATTGTCTGTAAAGATCCTCTGACACCCAGTTGAAATGATAAAAAACGAGTGCCAACCCCATCATCCACACATGTTGAAAGGGACCGGCCAATGTCACAATCGCTTCTTCCTTTAATGGTCTATTTCCATGCTCATCCATCTCAGCTACTCCCCCAAAAGGGAGAAGTGAAATCCGTTTGATCCGCCAAGAATAAAACGAAGCAGCAAACGCGTGGCCCAGTTCATGAATGAACACGATGATTAACAACATCATCAGTTCAAAAAAGTGAGCCGTCATAATGGCAAGGGCCATAACAAACCATAATAATGGATGGATATGAATATACGTTAGGATCTTTAATAAATTAATCAAATTCAATCACCTGGTTTGGGTCAACAAAATCTTCACCCTCTTTAATCGCAAAATAGAAAGAACCATTTGTTCCGTCTTCATACTCGGTTGCTTTTCCAATTGGTGTTCCCTTTTCAATATACTCGTATAAAGTAACATCGATTGAGCTTAAATTGCCGTACCAAGCATAACTCTTGTCAGCATGCTGGATTACAACCGTCTGGCCGAATCCATCCTTCTGTCCAATAAAACTAACAAGTCCCTCATTCATTGCTTCAACATTCGAACCTTTACCAATTTCAATGGTGATTCTTTGTCCATTTTCACCAAATTCCTCCAGAATCTTACCTGAAGCCGGTAGGGCATATTGCATTTGTTTCGATGCGTTTTCAGTATTTGGAATCGGATCAGGAGCAGATGTCGGCAACAGAGCTAGTTGTTTACCAAAAGTACTTTCATACCAGTCAGAAACGGCTGCAAATTGGAAATCCTCTTGCATCGACTTCGAAACAAATTCCTTTGCAGGATCTAAAATGGGTGTTTGACTACGAAACATGATGGCCACAATCAGCACCAGACATGAGGATGCTAGTATTTTAAAAATAAATACTTCTTTGCGAAAAAGGGGATGATTGGATTCCTCAATAGGTCCTATTTCATATGATTCCATTTTTTGAAAACCATAACGCTCTTCGTCTTCTGTCCAAGGCAGTTGTGTACTCTTCTGCTTCGTCAATCGCTCTTGTTCTTTTTTCCGCTTTGCAATTCGTTTACGAATGTCATCACTTCTTGAACGCATGAAATCCTCCCACCATTCCTAGTAGACATTTAATAGTACAAGTCTATGAACGGCCCCCCAAAAATATGCCATCCCCCTATATCGGTGTCAGGCACCCAAAATGGACAGTTTCCTACTTTCTGTGTTTTTGGAATGGACAATGAATAAAAAAGCAAAATAAAAAACCGGAGACCCTAAGTCCCGGTTTTCTTTACTTTACACCAAAGAATTTCTTTAGTTTTGAGAATACCCCTTTTTGTTCTTGGTCTAAATTTTGCAAAGGGATGGACTCACCTAAAATTCTTCTTGCTATATTACGATAAGCAATACTTGCTTTGCTATTTGGATTTAACACGATGGGCTCACCACTGTTAGAAGCCTTTATCACTTCATCATCGTCAGCCACAATTCCAATTAAATCGATCGATAAGTGAGTTGTCACTTCATCCACATCCAGCATATCCCCATTTCTCATCATATGGCTGCGGATACGATTAATCACAAGCTTTGGTGGAGCTACATTTTCTTCCTTCTCAAGTAAACCGATAATTCGATCTGCATCCCTTACAGCAGATACTTCTGGAGTTGTAACAACAATAGCCCGGTCTGCACCTGCAACAGCATTTTTATATCCTTGTTCTATTCCGGCAGGGCAATCGATAATGATATAATCATAGTCTTGCTTTAATCCATCAATCAGCTTTTTCATCTGTTCAGGTGTCACTGCTGTTTTATCGCTTGTTTGTGCAGCGGGAAGCAGATAAAGTAGGTCATCAAATCGTTTATCTTTCACCAGTGCTTGATGGATCTTACATCTTTCTTCTACCACATCAACAAGATCATAAATAATTCGATTTTCAAGTCCCATAACCACATCAAGATTACGAAGTCCGATATCAGTATCCACCAAACATACCCGTTTTCCTTGAAGAGCCAAGGCTGTTCCAATGTTTGCAGAAGTTGTTGTTTTCCCAACTCCACCTTTTCCTGATGTGATGACTATTGCTTCTCCCATCCTAGCGTCCCCTTTCCAATCTCGTTAAATTCGGTCTAAGCTGCATTAATACTTGCAATCTATCAATCATTATTTGATTATTTTCATCTATATAGGCACATTCCATTTCATGATTTTCATCATCCATATGTTGGTCAGGTGCTCGATTAATATGTTGACTAATCCGAATTTGTGAAGGTTTCATAACAGAAGCTGCTACAATTGCTTCTTCATTCCCAAAGCAACCCGCATGAGCAATTCCCTTTAGTACACCCATGACAAACACATTGCCTCCTGCTATTACCGTTCCACCTGGATTGACATCACCAATTAATAGTAAATCACCAGGTACTTGCAATACTTGACCAGAACGAATTATTTTGGAAACAGAAGTAATTTCCTGTTCTTCCTTCATTTTCTCAACGGCTGCTTTTGTTAAGACATTTGAATGAATAGAGCCAACAACAAAGTTCTTCTTTTGCATGATTAAATCTGTTAACTCTTCCGTTTGAATATCTGTTAGAAAGCGATTACCTAATTGAACACTTACCGTAATTAATTTGGTATCTTCTTGTAAACGCGAGCTTTCCGACAATTTAGTAGAGATCTCATTCTTAAGCTCATCATAGGAACAATTGTCATCTAGATGAAGAATTAAGCCATCCTTTGTCCCTTTAATTGTTACATTTTGGAGTTTTTTCATTTCAAGATGTTCACCTCAACTTGAGAACTGTCAAACTAGGAAATTTGAACTGGAGCGATCGAATTAAAAACTCCACCACTTCAATTGTCTTTGCATGACTAAACATGCATAACTTATATGTATAAACTGTCTAACTATTTCGACTAAATGTATCTAAACTCCTTTTTCACGCACATAATAAAAAAGGCCTCTATATTACTCAAACAACACATTTCTTTACTCATTTCTCAATGTCTCAGCATAAAAGTCAAAGTATTTTCTCAGCGGATAGGAAACAAGAATGATAAAAAGGAAATTTAAAATTAATGTCGGTACAAGTCTGATATTCAAAAAACTCAGCAAAACTCATTTCTGTTCGACCGATAATAAAATTCATTTCATAAACCCCTAATTCTAAAAATCCGACTCCTAAAATAGCGACAAAAGCAACAAGAATGACATTCGTTTGAAGGATTTTCATGATCCAGGAAATAAGGTAAGCCACTAAAGGAAGCATAAACAAATAAATCCCAATAATTTCAGTATACACGATATCAAAAAGAATGCCGAAAATAAATCCATACATAATCCCATGCTTTGGACTAATATAAATCGTAACAAGGATGATCGTCACTATGAGAAAATGAGGCACCACGATTCGTGAACTTGTAAAAAGTTCGGCTGGTAACAATTCAACAAATACACTTTCAAGTAGAAAAGACAAACTAATGATGATCGGAAGAAAAGCTTTTTTCACTACTTCTCCTCCTTTTCATCGCCTAGTAAATCCCTTAATTCAGGCTGAATCATACTTCGCTCAATAACCATAACATGTTCTAAGTCATAGAAATTTGCCCCGGGTTTTACATAGGCCGTTTGAGTGAGTCCAAATTCATCTGGAACCACTTCTTCAACCGTTCCAATTATGAGCCTTGAAGGGAATACTCCGCCCATTCCAGATGTTTGAACAAGCTGATCCTTTTCAATTTTTGCTTCATAGGGAATCTTCTTTAACAAAAGCATTTCTTTTTCTGCATCAAAGCCTTCAATCTGACCGTAGTAGGACTGATTTCCAACAATTTCGGCTGAAACACGATTGGTTACATCTGTGGAGGATAATAAGTTGTATAGTAGAAGTGAATTGACGACTACTTTTTACCTTTCCAATCAGTCCAGTCGACGTAATGACAGCCATATCCCTCTCAATTCCATCTGTGGAGCCTTTATTAATGATCAGAAGCTCGTCCCAACGATCTGGATTCCGACCAATGACCGTTGCTTGAATCTGTTTATAATCACTCAAGGAATCCTTTTTATCTAAGATATCACGGAGCTCATTATTTTCTTCCGTTAACGTTTGTACATCCGCTTTAAGCTGTGCTAGCTCATCTAATCTTGAACGTAATTCTTTATTTTCAACGTATGTATTTTGCAGATCTTTCACATCTTCAAAAAAACCGGCAATATAGTTAGCCGGTCTTGATACAAGGGTTTGAACCCAACCAGTTGTATCCTTTACAAACTGTTCTGGCCAGGTCAATTCTTTACGTTCTTTAAGCGAAAACCCTATTAATGACACAAGAATGATCATACTAACAAGCAAAATAATCAGGCGTTTATTCAAAAAGAACTGTGGCATTTCTTACACCTCTAAACCTAGCGTTAGCGTGAATCACGCGCTTTATTTTTAAATAAATTAATGTGATCAAGTGCTTTTCCTGTTCCAATTGCCACACAATCCAGTGGATTTTCAGCGATTAAGACAGGCATATTCGTCTCTTCACTAATCACTTTATCAAGATTGCGTAAAAGGGCACCTCCGCCAGTCAAAACAATTCCTCGATCCATAATGTCAGCAGCTAGTTCAGGTGGAGTTTTTTCCAGAGTAACTTTCACAGCATCCACAATAGCCTCTACCGTATCACGTAGTGCCAAAGAAATTTCCTTCGCTGTAATTTCAATTGTTTTTGGAAGACCAGTTAACAGATCACGTCCACGGATTTCCATATTATCAATACCTTCTGAATCCCCAGCAGAACCAATTTCCATTTTGATCGCTTCAGATGTACGATCCCCGATCATTAAATTATACGTTTTACGAATAAAATTGACGATGGCATCATCCATTTCGTCTCCTGCAATTCGAATCGATTGACTCGTCACAATTCCTCCCAGGGAAATGATTGCTACTTCAGTCGTTCCACCACCGATATCAACAACCATACTGCCAGTAGGCTCCCAAACGGGTAAATTCGCTCCGATCGCAGCAGCAAATGGCTCTTCAATGGTATAAGCATCTCTCGCACCTGCTTGGCGGGTTGCATCAATAACAGCTCTTTCTTCAACAGCTGTAATACCAGAAGGAACACAGACCATTACATAGGGCTTCCCTGAAAAAATACCTTTTGATTTCACGGCATCTTTCATATAGTATTTCATCATGACTGCTGTTGTATCGTAATCAGCGATCACGCCATCTTTCATCGGGCGTAAGGCCACAACATTTCCTGGTGTACGACCAATCATGTTTTTCGCATCATTTCCAACAGCGACAATGCTTTTTGTATCCGTTTGTAGCGCTACGACAGAAGGTTCTCTGACAACAATTCCTTTTCCTTTAACATATACCAGTGTGTTTGCTGTACCTAGATCGATTCCTAAATCCCTTGTTCCTATTCCAAACATTTTTTGTATCTCCCCTTCTGAAACAAAATGCATCCCTTCAAAGATAAGGTCTGCTTACCCAATATTACGGATTTTTAGGACCGCTATTTAATGGAAGTTTATTTATATATTATCAATTATGTTAGGACAAAGTTGTCCAGTTTTCAAAAGTTGTTTTATGCATAGCAAATAATTATTGAATAATAAAACATAAAAAAATCACAAAATATATTATATCCTAACCTTATCTAAAATCCTAGTGTTATAAATACCCTTTCTCCTTCAAACTAACAAATTTATTTTCCCCAATAATTAAATGATCAAGCAGGTCGATCCCAAGAATTCGACCAGATTCATTTAACCGCTTAGTCACTTCAATATCTTCACGGCTTGGTGAAGGATCACCGGAGGGATGGTTATGAATACAAATGATAGAAGCTGCTGAACGGCGCAGAGCTTCTTTGTAGACCTCGCGGGGGTGAACGATGGAGGCATTTAGACTCCCAATAAAAACGGTCTTTTTATGAAGGACTTGATTTTTTGTATTGAGATAGAGCGTAACGAAATGTTCCTGAGAAAGGAATCTCATATCATTCATCACATATTTAGCACCGTCTTCTGGCGAGCGGATGACATAGCGGTCATCGTAGTTGAGGTTTGAAACCCTTCTTCCAATTTCAACAGCAGCTAATACTTGAATAGCTTTTGCAGTTCCGATCCCTTTTATTGAAGTCATTTCATCAAGTGTGGCATCCTTAAGTAACCTTAATCCCTCAAAGTGAGTAAGAAGTCGATTTGATAGTTGTAGTACAGATTCTTCCTTTGTGCCCGTACGCAGCATCAGTGCAACTAATTCATGGTTGGACAAGCTCTCTGGTCCATTTTGAATAAAGCGTTCACGTGGGCGTTCATCCTTTGGAAAATCACGAATCATTAATGTATCCTTCTGCAATTTATAACTTCCTTTCCCTGTCTAAATGGGAGGTAGAGGAAGAAATCATATGCGTCTTAGCGTAGTTGTGCACGAATAAAGTTAAATAGAGTATCCTGCTTTTTTTAACTCCCGAAACGTTCGCGCAACGGGAAGACCTACGACTGCAAAATAATCTCCTGTTATTTGTTTAACAAGAAGGCTGCCGAATCCTTGAATACCGTAGGCTCCCGCCTTATCGAACGGTTCCTTTGTATCTAGATACTGAATGATTTCTTCGTCTGATAACTCCCAAAATACGACATCTGTTTTTTCAAAAAAGTTTCGTACTTCTGTCGGTGCAATAATCGACACACCTGTATAAACGGAGTGGGTTCTACCCGAAAGCTTTTTTAGCATTCCAAAGGCTTCCTCACGACTTTGTGGCTTTCCTAAAATCGTTTTATCAACAACGACGACCGTATCCGATCCAATCACAAAAGAGTTTGGATGACGTTCAAAAACAGCCAGCGCTTTTCGATGGCTCAGATCCATCACAATTTGATCTGGCTTCCAGTTTGGATCATAACTCTCATCTACATCGCTGCTAATTGTGATAAAGGATAATTGGAGATTTTCTAGAAGTTCTTTTCGACGTGGAGAAGACGAAGCTAAAATGAGGTTTTGCTTATGCATTTTCTTTTTCACCTTACCTTTTGAAGTTTAGGGAGATACAATTTAATCCTATCACTTAAAGCCCTGACAAACAATCATTCTCCACTTTTTTTATTTAAATGATTACCGCTTAAAACCCTCTCTGTTTAGCGTCCAAATGAAAAATGTGCAAAGAGTATTTACCCTCTTTACACATTACAGACCCACTTTACTGTTTTTCATTTCCCGGAAAATACTTTAATCGACTTCTTATGACATTTCTTCTGCCATGTTCTGATGAATTGCACCTACAGTACATCTTTATGATAGTTTTTGATAGCTCGCTAAAAAGGTGAGTATATGTTGCTGTACTGCTGTTAATATTTTAGAATCAGGATTTTCATCATATTTCTTTATTTGTGCAGTTAGGGCTTCAAGCTCAGAATGTATGATGATCATTTCCTTGTTCTGAATCTTATTCTTGTCTATTTTCGTCAAATCTGCGGCCTGTTGTTCAAAGGTTGCCTTCATTTCAGTTGGAATCCCATTTGTAAGGCTCGACAAAAGAGTTGGATACATCTTAGTCGCTAATTCCAGTAGTTTCTTCTCTTCCTCTTGAAGATTACTAACCTTTTTTTCCGCTATCGTAAATTCCTTTGAAAAGGTATCAATCCCGTTAGCTTTAAATTCCTGGCTCATACCTTTCGCATCCCCAACATTCCCCGCTACCCCAATATAAATAGCAAATTTACCGTCCATCGAGAATACTTCAACCGGGATTCCCTTTTCCTTTAATGAGGATTTGATTTGTTCCGCACCGCTCTGTGAAGTATACAGACCCTCCTGAATGACAGATGCTGAAAGAGACGGAAGTGTCAGTTCTCCACTTCCCACTGCCGCGACGGGTTCTTCACTTTTTTGTTCTGTTTTAACCACTGGTTGTTCTCCACTGGTCATCACTTGCTCTGGAAGGACCATTTTAAGCATGGTAAATCCCAAGGTCGCCCCTACTAATATAGCAAAAAAGATCGTAAGAATAATTGGCGTTATATGACGTTTTCCAGGTTGCTTCATATTTTTCCCATTACCTAAAAAAAGAGGAGACTTTGACTTGGCTCCCTTTTCGTCTGATTGTATCTTAGTTTCTTGATTCTCCGTACTCTCTGATGTGCTCTCCCCGGTAGGTAAAACCCAATCAAAGGTCTCTCCGTCTTCAAGGGGCTCTTTAGCGGCAGAGGCCTCAAGCTCCGCAATTCCTGATACACGAGGCCGAACTTGTCCTTTTATTTTACGTTGTTCAGCCGTTTGATTTCCTGACTCTGTTGCTGGTTTCTTGCCATTAATTTTAATTATAATCGTGTTTCCTTTATCTGGCTTGTCCATTCATTCCGACCCTCCCTGTCCTGTGCTGGTTGCTACCATCCTAACACACGGTCAAAAAAAAATAACAAGACATTTGTCGTCTTGTTATACAATGCTTTCGTCAAATTTCTTAAAAGCAGCATTTATTAAAATCGTTTATTTTTCCTTCATTGTATCCGATCCTTCTAAAGGAATAATGAGTTTTTGACCTATAAAAATAAGATGACCAACAATTCCATTTATATCTCTTATCTTCTGAATTCCTTCAAGGGAATGGTAGAACCGAAGAGAAATATCATAAAGGGTATCTCCAGGCATAACGGTATAAATGATGTTATCTCCATCTTTTATAATTTCTTCCTTTTTCGGAATATAACTCGACACGATCTTAGTTTGATCAAAATCCCCGAAATTACTAAATGGATTTTTCTTTTTGGCTGGCTCTGGACTTTCCATTTTTGGCAACTCATCCAATAAATCTGTTAAGGTTGGCATATAAAAAGCAGCTAGGGTGACTTGATAGGATAACGGTTTGTCCACTTGTTCTGTTTCGATGATCTCTTCATTCGCAGTAAAGTCAATTGCCTCTACTACTGTAATACGCGAAGATGTTTCAAGTGTTCGAATAAAGGTTTCTAGTTCAAAATAGGTGGGTGACTCAATGTCCATCGTCACAGTAACCTTTTTTACACCAGTAGGCAGTGAATTTTCAACTGGGATTTGTTCATCTTCATTTCCTTTTTCTGCTGAATTCTCATCCATTTTGTTTTGTTCTGCCTTAATGTCTTCAGGTACCTGCTGATCACCTTCTGCAGCTGCACCACCCTCTACCGTCACTTCCTCGTCCGCAAAGCTCATACTAACGACAAAACTACCTGAAACCGTTTCAGCTTTTTCAATGTTTAATAATAATTGTTCAGTCAATGGTTTTACAGGAACAAGTTGCTGTAGGGTAGTAGTGCTTTCAAATGAATGTTCATTGGTTTCGACACTTTTACTTTCTAAAGTAGCTAATAATTGTTGCTGCATCTTTAATTCCGTTTCTTTCTGTTCAATTAACCCGATTTTAGGATACAAAACGAAAAAGTAAATACCAACAAACAGTAGAATTAATAGGAAAATGGTTCCAATGATCAGCCATTTTCCTTTTGACAGTTTCATACTCATGAATCCTCACCCTCCTTCTGTTCGGAGGATGGTGGAGTCTATTTCACTTTTAATGACATTTTTATTCAACTTAACTTCAAATTCCGCAATATATCTTGGAACATATTTTTCGTTTTTTAATTTTGTTTCATCTGGTTCGGATTCCCCGACTTGTTTATCAAAAAACTGAGTATCCGCATTTACCGCATTTAATTTGGCATCCTCAATCCACTCAGATTGAAGCAATGTATTTAAATAGTAAGCCGCTTCTCTTGTTGATTCAAACTGAACACTTAAAAGAACCATTCCTGTTTCTTCATACTGAAAGGTTTGGATAAATCCTCTCTCAGGCAAAAGCTCGGTCAATTTATTTAAAACAGGAACCGTTTTAATTGGGTATTGATGCGCCCATTCAACCATGTTCTCAAGCTGGGTTACAGATTCTGATGATCCATCAGACGTGACCTTCTGTTGGTTGATTGCCACTAATTGTTCGGTTGTTGCAATTTGCTCTTCGATCGAAGCTAGTTTTTTTACATACGTTCCATTAAGCCAAAAAGTAAAAAAGCCACCAATGAGGAGGATGATACTAGAAATAATGGCAAGCAATAAAAGGGATTTATTGTTTCTTTCTTTTTGAGGTAATAAGTTAATTTCGACAAGCATTTTTCACACCCCTTTTAAAGCAAGCCCTAATGCAAGATAATGTGTATATGGCAGACTGTGGTCCTTCTCAAACTTATGATCATAAACAATGGTCTCCAATGGAACAACAAAACGTCCTTCAAGATCTCCTTTGATTCTTTCAATCATCGGGTGATCGCCATTTAACAAAATCTTTGAGATTTGTTTCTTCCCTTGATGCAACGAATAACGATAAAAATCCATCAATCGGTTAATTTCTTTGTAAATATCTTCAAATTGATAGTGTAAGTCATTGGGTTCTCCAATATAGATTAACTCATAATCCCCAGATCGATTTAATTTCATCTCCCACTTTTCTTCATCAAACTCAATTGGCAGATGATGCATGAAAAATGGGAATATGCTTTTCAAATATACAAATATTGACCGTGTTTAAATCAAATTGAACAATAAGTAAGTCCTCATCCTCTTTTGCCTGATCTAAATGGTAATATAGTCGATATAAAGCTAGCGGCGAGATCTCTGCTTCGATCGGATCTAAATTTAACTCTTCAAAAAGGTCAACATATTCCATGACATTTTCTTCTTGGGCAGCAAAAATGAGTATTTCTTTTTTCTCCTCATCCTCAGAAAAGACAACCGCATCAAAAACAGGTTCATCAAACGGAAGATGAATACTAGTGCCTAGTTCTAAATATAAATAACCCTTAATTTCGTCATTGTCCACATTCGCAGGAATGGTCAATTTACGGATAATGACAAAGGATTCAGGAATTAAAAAGCGCACGGGCCGTTTCTTAATTTTCCATTCTGTTACACATTCCTCTAAAATCATCACAAGCGTTTCATAGTCTTGAATTTTTCCATTGTTAATAATCCCAGCTGGTAACAAGCGCTCCCCACATCTATACGCAATGGGTGGGTTAGCTTGCTTTAATTCAAGATAACGGATGGAATGATCATTAATGATCATATTTACAATTCTTTTTTTGGGAGACAAGAAGGATAAAGGCATAGTAAAACCCTTTCATTAAAATCCTGAAGTTAAAAAGTGTAGATAGTACTGAATGATTTCTTTATGAAAATAATAAGCGGTAAGCGTTCCAAGTCCAATAAAGGGACCAAACGGAATCGGTTTCCCTCGTTTGACGATCTTGAATAATAGCCCAATGATGCCAAATAGAGCGCCATATAATGTAGCTAAGAAAAAGGATAATAGCATGATTTTCGTACCGACAACAAAACCAATGAGGGCAAATAACTTAATATCCCCACCCCCCATGCCACCTTTACTTATCATAGCAATAAGGAGCAGCAAAACAAAACCGATGGCTGCCCCAAGGAAAGAATCCCACCATGGGGTCAGTGGAATAAAGATTCGTTCTATGAAAAAAATCCCTGCAAATACTAGTAAAATCTTATCAGGGATTAGCATATATTTTAAATCGGATACAGTAATAATGATAAACAAGGAAATCAGTGTCCACGCAACAATCAATTCTGTTTGCCAACCAAGAATAAGTGGTGCACTCACAAACAAAATGCCTGTCAGTGACTTCAATAATTGGATAAAGAGGAGAAATCCGCGCTTTACAGCCACGGCATTTCCCCCCTTGAATCAAGTAAGATAGTACTGGAATTAACTCAAAAGCTGACAACTGTCTTCCCACAATTTGGACAGGCTGAACGTCGAGTAGTAAACGACTGCTTTTCTGGTACACTTAAACCAACTACATTGTAGAAGGAGCCTAAGTATAAGACCAATAAATAGATACAATTAAAAATACAATATACAAAATCTAGCACTTTCCAAACTTAGACTACATATTTCTTTCAAATCCATTATTCATCAAGCTTTAAATGATTAATTTCTGTCAAATAGTTACTTTTGTTAACTAGTCTAATGGTCCTGATTTATTTGGTTAAATGGTATTGCAGTAATTAGCTGTAGTACTATTATATCTGACATATCGATTACATACAAGATTCGATATGGTTTAACGTCCTCTACATAAGGTCCCAATTGAACTTCGCTAGTATAAAGATAGTATCACTTATCCTGTATACCGTCAGAATTATAGTTGCAAAGCATACATTTTAGCAGCACTTATAACTTGAATCGCCCTCTGCACTTTGGCATCAAATTTAGACTTCGATTAATGATATTTCCAAACGTCGGAATCGCAATCGCTGCAATAATCCCCAAAATGACGATAACAGCTAGTAATTCGATTAATGTTAAACCCAGTTGATCTTTTAGATGTTTCTTTGTGGTTTTTAACATTTTATTCATTCTAAACACCTTGTTATAAATCTGATTTATTGGTATACTTAAACCGACTACATTGTAGAAGGAGCCTAGAACAGCCCATAAATATATAAGATAACATTCCTTAACTATCAGTATTTTTACTCTATTATTAATTAACTATTTCCAGATTCATGTATTATCTTAACAGTGTACATATATTTGCAGTCCTAGTATTGTACCATCTCTGTAACTAGTTACAGTAGATATGTTCTTGATCATAGCTACGACTTATCTTAAGTCAAATGATCTAATTCATCAGCTTCATTGTCTTTAACATATATCTATCCGTAGGTAACTTTGTTTGCAGTAACATATACATTTTTGCAGCATCTAATAATTTGAATTCGCTTCTGCAACTTTAGCATCATCTTTTGTATTTATTAATAATACCCCCAATACTAGGAACCGCAATCGCTGCAATAATCCCCAAAATAACAACTACCGCTAGTAATTCGATTAATGTCAAACCACGCTGATCTTTTAAACGTTTTTTAATACTTTTCAACATACTTTTCTCCCCCTTTTATCATAGTGATTATAGTTATATTTAACTATTACAATTATACTCTACCAAATTTCAACACACAATATCACATTTTTCCCAAAAAATTATAAATTTTTCTTACATTTCAAAATACTTATTAAACTTTAACCAACTTGATTAAAGATCTCAAACATTGGCACCATAATAGCTGTAACAATCGTCCCAACGATTGCTGCTAGGAAAACAATCATAAGCGGTTCAATTAACGATTTAATTCGGTCGGTACCGTTTTCTACTTCTCGCTCATAGAAATCAGCGACTTTTCCAAGCATCGCATCTAGTGATCCTGTTTCTTCTCCGATCGCAATCATTTGCGTAATAAGAGGAGGAAAGGCCCAGTGCTTTCTCATCGGTTCTGTTATTGATTGACCTCGTTCTAATGAGTCACGAGATTGTCGAATCACACGAGATATCACTTCATTTTCGACCACATTCTCCACAATCGACATCGCTTGTAGAATCGGTACGGAACTTGAGAATAAAGAACTTAATGTTCTCGTCATCCTTGCAAGTACCGCTTTTTGCAGTAATCTTCCCAAAAATCGGAATCCGCAAAACGAAATAATCAAGATAATATTTGGTCTGCTTATTTTGCCGAATAACCATAATCGCTGCGACAAAGGCAATCATTAACCCGACAACAAGCCACCAGAATTTCTGCATAAAATCACTTGCATTCAACACAAACTGTGTAATCGCTGGCAGCTCCCCACCAAAATCAGCAAACATACTCACAAATGTCGGCACAACTGAAACGAGAAGGAAAATAACAACCGCGATGGCAATAATACCGACCACAACAGGATAAGCTAGTGCTGATACTATTTTCGACTTTGTCGTCTGTTGTTTCTCAAAGTGGACCGCTAAGCGATCGAGCGTTTCATCCATATTTCCGCCTGCTTCACCGGCACGAACCATATTAATAAACATCGAGGAAAAGATTTTTTTATGTTTGGCCGCAGAATCGGATAATGGCTTTCCTTCTCGTAATTCCTGCTCCATATCGAGAAGTGCTTTTTTTAATGGTTTGCTATCGGTTTGTTCAGACAGAATTCTAGTTGAGTCCACAACGGTGACTCCTGCTTTAAGCAGCGTGGCAAACTGCCGTAAATAAATAACCATATGTTCGAGCTTCACAGGTGAGCCAATAGAGATATCCTTTGTTAAGAGCGTCTCAGGCATTTCAGTCATTTCTAACACTCTTACACCATCGCTCCTTAGCTTTTGCATGGCATCTCTTTTGGAGGAAGCGGTGATTACTCCCTGTTTCTTTCCTTTCCGATCGCGGCCTGAGTATTTAAAACGTGCCATCTTAGCTTAACTTCTCCTGTAAAAATGGCTGAGCGGATTCTTTTGAGATAATCTTCGATTGAACAAGTTTTTTTATACTCGTCTCAAGCGTATGCATGCCTTCCATACTTGAAGTTTGCATCACATTGACAATTTGATGAACCTTTTCATTTCGAATTAAATTGGCGACCGCTGCATTGTTAATCAAAATTTCTGTTGCTGCCCTGCGGCCTTTTTTATCGACTGTTTGAAATAATCGTTGTGAAATAACAGAAACAAGTACAGATGCCAATTGAATTCTAATTTGGGCCTGTTGTGATGGTAGAAAGACATCAATAATTCGGTTAATCGTAGCTGGAGCGCTTGATGTATGCAAGGTTCCAAACACTAAATGCCCTGTTTCAGCTGCTGTAATCGCCGTATGAATGGTTTCAAGGTCACGCATCTCACCCACCATAATCACATCTGGGTCCTGTCGTAAGGAAGCTCTTAGACCATTAGCAAAATTATTCGTATCAAAACCCACTTCTCGTTGATCAATAATGGACTGACCATGCTTGTGCAAGATACTCAATCGGATCTTCCAATGTGATAATATGTTTTTTCATCGTTTGATTCATATATTGAATCATGGAAGCTAATGTCGTCGATTTTCCACTACCAGTTGGTCCTGTGACAAGCACAAGTCCTTGTGGCTTTTCAGCAATTTTCCTTAACACATTTGGTAATTGTAATTCCTCAATCGTTGGGATCTTCGTTGGCACAACTCTCAAAGCGATTGCAATGCATCCCCGTTGAAAATAGGTATTTACACGAAACCTAGAAACACCAGGGAGGCTATAGGAAAAGTCCAACTCTCCTTTTTCCTTGAACTGCTCCCAAAAATGACTTGGAATAATAGCCTTGGCCATCTCTTCTGTATCACTAGGACTCAAACTATCTTTGCCGTATCTTTTTAAATCTCCATTAATCCTCATAATCGGCGGAACCCCACCGTTAAGTGAATATCTGATGCCTTTAATTCAAAGCCTGCTCGCAATAAATGGTCGATCCTGTTTTTCATTTTTTGCACCTCTATTCAGGTAATGCTACTTGTAATATTTCTTCTGTCGTTGTTACACCTTGTTTCACCTTTAACAACCCATCGTCAATAAGAAAAATGGTTTTATTCTTAATCGCTAATTCTCTCAATTTTGTAAAGGAATCTTCGTTCATAATGACCCGTCTCATCTCATCATTAATAACCAACACTTCATGAATGGCAATCCGACCTCTATACCCTGTCATATTACAAGAAGAACAGCCTCGGCCACGGATAACTTTGTCAATCTTCATCCCCCGTTTGGCAAAAATCTCAATCTCCCTTTTTGAAGGATCTTGTTGTTCAGCACAGTCACGACACACTTTTCTCACTAATCGTTGGGAAACCACGCCACTTAAGGAAGAAGCCACTAAGAACGGCTCCACTCCCATATCAATTAGTCTTGTCAACGTTCCAAGCGAGTCATTCGTATGAAGCGTACTTAATACTAAGTGCCCAGTCAGTGAGGCACGTATGGCTACATCGGCGGTTTCCTTATCCCGAATTTCCCCGACCATAATAATATTTGGATCTTGACGGAGAATGGAACGAAGCCCAGCCGCAAATGTCATGCCCACATTAGAATTTACCTGAACCTGATTAATTCCTTCGAGCTGATATTCAACGGGGTCTTCAACCGTAATAATGTTGACTTCTTCACTATTGAGATTATTTAAAGCCGCATAAAGGGTTGACGACTTCCCTGAACCAGTTGGTCCAGTTATCAAGACAATTCCTGTCGGTTTTGCAATCATGTCACTAAATCGCTTTAAGTTCAATTTATTGAAGCCTAATTTGTTGATATCATTTAAAGAGCTACCCAGATCTAAAATCCGCATAACAATTTTTTCCCCATATACCGTTGGCAACGTTGATATGCGGAGATCAATTGGATGAAAGTCTAAATTCACCTTAATCCGACCATCTTGCGGTACACGGTGTTCCGTAATGTTAAGATTAGACATAATTTTAATCCTTGCCGTAAGCAGACTTTGCATATGCTTTGGCAACACCCTTTCCGTCCGTAGTACTCCATCCACACGATATCGAATGACGACCTTCGTTTCTTGGGGATCGATGTGAACATCACTGGCCTTCATCGCAACAGCATTTGATAAAAGTTGATTCACAAGGCGAACAACTGGTGAATCCTCTGCCGTCATCGTTTCTTCTTGAGATGACGGATCGCCTCCAGGAAGGTTTTCAATCAACTCTTCAAAACCTTCTTCGACGTTATAATATTTGTTAATTGCCCTTAAAATATCATCCTTTGTCGCAATGGCTGTTTCAACTTGAAACCCTGTTAAAAGACGCAAATCATCAATGGCAAAAAAGTCCATCGGGTCAGCCATCGCAACGAACAGCCTGTCTCCGTCTTTTTTGAGTGGAATTAATTGATTTCGTTTCGCCATTTCTTTCGGGATTATATTAAAAAGCTTCGTATCAAACGGGTAACGAAATAAGCTTATATGAGGAATTCCTAATTGGAATTCTAACACCTCAATCAGCTGCTGCTCCGTTAAATACCCTTTTTGCAACAAGGCATCACCAAGCTTTTGACCTGGACTTTTATCATTTAGTGTAGTTTGAAGCTGTTCTTCAGTTATAAGACCTGACTCAACTAGAATATCTCCAAGACGTTTACGGGTTTGTTGCATCTTATCCTCATCGCCTTTTCATAGTGTTATAGAATGATCGTTATTACCGTAAAGGCTGCCCACATTAAGAGCAACCTTTTCATCATTTATTTTCAATTTTGTTTTGTTTCTGAGTTGGATGGATTCTCTTCGCTTTTAGTTGAATTTTTTTGATTTGAATCCGTGCTATCTACTTCATTCTGAGTTGAGTCTGCGTTTTCCAAATCAGAATCATTTCCTCCATTTTCAGGAGAAGCTGAATCTTTTAAATTACCATCAGGTTCTTCTAAGTCGTTAGCACCTTCATTGCTTAAAGAAGCCTCTGCTTTTTCAATTAAGCCTTGAATCTCAATTTGATGAACGGGTGGATAAAAATCCTCTGATATGAGTTCTTTTTTTAGTAACTTCCCATTTTCATCATAGTGTTCACGATACACTTTAATGATTTGACCTTCCTTCCCTTCTACTTTTACGATGACCTCCAGTGGGCTCTAGCAGTGGGTTAAATTGGACAATTTTCTTTGGTTTAAAAGTTTCTTTTCCTTCAGTCTTAATCTCATATCGATTTAAAAACTTAGGACCTTTTAGAGACACAACTAACGTATTATTAATCTTCTCAAACTCTATGAAATAACTAAACTCATTTGGGTTTGTAAAGATAAAATCATACTGAAGTTCAGCATCTACTTTTGCTTCATACCCAAGAGATGCATAATTAGGTAGCTCACGGCTTATGTGTTTCTCAATTACAGCAAAGTTCGTTGGCAAAATCACTTCATACATCGCACCTGCAAGCTTACTTAAAGAGTCCGAGGATAATGTTCCAAGTTGTTGGTCTGTTATAAATTGCAAGAAGGAAAATTGAGTGGTTGCTCCAATTTCAATCGACTTATTGCTAAATAGATCCAACGAATCATTTTCTTCCAGTTCCACCTTTGATTCTTTAATTACAGAAAGTTCATCTTCAGGATTGATAAAGAGCGTTTCAAGACGAATTTCATAGCTTCCGGACTGAAGCGTTTTAGCATTTCCAAGAACCTGTGCTTCTAATTCGTCCATATTTAAGCTAGTGACATCTAAAGTAGAAGATAAAGATGCTAGAACTTCATCGATAGCCTCTAATTGGACAAAAATCTCATTTGTTTGACCAGGTTTAGCTTGTAATATTGTTGTTTCCAAATCAAAGTTTAAATATCCTAAATCAACTTCCACACTTTTCTCTTTATATTTGACTGTCAAAGTTGTTTCATTGAGCCATTTTGTTACGGCTTCATTTACTGATTGAAGCGCTTCATTAGATGTCATTCCTGCTACGGAAACGGAACCAATCATTGTTCCTTCAGCAAATTTGTCATTATCGTTCATCACTGAGTCATATGCTAAAGTACCAAAATGGGAAAAGCTGAAAATATAGGATGTACAAAGAACTAGAACCACAAACAATTTCAAGGTCTGCTTATTCCCCATATGAACCAAACCCCTTTATTTTCTGATTACTGTGTCATTTGTCTTTGGGCTATAGATAGTATATAATTTTTAATTTTTAATTCATATAGTATTTTTCAACAAAACATGACAATTTATAAAAAAACATTCTACCATTTTTTAAATGTACAAGGATGGGTATACTAGTTATTTTATATTATTTTATGCTGATTCGAAAGAAAAAGAAAAATATACTAATTCTTTTGTCCTATTTTCCACACATAAAACAGGCGATCACAAAACTGATGGATAACATCATGAGCATCACCAACAATTTGTAACGTATGTCCATGATGTCTGGATTGTCTATCCGTCTGTCTTGCAATCGCCTTTTCACATAAACTGTTTAGACTATAAAAAGCAGAAATAAATCGAATGGACTCATTTAGGCTTCTACATTCATTGATAATTCAACCACAGTACCTGGACTATCTCCTTGTGCTTTCATAATATGTGCAGGTGTTAGTGTGATTCCTTTTTCAAATAACACTTGTCCTTTTGAATCATAAATGGTCTTTATTAATTTTTTCCCGTTCAATAAATCGATTTGTTTTTTCTTTAAGGAAGTGAGTTCATCATCGGCCATTTCTTTTGCTTCTTCTAATTGATTTTGGTTACGATCTTGACCATTTTGACTCTCTTCACCATCTTCCTGCACAACAACGGTGTTTCCTCTATTCGGGTCGAGTTCAACTGCACTGTTAAGGAAATGTTGCGATGCATCTTCTTTTACAATCAAAATATCCTTCCCATAAGTGAGGACAAATTCAGCGGAAATGGTTATCTGTTGATTAGGTGTTTTTAATTCCATCCCAAGAAGATGACCTGTTTCGTCATCAACATAATACTCCATTACTTCCCCAATCAGTTCACCTTTTCTTGTCATAACCCTCGTATCTTTGATCTGAATTTTTTTGTTAACAAGCTGATTGGCAATTGGAATTTCATTCAAATCAATGATTGCGTTGCTACTTTCAATCGTTAATGCGAACTCACCAATCCCGATCACTTTTTTAAAAGGAATGGCTTTGATACTTGCTTGCCAATCCTCATGTTCAATGGTTAAAAAGTCAATCGAACCTTTTTCAGGGTTTAATACCAATGAGCGAACCTTTCCAACTTGTATCCCATCTGAAATACTGATAATGGGTAGACTAATTATTTGAGCACTACTTTTCATTCATTTCACCACACCTAATTATTGAGTTACGACTGCTACAAACAGAAAAAAAAATCGTATAATACTATAATAAATTATTTTGCAGCATATTGCTCTTGTAAATAATGAATTTCTTGCAACAAAATAGGATATTGAGAAAATTCCTCTTCCATTTGTTCTAGCAATTTGACTAATGAATTTTCATTATTTATTCTCATATAATGTTCTGCTAATAACCTGGCAAATGTATACCATTCCGAAGCAGGTAATTGATAACTTAAATAACTAATCAACAATTGCTCATATTGATCATCATCAAGTGTTTTCTTAGAAATATCTGCTTGCATAAGCATCGTTTGAAAAACTTGTTTTTGATGTTCATCTTGCTTTGTTTGACCTTCAACCTGAATAGGAACATTCACCTCTTCTGTTATGATGGCATCATCTGCAAGACGATTTGTTCCTTCATCTAGATGATATTTAGGGATCCATTCATCCTCTATATCCTTTACCACTTTCTCTTTTTCAATAACGGATTGTACATTAGTCAGATCCTCTTTTTCCATCTGTTCATCTAGAACATAGTCTCTCTGTTCAAGACCATCCGTTATCATCAATTCGGGATCGGTTTCATTCAAAATCGTACGATATAAGTCCTCTTCCCATACTATAACATCTTCATTCTCTTGAGAAACAAATACTTCGTTTTGTTCGTTCTGTTCTTCTATTTTTATTTGTACGTCAGCATCAACCTGCATATTTTGTTCATCTGAGTCAAGGGACGTATGCTCTGAATTCTCCATTGCGTTTTTTTGAGGTTCTATTTCATCCGAAATATCGCTGTACCGCTCCTCTTCTACTAGTAGAAGGTCTTCATTTTTATTCTCTCGCACCAATACTTCTTCTTGATCATCGGCAGGATCCTCTAGTAACGCGGCTACTTCTGCGTTGGCTCGATCATAAGCAGGATCTTCAACCAATAATTCAGGTTGATCTAATTCCTCCAGACCATCTTCATCTACAATGAAGTTAGAATCAGCCTTATTATTTTCCTCAATCATCCTTGCATCATCCAGCAACATCATTTTTTCTAGTTCACTTAAATAGATCATATCCTTATCATCATAATCTATTTCGTCCTGACTAGCTTCAAGTTCTTTTTCAAAAGAAGACGAGTCAAGTTCATTTCCTGCTATTTCATCTATACGATCTAGCCATGATTCTTCAGCTGCAATGGTAAATTCATCGTTTTGCATCGAAAGCGGTTCATTTTCTAACTTATCATCAGAAGTCATTTTCTCATCTGAAGCTGTCTGCTCCTCATCATATTCTTCTATCCGGTCTAGCCATGATTCCCCAGACGCAATAGTGAATTCATCGTTTTGTCATCGAGAGTTCTTTATTTTCTAACCTATCATCAGAAACCATTTTCTCATTTGGATCTAATTGTTCTCTATCATCTAATAGCTGGTTTATTTCTTCATCATTCATAAATAGCTGATCATCCGGATCCATTGCTTTATTTTCGATTGAATACGTACTTACATTCTCCACATTTTGTTGTTTAAAAGATAAAGGTGCTAAGTTTTCTTCAAGGTAATCCGAATCCTTCTTTTTTTCCTTCTGAAACTCAAAATGATCTATTTTAATTGATGATTTGTCAGGCAGACTAAACAGAAATGGCGAAAATCTTTTAGACAAAATCAACGTCAGCAGTAGGACTAATGCAATCATCATTAAAATACTTTGCCACAACGCCAAGAATACGGTTGTAAACAATCCGACCATTGAAATCAAAAAAGAAATGGCAACGATGAGTATTTTACCTTTTGGTGTTATTTTCAGAGGAAGAAAATAACTAATCGGGATTAGTATGATCATGGATATGAATGAAAAAATAATTAAACCGATCTCCATAAGATTCACTCCTTTCTTACTGATATTTTTCTACTATTCCCTTTAGATTCCACATTCACTTAAGAACTAATTTTTGTTTTCGGCTATCTCATAGATATTATTCACTATAAATCCTTTTATAATTAAAAGAATAGACTAAAAGGACTAGAAGAAAATAATCATTCACGATGGGTAAACCATTAGACAAAATGATTCAAAGGTTTTCCTTGAGGCAAGAAAAATAACACTACAATGGCATTCATTAACTTTCCGAGCTTCACTCCTTTATTGTTAAAGCTAACTAGTTTGTCTCCGTATTGATTAGCTTATGATTACCTGCTTTTTTCGTCATATTATTACACGTATCGACTCTCTTAATATTGTATAATAAAGTCAAGTATTTTGAAAGCAGATGAATACTTGTCTTATTATATAAGTCTGAAAACCCCTAGAGGATTCACTGGTGATGGATCCCTTTTTTCTCATGGCTCGATCATGAGAACTGTCTTATATTAAAAATTCATTATCATTTTTATCTATTGATGTCACTCATGCTTAAGTCCTGTATCATAGACCTTATAAGCAGGTAAAAGGGAGGTTATATGTTGAATCATAACCATTTTAGGAACGAAAGAGGTTTTACTTTATTAGAGGTTCTTTTATCTATTACGATCCTAGGTATCGTTATCATTTCTTTTTTATCCTTTTTTAATCAGGCTTACTCTTATACGAAAAAGAATGAGGATAAGACGGTTGGGATTAATGTGGCTAGGAATGTTTTGTATTATATGGAGCAGCAGGATTATACTCGTATGAAGAGTTATCTTGGAACTAATTTAGAAAAAGAAATAGATATCACAAGCTGTGAAAATTCAACATTAAATTTTCGATACTAACGTTTGTAAAGGCTTCTTTCGACCACTATCAACAACACTGAATTTGACACTACAGTTACTATTAAACAGCCTAGCAGCGAATTGAAAGGTTTTATATTTCCAGTAGCAGTTACCGTTGAATGGAACAAGCAAAGAGCCACAGTTGAGGGGGTCATCAAAAAATGAGAAGATTAATAACCTCTAATCGAGGACTCACTTTAATAGAAGTACTAGCTAACACTAACCATTATGACAATTGTTTCTTCTCTTATTTATAGTTCCTTTACAACCGGCTTAAAACTCTATCAAAAGATCGGCATTGAAGGACAACTACGCGATGATGCGGATTATGTAGCAACGATAATTTTGAATGAAATGTATAATAGCCCACCTCACTATATGATTGCTTATGAAGACACGGCTACTCGGGCAAAGGGAATTGAATGGTTAGATATACATCTAAGACAATTGATAAATATATTATTGAAGAAT
>CAWFID010000019.1:0-14015 GCA_963815765.1 uncultured Bacillaceae bacterium
CAAAACTTGCGAAAAGAATTTAAGTCTTTTTCAAGCAGGCCTGGTTTGTCTGGGGCTTTCCGAGACTTATTTACAAGAAACTACAAAGTACATGCTGCCGTTGATAATATTTCCTTAACCATCAAACAAGGAGAAATGGTTCGTTAATCGGAGAAAATGGTGCTGGTAAATCGACAACAATCAAAATGTTAACCGGGATCCTTACTCCCACATCTGGTTCGATTCTCGTGAATGGGATGAATCCCCACAAGCAACGTGAAGAATTCGTACGCACCATCGGAGTCGTATTTGGACAGCGTTCACAGCTTTAGTGGGATATTGCGGTTCAAGAGTCCTTTCGGTTATTAAAGAAGGTCTACCGTGTTTCAGATGAAGAGTATGACCGTCATATGGGCCATGTGATTGAAACGTTAGAAATTGGTCCTTTATTGGATAAACCCGTTCGAAAGCTATCGCTTGGGCAACGAATGCGCTGCGAATTAGCTGCTGCTCTTATCCACAATCCTCCCCTCCTCTTTTTAGACGAGCCAACCATTGGACTAGATGTACTAGTCAAACTAAAAATCCGTAAGTTTCTAAAGGAAATTAACGAGCAATATAAAACAACGATTTTGCTTAGGCACCATGACTTAACCGATATTGAAGCTCTTTGTGAACGAGTGGTTTTATTAGATGAAGGGAAAATCATTTATGATGGAAAACTCAGCCAACTTCAATCACAAGCGGTTGAAGGAAGGAAACAAGTAAAATTCGAGTTTTTAGCTGAAATCTCCAAAAGCAGCCTACCTATTACAAAACAGGTTCAATGGGAACAAAGGATGCGACCACCTGGATTTCCCATATCAATGGGGATGAGCAACTTGTCTCCCAATTAGTGAGTGAAGTCGTTCAAAAGAACCCCATTAAAAATGTTCGAATCAATGAGGTTTTTACGGAGGAGATTGTTCGTAAGATTTATGAAGAAGGAATGGCGATCTCATGAGTATGTATATCGAAATGATTCGCATTCGGTTTTTAATGATGCTCGCCTATCGGACAAACTATTAAGTGGTATTTTAATCTATTCGATTAACATTGGTGCCTATTACTTTTTATGGTCTGTTCCATTTATGGCGGGAAAGAAGCGATCCAAGGGTTATCCGTCCTGCAAATGACCACCTATGTGGCAGTAGCTTGGATGGCAAGGGCTTTTTATTTCAACAATATTGACCGGGAAATTGCCTCTGAAATTCAAGAAGGGAAAGTAGCGATCGAAATGATTCGTCCTTATAATTATTTAGGGATGAAAACAATGGCAGCCTTAGGAGAAGGAGTCTTTCGTTTTTTATTTTTCTCAATCCCAGGGATGATCATTGTTGCCTTAATTTTTCCGATTAGCTTTTCCTGCGAGTTTGACAACATGGATGTTTTTCTTCCTTTCTCTCTTATTTAGCTTTATCGTGAATACGCAAATTAACTTACTAACAGGCATTATGACCTTCTTTTTATTAAATAACGTAGGGTTAATTCGAGCCAAGCGGGTTGTAATCGATTTGTTCTCAGGTCTATTACTCCCTATTTCATTTTATCCGGTTTGGGCACAAGATGTGATGACGTATTTACCCTTTCAAGCAATCAGCTATATTCCCAGCATGATTTTTACAGAAGGCTTTGTCGGGTCCGAAATTTATCAAGCATTGCTGTTACAAGCAGTCTGGGCCATTCTCTTACTGATTCCAATTAAACTGTTGTGGATTCTAGCAAAAAAACAATTAATTGTACAAGGAGGCTGACGGAGTGTTTTACGTTTCGGTGTTTTTTCAATACGCCTCTCAATATTTAAAAACAAGGCTCACTTATCGTGTGGATACAGTGATTGAAATTCTGTCAGATCTATTAAACCAAGCGGTGAATTTAATCTTCATATTAGTCGTATTTGGCCACACATCTCTTTTGAGCGGCTGGAACCGTGAGGAAATTATTTTTATTTATGGGTTTTTCCTTGTTCCTTTTGCGTTATTTACCTCCTTTTTTAACATATGGGACTTTAATGAGCGCTATATTGTAAAAGGAGAAATGGATCGTATCTTAACTCGTCCGGTTCATAGCCTTTTCCAAATAATTATGGAACGCATGGAGTTAGAATCATTATTTGGCGCGATTACTGGGCTCGTAATTATGGGGTATGCTGGCAGTAGCCTAGGATTAACGTTCGCTTGGTATGATGTATTGATCTTTCTAGTCATGGTGCTTGGCGGAATGTTCATTTATGCTGGTATTTTTATTTCCATCGCTACGATTGGATTTTGGTCTGATAGCCGTACCGATATAATGCCCATGATGTATAATATCAGCAACTACGGCCGCTACCCCGTTAATATTTATCACAAAGTGATTCAATTTGTGCTGACTTGGATTTTACCCTTTGCCTTTGTCGGTGTGTACCCCGCTTCTTATTTTTTAAACAGAGAAGAATGGGTTGGTTATGCCTTTTTCACACCTGTCATGGGGCTCCTATTTTTCAGTTTAGCCATCTTCCTATGGAATGCAGGGGTTAAAAAATATCGTGGGGCTGGAAACTGATATCATAACAAAGCACCATCCTTTTTATGGATGGTGCTAATTTCTTTTTAAAAATAATCCTTTATTCAAATTTCCCTGTAAATCGGAAACCTAATTCTGCCACGAGCGTAGCCAGTAAGAATGTTCCTGTGTAAACGACTAGAGACACGACAACAATTCTCCAACCTAATTTTTTGAACTCTTGAATATCTTTACCAAAAGATAAACCGGCATACGCTAAAATCGGTGTTGCCAATGCCATGAAATTGACTTTCGATGTTTCTTCAACAAAGAAAGCATTTCCAGGGAAGATTGGACTTGTAATTAAAATCGCAATAACAGATACCCATACAACAATAGGTAAATGGAAAGGCAAGACTTTATCGATGATAAGACCTAAGATCGAAATGACCATTATAATAAGCATCCCTAGTAATGCTTCGATTGGAGATACATCAAAACCGATCCAGTTCCCAATTAGTGCTATAATTCCAACTAAAACAAAGGTTAATGTTTTATCTAACAATATTCCTCAACTCCTGATTTCACTTCTTTCGTGTCATGACCATTAATTCTTTTTTGAACGTCTACCTAAAATGGGTTCTAATTTGTTGTATAAATAACTTGTGACCGGCAACGAGAAGAATACACAGACATAAGTACCAACAATCGATGTAATTAAATTAGCAGCACCTGCAAATACGGCAATATCGTCTGCTGATGCTGGATATATAGAAGAAATAGCACCTGTCATGGCGGCCATCATACTACCAGAACCAACACCCGCTCCCATAGCCAATGAAATCGGATGGAACCAACCTGTACTTGCAATCAAACTTGCTACGATTGCTAAATAAATAGCACCGAATAATGTACCACAAACGTACACTCCTAATGCACCTCGAGTTTCAGCAGAGGAAGCACCATATTTTTCAGCAATAATAGCTAAATTGGGTTCGCGGTCAATCGAGAACGTAGCACCAATTGCTTCTCGTTTCATCCCGAGTAATAAGGCAACAGGTAAACCTAATACAATCGTTCCTAAGAAATGTCCAACTTCTTGTAAAAGTAAAATCATACCTGAGTCGAGTATGGTTGTAATAGATGGTCCAATTTGTGTCCCTAATTTGACAACGAAAATCATAAAGGAGACTCCAAGAATATTGGAAGCCGCATTCATCTCAGGGAGCTTAACTAAGTTTAATTTAGGAAGGCTGATAATAGCACCTACAACTAATACATAAAGCATTGGGAATAATGCGATCGATCCAATACCGAAACTAAAGTGCTTCACACCCACCCATTCTGCTATAGATACTAAAACTAAAACAATAACATGGATTTTCCAGTTTTTTAATACTTCACTTTTCATCGTACGTCCAACTCCATTATTTAGAATATGGGTTTAATGCTAAAGCAATATATAAGGCAATTCCGTATTTCATTGCTTCTTCATCAGGTAAAAAGTGGTCATTATGTAACTTATAAGCGCCACCTTTATCATCTTTTACACCAAGAAACATGAATGTTCCAGGTACATTCTCCAAATAGTAAGCAAAATCCTCACTACCCATACTTGGAACTTCTAATTGTAGAACTGCATTTTCACCAAAAAGATTCTCGGCAAGTTTTCCAGCGTGTGCTGTATGTTCAAATGAATTGATTGTCACGGGATAATCAGAGGAATAGGAAATTTCAGCCTGTAATCCCATTGCAGAAGCAACCCCATTTACAACTCGTCTGAAATCATTCTCTACACGGCTACGCGTTTCTTTACTAAGAGTACGAATCGTACCATTTAATTTTGCTGTTTCAGGAATAATATTAAACCCGTCTCCTGCATTAAGAGTACCTATTGTTATAACAACTGAATCTAATGGATCCGTATTTCGGCTGACAATGGATTGTAGTGCTGTAATAAGTTGCGCACCCCCAACGATGGCATCAATTCCTTGTTGAGGAACAGCACCATGTCCAGAGCGACCTGTTAATGTCACTTGAAATGCATCCATACTCGCCATAAAGGCCCCGCCCTTAACACCAATCGTACCAATTGGTAAATCAGGCCATACATGAAAACCATAGATAAAATCAACATCCGGATTTTTTAATGCGCCATCTTCAACCATTTTTCTGCCACCACAAAGCATTTCTTCAGCAGGTTGAAAGATCAATTTAATGGTTGCAGGAATTTGATCTTTAATTTGAGAAAGTGCTTTGGCTGCGCCTAACAAAGTTCCCATATGCATGTCATGTCCACAGGCATGCATAACATTTTCATTTTTTGAGGCAAATGGTGCATTCGTTTTTTCTAGAATTGGCAGTGCATCGATATCTGAACGGAAAGCAATAACTGGTTTCTCTTGAGACCCTCTAAGAACGCCAACAACGCCAGTAATAGCTAGTCCTGTTTGAACTTCAAAACCTAATTCTTCAAGGTAAGCAGCGATAGCAGCGGATGTTTTGAATTCTTGATAACCTAACTCTGGGTTTTCATGAAACTGTTTTCTAAATCGAACAGCATCTTCGAAAGAACTTTCTACTAATTTTTTTATGTCATCGTTTAATTGATCAAGTGACATCTAAATCCCTCCTTAAATTACAACTGTTCATTCCAGGTGAAAAACAATAGCATTAGCATAACTAAAATATTATATTATGTAAATAAATTTTTTAAACACAAATAGTTGTAAATGTTGTCATACCAATATTATTTATGATTCTTCTGTTATATATCTGCACTTAATATTATTTTAATATATAAAAAATCAAGAGAATCATAGTATAAAATTGACAAAGCCCTTATAACAAGACTTAGATTACTAGTAAAACAATTATAAAAAAACTGGGACCATCTCTAGAGAGGTGGTCCCAGTTTTCTATATCAAGTCTTCTGTTGAAGCCATATTACGCTGAATACATCTGAAGCTTCTATTATCTTTAGGTTTGCTTCACTGTCTGAATAAGCTCCATCAACTCTGGATTAAACCCCTTTACAGCACGGTCTCCGATCACGGTTACAGGCACACCTAAAAAGCCGTATTTTTCAACTTCTTTTTTATATTCTTCAGTTGTCGTGATATCTCTCACTTCAAATGAAATGCCTTCTTCGGTTAACACCTTTTTGACGAAGGTACACTCTACACAATCCTCCATTGAATAAACAATAACTGGATGATTCATACATTTCTCCTCCTTAAAAGCCCATTAGAGTGTTTCTGATTCTAGTCGAAATCCTTCTACGACTACATCTTCATCGATTTCCAACAATAAACACCGTTTTCCATCGTAAGTAATATACTTAACATATTTCAGGTCTGTCGGGTTGATCGATACATTGGCTACCTTCGTTTCAATTTTAATGGTTTTAGGAACGACACTACCTGCTTTAAATTCATGTTTTTCGTCAGCTACGACTGTTTTAAAGGCATGTTCCACTTTGGCCGTATCGACATTTTCTACACCGCTTACCGTTAAAATACGTTCAACATCCTTATAATCCAAAACCGGAGCCTCATGTTCCTCTTTATCTTCCTTACTTTCCTGCACAATTTTATCGATTTCCTCATAAACATTGGAAATCACGGTTGAATCGACTACCTCTCCGATCACTTTATTTAAGATTAATTCGAAGCAATCCTTATCCTCTGCAGCAGTAATTGTTTCTTCACAATTAAGTACCTCTTCAACAAAGGTTTCATCTGGTTGATTCGCTTTTCCTGCACAGTAGAGGATATGATTCACATCTGCAGAATTGTCGGTAAACGCAGGGAACAGAAAACCGGACAATGGGGCAGCTAAATTAATAATGGGATCCACGGCATTATTCGCTTTAAATTCTTTCTCAATATAATCGAATAACAAGGCTTTTTTCGGCTGATCGGTTTTATTGACACTACACAAGATAAAATGGCTAGAATACACTTCATCATTCCCGCCCTCTTCAGATTCAAGATCCCGTTTTCGAGTCGCCTTTTGATATTCTCCCCGGATAAAAGTCACTACGGTATCAAACTCATAAACCGTATGGGCAAACATTTTTCCAACGATTTGCAGCATGTTTTCCTGCCAATCCGATGAGCCTACATGTAATCCTTGGAAGAGAATATTTTGCGTGCTCTCCTCCACTTCATACTTAAACTTTAATTCAAACAGCTTCGTATCAAGATTGCCAGTCAGAACCTTTTTAAAGTTTTGCAAAAATAATTCTTGTGCTTCCTGCTCTAACATTGGAAACGGTTGACTGACATGATGGTAAATCTCGCCTGATTCTTTTTGAACATAAACATTAAAAATTTCTCGTATTTTCATAAGATCGTTATTTAATTTAAATTGTTTTCGAATATCAGCAATATCTTTTTGATTCATTCGTCTCAACTCCTATTCCTGATTATACTGAGAAAAAATCACATATAAAAAACCATCTTTTATGTATGTTATAAAAAAGATGGTTTTCTATATGGAAATAAACTTCCTATTGTTTTTGAATCGGCGTGCATACCGCGTATAAACTTTCTACTGAATGGGATATATTTACTTTAATCACTTTATACCCATTTCCTACATTTTTGTTTTCATTTTTAATAATCACTTCTTTATTTGCCATTTCAGGTTCCACCTTTCAAACTTATTCTCTACACAGAAGTCAATATATGTGTAGTGACTATAAATGTGCATGGAATAATTGGATGACAAGCCATTGCAGCCTGGAATCAACAAAAAAAGTGATCTAACGTTTTTCTCACAAGGATTACTTCCATTTATTTAGGTGAAAAAAGCCACAAAAAGGGTTGTTTCCCCATTAAATGAGGAGACCCCTTTTCGTGACTTTTATCGATTAGATCTGACTATTATAGTTTAATACAAACGTTAGATAACTCTGAATAGAATTCAAAGCTGTGAATTCCACCTTCACGGCCAATACCACTTGACTTCATTCCACCAAATGGTGTACGAAGATCACGAAGGAACCATGTGTTTACCCAGATAATTCCAGCTTCAATTTCTTTTGCCATACGATGTCCACGACGGATATCATTTGTCCAAATAGATGCACTTAATCCATAGTCTGTATCATTTACTTGATCAAGTACTTCTTCTTCTGTATCAAATGGAATCACTGTTACCACTGGACCAAAGATTTCTTCATTTACCACACGGCAATGACGATCAAGTCCTACAATAATGGTTGGCTCTAAGAAATATCCTTTGTCTAATCCTTCAGGACGTTTACCACCAGTTAGAATGGTTCCGCCTTCTTCTTTTGCTAATTCAACATAGCTTAGAACGCGTTCATAGTGGTCTTTACTGACCAATGCACCAACTTTTGTATCTGGAGCAAATGGATCTCCAACAACTAATTCTTTTGTTCTTGCTACGAATTTTTCAATAAATTCATCATATGCAGAACGTTCTACATAGATTCTAGAACCACAAAGGCAAACTTCCCCTTGGTTAATAAAACTTGATTTTAATGTTGTGTCAATGACTTCATCTATATCAGCATCAGCGAAGATGATATTTGGATTTTTTCCACCAAGCTCATAAGAAAGTTTTTTCAATGTTTTAGCACCTGCAGCCATAATCGTTTGACCAGTTGATGTTTCACCTGTAAACGTAATCGCATCAACATCTTTATGTTCAGTAAGTCCTGTACCTACCACACTACCAGAACCATTTACGATATTAACTACGCCATCTGGAACGCCAGCTTCTTTACAAATTTCTCCCATTATTGTTGCTGTTGTTGGAGTTAAGCTTGCAGGCTTGATAACAACAGTATTACCAGCAGCAAGAGCTGGAGCAAGTTTCCAAGTCATTAGTAATAGAGGTAGATTCCAAGGACTGATGATCCCAACAACCCCAACTGGGCGACGAACGGAATAGTTGATGGCTACATCATCTGTTTCAAATGCTTCTGTTCCAACAGAGCGCAGGTAATCTGCGAAGAATTGGAAGTTGAATGCAGATCTTGAAATGTCAACTGCAGTTGATAACCAAATTGGTTTCCCTGTATCTAATGATTCAAGTCGAGCAAGCTCGTCTTTTCTTTCTAGAATGATATCTCCAATTTTACGAATAACGGCAATTCTTTGATCTAAAGTAAACTTTTTCCAAGGACCTTTAAGAGCCTTTTTAGCAGCAGCTACTGCCTCATTTACTTCTTCTTGTCCACCTTGAGAAATTTGGCTAATAACTTCCTCAGTTGCTGGATTAATATTATCTTTTACCTTCCCTGAAAGCGAAGGAACATATTCTCCATTAATAAAATGCAAACTATCCACTGATTTTACTACTGCTTGTGTACTCAATTTAACATCCCCCTATTAATTTTTGATCAATCCTATGTATCTCTTAATTAAATGATAGATTGACCGACTAGCGTTCACTATTAATGTATATTCAAGGGTAAAACAAAACCCTGAATTACCCAAAAAAGGATATTATTACTATACACTTTATTACTTAAATTTTAAATAGTTAAAATCTAAATAATATACTGAAAATATAAAGTATTTTTCGACCTTTTGCAACAAAAATGTTTAGAAACTATAATTCTACTGATTACTTCTGCTATATTTCTTCATTAATTTACGCATCTCAACAAATAAATTTTACATTTTTATTGAAATTTAGAAGTAATACACATAGCCAAAACCGAAAAAAATGGCAGAATCGTCAAAGAAGACCCTATGTAAATTATGAAATATTCCAAAATTTATCAATTTTTATTATATTATAATGTCTTTTTCTGAATAGTACAATATTATCTTTGCATATCATCAATTTTTTTCAAGACAAACAAGAGGGACGGTTCTTGTATCTCACAAGTAGTGAAAGTTTTAAAATGATGTCTGGCATCATTTTAAAGGATAGCATACTTGCTATCCTCTTTACATTTGACCTTTTTAAAGCGGATCAAACAACCATTCGCTCTTGACTCTAACACTATATGGTATTTTTATAATAATGAATGAGCAAACAAATCGTGAATTCTCTTAGTTCGGTCATAGAATTAGGGATTTTTATGATTCTACCATAAAAAATTCTACTTTATTCACAGGGATTAAATTATTTACACAAATAATATTGCAAGAAAGTATTATTTTAGACATAATTATTAGAATAATAGAGGGATTTCAGGAGGTACAAGAATGGAGAAATGGAGAAATGGCTAAAAGAACAAGTTCAATTAGGGGGATGATTAGCCTTTCGTTCATCGTCTTAATGATGGGTACTCTCATAACCATAGGTTATATCACCTTCTCTAATTGGAAAGAGTCATCAGAAAGCATCATATTAAAAATGGAAAACGCCTCCAGTCAGGATATTTTTAAAAAAATTGAACAACAGATTGACCGTCCCTATCGCATGACTGCAAACAATAAAAGCATCATCGAAAGCGGGATTGTCGACATAAATAATCAGAACGAACGCGAAATTTTCTTTGCAAGCATCATTGAAGCAAGCAACGAGAATATCTATAGCTTTAGTTATGGGTTAGAAAATGGTGATTATTACGGCGCACGCAGAAATGGAAACAACATCGAAATTTATAAGAGGAATGCACAAACGAATGGACACTCTTATTATTACTCGGTAACGGAGGATATGACGGCTGGAACTTTTTTAAAGGACTATGGACCGTATGATCCCCGGACAAGAGAATGGTATAGCTTGACAAAAGCAGCCGGTAAACCGATGATTTCTCCTTTATATAAGCATTTTGTAAAGGATGACTTAGCCCTTGCAGTTTCCTATCCCATTTATAATAAAGAAGGAAACCTTCAAGGTATTTTGGGTACACATATCACACTTACAAACCTAAACGACTCCTTAAAGGAGGCTGTAGCCGATCGAATGGCAACGGCTTATGTTGTGGAAAGAAAATCCGGTGAATTGGTGGCAAACTCCCTTGATTATCGGTCCTTTCGACTCCTTTCCAACGGTACCTATGAAAGAATTTCAGTTGACACAATTGAAGATCGGTCCATCCAAGAAGCCTATGAACATTATAAACAAACATCAGAAAATAAAATGATCAAAAAAACAGATGATGGTAACCTTCATATTAAACTAACAGAGTATAAACAAAACGGAGTAGATTGGCTCATTATTACCGAGATTCCCGATCGTTCATTTAGAGCTGAAATCAATAAAAATATTCAAACTTCTATTCTTTTATCGATTATGGCCTTGTTTATATCGATATTTATTTATAAAAAAATGACAGATGTTATACTTGAACCAATTAATAATTTAATAGGCGCAGCAGAAAACTTTTCAAAAGGGGCACTTCTGCAGAGGGCTAAAATATACAAGAATGATGAAATTGGGAAGCTGGCACTTGTTTTTAATAACATGGCAGAAGAATTATTTAACCATATCAATCACCTGGAAACAAAAGTGAAAGAACGAACCAACGAAATCGAAAAAACCAATATTGAATTGAAATATGCAAAAATAGAAGCTGAAAAGGCCAATGAAGCGAAAAGTGATTTTCTAGCAAATATGAGCCATGAAATTCGTACACCTCTGAATGCCGTCATTGGTTTAAGCGAACTTCTCTCAAATACCATTAAAGACGAAAAACAACAAAACTATATTAAAACCATTCATAGTGCCGGAAATAGTTTGCTGCTTATTATCAATGATATTCTCGATCTATCTAAGATTGAATCAGGAAAAATGGAACTAAATTATAAGCCGCTCAAATTACATGCCATTTTTGAAGAAATAAAAACCATTTTCATACCAGAGGTTTATAATAAAGAAATTGAATTTTTCGTAGAGATTCCAAATCATTTTCCTGAATTGATCTTATTTGACGAAGTCCGAATTCGACAAATCCTATTGAATTTAATCGGAAATGCCGTTAAGTTTACGGATAAAGGCTATGTGAAACTTTCCATAGAAGTTGTGCCTTCAAACAGGCACGACATGAGCAGTGTCGATCTGCACCTCTTTGTTGAAGATACAGGTATTGGAATTCCTGATAGTGAAAAAGAAAGAATTTTCCAGGCCTTCACCCAAATATCAGGTCAAAGTATTAAAAAATATGGCGGTACAGGCTTAGGTCTTTCTATTACAAAAAAATTAGTAGAAATGATGAACGGGAAAATCTCCCTTGAAAGTGAAATAGGGAAAGGAAGTCTTTTTCATGTTAAATTTTCTAATATTCAGGTCGTGGACATTGAATCACTACCAGAAGTGAAAGAGAGTCTTTACTTTTGGAAATACAAATTCGTCAATAACACGATCCTTATTGTTGATGATAGCGAGACGAACCGTTACCTACTAAAAGAATACCTTTCAAAAATTGGAATCCGCGTTCTTCTAGCTGAAAATGGCTATAAAGCTCTCGAAGTATGCGAGATGGAAAAGCCGGATTTGATCATTATGGACGCTGATTTACCCCTCATGGATGGGGTTAAGGCTTCTACTAGACTGAAAGAAAATCCTGAAACTGCCCATATTCCAATCATTGCCTTAAGTACAGATCATACTAAGAATCATGAATTTGACGATTATATCGTGAAGCCGCTCAATATTGCCCAGTTGCTTTGTAAAATGACACCATTCATTCAAAAGGAGTCTGGCGGGGATCCAGAACGGCCCTCCGCTAACAGCAGGGTAACTATGAATAAAGACATCATCCCCCCTGAAGTACTGTCTGAAATAAAGGATCAATTGAATCCTTTATTAAAAAAATTGGAAAGCTCCATCATTATTAGCAGTGTGATAAACGTAGCTGAACTGTTACTCTCATTAGGGGAACAATACCCATCCGTGGTACTTACCGCAAAGGGAAAAGAACTGATGAGTTACGCAGAATGCTATGATATTGTGAACATCAAATTAACATTAAGACATATTGAAAAAATACTTTCAGAGGATAATTCAGATGGAAAATAAACAAAATGATTTAATATTAATCGTTGATGACAACCCAAATAATATTCAAGTATTGGCTACAATCATGGATGAATGCGGTTATGAACTAGGGATTGCACAGAATGCAAATGAGGTCTATCAATTTCTTAAAGAAAACATTCCGGAACTTATTTTATTAGACGTTGAAATGCCGGATATCAATGGCTATGAAGTATGTTCTACCATTAAAGCAGACTCTAAATTGAAAGAGATTCCGATTATTTTTTTAACCGTTAAAAGTGAGACGGAGGATATTGTAAAAGGGTTTGAATTAGGGGCTGTTGATTATATTACCAAACCATTTAACAGAAGAGAACTGATTTCCCGAGTAAGGACCCATATTTCCCTCAAACAGTCTAAAGATGAATTGGCCAAGAAAAATCAAGAACTTGAACAGGTTCTCCAAGATAGAAAAAAACTAGAAGAAGAAAAAGACCAATTAACAAAAGAACTGCTGCAACACCATACTCTTCTTGAAAAAATGGTCGATGATCGAACAAAAGAACTTGCAGCAGCCAATGAAAAAATCAGCAAAATCGTCGATAGTATTACAGATGGTTTTGCCGCGTTTGATAAGGATTGGAGATATATTTACGTTAATGATCATCATACCTTTCCTGATGGTAAAACAGCGAAAGATATATTAGGCAAGACTGTCTGGGATGTTTTTCCAAATACTGTTGGTACGTTTTTGTCTGAACAATTTCATCGAGCCCAGAAAGAAAGGATTCCAATCCATTTTGAAACACCTTCCTATCACGATGATTCATGGTCCGCAGTCAATATTTACCCATTTGAGGATGGCGTCTGTTGTTTTTTTAGGGATATCTCGGACAAGAAGAATTATGAAAATGAAATGAAGCGTTTATCAGGGCTTGATTTAATCGCACAAATGGCAGCAGGCATCAGTCATGAAATACGAAATCCACTGACCACCGTTCGCGGATTTTTGCAGCTACTCAGTACAAAGGATGCATGCTTAGAATTTCATGAATACTTTACATTAATGATTGATGAAATTGATCGTGCCAATTCCATCATTACAGAATTTCTCTCAATGGGTAATACAAGATCAACCGATATGCAAGAGTTAGATTTAAATTCAATCATACATGATATTAGCCCCTTACTTGAAGTGGATGCCTATAATCAAAATAAACGGTTACAGATCGATACAACTGAAATTCCTCGTTTACTTCTGAACCGAAATGAAATTCGTCAATTAATCCTGAATCTATACCGTAATGGTTTAGAAGCCATGGACGAAGAGAAGTTTCTAACAATCAGAACGTATATGGAAAAAGATCATGTTGTTCTGGCAGTGGTAGATCAAGGAAAAGGAATTAAACCTGAAATAATAGATAAATTGGGTACCCCCTTCTTCTCAACGAAAGATAACGGGACTGGTTTAGGCTTAGGTGTATGCTATGCAATAGCTGCACGTCATCACGCAAAAATCGAAATACAAACAAGCGCAACAGGCACAACCTTTTTTGTGAAATTTGAACAGTGACAAAGGGACGGTTCTTCTGTTTCCCATT
>CAWFID010000020.1:0-30226 GCA_963815765.1 uncultured Bacillaceae bacterium
GAGAGAATGGATCAGAGAATAAAAGAATTGTTACAGGCTGAAGAGTGACAGAAGGACGGTTCTTGCGTTTGGAAACGCAAGAACCGTCCCCTTGTTTTACAAAAATTTTACTAGTATAATAGTTTATATCTTGTTATTATTTAATTATCGTACTATTTATTAAAGTAAGGGAACGATACTCATATGGATCTTTTTACAAAAGCATTGCTCATCAATTTTCTATTTATATTATTAGCTCTCTGTTCATTACAAATCCTGTATATGGCTACCTATGTTTACCGTTCAAAAGAATTAAAGGGTTGGCTAATCTCTTTATTCCCTATTGTCTCTCTTGCATTTTGTATGGTTTTTCCGTTAATTTCAAATGAAGATAATATTTGGGATTTACGGTATGTTCCCTTTATTTTAGGTGGGCTATATGGTGGTTATAAACTAGGATTGATACAAATAGGCATGGCTCTTCTTATCCGTTATTTATTGGGAGGGCTGGGTTTTTATTCAGCAGCTGTAGTCATTATTACTGTCGGAATCGTCCTTTGCATCCTTTCCAAATATTATTTAAAAATGAATTTGAAGCAAAAACTTTTCCTTTCCGTTTCAGTATTAGTCGTTGGGATTACCATTTCTCAAACTTTGGAAGCGCTTTCCTTTTCGGTGCATTTAACAGGTTGGTCGCTCGTGGAGTATTATCTTATTAATATATTTGGACTTATTATTTCCACGATTCTTTGGGAAGGAATTCGTACATACGCTATTCTATTGCAAAACTTGATTAAGTCAGAGAAATTACAAATGGTCAGCCATTTGGCGGCTAGTATTTCACATGAAGTTCGGAATCCGCTTACAGTAACTAGAGGTTTTGTTCAATTATTATATGAGGATATCTCCTCTGAAAAAAAAAGAGAGTACATTAGTATTGCTTTACAAGAATTAGATCGAGCAACCGATATCATCAGCGATTATTTAACCTTTGCCAAACCAACCATAGAAAAAAGTGAAAAGATCAATATTAACGAAGAAATACAACAGGCTATTAATGTGATTTGTCCTTTATCAACAATGAACGGAGTTGAAATAGAGCAAGCCATATACGATTTAGAGCAAAATCAATTTTTGACAATTGGCGAAAGAAAAAAATTCCAGCAATGTTTGATCAATATTATGAAAAATGGAATTGAATCGATGAACTCAAAAGGTGGGAAGCTTCAAATTCACGTGTCTGGTTTCCAAGATACAGTCAAAATTGCGATTAGTGACCAGGGTGTTGGAATGTCACAAGAACAAATGAATCGTCTTGGTCAACCCTATTTTACAACGAAAGAAAAAGGTACTGGGCTTGGAATGATGGTTTCTTATAGTATCATCAGAGGAATGAATGGTGCCATTCATGTAAGTAGCGAACTGGGTAAAGGTACATGTTTTAAATTAATCCTTCCAGCCCTTCGACAACATAAAAAGTGACAAGGGAAGGTGACGGTTCTTGCGTTTCTATATGCAAGAACCGTCACCTTGTTTGAGACCTTCTTAATCTTTTGCAATGAAATTTTTAATTATGGTAGAATAATCTTAATAGAGAAACCCATTTCTATCATTATTTCGTAGTTTTTTCTTGCGAAAGGATTTTTCATTATTGAACAGGAGGAAAAGTGATGTCTAAATTAAATGAATTGTATATGAAAGTGTTAGCAGACAGCAGCCTGCAAGCTAAGTTTTTAGAAATTATAAAGGATCTAGAAACGGTAGGACGTGAAGTGATTGGAGAAAGGTTAGTCGTTTTTGCTAAGGAAGCGGGCTACGATGTAACGGTTGAAGAAATTGCTGCTTTTATAGAAAACCTTACCCCTTAACAAGACTGAGAATCATCAGACGCAAAGTTTGACCCGGTGGGCGGCTTCTCCCCTCTGACTCGTAAGTATGAACGAGTCAGAGGGGAGAAGCCTTTTTCATTTTTGTTCTTCTTATTTAGGATTGATGTGGGAGAAGTGTAGTGACAAAGGGACGGTTCTTGCGTTTGGAGACGCAAGAACCGTCCCTTTGTTTACCAAGCCTCCTAACTATTTCACTCTTTTGGTTGACATCTGTTGTTATTTGTATGGGTCATATGATTATATCCTAGCAGAGAAGGCCTATTTTACAAATTTCTGTTTGGAAATCGCCCTAATTAAAGTTATATTATAGTAGGGAGATGACGAAATGGACCGTAAACTAAATTTATATATAGTCAGACATGGAGAAACCTATTTAAATCGTTATAGAAAGTTGCAAGGCTGGTCTGATAGTCCTCTGACGGAAGAAGGAAAAGAGATTGCGATTGAAGCGGGGAAACGGTTAGCGGATATTCCATTTCAGCGAGTCTATACGAGTGATTTAGGTAGAACGATTGAAACGGCTGAATTAATGTTAGAGCAGAATCATACTAGCCGGAACGTAGATATTTATAAAAGAAACGCGTTTAGGGAAGTCTTTTTTGGTAGCTTTGAGGGAGAGTTGAGTAGCGACTGCCTGGATTAAGATTGCTCAAGAAAATGGTTTTCCTGTGAAGGATTCTCAATGTAAAAGGATTTTTTCAAAACCACAATACAGATGAAATTTTACAATTCATCAAAAAAGCAGATCCTTTTCAGCATGCGGAGAATAGTGATGAACTATGGGGGCGGGTTGAAACAGGATTGAATGAAATCGTCGAAACCAACAACCACATTCAAAACGAGAACATTTTACTGGTGACCCATGGTGTGGTGATTCGAAAGATCCTGGGTCAGTATTCGGCTGATTTTCATTCCGGAATGGCCATCAAAAATGCCAGTGTTTCTATTTTAGAACATACAGGTGACACATTTAACGTGATATCCATGAATCAATAGGTACTAGGTCGAAAAGCGAATCTAAATGATTTAGTTACGAATGGTGTGACGATAGCCTATTATTTAATAATTTATAATAGAAGAAAAGCCAATGATCCTAAGCAGGAAGATTGGCTTTTTCCATATTTTTTTGAAGGATTGTTCTTGAGCTAGGATGTATAGTGTAAAAAAGCAGTTCTTATTATTAATATATTAAAATAACATTTCTCCTATATGTTAGGTAGACATTATTCTCCAAAAGATGATAAACGTCATTAGTATTGTTTTTATCCTAGTGTTATATTAATAGAGAAATCTACCTAAAGAATGGTGATCATGAATGAAAATTATTTGTTTTGGCGATAGTTTAACGCGAGGAGTCTCTGTAGTAAAAGGGAGATTAAGAATATTAAAAGACAACTATCCTGCTTTTTTACAAGAGTTATTTACTCAAAAGGGAGAAAAGGATATTACCGTTATGAATAAAGGGGTTTTTAATGATAACTCCGAATTAATGTTGTCCAGGCTAGAGAAAGATGTGATTAGTGAACATCCTGATTATGTCATCCTTGAAGTTGGAGGAAACGACTGCAATTTTAAATGGAATGAAATCATTGAAAATCCAGAGGAAGACCATCAAGCAATCGTTTCGCTCGATCGTTATTTAGAGAACATCAGCACAATCGTAACCAGAATACGAGAGTGTGGAATTACCCCAATCATTGCTACATTACCACCATTAGACCCGGTTAAGTTTTATCAGACCATCTCAAACCAATTTAACTCTTCGGTGGGTAAATGGATTGATAAAATGGGTGGGATTCAATTCTGGCATGGATTGTATAACGAACATTTAAATAATTTGGCAGATGAGTTAGCGGTACCCAAAATCGATGTTCGATCGGTTATAAAAAAACGGGTGAATTGATTCAGTTAATCAGTGAGGATGGCATCCATTTAACTGCAGAAGGTTATCATGCTTTTAGTGAGGCCGTATTTAATGATTTAGTAAAGTGGTCAGAGGATCGGAATCTGATGACAAATTAATATAGTAACAAGGGGACGATTCTTGCGTTTGGAAACGCAAGAATCGTCCCTCTGTTTAGCGTTTTGTAAAGCAGCTTTAGAAGGAGCAAGTTTGAGTATTTTCATCAATACAAAATTAATGAAAAAGGATATGAATCGTTCTATGTTAAATGAAGAGGCAGAACGGTTGCTTCAAACGGGAACACAAAAAGCAAATGCTATTTTTCAAGAAGTTACAGCATGGTTAAAAAGCTAAGGATCTTCTTTATTTTAATTCAACTAAGCTGAATCCTTAAGTTAAACTAGAAAATCCAACATACTAAAAAACATAAGCCAAGCGCCCGCGACTACAATCATGGATGCTTGGCTTTTTTATAAATGTTTAAATTTTCTTTTTCATAAAGACCTGGAATCGATGGCTTAAATAATATCTTGCTTAGAAACGATTGGCTTTTCTATTTTCCCCTTCTTTAATAGTGTAGCAAACGCATCTGCCGGAACTGGCTTTGAAAATAAATAACCTTGAATCGTATTGCATTTGAACTCTTTTAATATTTCTAGCTGTTCGATCGTTTCTACACCTTCAGCGACAACATCCATTTTTAGATGTTGAGCTAATCGGATAATCGTCTCCGTAATAAAATTTATGTCCTCTTCGCCAGTTTGACTTAAACCGCTAATAAAAGATCGGTCTATTTTTAATGTGTCAATTCTTCCTTTAAATCGCTTTAAGTATGAAAGCGATGAATAGCCTGTGCCAAAATCATCCAAGGAAATACGGATTCCCATTGTTCTTATTTCATCTAAAATAGCGAAAACGACTTTCTCATTTTCTAAAAGGAAGTTTCCGTTATTTCGATTTCTAAGTATTTAGGATCAAGCATGGTTTGAGTTAATATTTCCTTAAGATGTATGAGTAAGTCCTTCTCTAAAAATCGATGGGCAGAGAGATTGATAGAGATAGGAACCACGGGTAATCCTGCTTTTTGCCATGCATAGATTTGGGTACATGTCGTGAATTTAATCCATTTATCGATTTCGAGAATGATCCCCGTTTCTTCTGCTAACGGAATAAATTCACCCGGTGAGACGATCCCCCACTGCGGATGATTCCACCGAATAAGGGCTTCGGCACCAATAATTTGATTGTCTGTCGCACATATTTTAGGTTGATAATATAATTCGAATTGATTTAATTCCAATGCTTTTCGAAGATCGGACTCTAATGAAAAAATTTTATAAGATTCAATATCCATAGACGGAGTATAGATTTGATAAGTATTCTTCCCCTTATCTTTTGCTCTGTAAAGGGCTGAATCAGCATGCTTGATAAGTGTATCCGTTTCTTCCCCATCGATTGGAAAGATACTGATACCAATACTTGCTGTAATGAAAAGCTCATAATTTTCAATATGAAAGGCTTCTTCTAATAATTTAATAATTGTTTTCGAATACTCGATAGCTTCGGTTGTATTGACGATGTTTGGTAATAAAAAAGCAAATTCGTCTCCTCCAAACCGCGCCAGGACATCTTGATCCCGAAGAATCTTTGATAGCCTTGCTGAAATTTGTTGTAGGAACTTGTCCCCGACGGGATGACCTAGAGTGTCGTTGATATACTTAAAACGATCCAAATCTAAAAGGATGACGGCTAATTTTTGTTGTAATGTTTTGCTGATTTCTAATGTTTGTTCTAATTTATCTTGAAATAGTCTCCGATTTGGAAGATCCGTTAATGGGTCATGATAGGCCAAATATTTATTTAAATCCTCCGCTTTTTTACGTTTTGTGATATCTTGAATAAATCCAATAAAACCATCTAGCTGTCCAGTTTGATCAAGAAGAATCTCTGCCTGTTCAAACACATAACGGAAGGTTTGATCTTTTCTAAGTAATCGATACTCTAATTGATATCCAGTCCTATTTCTTATAGCATCTTGAATGGTATTGTTTACTGTAGGACGATCGTCAAAATAAACATATTGTAAGAGGTTATTAAGAGTTGGTGAGGATTTTTGTCCTTCATCGATTCCGAAAATAAGAGGAAATTGATTCGAATAGTAATGAAGATCGTTGATGGCATCGTAATAGAAATCGCAAATATTCTCAAGCTCATTAAAGATGTGCTGCTTTTTTTGGAAGAGAAGCATCTCTTTTTGCAGTTTTTTACTTTTTGCAATATTTTTTACAATGACAAAAACATCCTTGACTATTTTCGTATTAATGGGTATCAGTGTGACATTGATTTCAACTTCTTTTCCATTCTTACAGAGTGCTATGGCATCAAAGCTTTGTTCCTGGCCTAAGATAGCATGTTCAAAATAATGCTTATGTTCTAATTTTTCATCTTTGATAAAGACATCTAAAAAGGGTTTATTAAAATTCTGCTCAGTATACCCATATTGTTTAGTAAAGGCTTGGTTATATGTAATAAGATTCCCGTTTATGTCTAATTTAATAATTGAATTTAAGTGACCGTAAATTTGAGGATTCAAGTCATGCTCAATGGCCATTACATCAATTGAATTTTCTTTTTTCATCCGGAGAGAACGTTTCAACTCTGCACTTCCTCCACATTTAATGAATATTTTATATATGAAAAGTCCATCACTCTATTTTAGATTCTTACAATATGTAGGTTAATATACCTATATTAATATTTTACCATATTAACCTTTGAATATAGGAATATAGAACTTTAATAATTATATTAAAATTGTAAATGATGATTATTCAATACTTAAAGTATCTGTTACCTTAAGAACGCTTTTTCAAGGGTCGCGAGGACAGGTGATTTGTCCCAATCCTCTTGTGAATAATAAACCAATTCTGTGACTAAAATGAACTTTGTTAAAACTGGGTTTCAAAATTTAGGAAAAGAAAAACTAAAAAAACCTCCTTTAAAATCTAAAAAACCATTCATTTAAACCGAGTTGTGTTTAATTTGAATGGTTTTTATGATTTTTTTACAAAACAGGAATGGTACATAGATAATTATTAGGTGATTCTGATGATACTTTTTCTATTTTCGGGAAAATTAACTCTAATGGTTTTGTCTGGAATGAATCGTATGATTGCAAACAAGTAGCTATCAATATGATCTAAACGATCATTCAGCAAGGGATGAAACGAAAAGAAGTATTGTTTTAAAGAGGAGAGATAGGTATTATGTCAACTACTGATCGAAAAGTTAAGGTCGCTTTTTTATCCATTGTATCAAACACAATCTTGATTATTTTTAAATTGATTGCCGGTTTTTTAAGCGGTTCGGTAAGTATTATTTCAGAAGCCATCCATTCAGGCATGGATCTAATAGCCTCAATCGTGGCATTTTTTTCTGTGAAAATTTCTACAAAGCCTGCTGACAAGAAACATCCTTACGGTCATGGGAAAATAGAAAATATTTCAGCCCTCATCGAAGGCGTTTTGATTTTTATAGCCGCTGCTATGATTATTATTGAGGCAATAAAAAAAATGAGGGAGCCTTCTGAACTAGAAAACACGACGATTGCCATAATGGTTATGTTGGTATCGGCACTTACCAATTTTATTGTGTCAAGAAAGCTCTATAAGGTTGCTAAGGAAGAGGATTCAATGGCTCTTGAGGCAGATGCACTTCATTTAAAAACGGATATTTATACATCTTTGGGAGTCGGTATTGGAATTCTTCTTATCAAGCTTACGGGTCTAAATATACTTGATTCGATTGTGGCCATCATTGTCGCATTCATCATAATCAAAGAAGCGTGGCATCTTTGCAGGAATGCTTTAGACTATCTTCTTGATTCAAAGTTATCGGATGAAGAAGAAGCAGAAGTAGAGAAAATAATCCGTAACCATAGTCATCAATTTATCGATTATCATAAGCTCAAAACAAGAAAGTCAGGCAATAAGAAGCATATTGATTTTCATATTACAGTCCCCCCAGAACTTACCGTGAAAGAAGCACATGATATTATCGGAAGTCTGAAAAAGGATCTAAACGAAACATTAAAAAATACGAGAGTAAATGTTCATCTCGATCCTTGCAGAGAGGATCATCATTGAAAAGGGTCACAGGGAGAGCGGGGACCGAACTAAAATAGTGACGAGGGGACGGTTTTTGCGTTTGGTTACGCAAGAACCGTCCCCATTGCTTGTCATCATATTTTCTTTATACTAATATGGTGTTCACATTTTTACATATAAATAACCCAAAATCCAGGAGGAAAAAACGATGCCAATAACCAATCAAAAAATCGTTCCGCATTTATGGTATGACAAGGAGGCAAAGGAAGCAGCCGAGTTTTATACTTCCATTTTTCCCGACTCAAAAATTACGAATGTCACAACCATTCACGATACACCATCAGGCGACTCCGATATCGTCTCTTTTGAGCTTTACGGCCAGAAGTTCATGGCCATCAGCGCAGGGCCTTACTTCAAGATCAATCCTTCGGTGTCAATGCCTTACTTCAAAATCAATCCTTCGGTGTCAATGATCGTTCAGTTTGATCCATCGCGTGAAAAAGACGCCAGAGAAAAAATAGAGGAGATTTGGAACAAGTTGTCCGAGGGTGGCACAGCGTTAATGCCTCTTGATCAGTATCCATTCAGTGAGAAGTATGGCTGGATTCAGGACAAGTATGGGTTGTCCTGGCAATTAAGCCTGACCAATCCAGAGAGTGAAGAGCGTAATGCAATCGTGCCATCACTTTTGTTTGTCGGTGAACAATGCGGCAACGCGGAAGAGGCGCTTCATCTTTATACATCCGTATTCAAGAATGCAAGGCAGGGAGTTATCGCACGCTACCCAAAAGGCATGGAGCCGGACAAAGAAGGAACCATCATGTACTCTGATTTCAGCTTAGAAAATCAGTGGTTTGTCGCAATGGATAGTGCACATGAACATAACTTTAGTTTTAACGAGGCCATCTCCTTTATGGTGTATTGCGACACACAAGAAGAGATTGATCACTACTGGGAAAGTCTCTCCGCAGTTCCTGAAGCCGAGCAATGCGGCTGGCTGAAAGATAAGTTTGGCGTATCCTGGCAGATTGTTCCAAGTGAAATGGACGAAATGATGAACAACGGCACACCCGAGCAACTTGAACGCGTAACGAAAGCATTTCTGAAAATGAAGAAATTTGATCTTGCGGAATTGCGGAGAGCTTATAAGGGGAAATGAGTGACAAGGGGAAGTTTCGTGCGTTTACAAATGCAAGAAGCTCCCCTTGTTGGTGTTGAATAATGATCTTTATTCTAAAAAACGTTTAATCGCTTCTTTATTCTGAGGTAAATCGGTTTCTAATACTTCACCATGCTCTTCATACCGTTTATTTTCAAAACTGCCATCTTCAGGGATCCGTAATGTTTCGATCGCTCCGCTTTTATTTGTTAAAAGGTCTTTTCCGATGGCTAGCAACGTAGAGGTATCAATATTGGTATCGATGTATGTATGCAAAACATCTAAGAGCTCCGGAAGTTTCACCACGCTATGTAAACCAACCGCTTCTTCCATTAATTTTGAGATTACTTCCTGTTGTCTTTGTATCCGTCCAAAGTCACTTAAACGATCCTGTCGAAAACGGACATATCCTAACAGCTCATTCCCATGCAGTTGCTGCTTCCCTTTTTCTAATGTCATGCCTATTCCATCAGACATCTCGTATGGGATGTCGACTTCAATTCCATTTGGAACGAGGAGATCAACCGCTTTTTCAAATCCTTGAAAATCGATCATGGCATAATAATGAAGATCGATCCCGAGGTTTTCTTTAATCGTTTCTCTTAGTAATTCTGGCCCTCCATAGGCAAAAGCGGCATTTAATTTTTGCTGGTTATACCCGGCGACATTGACGTACATATCACGCATGAGAGAAATCACCTTCACCTGATGAGTTTTTAGATTATAATGGGCAACCATGATCGTATCAGTTCGAGCTTGTTCTTCTCCACGTGAATCACTGCCTAATAAAAGGACATTGACTTCGTCTAATTTATGGTCCTCTCCTTGGAATGCGTGTGCCCCTTCCACTTTTTTGAGTGGTTGGTTGAATGCTTGTACAGTTCCTTCTATGAATTGAAAAACATTAAAAAGACCAACCATCAAGATACTTATGAGAAGGAGGGCACCAAATACTCTGGCCCATCTTACCCTTCTTTTCTTTTTCGTTCGTGCCAAATTTTACACCGCCTAGTCTTCTGAATCATCAACTTACAAATGGACTCTATTAAAATATCAGCTCCTCTTCATTTTGTAAAAGGTTTCAGGTCTTTTAGTATAAACTCTTCAAATAGTAAGATTATTTCATAATAAGATTTCATTTATTTGACTAGGAGATTACATTCTGCTGAAATTCTGATTACATTTTCATTTTTGGTAAAATAGAAGTGGTTTAAAATCATTTAAAGAAATACAAGTTCCATCCTGGATTCGTTATTTACAATTGGGGATGATCTAAAATGCATTCAATTGGATGGGACAAGTGTTCTTTTTTGAGTTATCATAGTAATGATAACTACTACCTCCACTTTATTTCCTAACGAAAATTTGAAGTGGGTGTTGAGTTAGTCAATGCGGTTTAGGTAAAACGCTTAAACTCTAAAAGGAGTGAAATTTTGATGAGAATTGGTTTTATCGGTTTAGGTACTATGGGTCTTCCAATGGCACATCATTTGCTGAAAAATGGTTATGAACTAATCGTTTACAATCGTACAAAAGAGAAAATGAGTTTTCTGAAAGAGGAAGGGGCAATGATTGCCAATTCTCCTAAAGAAGTTGCATTGAAAAGTGAAGTCGTATTTACTATGCTTACAGCAGATGCTGCTGTTGAGGAAGTCATTCTCGGTGAAAATGGTATTATTTACGGTGCCAATCCAGGATTAATTGTAGTCGATTCTAGTACGATTTCTCCGTCTACAAGTAAAAAGGTAGCTGAAGAACTTGTGCGTCTTAATGTTGAAATGCTCGATGCACCCGTAACAGGCAGTGAACCGCAAGCCATTGAAGGAACTCTAACGTTTATGGTTGGTGGTAAAAAAGAAATTTATGAAAAATGTATGGATTTGTTTTTAGCGATGGGTAAAAACGTTTATTATATGGGAGAAAATGGAAAAGGCGCCTACACGAAACTAGCTAATAATACGATGTCTGCTATTAATCTTCTAGCATTCTCAGAAGCACTCACGATGGCAACAAAAGCTGGCATTGACCCAGAAGTTTTTGTGAAGGTTGTGAGTGGAGGTGGAGCCAGAAGCGGAATGGCAGAAATGAAAGCAGAAAAAGTGTTAAGCCGCGATTTTCAACCTCAATTCATGACGCAATTATTACATAAAGATCTTGGTCTAGCATCAAATGTAGCAAAAGAATTAGAAATTTCGACTCCGGTTCTAGGACTTGGAAAAGAAATTTTTCAGATGGCAAAAGCCAAAGGATATGGTGCAGAAGATATGAGTGCTGTCATTAAATGCTATGAGGAATGGGCAGGAATTACAGTTAAAAAGATAAATGAAGAAATGTAATGGGAAGAACAAAGATGACACTTTGGACATCAAGTGATGTAAGTGATTCATTCTGACCCTTTACAAAAACACAGGATTTATTTTCAAAAAAACAAATCCCCTTAGCATGGATATGTTAAGGGGATTTATTAAAACGTATTCAAACAGATTGTCGATCCTCGAATGGAAAATCATCCTCTGAGATATGTTTTTTCAGGAGGCCAAAGAAATTTTCAATTTCCCGTTCTGCACTTAAAAGAGAATCTGAACCATGGATGACATTCTCTTCTTTTGAAAATGCAAAGTCACCACGAATAGTACCTGGTATTGCTTCAGATGGACTGGTCTTGCCAATCATTAGACGAGAAACCTCAATGATATTTTCCCCTTCCCAAACCATGGCAAAAACAGGACCAGATGTAATAAATTCCACTAATTCACCGAAAAATGGCTTGTTCTGATGCTCCATATAATGATATTCAGCTTTAGTACGGTTCATGGTCATAAGCTCTGCGTTTAATAAAGTAAAACCCTTTTGCTCAAAGCGTTTGATGATTTCGCCAATCAACCCCCGTTTGACACCATCAGGTTTCAGCATGATAAACGTGCGCTGTAAAGTCATACGATCACCCCTAGATAAAATAATGAATGTCATTAGAACCACCAGCACGAAGAGTCGATGAACGCTCTTTGAAACGTTGATCCTAATATTATCCATTATGGTAAAATATTTCAGATTTCAAACCAGTCATCCATTAAAAAAATAAAAAGATCGTGACAAGGGGACGGTTCTTGCGTTTTAAACGCAAGAACCGTCCCCTTATTTGCTTATTTTTATGAACATCGACATGAATGTAGACTTATTTTCATACTATATTTTGGAGGTGAAAAAATGGCAAGAGTCGCTTACCGAAGTGCAGACGTTGATTTAATGGCAAGGATGATGAGAGCAGAAGCTGAGGGCGAAGGAAAACAAGGAATGCTCTATGTTGGAAATGTCATTGTGAACCGTGTTGTAGCAGATTGTCCGGACTTTAAGGATTTGAGAACCATTGAACAAGTCATTTTTCAAGTACAAGGAGGAAATTTCTCCTTTGAAGCTGTTCAAAAAGGCAATGTATTTTATCAAAGGGCAAGAGATTCAGAAAGAAGGCTAGCGAGACAGAATTTAGAATCCTGGAGAGATCACCCAGCGAAATATGCTCTTTGGTACTTTAATCCAGCTGGTGCGTGTCCTCCAACATGGTACGATCAACCTTTTACTGGTCAATTTAAACAACATTGTTTTTATGAACCATTGGCTGGAACGTGTGATAGTGTTTATAGAGGATGATTTAGTGGCGAAGGGGACTTTTCTTGCGTTTGGAAACGCAAGAAAAGTCCCCTTGTTTCAGTTAGTTCAAAAAAATTTGAAAGTACTAATTATAATGTTAATTTATTATGTTATTATATAGTTTAGAAAGCCTAATCCATGGGGATTGGGCTCCTTTGAATCTTGGAACTGTTCGAGAAAGTCTAGTAATCTATGGGTGATGATATAGCACCAGGCAGGAGGCCGTATGAAATTTAAATCAAAACTCTATGCGAGCATAGGATTAATCATATTATTAATTTCTATTAGTGTAGTTATTTTAATGAGATTGCTTGATCAGTCTATGATCAATATGCAAACAGTTGTAAATGATCTGTATGCACGTATTGATATTGCTTCAGAGATAAAGTACGAGACATCAAATGTTGGTAGGGTATTTAGAGAAATGATGGATGAACAATCGAATGAAGGTGTGACAACCTCCATAAATGACTGGGAAGAATCTAATTTAAAGATGAGACATGGAATTGAGTTACTTGGAGAAATGGATACTCAAGAACAGTCGATCGAATTAATGGAAAAATATGCAGCACTGCATGATTCCTATCAAACGATCGTGCTGCAAATGATCACAATGAAAAAATTAGACAGTAAGGTAGAGATTCAGCCAGAACTTATCAATGAAGTCAAACTTACTCGAGAAAGAATGTTGCAAATTTCTAATCTTCTCCTTGGATTACAGGAACAAGAAATGAAAAATGAACTTTTTAGATCCCGAGAAACGTATAATTGGGCTGTCACAATCATTTATATCTACTTAGTGGTCGCCTTGAGTGTAGGAATCGGAATCATGCTTTGGATCATTAGAGGTTTGACAAAGAACCTTCATCATGTAACGACGGTCTTAGAAAGTGTTAATAATCATAATCTGGATCAATTGCCTCGGATTGAAGTCAGAACAAAAGATGAGATTGGTTCAATCGCTGTTGCTTTTAACAAAATGGTTACGCAACTGGAAGAACATAGCAAACTTGAAAAACAACTATTAGGAGAGGCGGAAGAACATAGTTGGCTCAATACGAAAATTGCTGAAATTGCTACGATGTACCCAAAAGCCAAAGATATACAGATGCTTGCTGAATTATTAATCTCAAAGATTGTACCGATGGTAGGGGCAAGTTTCGGAGTATTTTATTTTAAGAGTAATGAAGGAAAACAGCCTGTTCTTAAAAGGATGGCTGCTTACGCGTATACCAATTTCAATCATAAAGATGAATCTTTTCAAATTGGTGAGGGACTGATTGGGCAATGTGTGCTTGAAAAGCAGACCATCGTACTGAATCAAGTACCTCATGATTATATAAAAATACGTTCGGGTACAGGAGAGGGCTCACCGAAAAATATTATGATCCTACCTGTTCAGTTTGAAGGGGACGTATTAGCGGTTATTGAAATTGCCTCATTCGAATCCTTTAGTTCTAGTCAAATAAAACTTCTTGAAGAAGTCACTAGCACAATTGGAATTACGATTAATAGTATTTCAAATCATATGAAAGCGGAAAGACTACTGCAAGAATCTCAAACCTTAACAGAGGAACTTCAAGTCCAATCGGAAGAACTTCAATTACAGCAAGAGGAGTTAAGGACGACAAATGAACAGCTTGAGGAACAATATGCAGCCTCTGAAGAAAAGAAACAAGAGTTAGAGGAAGTGAAAGAGGCTCTTGAGGAAAAGGCTCAACAATTAGAGGTAAGCTCACAATATAAATCTGAGTTTTTAGCGAATATGTCTCATGAGCTTAGAACACCACTGAATAGTTTACTGATATTAGCCCAGATTCTTTCTGAAAACGAAGCGAGTCACCTGACAGAAAAGGAAAAGGAATACATTCGTACCATTTATACTTCTGGTAATGATTTGCTGCGATTAATCAATGATATTTTGGATTTAGCAAAAGTAGAGTCAGGAAAATTAGAAGTGATTCAGAAAGAAGTAGATCTACAGGAAGTTCAAAATTATGCCCTTAAACAATTTTCGCCGATTGCCGGTCAAAAGGAAATTGTATTTCATATTCAATTAGAACATGATCTGCCAAGGTATGTTTATACGGATAGGCATCGTTTACAGCAAATCTTAAATAATTTGCTTTCAAATGCATTTAAATTTACTGAAACTGGCAGTGTATCACTTGTCATTCAAAAGATCATGAAAGAAAGGGTTACAAACGAAATGGATGTCAGTAAACAAGCACAATCGATGTTAGCCTTTTCAGTCATTGATACAGGTATTGGAATCCCTACTGAAAAACAAAGGGCGATATTTGATGCTTTTAAACAAGCTGATGGTACGACAAGCCGAAAGTATGGTGGGACAGGATTAGGATTATCCATTAGTCGTGAAATGGCTAATTTATTAGGCGGATTTATTGAGTTAAACAGTACAGTAGGGGAAGGAAGCAACTTTACTCTCTATTTACCCATCTTACAATCGAGCGAGAAGGTAGTAGAGGTGACGTCGTTTATAGAGGAAGCTTCAGCAGGGCTTCAGTATGAGGATGATTCACTGGACAGTCATCCTGAAGTAGAAGAAAGCCATGAGTTAAAAAAATATGGAAAATCTTCTCTAAAAAATAAAAAGGTGCTCATTGTCGACGATGATATAAGAAATGTTTATGCCTTAACGATCGCCCTGGAGAAATACGAAATGGATATCATTGTAGCAGAAAACGGTCGTGAAGGAATTGAAATGTTACAAGGTCATCCAGATACGGATATCATTTTAATGGATATTATGATGCCTGAGATGGATGGTTTTGAGGCCATGCGAAGAATTCGAAAAATCGCCAAATATAAGGGATTACCCATTATTGCCCTTACAGCCAAAGCAATGAAAAAGAGTCGAGAAGAATGTTTAGAAGCGGGAGCATCAGATTTTATCAGTCAAGCCCATTAATATCGATCAGTTATTCTCGTTGATGCATGTGTGGTTATATCAAAAGGAAGGATAAGCCATTTCGAATGAATACAGTCATACAAAATCCAATCCAAAATGAAGAAATAGAAAAGATTGAAATCGATTTACTGCTAGAAGCGATCCATCGCTATTATGGTTATGATTTTAGAAATTATGCACCATCCTTTATTAAGAGAAGAATTTTACATTGTGTTCATAAGGAACAGTTAACGAGTATTTCTGCACTACAGGAAAAGATTCTTCGTGATCCTGACACGATGAAGCAGTTATTTTCCCATTTTTCGATCAATGTGACCGAGATGTTTCGTGATCCTGAGTTTTTTAAATCATTTCGAACCACTATCATCCCATTTGTAAGAGATTATCCAAACATTCGTATTTGGCATGTAGGATGCTCTACCGGTGAGGAAGTTTATTCAATGGCTATTCTTTTACATGAAGAGGGAATCTATGAAAAAGTTAAACTATATGCAACCGATTTTAACGCAAAGATGATCGATCAGGCGAAGAAAGGTGCCTTTTCTTTATCCAATATGCAGCTATACACGAAGAATTATATTGAGGCCGGGGGAACAAGCGATTTCTCAGAATATTACAAGGTAGTAGATGAAAAAGTTGTTTTTCATTCCTTTCTTCAAAAAAACATGATCTATGCAGAACATAATTTAGTAACAGATTCTTCGTTTAATGAGTTTGATATTATTATTTGTCGAAATGTTCTCATCTATTTTAATAAGAGTTTACAAAATGAGGTTCACCAGCTTTTTTATGAGAGCTTAAGTTTAGGTGGCTTTCTTGGGCTAGGGAAGAGAGAGGGGATTAGGTTTACAAGTCATGGAAACTGCTATGAAGAAATCGATACTACAGAAAAACTCTACCGTAAATTTAAATAGTGCCTCTTCTAAAAAAGTAAATATATTGATGGTAGACGATCATCCCGAAAATTTACTTGCACTGGAAGCTGTACTTTCGTCTCCTAATTATCGTTTAGTTACTGCAAACAGCGGGAAAGACGCGTTAAAATGTCTGCTCAAGCAAGATTTTGCTATTATTTTACTAGATGTACAGATGCCAGGGTTAAATGGCTTTGAAACAGCAAAGCTGATACGAGCGAGAGAAAAAACAAAGCATACTCCGATTATTTTTATTACGGCGATTAGCCAAGATAGTGAAAATGTTCAACATGGTTATTCTGTTGGAGCGATTGATTATATTTTTAAACCATTTCAACCTGAAGTATTAAAACAAAAAATAGAAAAATTCGTGGAACTCCATCAAAAATATGAAGAGAAAGTTAAGAAGAGTGAGCGTAAACGTACAGTCGAGCTACAGGAAATCACTCAAAAGTTAGATCAGACCTCGTCGGATTTACGACGGACAGAAGCCTTAAATCGAGTGATCGGTGAAACGTTAATGGACAGTATTATTACGTTCGACGAACAAGGCTTCATATTATCGGGAAATCCTGCTTTAACCAGTATGTTTGGTTATCAGCCTAATGAACTGATCGGAGAGAATATCTCTAGGCTTTTTCTACAAGTAAGGGGAGACAACGAAGAGTGCTCTCCTCACATACTCTTATCCTTCATGAAGCAAGAAATCGGAAAGGTGATTCGAATCGGTTGCCTTACGAAAGGACGAAAGTTATTTTCCAGCCGATATTCAAATTGGAAGGACGAGTATAGACAATCAACAAATCTTTGTTTGTACGATTCGCGATGTTACAGAAAGAAAACAAATAGAAGCAGTGAAAAATCAGCAGTTCAATGAACTAGAAAAAATGGTAGAAGAACGTACGTTAGATCTCTTATTAGCGAATGAAAAGCTGCAGAAAGAAATTGTGGAGAGAAAAAAGATTACGGATCATCTCTATGTTTCTCAAGGTAGGTTTCGAAAAGTATTTGAGTCCAGTCCTAGCTTAAAGGCGATTTATTCAATAAAGAATGAAAGGTATATTGATGTTAATACAAGCTGGGTAAACTTTACGGGTTATGGGTATGATGAGTTGTTAAAACAAAAAATCAATATACTTGATTTTATAGAGGAAGCGAATGGGCAGACAATCCCATTGCAAGAGCCTATACGTAATGTGAAAATTGGCTATAAAACGAAGAGTGGGGAAAGGCGGACGGGATTATTATCATCGGAACTGATTGATCTTGAACCAGAACCTTGTATTCTTTTTGTATTGACAGATATTACGGAAAAAGTCCTTTTTGAACATGAGTTATCACGGTTAGACCGATTAAATTTAATTGGCGAGATGGCAGCAGGAATTGCACACGAAATTCGAAATCCAATGACAACGGTTTATGGTTTTTTACAAGTAGCAAAGGAAAATCAAATATCAGGCGATATTATTGAACTGATGCTGGATGAATTAAATCGAGCGAACTCGATTATTACTGAATTTCTTAATTTGGCTAAAAACAAAGTAAGTGATAAAAAAATGCAAAATTTAAATACGATCATTGAAGCATTATTTCCACTGATTCAAGCAGAGGCCATGCGAGCTAGTAAACAAGTGGTCCTTCAGTTAAGTTCATGTGTAGATATATTTATAGATGAAAAAGAAATTCGTCAATTGATCTTAAACATCGCTTTGAATGGGCTTGATGCCATGAGTGCTGGCGGCAAACTTACGATCATGACGTTAATCGAAGAACGAGCAGTCGTGTTGAAAATAAAAGATCAAGGATCAGGCATGAGCGAAGAGGTTTTAGGAAAAATAGGTACACCTTTCTTTACTACTAAGGTGAAAGGTACGGGATTAGGTTTAGCGATTTGCTTTAGTGTGGCTGAGCGACATGGAGCAGATATTGATATAAAGACAGGAGAAAATGGGACAACCTTTTCCATTATATTTAAAATCAGGGATCGATAGGTGCTAGGGATGATCGGGATTTTCTAACCTGAGAAAGGAAAGAGGGGACTAAAAATGTCTATAAAACGCAAACCTGTTTTTTCTAACTCTTCTTTCTATTTTTGTCGTACTGTCAAGCTTTTATATTTATAAACAATTTATAGAAGAAAAGCCGAAAGTAGTCGTCGTTTTAAGAATTTTAGACTTACAGTATTGGGACATTATTAAGGCAGGAGCGGAAAAGGGATTTAAAGATTTTGGCATAGATGGGAAAGTGGTTGGTACGAAAAATGGAACAATAGAAGAACAGATGGATCTATTAAAGGGTGTTCTTAAAGAAGAACCTGATGTATTAGTGGTCTCACCAATAAGCTCAGAGGTCAACCCCATATTGGATGAGTTTGCTCAGCGTCATATTCCTATATTGCTCATGAATTCAGATGATTCATGGGAAAAGAAAGCAGCCTATATCGGTACCAACAATTTAGAATTAGGAAAAAAAGCGGGAATTTTATTAGCCTCACAGCTTCAGCCTGGAGATCAAGTTGCGCTTCTTGGCAGACAAACATCCATTGAAGAGGAGCGAATAGAAGGAGCTAAAATGAGTTTAGACACGGTAGGAATCAAGGTAGCAACTGAAAAAGTTGATTTACCGATTATTGATTCTAATGCAACTGAAGAAGCAATGAAAACGATTTTGCAGGAGCACCCTGATCTTAAGGGCGTGATCACCTCAAGTGATTTTGTTGCCATTCCTGCGTTAAAGGTTATCCAGGAACATGGCCTTGATATACCGATTACAGGAACAGATGGACTGACCGAAATGCTTACGTTCATCAAGGAAGGAACCCTTACTGGTACAGTCGCACAAAACCCTTATGATATAGGGTATTTAAGCATTGAAGCTGCAAAAAAGACTACAAAGGGAGAAAAGGTACAGCCGATTATCGATAGTGGTGTAGATATCATCACAAAAGGAAATGCAGACCAAAGATTAAAATTCTTAAATAATGTGTTGGACTGAATAATAACTGGGGACGGTTTCTCGCGGTAAGCCCGAATTATAAAAAATAAGCGCACCTATTCGATACGCATGACAAATAGCTGTATATCATTAATTTTTTATCAGATATACGGCTATTTTATTTTCTACATGTTACTTGGATTATTATCCTCTAATTCCTGTCTGAGTTCCTTAAATTCTTCATCAGTAATATATTCCTTCATTATCAGACCCAGTAATTTCTTCTTTTCAGTTTTTATCCCATTTATTCGTCTTTTAAGAAGTTCTAATTTCTTCTTTAAGCTATCAATATATTCAGTTAAAGTATCGTCCTAAATTACTTAGAATTCCTTACACAAATTCTACACATAACATCTTAGAAACCCAGTAAAATCAACGTCCGCGGGAGTACTTAAAAGTACTTCTGGGACATAAATTTAAAGGAAACGTTAATTTAATGCTATTTAACCGTTGTTTTATGTAGGTTGAAATATAGCTTTAAATTAACGTTTTTTTGCTATTTTTTAACCACACTGTAGGACATGAAAAAAATGTGTATATAGGACATATAGCCACCATTTGGAGAGGCAGAATTACACAGGGGACGTACATTCGTTGCACAAAGAGGACAAAAAGTTTCACGTAATGACCGACATACCAACGATGTCCGATATACTATTCATGATGCAGTTGAAATCTTTATTAAAGCAAAGGAAGGAGAAGGAAGACGTAAGAGTACGATCAAAGGTTATTATGATACGGTTAGATATTTCCAGGAATGGTTAGGTGTCGTTTTCCAATTCCTTTGAATACTTTGTATGCTGAATACACTCTCGAACCAACGACTTCTTTATTTCTATAAAGCCTTCAAAAGGTTCTTTCTAGCTAATTCCCTCCACATTTCCACTACTTTCTGAGCCTAAACTAAAGATCACCTAAGAGCAATTTCGTAAGAGATATGTTTTTAATCCAGTCACCTTCAAATACTCGGATACTATGTAAGTTATCTATTCTGATAAAGATTCCTAGGCTACAACTACATATTCGAAGAAAAAAAATCCCCCTATGCAGGAGATTTAATAATTATTACGTTATTAATTCAAAAAGTTCCTTCGTGGTATGGCTCCCCAATTGTTCGGATCTGCAGATTGTTGAATTCTTCGCCCTGTGAAACCAAGGTAATTTCCACCAAATGTTTCCTCCCTTTCCACCTGGACCGCTTGATCGAAAGCTTGGAAACTGCTTTACAACTTCACTTTGATTTTTTGTGAGAGTTCCATATCCATTTGAAACTAATTTAATTTTTTTATGACAATAGAAGCGTTTACGTTTGCTTGTGTGCCTCCGATCGGAGTCGCAAGGGTAACCGCTGCTGCAGAAGTATGATTTCGAAGAGTAAGAACATCACCGGCTCCTATAGCGAATATTGCTTGACCGTTGTTTTGCTGTGTTCCAGCACCTGAAGCATATATTGTTCCCGGAACGACGACACCATTTAAAAATAGTCCAAATTGATTCGGTTCTGTACCTGACACGGCGAAAGTAACCTCGTAAATACCAGCATTGGTAATTTGAATCGAAGAGGCTTCCGGGAGCATGCGAAATTCCAGGTGTAAGAAATCCATTTGTACTAAAATTAACATCCGTCTCTAACGGAACCACTTGAGCATCTAAGTTGTAAATGTACGCGTATTCGGACAAACCACCAGCAGGTCCCTGCGGTCCAGTGGCTCCTGTTCCTCCAGCAGGTCCCTGCGGTCCAGTGGCTCCTGTTCCTCCAGCAGGTCCCTGTGGTCCAGTGGCTCCTGTTTCTCCAGCAGGTCCCTGTGGTCCGGTGGCTCCTGTTTCTCCAGCAGGTCCTCCAATTCCTTGTAGTCCCGGGGGGCCAGGTGGACCTTGAGGTCCTGGGGGGCCAGGTGGACAATCACATTGAGAAGGAATACATTTGCATTGCGGCGGTGGTAATGCTCTTTTAAAGCAATTTAAGCATTTTTTTAATTCTGGTTTTATTTCTGGTTGTCTAAGCTTAGAGTTTCTCTGTTTTTTTTTCCTATCATTAAAACCCATCATATAACCTCCTTTCTGATTAATCTTTATAGGATATGCGAATGGTTACTTGTATTGTGCTTTTCCTATTCTTTCACTTCAATAATGACCTATTTGAATATACGCTTTTTAATCATCTTTCGAGGATAAAGGGTGTAAGTTTTGAAGGTCAATCAAATCAAAAATATGAATGTATGAAAGTGTTAAAATTTGTACATTCAGTAAATGCTACTGTCTAAAATATATATATGTAAGCGTAAAATAGAGACCACCTACTACCAAACAAATAACCATGAGATAATCTCTTCAATATAAATAGTTGAGGAGGTTTTTTCATGACCAAGAGCCCCAATCTAGAATTACGAAAAGAATGGGAAAAGAGGATTGCTGATTGTAAATCAAGTGGTCAAACTCAGGTTAAATGGTGCGAGTCCAATGACATAAGTATTCATCAGTTTAGGTATTGGATGAAGGTAAGCCCGAATTATAAAAATAAGCGTACCTTTTCGGCACGCATGACAAATAACCGTAAATCATGAATTTTTTATCAGATTTACGGTTATTTCAGTTTATTTCCACATTCAGCTTGAATCATTTTTGACCAAGGCATATATTGATTTAATATTTCTGGGTGTTGATAGATATCTAGATTCGGTAAATCCGTCAATAACTTCAATAGATATCGATAAAAATCTACTCCGTTTGCTTTTGCAGTTTCTGCGATACTTAAGCAGATTGCGTTGGCTTTTGCACCAGCTTCACTAACAGAGTGGATCCAGTTTTTTCGACCAACCACACTTGGAGGGATGGCATTTTCGGCTGGATTATTATCAATTTCAATTCGCCCATCTTTTAAGAATGCCTTAAGTCCATTGGCCCTGTTCAATGTGTATTCAGCTGCTTTCGCAAGTGCACTTTTGCCGTAGAAGGGGGATGTTTCTACCCACTCAAGGAACTTTTCTACAATTGGTTTCGAATATTTTTGACGTTGTTTTCTTCGTTTACTCGGAGATAAATGCTTAAATTTCCTTTCAAGACGATATAACTCGTCACAGTAATTCATACCAATTTGCCCATTTTTGCTGCCTGCTTTCAGCCAGTAACGTCGAACGTGCGCAAAACAATTTGAAAAGGTAACACCTTCCAATTTATCATAGGCAGAATAACCATCACAAATAATCGTTCCCGAAAATCCGTCTATGAAATTTTCAAGGACAGATCGAGCACGTGATAATGAGCTTTGAAAAAGAGTTATTATTGGTCCTTGGCTCAGCACACTTCGAAACACCCAATTATAAGCATTCACTTGTCCAGATTTGCCATCAGATCGGTTGATAATTTGCGCATAAGTCTCGTCGACATGCAAAACAGATTTAGCCATCATCAAATGTTTCATTACTTCATAAACAGGCATTAACCAATCATGCGCTGCACGGATGACCCAATTGGAAAGATTCTTATCATTGGTATTCAAACCATAACGTTCCCATTCCTTTACTTGACGGTAAAGAGGTAAGTATTGTGCAAATTTATCATAGATAACTTTGGCAAGGACACTTGGACTTGCGATACTGCGTTGAATGGGTGCTTGTGGAGTTTTACCACGTTTAATTTGAGTCTTTTGTGATGTATCGCTTTTACACGTTTTACATTCATACGCGTGCTCGTAGTGTTGAACTTTCTTCATTTTTGCAGGGATAAATTCTGCTTCTTCTCGTACCATAGTACTGCCAATTTCAATCATTGGTCCCTGACAACAATCGCATTGCGTATTTTCTGGATGATGGTGAACTTCCTCTACCTCCACATCATCATTCAATGAATCATTTCGTTTTTTCTTTTGAATCTTGCGTACAACAGTATAAGAAATGGTCTGTTGGCTTTGTTCTTCTGTGTGCTCAGATTCGCTAAAAGATGGGTCATCATCAAATAATGAACCTTGTCCATCTAGTGCATTATATTTAGTCTTTTCGGTTTTTGATCCATATAATAACTTAGTTAACTGGCGAAGTTGTTCGGTTAATGCTTCAATCTGTTTAGTCGATTGATCTAGCTTTTTTGATAGTTCTTTATTTTGCTGGTTTGAATGAGCTAGCTGTTTCTCAAGTAGTTGAATTAATTTTTCGTTAGAAGCAGAATCGTTTCCCACAACATTTCACCACGTTTCGTTCGTTCTCGTTCCTTCAATTATAACGAGTTGGGGTAGTGAAATAAAGGAAAAAGTAAATTTAAAAAGTTCCTTTTTCTGATGGTTGGATGGCCTTTGGCTGCTGAATGCCTAAACCTTCGAGCAGCCAGCGAAGCTGAGTTTGCGAAAGATTGCACACAGCTTGTTCATCTTTAGGCCATTGTAGCTTTCCATTATCCAAACGCTTGTAGAGCATGGCAAAGCCATCTCCCTCAAAATACAAACATTTATATCGATCTTTTTTCCATCCAGAAAACAAGAATATAGAATCGCCATATGGATCAAGTTCGAAAGAATCTTGAATTAGAGTTGCTAGTCCGTCAATTCCTTTTCGCATATCAGTTTTTCCACATATGATATAGATATTTTTCACATCTGTATAATCACGTTTCACCAATGTTTCAACTCCCTCATGATTGTTTGAATGATGTGCTCCTCTACATCATTATAAAAGGAGACCTCAGCATTTGCCGTTTTGATCGTACAGCTGCTAGAGGATCGTGTTAGTGTAGGGGTTGATGAATTTGTAATTATATTTTCGCGATGAAGTGTGACGGGGACGATAGTTAATTTCTCTTGTGGCATTAGAAAAGCACCTCCTTTAAATTGATACTTGTATCATATCAGGAGGTGCTACGTGAATATATGCGTTGTTTGAATTCGGGCTTACTTCTCGCGTTTGTAAATGCGGGAAACCGTCCCCTTTGTTTTCTATTATAGTAATATTCTTAAATATTTTTCGAAGTTAACACCTTCTACTTCGGGAACTTGCTCCATAGAGGAGTCATGGATGGCCTCAATCAGAAACGACATAGCCAGCTCTACAGATTGTTCTAAGTTCTCCCCACGCATTAAACTACCCATAATGACAGCAGCAAACAAATCACCCGTACCAGAATAGCTTTTTCCATTGTAAGGCATCGCAGAATAAAAGGTTTTATCCCCATCCAAGTACATATTTCCGATCAATCGCTTATCCCCATCCGAGGACGGTGGATTCACTCCGGTGATGATGACCTGAGACTTCGTTTCTTGCTGCAAAATAGTGCCGGCTTCTTCTACTGCTTTTCTATAGTCCTTTTCATTTGAATAGCCTTGTAGCTTTTCGTATGAAGTTCCGGTTAATAAACAGCACTCCGTAACATTTGGCGTAATTACATCCGCACGCTTCACAAGTTCTTTCATTAGTTCAAGCAATTGATCGGTGAAAAGTTTATAGACTTCACCGATATCCCCCATGACCGGATCAACCAGTAAAGTGGTTTCACTCGTATAAAATTTGTCCAGAAATTGAAAAATATTATATATTTGTTCTTCACCCGTAACGAAACCAGTGGTGATTCCATCAAAGGTGGTATTAAGTTTACTCCATTCCTCTGTGAAATGGTTCATTTTAGACGTAAAATCTTCGCAATAAAAACTAGGATAACCGGTTTGTGCAGAGAGTACAGCTGTGGGTAATGGACAGGCCTGTACCCCCATGACCGATAAAACAGGAATTGCAGCTGTTAATGAACATTTTCCAAAAGATGATAGATCCTGTATGACGGCAACTTTTTTCATCATAACCTCCAAAACACTTAAATTAAATTCATATTAACACAAATAGGTTTAAAATATGGACTGATTTTTTTTGATAAAATGGCACTTTTTTATATACCAGTAGAATGGTAAAATCACAGAAAAAACAAGTGAGGAAGGTTCATACTATGCAAAACATCGAGAAAACACAAGGTTATGCAAAAACAAGTCAAAAAACATTAGATTTAATTATGACAGCCATGTTAGTTGCACTCGTTTTCCTATCGACATTCTTTTTGAATATTAAACTACCCATTTCTGTAAATGGAGGATTAGTTCATCTTGGAACGGGTATGCTGTTTATTGCATCGATTTTATTTGGTCCTAAAAAGGGAGCTCTTGCTGGTGCAATCGGAATGGGCTTATTTGATTTAGTGGGTGGTTGGTTGTTGTGGGCACCGATCACGATTGTCGCACGTGGATTGCAAGGGTTCATCGTTGGGAAAATTGCTTGGTCAAAAGGACGCAAAGGGAGTAGCCTTGCATTAAATATAATCGCAACCATCGTTTCCATTCCATTTATGATAGCGGTTTACTACTTTGGTGAAGTGATTCTATACGGGAATTGGATTGTGCCTTTAACTTCGATCCCTGGAGACCTCCTTCAAAATGCATTAGGAATGATCATTGCCCTTCCCGTTTGTGTGGCTTTGAAGAAAGTTCCTTATTTTAAATAGAAGTTACCGTTACACCCGAATAATCTTGTTTTACGGAACCAAAAAGACAGGCACTGTCCAGTAATAGGACGGTGCCTGTCTTTTTAAAATCTCTAAAAAAAGGTATGATGATAGTGGGGCAAACAGGGGGACGGTTCTTGCGTTTCCAAATGAAACTTGGTGCTAGGCACCATCCGTCTATTTATTAAGGAGATTAAAATAATGCACGAAAATAATCGAAAAATCACTCTAAGTATTTTACTAGGGAATGCATTTGTTGCTTTTTTAGGGATTGGGCTAGTCATTCCAGTCCTGCCAACTTTAATGAATGAGCTCGATATTAGCGGTTCGACGGTGGGCTATCTAGTAGCGGTGTTTGCGCTTGCTCAGCTAATATGCTCACCGATTGCGGGCAAGTGGGTGGATCAGTATGGGCGCAAGCCGATGATTATCATTGGCTTATTTATTTTTTCGGTTTCAGAATTATTATTCGGACTTGGACAAAGCGTTTCTGTCTTATTCATTTCGCGGCTGCTTGGGGGACTTAGTGCTGCCTTCATTATGCCTGCTGTAACTGCCTTTATAGCAGATATTACATCGATGCATGAAAGATCAAAAGCACTAGGGCTTATGTCAGCCGCCATAAACACGGGCTTTATTATTGGACCAGGGCTTGGCGGGTTTTTGGCAGAAATCAACACACGTCTGCCGTTTTTCGCAGCAGCTATGTTCGGTGTTGTAGCGGCAATTCTTTCCCTTTTATTATTAAAAGAGCCGAAAAAAACAGCTGAGGTACATAAAGCCGATCCATTAAGTGGAAAGGCCAGTTTTCAAAAAATATTCCAGCCGATCTATTTTATTGCTTTCTTACTCATTTTCATTTCTAGTTTCGGACTAGCCTCCTTCGAATCTCTTTTTAGTTTATTCGTTGACCATAAATTTGGCTTTTCACCGAAGGATATTGCCATTGTCGTCACAGGTGGAGGTCTTTTCGGGGCATTGGCTCAATTATTCCTTTTTGAGCGCATGACGAAGAAAATGGGCGAAATTTCACTCATTCGCTACTGCTTTGTGATGTCTGCTATGCTTGTCTTGCTAGTGACAGTTGTGAATTCGTATATGTCCATTATGTTGACAGCCTTCGTGTTATTCGTTGGATTTGACTTAATCCGGCCAGCCATTACAACATACTTGTCGAAAATCGCTGGCAATGAGCAAGGTTTTGTTGGTGGTATGAACTCCATGTTCACGAGCATAGGAAATATTTTCGGACCCATTGTAGGAGGTCTTTTATTTGATATAAATATGAACTATCCATATTATTTTTCTACAATCGTTCTTGTGCTTGGGATTATCATCGCAATGTTTTGGAAAAAACCAGCACATGATTAGTGACAAGGGGACGGTTCTTGCGTAACCAAACGCAAGAATGATGTGACCCCCAAATGTTGGCGTTTTATATTAAGCAGCTAATTGGCTGGTGTGAATTCGATATTGAACCGGACTCATGCCAGCTAATTTTGGAAAGGATGGTACCATAGACATCTTCAACCCGATCTGCAAGTTAAGGGAAAAAAATAGGCGCTGGGCACCATCCGGAAGACTGGATGGTGCCCGGCGCCTATTAAATTTGGGAACAGGCTAGACTGGAATGTCTGTTTGCGGGGGAACCTCCAGTGGTATCCAAAGACTTACCTATCGTTATCAATCGCCCACAAATGTTACTTTTATCCAAAAAACAGCTATTATTTTTCAGTAATAGCTGCAAAATGTTCTATATAAACTCTCGCCCCTAATAATGTAAAAGGACCCAAACTATGAAACTAGTATTTTGCCTGAGCATGAAGTGTATGTATGAATTCATAGTATAGATCCCTGACAACCTTCTGAGTACCGGCTCCACCTTCGCCGAATACCATGACAGCCACGCGTGCTATCCAACCTAAATCTATTATAATACAGTTCTGATAAAAAAACAAATGTATTATAACAATTATTTTTTTGAATCTGTCCGTTTTTGGGTAATTGTGCTGATTTAATTTCTACTTTTCAATATGAAAAAGAACCGGGGTTGCCTGTACCATCCATCTTTTGAAAATTAAATTAGACGGCGCATATCGGGATGGTTATTCAACCTTGCTCTTTTAAAATCCCCAAAAAAAGGTATGATGAAAAATATAGAGATTTTAATGGGAAGAGGAAGATAAGATGCCATTAGAAATTGTACGCAATGATCTTACAAAGATGAAGGTAGATGCGATTGTGAATGCTGCGAATCCTGCACTGCAAATGGGTGGCGGTGTATGTGGGTCTATTTTTCGCGCAGCGGGTGAGAAGGAGCTGCAGGAAGCCTGCAATAAAATCGGAGGATGTAAGGTAGGAGAAGCGGTCATCACCGCTGGATTTAAGCTTGATGCCAAATGGATCATTCATACACCAGGACCGATTTGGCAGGGTGGGTTAAATCAAGAAGAGGCTTTGCTAAAGGCCTCTTATGAGAACTCTTTGAAACTAGCGAAAAATCATCAATGTGAATCAATCGCTTTTCCATTGATTTCAACTGGCATTTATGGGTATCCAAAAGAGGAAGCCTTACAAATTGCCGTTAGCTCCATCAGTTCCTTTTTAATGCACCATGACATACATGTGTATCTAGTGGTTTTTGATAAAAACTCTTTCGGTCTAAGTAAAAAGTTATTTTCTTCGATTCATCAATATATTGACGAGCATTATGTGGAGGAAATCGAAAGCACATTTCAGCGGAATAGTTTGGAAGAACCGATTATCCTAGACTCATGGCCTGAAGTCAAAATGTACCAACAGGATGTAGAGATTGAGGAGAGCGCTTCGTTAGTTAATCTGCTCAACGAATTAGATGAATCCTTCTCCGAGCGGCTCTTTCGGGTCATTGATGAAAAAGGAATGAAGGATGTAGAGGTATATAAAAGAGCGAATATGGACCGACGATTATTCTCGAAAATTCGAAATGAAGTCGATTATTCCCCAAAAAAGAAAACCGTTTTCGCTTTAGCTATTGCCTTACAATTAAATATAGAAGAAACCATTGAATTATTAGAGGCTGCTGGATATGCCTTGTCACACAGCCATAAATTTGACGTGATTATTGAATTTTTTATCAAACAAGAGAACTATAATATCCATGAAATCAATGAAGCTCTATTTGCTTTTGATCAGCCACTACTTGGTGCTTAAAATGTCGCTTTGAAAGCGACCATTTCTTTTCTGAATCTTGTTATCCTTAACGTATCAAAGAAACGGAGGATGATAAGGATGAAAAGAAATAAAACAGAGTTAGTGTTTATTTTAGATAAAAGTGGTTCCATGGGAGGGCTTGAAGAGGACACCATTGGTGGTTTCAATGCCATGTTGAAGAAACAACAAAAAGCAGAAGGAGAAGCTTTTGTTACGACGGTGTTATTCGATCACGGATATGAATTATTACATGACCGCATCCCTATTAAAGGAATCTCTCCTATTACCGAAAAGGATTATGAAGTAGGGGGCACGACTGCGTTATTAGATGCGATTGGTTTTTCGATTCAAAAAATGATAAATGTACAAAAAAGAACCAGTGAGGATGAACGAGCAGAAAAGGTCCTATTTGTGATCACAACGGATGGAATGGAGAATGCTAGTACGGAATACACAACAAATCAAATTCAAAAAATGGTCCAGCATCAAAAACAGAAATTCGGCTGGGACTTTATGTTCCTTGGGGCCAATATCGATGCCATCTCAACCGCTACGAAATTTGGAATTGAAGAGGACTTCGCCGTTGATTATCATGCTGACCCTGAAGGAACCCAGCTTAATTATGAAGCGGTCAATGAAGTCGTGATGAACTTTCGAAGTGGGAAGAGCCTTGATCGAAAGTCGAAGGAAGGAATTGAAAGGGATTATAAACGCCGTTCAAGGAATGGAATAAATGAGAGATAAATTCACAGTTCACCCCAAATATTCTGGTTTTACAAGAATGTTCTATGTAGAGAAACAGAGAACTTGGGGGATGACCCCTTAAGTCGTCGAGTTTAATTACTTTCAATTATTTCTAATCATTAACCTAATTTCCTGTTTAAGAACGATAGTCGAATTTTCAATGAACTGCCGAATTGGTTGGAATCCAAGTACCGTCCCTATATTTATATGATTTTATAAAAAATAATTAATCACACCATTTCATTTAATTACTCTAAGATGTCCACGGGATTTATCGGATTGTTGTTTTTTTTGA